>CAZAFV010000034.1:7083-32993 GCA_964484385.1 uncultured Acidimicrobiales bacterium
GCCGCGCGCCTGCTCTCGTGCCGCGGCTACGCCGCCACCACGCTGACCGACATCGCCGGTGCTGCGGAGATGCAGGCCGGCAGCCTCTACTACCACTTCGACTCCAAGGACGCGATCGTCGAAGAGGTGCTGAGCGTCGGCATCGACCACGCCCGCTCTGCGATCGATGCAGCGCTGGAGGCGCTGGGACCCGAGGCACGGGGTTCCGACCGCCTGGCCGAGGCCATCGTGGCCTACGTCAACTGCATCGTCGCCGAGAGCAACTTCACGGTGGCCAACATCCGCTGCTTCAACGAATCGCCCCCGCAGACCCGCGAGAGCCTGGCAGTGCCGTTGCGCGAGTTCACCAACCTCTGGGTGGGCCTGCTCGCAGAAGGCCAGGCCGACGGTTCGCTGCGGGCCGACACCAACGCCAAGGTGCTCGCCCGGATCATGATCTCCGGACTGAATTCGCTGGCCAGCTGGTATCGCCCCGGCGGCGAACTGCGGCTCGAAGATCTCGCCCGCCAGTTCGCCGACATGGTCCTCGACGGCCTGCACCCTCCCGACTGAGCCCCCGGCGCGAGCAGCTACATACGGCCGCTGGTGATGAGCTTGCGGCGGTGCTCGAGGAAGTCGACCAGCACGTAGTCGCCCAGGTTGTGGGGGCTGGTGAAGAAGGCCCGGCCGCCGTTCATCTCGGTCATCTTCTCCACGAACGCCCGCAGGTAGCTGTTCGGGTCGAGCATGAACACGTTGATCCGGATGTCCTCGCGGGTGGCCCGGGCCACCTCGAGCAGCGTGGCCTCGATGGTCTCGCGCACCGGTGGGTAGGCGAAGAACGGCCGCCCGTCACGAGCCAGGTGAGCGGTGGGCTCGCCGTCGGTGATCATGATGATCTGTTTCGAGCCGGTCTGGCGGGCCAGCAGGCGCCGGGCGATCATGAAGCCGTGCTGCATATTGGTGCCGTAGGCGAAGTCCCACGACACCTCCGGCAGCTGCGCCGCCGTCAGCTCGGAGGCTGACTCGGCGAAGCCCACGATGCCCAGGTAGTCGCGTGGGAACTGCGTGGAGATCAGCGAGTGCAGCGCCATCGTGACCTTCTTGGCGGGCAGGAAGTTGTCGCGCATCGGCATCGACAGCGACAGGTCCAGCATCAGCACCGTGGAAGCCCGCGACAGCAGCTCTGATCGCTCGATCTCGAAGTCGTCCGGCGTCAGGCTCACCGGCGTGCCGGTGCCCTGGCGGGCCACGGCGTTGCGCACGGTGCGCTCGATGTTCAGGTTGAACGTGTCGCCGAACTCGTACGGCTTGGTCTCGTACGCGAACTCGTGGCCGACGCCCGACTTGCGCACCTGGTGGCTGCCGACCTTGTCGTCCATCAGGCGGTTGAACAGGTCGCCGAGCGCGTTCTGCCCGATGCGCCGCAGCGCTCGCGGCGTCAGCTCCAAGCGGCCTTCGTTGTGCTGCGCGAGGCCTGATTCCTCGAGCATGCGCGCCATCTCGCTGAGCCGTTCAAGCGCCTCGGCCGACTGGTCGCCGAGCAGCTCGCGCACCCGCTCGGGATCCACCTCTGCCAGCGCCGAGGGGCTGACGGCGCCCTGCAGCATCTCGGCCAGCGCATCGAGGTCGCCGAGCTGGGCGAGCACGTCGGCCGCCTGCGACATCGACAGCGGATCGTCGCCGCCGAATTGGTAGTTGCGGTCCCAGCCCATGTCGGGGAACGCCTGCTGGAGATTCTGGGCGAGCTGCTGGGCCTGCCACTGCAGGTCCATGTCGTCCATGAGCTGCGATGCCAGGTCGGCGAGCTGCTGGCGCTGGGCGGGCGTCATCGAGTTCAGCATCGAGGCCATGGCCGCCATGCGCTTGGCCATGATCTCGAGCAGCTCGTCGAGCGTCTGGGGGTTCTCGGGGAAGAAATCGCCGTAGCGATCCATGAAGCCCTCGAAGTCGGGTTCCTCGCCGCGGGCACGCTGCTCGAGCATCTGGTTGAGCTCGGCCATCATGTCCTTGGTGCGGGCCAGGTCTTCGGGGCTCATGTTGCCCATGGCGCCGGTCATCTGGTCGAAGTAGCTCTGGGCGACTTCCTGGCGCAGCCGCTCGACGAGCTCGTTGAACTGCTCGCGGGCCTCGGGCGACTCGAAGTCGTAGCTCTGCAGGCCGCGCATCTTCCCGGCCAGGTCGGGGGGCAGCATGTCAAGCTGCAGGTTGCGCTCCGCCGCGCTGGACTGGGCGATCTCTTCGCGACGCTCGTCGCCGCTGTCGGACGCGTCCTGCGCGAACTCCTCCAGCGCCTCGCGCTCGGTGTCGGTGATCTCGTCGAGCTCACGGGCGATGTCGTCGTACACGCCGCCGAGGTCGAACTGCTCGAGCATGTCCTTGCGCCGGTCGCGCAGCCGCTCGATCATCTCGCGCAGGCCTTCGAGCCGGTTGCCCTCGGAGTCGGTGAAGCCCTGCTGCATGAGCCGGCGCAGGGCGGCGTTGAGATCGCCGTGATACAGCAGGTCGTCGGTCATCTCGGCGAAGAGGCTCTCCGCGTCGAAGTCGAAGCCGGTCTGGGTGCCGTCCCACGCGGAGTAGCGGAACCGGGCGCCCTCGCGACGGGCCCGACGCCAGCGGATCTTCATTGCTGTGCTAGCTCCGTCGGGCGCGGGCGCTGCATGCCTCTCGGGAGTGCAGAACTTCTCTGCATGAACTCACTCTCTCACGGTCGCAGCCGGGGCGGCGGACTCAGCCGCGGGAGCGGTAGGTGGCCCGGGCGCCGACGTGCTCCTTGTTGAGCCGCTTCGACAGGTGCAGGCCCTCGAGCACCAGCTCGACGGCCGAAGCCAGCACTGCAGGCGCTGCGCCCTCGTCCGACTGCGGATCGGCCGCCGCGGCTACCAGCGACTCAGCGGCAACTGCCAGTGCCTGGTTGCCGGCGAGCAGCTCCATGTAGGCCTCCGAGCCGAGGTCGTCGCCGGTGTGCACCACCTTGCCCTCGCCGAAGCTGGCAACCACGTCGCTCAGCTCGTCGGGCGAGAAGCGGTTCTTGAACACTTCGAGCACGGCCGCCTTGAGCATGGTCTCCACGATTTTGCCGTCGCGCCCCTCCTCCATCGACTCGATCTCGATCTTGCCGGCGGTGGAGCTCATGAGCGATTCCAGGTCGCTGACGCGAGGCACCACGTGGCGCTCGCCCCGTTGCAGCGCCCGGCGGGTGGCGTTGGCCGCGAGCGTCTCGGTGTTGGTGACGGTCATGCGCACCGACACGCCCGAGCGCTGGTTGACCTGGCTGCTGGCACGGGCCACATGGCTGAAGGTCGCCACGATCTCGGCCATGAAGTCGGGCAGCGTCACCACCACGCCTTCGCCCATCTCGGTCAGGTCCAGCGGGCGGGCCTCCGCCGACGCGATGTCCATCTCGGTGTCGACATCGAGCGGGTAGTGGGTGCGGATCTGGGCGCCGAATCGGTCCTTCAGCGGTGTGATGATGCGGCCCCGGTTGGTGTAGTCCTCGGGGTTGGCCGTGGCCACCAGCAGCACGTCGAGCGGCAGGCGGATCTTGTAGCCGCGGATCTGCACGTCACGTTCCTCAAGCACGTTCAGCAGGCCCACCTGGATCCGCTCGGCCAAGTCGGGCAGCTCGTTGATGGCGAAGATGCCGCGGTTGGTGCGCGGCACCAAGCCGTAGTGCAGCGTCAGCTCGTCGGACAGGTACCTGCCCTCGGCCACCTTGATCGGGTCGACCTCGCCGATGAGGTCGGCAATGGACGTGTCGGGCGTGGCCAGCTTCTCGCCGTAGCGAATGCTGCGATGGGCCCAGGCGATCGGCGTGTCGTCGCCGTGCTCGGCAACCAGATCGAGGGCATGGCGGGACACGGGGTTGTAGGGGTCGTCGAAGATCTCCGAGCCCTCGATGTAGGGCATCCACTCGTCGAGCAGGTTTACCAGCGAGCGGATCATGCGGGTCTTGGCCTGGCCCCGCTCTCCCAGGAACACCACGTCGTGGCCGGCCAGCATGGCGTTCTCGAGCTGGGGCAGCACGGTGTTCTCGTAGCCCAGCACCCCGTCGAACAGCGGCTCGGACGCGGCGATGGCCTTGGCGGCATTCGCACGCATCTCCTCTTTGACCGGCCGGGAGACCCAGCCGATCTTGCGCAATTCGCCGAGCGTGGTGGGTTGGGTCATGGCGGGCAACCTACCCGCCCACTTCGATACCGCGCAGGTCGGTACGGTCGCGATGTGGGCCCGGTCGATCCATACGTCTGGTCGTTGGCCTCAGCTGCTGGCGGAGACGCCCAGGCACTGGCGGGCGGCTGGCTGGTGCGGGCCGCTGGGCAGGGCGAGTGGCGCACGGTGGCTGAACGTGGGCTCGACGAATCGGGCTGGCAGGCCACCCCGACTCCCGGCCGGTGGTGGCTGGACCCTGGCCTCGCCGATGAGAGCGCCGTCCTGTACCGGCGGCACTTCGAGTTTCCGCTGGGCCTGGCGGCTGAGCTGGACAGTGCCGAGCACCATGACACTCACTGGGACACTCGCTGGTGGCTGGTTGCGACCGGGCTGTGCGACCTCGGCCACCTGTGGCTCGACGGCACGTACCTGGGCGACCTGCGCGGGCGCCACGCAGAGCACGCCTTCGAAGTGAACCCACTGCTTCGCTTCGGCTCTGAGCACCTGGCGGCGGTGGAAGCCGCTCATGGAGCTGTTCGGGTGCCCCAGACCGAGAACGCGCAAGTGCAGATCCAGCGAACCGGACCCGCGCGCATCGAGCGGGTGCGCGCACTGGTGATCGAGGCCAGCCCTGACCGGGCCGTGCTGCGCATTGCTGCCACCGTCGACAGTGCCGGCACGCATCGATGCGAGGTCACCACCACGGTGCTGCCCGCCAGTGACCCCGACGCAGGCTGGTCGAGCGACGCCACCCGCAGGGTCGCGTCGCTCGACGACGGCATGACCCTCTCCGAACCCGTGCTGGCGCGCGGGCGCAACGAGCTGGAATGGCTGGTCGCACTGGAGCGGCCGTCGCTCTGGTGGCCGGCCGGAATGGGCAACCAGGCGCTGTACTGCATCGACATCGACGTCGCCATCGACGGACGCTCCAGCCACGCAGTCAGGCTCCCGACGGGCATCCGGACCGTGTCGGTCCGCCGCGGCAGGCTGGCGGTGAACGGCGAGCCGCACCGTGACGGGCTCGACGCCCTGCGCGTCATCGAGCACGAGCTGAGCCATCCCAGCTTCTACGAATCAGCGAACACCGACGGCAGGCTGCTGTGCCAGCAGGTCACGCTCGATCCCAGCGTGTTCACCGGCGCCGAACGCGGCCTGCGCGCACTCGCCGCCCAAGCCGCCGCGGCAGCCGCCGATCACGCAGGCCACCACCCCAGCGTCGCCACCTGGCAACCAGTGCCAGTCACCAGCGAACACCGACGTGGATCCGGAATGGCGCCATGGGCACACCGCACAGCGCGCACAGCCATGCAAGCCGCCGACCCCACCCGCCCCGTGCACACCTGAGCAGTGCGGCAGGCGCGCAAGTACCGTACGGCCCTGGCGCGAACGGCCTCCAAGGCAGACCGCGCCGATCGCCGCACCACGCCACGCACGGGAGGAACACATGGCGCCGACTGCCACGCAGGCCGCCGGGTCTGCACCGGTGTTCAAGACCAAGCGCCCGCTGCCGTTCCCGCTGAACATCTACCAGTCAGCGATCGGCCGCAAGTGGGTCATGGCGTGGACAGGCATCGGGCTGCTGGGCTTCGTGATCGTTCACATGATCGGCAACCTGCACCTCTACGAGGGTCCCTCGCGGATGTACGAGTACGCCGAGACGCTGCGCGACCTCGGCGGCGGGCTGCTGCCCCGCACGCTGCTGCTGTGGATCATGCGGGTCGGGCTGCTGGCCATGTTCGTGGTGCACCTGCACTCGGCGTACACGCTGAAGGAACGCAGCCGGCTGGCCTCGGAGCGGGCCGGCTTCGTGGGCGGCGCCAAGAAATACGCATCCAAGCGCGACTACATCGCCGCCAACTACGCCTCGCGCACCATGCGCTGGACGGGTCCCATCGTGGGCCTGTACGTGCTGTTCCACCTGGCCGACCTGACGTGGGGCTGGTGGCTGGGCGACGCCTATGTACGGGGCGATCCGTATCACAACGTGGTGGAGTCGCTGTCGTCGATCCCGGTGGCGATCATCTATGTAGTGGCCAACGTGGCGCTGGCCGTCCACATCTTCCACGGCACCTGGAGCATGTTCCAGAGCCTCGGCGTGAACAACCCGCGTTACAACGGGCTGCGCCGCAACCTGGCCACGGCGCTGGCCGGCGTGGTGCTGGTGGGCAACCTGTCATTCCCAGTGCTGGTGCAGGCCGGGCTCGTCGACGAGGACAACCGGGACTGCCCGATCAACGACACCACCGGCCTGGAGTGTCTGGGCGAAGCTGCGGAGGCGCACTGACATGGCTGAATCACACAGCGGCCCGAATGGTGCAGTGAACGGCGTGCTCGACTCCCGCGTGCCCGACGGGACGATGGCCGACAAGTGGACCGACCACAAGTTCTCCATGAAGCTCGTCAACCCGAACAACAAGCGCCGCTTCGAGATCATCGTGGTGGGCACCGGCCTGGCGGGCGCCTCCGCAGCGGCATCGCTGTCGGAGCTGGGCTACCGGGTGAAGGTGTTCACATTCCACGATTCGCCCCGCCGGGCGCACTCGATCGCTGCCCAAGGCGGCATCAACGCCGCGAAGAACTACACCAACGACGGCGACTCGGTGCACCGGCTGTTCTATGACACGGTCAAGGGCGGCGACTACCGCAGCCGTGAGGCCAACGTGCACCGCCTGGCCGAGGTGTCGCTGAACATCATCGACCAGTGCGCCGCCCAAGGCGTGCCGTTCGCACGCGAGTACGGCGGCCTGCTCGACAACCGGTCGTTCGGCGGCGCGCAGGTCAGCCGCACGTTCTACGCCCGTGGCCAGACCGGCCAGCAGCTCCTGCTGGGCGCCTACCAGGCGCTTGCCAAGCAAGTCGCAGCCGGCAGTGTCGAGCTCTACACGCGCACTGAGATGCTGGACCTCGTCACCAAGGACGGGCGGGCCTGCGGCATCATCACCCGCGACCTCATCTCGGGCGAGATCGCAGCGCACACCGGCCATGCGGTGGTGCTGGCCACCGGCGGGTACGGCAACGTCTATTACCTGTCCACCAACGCCATGGCGTGCAACGTCACTGCTGCGTGGCGGGCGCACCGGCGCGGCGCCTACTTCGCCAACGCCTGCTACACGCAGATCCATCCCACCTGCATCCCGGCCAGCGACGAGTTCCAGTCGAAGCTGACGCTGATGTCGGAGTCGCTGCGCAACGACGGCCGCATCTGGGTGCCCGAGGCGATGGACGATGAGCGCTCGCCGGACCTGATTCCGGAGTCGGAGCGCGACTACTACCTCGAGCGCAAGTACCCGGCCTTCGGGAACCTGGTGCCGCGTGACGTGGCCAGCCGCAATGCCAAGACCGTGGTGGACCAGGGCAAGGGCGTGGGCCCGCTGCGCAACGGCGTGTACCTCGACTTCTCCGAGGTGATCGAGCGCGACGGCCACACCGCCGTGGCGGCGAAGTACGGGAACCTCTTCGACATGTACGAGCGCATCACGGGAGAGAATCCCTATGCAGTGCCGATGCGCATCTACCCGGCCATCCACTACACGATGGGCGGGCTGTGGGTCGACTACCACCTGATGACCACGGTGCCCGGCTGCTACTCCATCGGCGAGGCCAACTTCTCCGACCACGGGGCCAACCGGCTGGGCGCCTCGGCGCTGATGCAGGGCCTGGCCGACGGCTACTTCGTGCTGCCGTACACGATCGGCGACGACCTGGCGGCCCGCCTGGGCGAGCCGGTGGTGCCGCTCAGCGACCCGGTCTTCGCCCAGGCAGTGTCGGAGGTAACCGACGCCACGCAGCGGTTCCTGTCGATAGGCGGCACCCGCTCGGTGGACTGGTTCCACCGGGAGCTGGGCAAGATCGTGTGGGACTACATCGGCATGGAGCGCACCTCCGCCGGCCTCGAGAAGGCCCTGTCGGAGATCCCGGCGCTGGAGGCCGAGTTCTGGGCCGATCTGCGGGTGCCGGGCTCGGGGGCCAACCTGAACTCGAGCCTGGAGAAGGCCGGCCGGGTGGCCGACTTCTTCGAGCTGGCCAAGCTGATGGCCCGCGATGCGCTCGTGCGCGAGGAGAGCTGCGGCGGCCACTTCCGGGCCGAGCACCAGACGCCAGAGGGCGAGGCGCAGCGCGACGATGAGAACTTCGCCCACGTCGCCGCCTGGGAATGGCACGACACCGACACCGTGCAGACCCGTCACGTCGAGGAGCTGGAGTTCGAAGAAGTGGCACTGACACAGCGGAGCTACAAGTGAGCGGGGCAAACGGCGTGACCAGTCAGGCCAGCCACGGCGGCACCCTGAGCCTCACGCTGCGCATCTGGCGCCAGGACGGACCCGACGCTCCGGGACGGTTCCACACCTTCGACGCCCCGAACATCAGCGAGGACATGTCGTTCCTGGAGCTGCTCGACATCATCAACGAGCGGCTCATCGAGGGCGGCGATGTCCCGATCGAGTTCGACCACGACTGCCGTGAGGGCATCTGCGGCATGTGCAGCCTGATGATCAACGGGCGGGCGCACGGGCACGAGCTGGCCACCACCACCTGCCAGCTGCACATGCGCAAGTTCTCCGACGGCGACGTCATCACGGTGGAGCCGTTCCGGGCGAAGGCGTTCCCGGTGGTACGCGACCTGGTGGTCGACCGCAGCTCGTTCGATCGCATCATCGAGGCGGGCGGCTACATCTCGGTCAACACCGGTGCGGTCGGCGACGCCAACCAGACGCCGGTGCCGAAGGAAGCCGCGGACACCTCGATGGACGCAGCGGCCTGCATCGGCTGCGGGGCCTGCGTGGCGGCCTGCCCGAACTCGGCAGCGCAGCTGTTCACCTCGGCGAAGCTGGCACATCTCAACCTGATTCCCCAAGGCCAGCCCCAGCGCTGGGAGCGCACTGAGGCCATGGTGGAGACGATGGAGCAGTTCTTCGGCTCGTGCACCAATCACGGCGAGTGCACGGAGGCCTGCCCGAAGGAGATCAGCCTCGACTTCATCGCGTTCATGAACCGCGACTACGTCAAGGCCAAGATCAAGAACCGCAAGCTGACCGGCCAGAGCTGAGCCGGTCAGGCCGGGCTCGCAGGCGTGGCTAGCGTGCCGCGTTCGTGGAGAGGCTGTGCCAGTGATGCGTGATCATCTGCCCCGCTCGAGAGCCGTCAAGGCGGCCGTGGCGCTGGTTGTGGCGCTGGCGCTCGCCGTGCCTGCGGTGCCGGCTGCGGCTCAGCAGCCGTCGAACTTCGTGCGCAGCGGGCCGAATCTGACGTTGGTGGTGGCGAGCTGCCCCGGCCCCGCCGACAACGCGGTCGCAGAGGCGCTGGCCGCCCATGCGCGCAACGCCGCCAAGGTGTGCGTCGATCCGAGCGGTCTCTCGCCGGAGACAGCGGCGCTCATTGCCGACTTTGCGCCGGATCGCGTGATCGTGGTGGGTGGCGAGGTTGTGGTACCCCCTGCGGTGATCGACGATCTGACGGCGGCTGTCCGAGCTGCCTACCGCTGGGCAGTTGTCGAGCGCCTCGACGGCGCCACCCGGATCGATACCGCTGCATTGGCGGCGCGCGTGTCGCTGGAACACCCCGACGTGGCCGGGCCGGACGCGGTCACCCTCATCGTGGCCAACGGTTGGAACGGCAACGAGGTCCGCACTGCGGCCGATGTTGCCGGGCAGACCGTCGACGCTGCTGTTGCGTACATCTCGCCGCGCACGATTGCCGACGGCCTGCCCGCCGCCACGGCTGCGCTCATCGCCGACTACCGGCCTGCCCGGGTCGTTGTGGTGGGCCTGCCGGACGAGATGGGCTCAGTCGTCGAAGCGGCACTCGAGGCAGCGCTCGACGCACACGTACTGACCGTGGAAATCGAGCGAGTCACCGAAGCCGGCGAGCCTCGCTTCTTCACTCCCGAGGCGTCGCCGTCGGTCGAGCGGGCCCGCGAGATCTTCACGTCGATCGTCGAGGGCACGCACCGGCCCGGAACGGCGGCCGACGAGCAAGCACCGGTCCTGGCGGCGAGCTCGGCGCGCGGCCCCCTGGGCTCGGGGCGCGGTCACCGGCTCTGGACGGTTCGCGCTGACGGCTCGGGGCGCCAGCTGCACTCGACGGAACACCGGGGCTGGGCATGGAACCCGAACAGCGGCCAGTTGAGCTGGACCGGCCTCGACGGGCAGCTGCGAGTCTCGGAGCTCGTCGGCGACGAGAGCGTCCTGTTCGAACCGGGTCAGTACCCGGCCTGGTCACCCGATGGCAGCCACGTCGTCACCTTCAGTTTCGCCGGACCCTCCGCATTCGGTGCCCGCAACCGCACGACGGCGCACATTGCCACCGCGGACGGGCGAGGCCTCCGGCGAATCGGTCTGGTCGACTACCGCACATTCCTCTATGCAGACTTGCCCCTGTCGGCGTGGTCTCCCGACGGGAAGCACTTCGCCTACGTCGAGCTGGTTGCCGAGGGCGACACCGGCGACACGACACCGGTCGCCCGCATCTGGTCGACCGATGCATCGGCGCCGACCGTCACCCTGGGCCCTGACGTCACGTTCCTGGGCTGGTCGCCCGATGGCAGCCATTTCGCCTACGGCACCCCGAGCGACTGCGACGGCAACGGGCGCAACGAGAGCCAGAACCTGTGGATCGCCCGCTCCGACGGCAGCGACGCCCGCGACCTGGGCTTCATCCAGCGCATCCAGTGGCGCCTGCTGTACGTGTGGTCGCCCGACGGCACCCACGTCGCCTACGAATCGCTCGACCCGGCCGACTGCTCGCAGCACCTGAAGGTGACCACGGTCGGCGGCGAGGCCACTGCGCTCGAGCCGATCGCCGAGGGCCGGCTGCTCGGCTGGTCGCCCAACGGCACCCACTTGGGCTACGGGATCACCGTGGGCACGCCGGGCAAAGGTGTGCCGCTGCGTGAGCATGCGTGGGTGGTGCGACTCGACGGCAGCGACCGGCGCGAGCTCGGCGAGGCCAGGCCCACGGTGTTCGGGTCGGTGCTGTGGTCGGCCGACGGCGAACACCTGGCGTACACCGAGACGCTGCGTGACCCCGACGGGAACGTCATCGGCGCTCGGCCGGTCGTACAGCGGGCTGACGGCATCGGCGGGCCGGCGGTCGTCGCCGAACTGGGGAACGTGGTGGCCTGGTCGCCGGTCGATCAGCGTCTCGCCTATGTCTCGCACCTCGACGAGTACGGCGACGACAGCATCGACCGGCGTGCGCTCCGTGTCCACACCGCCGGTGCGCCGGATGCCGACGTGACCCTCGTGTACGAGCTGTCCGACATCACGCTGGGCGGTCGGTGGTCGCCCGACGGCGACTACATCGGGTACGTGTCGGGTCCCACCGAGCTCCTCTTGGACTGGTTCATCAACCGCCGGCGTGGCTCGGATGCGTGGGTCGTGGCCACGAGCGAACCGCGCTGGACGCGACGCCTGATCACCGACATCACCTGGGGCGAATGGCAGCCCCGCTAGGCACCTGCCGCGCCCCAGTGGCCTAGCGGCCCAGCGATAGCATTTCGCCCCGATGAACATCCCTCATGCAAAACCGAGTTCGCACGCGGCGCCGGTCCGGCGGACACGGCGGCGGGCACGAGCTGCCGCTGCAGCGGTCGCACTCGTAGCCCTGCTGGCTTCCATCGTGCTGGCGACGCCCGCGGCAGCGCAGGAGCGGCCGGCGAACTACACGCGCAGCGGGCCCAACCTGACGCTGGTCGCGGCGAACTGTGAGCGCTCGGCCGACACGGCAGTCGCCGTCGAGCTGGCCCGGCATTCCCGCAACGCGGCCGCCGTCTGCCTGAACGCCGACGGTGTGCCTGCAGAGCTCGCAGAACTCATCGGTGCGTTCGCACCCGATCGCGTGATCGTCGTCGGCGGCCCCGCAGCAGTGTCGCCGTCGGTGATGGACGAGCTCACGGCAACCGTGCGTTCGACCTACCGGTGGGCCGTGATCCGTCGTCTGGGCGGGGCCACCCGTGCCGAGACGGCCGCTGCGGCTGTTCGCGTCGGGCTGGAGTCGCCGCAGATCGTCGGCGCAGACACGTTGGTGCTGATCCTTGCCGACGGCTGGAACGACGCCGACATCAACACAGCGAGGGAGTTCGCCGCAGGCTTCGAAGACGTCGCCATCACGTACTTCTCACCCGCCACGGTCGCCGATGGATTGTCAGAGGCAACGGCGTCGCTGATCGCCGACTACCGACCGGCGCGGATCGTCTTCGCCGGGCTCGCCGACGAACACGGCCTGGCCGCTGAAGCAGGAATCGAAGCCGTGCTGGAGGCGATCGAGTCCGACGTGTCGGTCGAGCGCGTTGCGCTTGCGACCGACACGCCCTCGCCTGCTGTCGAGGTCGCAACGCTCATCAGCACTGCACGCACGACATTCGAGGCCATCATCAGGGGCGACCTATCTCGACCCGACGCCGATGTGGGCGAGCGGCCGCCGTTCCTGGCGCTCACCGAGGCCTCGGGCGTCCGGGGCGTCGGCTCCACGCTGTTCACGGTGCGAGCCGACGGCAGCGATCGCATGCTCCGCACCGTCGACCACAACGGCTGGGAATGGCACGACAGCGACGGGCGGCTGACGTGGGCTGACGATGAGGAGCAGGTGCTGGTGGCCGGTCCCGGCGGCAAAGCCGAGCCGGTGGGGCCTGAGGGCACGTGGCCGTGGCGGTCGCCCGACGGCAAGCACCTCCTCGTCTGGAACAACGCCGACACCGACGACAACGACCGTCTCGATTCCTTCGAGGCGTTGCTGTTCGACGCCGCCGGCACCCCGCAGCGCAGCCTCGGCCAGATGGATGCTCGCACCTGGTACTACGGCGACATCCGCGACTTCATCTGGTCGCGTGACAGCGCCTACATGGCCTACGTCACCGACCACACCGACCCCGAGACGGGCGAGAACGTCAACGAACTGCGCGTCGAACCGACCGACGGCAGCACCCCGCCGGTCACACTCGCCGAGGATGCCGCCATCCTGCGCTGGTCGCCCGACAGCAGGCATCTCCTCTACGCCACGCCGCACGAATGCGAGGCCGACCCGACCCATGAGGGCTGGAGCTTGTGGATCGCGTCTGCCGACGGCAGCGAGACACGCGAGATCGGCCCGATCCACTTCCACGCATGGACGGTGGTCATCGTCAACCCGTGGTCGCCCGACGGCAAGCACTTCGTCTACGAAGCCATCGATTCAGACGACTGCTCGGCGGAGTTGCGCATCGAGTCGGTGGACGACGACACCGAACCGGTGAGCATCGCTGAGAAGGTGGAGTTCCTGGGGTGGTCGCCAGACAGCACCTACCTCGAGTACGGGGAGGTAACCGACCGCCCCGTGACCGACTACATCACCCCCGAGCGGTCGTGGGTGGCCCATCGCGACGGGAGCTCGAAGCGGTTCATCGGCGAGGTCTCCCCGTCCCTCTACGGCTGGATCTTCTGGTCGCACGACGGCACGTACCTCTCCTACACCGAGATGCTGCGCGACGGCGACGGCGAGGTGGTGGGCCTGGTCGCCCGCACCGAGCGCACCGACGGAACGGGCGAGGTGACCACGCTGGCAGAGGCGGGCAGCTCGCTGTCGTGGTCCGACGACGGCCGTGTCGCCTACGTGGCACAGCACGACGACGACGGCGACGGTGTGCCGGAGCGGGAAGCGCTGTATGTGCACACGCCAGGCTCGCCGGACGACGATGTGGAGCTCGTGCGCGAGCTGCCCGCGCCGACGCGGGTTGCCATCTGGTCGCCGACCGACAGCCACCTGATCTACGCCTCGGGATCGATCGAGTCGCTGATCGGCTGGTTCCGTGACCGCGGGCGTGGAGTGAACGTGTGGGGCATCGAGACCGGCCAGCCCCGGTGGATGCATCGCCTCATCACCGACGTCACCTGGGGCGATTGGCAGCCCGAGATAGAGCCGGAGACCGACGCTGCGGCCGGCTCCGAGTAAGAGGTTGAGCCCCGGGGCCGAGCGGCCCGCGAGCCCAATCGCATGAGAATGGGGAGCGAGAGTGGAACGCGCAGGGCGAAGCCGTAGCTGCTAGGGCTCTACAGCCGCCAGGCGATACACGGTGCCAGCTGCGCTGAGCGCGTAGAGCTCGCCGTCAGCGTCCTCGCCGAACGACACCAGCGTGTTGCGCGGCACCGATACGCCCAGATCGATGCGCTCGGCTGCGCCATCGGGGCCGCGGACCAGGCCCCACAGATCGCCCGTGCAGTAGTCGCCGAACACGTAGGTGCCTTCCAGCGCCGCAATGGCGCTGCCCCGATAGACGTAGCCGCCGGTCACCGAGCAGCCTTCATCGTGGGTGTAGGTGTAGACGGGGAACACGAGATCAGCGGGCGTCTCGCTCCCGCTGAAGCGCTCGTTGCCCTCGAACAGCGGCCAGCCCAGGTTGGCCCCCGGCGACCAGCCGTCGGCGGCAGGCAGCACGTGGATCTCCTCGATGCGGTTCTGGCCGACATCGGCGATCCAGAGGTCGCCGGTCAGCCGGTCGAACGAGAAGCGCCACGGGTTGCGAGCGCCGTAGGCCCACACCTCGGGCGCTTCGCCGCTCGCTGCGAAGGGATTGCCGGCGGGTATCCCGTAGCCCTGCCCTGAGTCGGGGTTCGGGTCGATGCGAGCCATCGTGGCCAGCAGGGTGGAGCGGTCTTGGCCGTGACCGAAGACGTCGTTTGCCCCACCGCCGTCGCCGAAGCCGAGCCACAGGTTCCCATCGGGCCCGAAGGTCAGGTCGCCGCCGTTGTGGTTGCACGCCGGCTGATCGAGCGCCAGCAGCACCCGCCGCCGGTCGGCCTGGGGCGTTTCGCCGTCCATGGGCATCACGGCGATCCGGCTGTTGCGGGCCGTGTCGGTATAGCTGAGGTAGAGCTGCGATCCGTCGGGACTGAATGCGATGCCCAGCAACCCGTTCTCGCACCCTTGGCTGACCCTCGAACCGATGTCGGCGACGAGCTGCGGAGCGCCTCCGGCATCAGTCTTGCCGTCGGTGCCAGGGCTGTCGGCAGGGTCCAGCAGCCACACCTGCCCGGTCAGCGTCGCCACGTACCGCTGGCCGGTCCCCGGCCGAGCGACCAGCGCTATCGGCGCTTCGATCTCGGCCACCGGCACCAACTCGAACCGTGTCTCGGCCAGCGACGGGACATCGCCGTCGGCCGATGGCGCACTCGTCTGCGGCGTCGTCGCCGGATCGGGTGCCGCGCCCGCGGTGCCCGCAGCGTCGCTGGCCTGTGTCTCGCCGCCCTGTGTGCTGCTGTCCTGTGTCTCGCCGCCCGCTGTGTCGCTGCCCTGTGCGTTGCCAGTGCCGCCGCTGTCTGCGCTGTCTGTGTTGTCTGCGGCACCGGAGGGACGTGTCGCGACGGAGGGTTCGCCCGTCGTGTCCGGAGGCGGGATGGTCCGCAGCGCCGGCGGCGCCGTCACCACCGCCGTGGGCCCGTCGCTGGGTGCTCCTTCCTGCCCACCGGTCGACGGACCGTCCCGATCGCCGAGGACCGAACCGCATCCGGCGGCCATCAGCACGACCGCCGCGAGTGTCACTGCCGTGCGCATCGGTCTCACCCCGGCGACGGTAGTGACGGCACCCGCTCGACCTGACGCGGGATCGCCCCGGCGTGCCTGGATCGGGCAGTTGCCGCAGACGGCCGTCTCGCGGTGGCCGACCGTACCTACAGCGCTGGTGCAGAATCACGCAGGATGGACAGCGGAGGTGACCTGATGGGTGCGCACGGCGGCGAGGTGGATTGGGGAGCGTTTGCGGCGGCCAGCCCGGAATTGGCCGCACGCATCCAGAAGCGCTTCGAGAGTCACCTGCACGCAGTCATGGCCACGATCCGTGCCGACGGCGCCCCCCGGATGTCGGGCATGGAAGCCCCGATCCGAGACGGCCATCTCTGGCTGGGGATGGACCGCAACTCGCGCAAGGCCGCCGATCTGTATCGCGACCCACGGTTCGGGCTGCACTCAGCGCCCGAGAGCGGCGAATTGAAAGCCGGCGATGCCCGCATCGAAGGCACGGCAGTGCCGGCCGACGCCGACCAGCTCGAGACCTTCATGCGCGGGCATCACCACGAGATCGACGACGCAACTCCGATGGCCCTGTTCACCGTGAGGATCGCTCGCGCCGTGCTGGTGCGCGTCGACGGTCAGCAGCTCGTCGTCGAGACGTGGACGCCGGCAGGCGGCCTGACCGAACGGCGCCTCAGCTAGTACCTCCCCCGGCCTCCCGGCAGATCTGTCTGGGGCAATCCGCGCAGACGGGCGGGCCGTATCGACACGTAGAGTTCCCGCAGGGAGGCAGTTCATGGGCGACTGGTGGCAGGCTCTGACCGGCGATCTGCAGATCTTCTATGCGATCGCCTTCATCTCCAGCTTCTTCCTGCTGGTGCAGATTGCGCTGCTGGCATTCGGCATCGGAGCGGATGTCGACATCGGCGACGACGACCCGAGCAGCGGGTTCCTCTCGATCCGGACGTTGACCGCGTTCTCGTTTGCATTCGGCTGGACGGGCGTCCTCATGAAGCAGGCAGACCGCTCCACAGCTCTGTCAGTCGGCGTCGCCATCGCCGCCGGTCTCGCAGTGTTCCTTGCCGTGGGCTTCTTGTGGCGCTCGTTTGCGAAGCTCGGCGAGAGCGGCTCGATCAATTACCAGTCCGCCGTGGGCGCACACGGCACCGTCTATCTCACGGTTGCTGCGAACCGTTCGAAACCCGGCAAAGTCGAAGTGATGGTGCAGGGACGCATGCGGGTCATCAATGCCCTCACGGAGTCCGACGAGAGCCTGCCGGCGCAGACTGCCATCACCGTCGTCGGCGTCGTCGACCCTTCGACCGTGCTCGTGGCACCTCACTAGCCTGACCTTCCCCACCACTCAATACGAGAGGCAAATATGGCTGTCATCGCCCTCGCAGGTGGCATCTTCGCCATCCTGCTGATCGCCCTGCTGTGGATCTCGTCGCGCTTCAAGCGCTGTCCATCCGACCGGATCCTCGTGGTCTATGGACGCGTCGGCGGGGAAGGCGAGTCGGCGAGGTGCCTGCACGGCGGCGGAGCCATGGTGTGGCCCATCGTGCAGGGCTACGCATACCTGGATCTGACGCCCATCCCGATCGAGATCAAGCTCCAAGGAGCGCTCTCCCAGCAGAACATCCGGGTCAATACTCCAGCGACGTTCACGGTCGGCATCTCGACCGAGCCCGGTGTCATGCAGAACGCTGCGGAGCGGCTGCTGGGCCTGTCGCTGCTGGACATCGAGAACTTGGCCCGCGACATCATCTTCGGCCAGATGCGCGTGGTGATTGCCACGATGCCGATCGAGCAGATCAACGCCGACCGCGAGCAGCTCATCACCAACATCACCGAGTCGCTCGAGCTCGAACTTCGCAAGGTCGGGCTGCGCCTCATCAACGTCAACATCCAGGACATCACCGACGAATCGGGATACATCGACGCCCTCGGCCGCGAAGCAGCGGCCCGCGCCATCAGCGAGGCGAAGGTCAAGGTGGCCGAGCAGGAGCGCGACGGCGACATCGGCGCGGCCGAGGCCCAGCGCGAGCAGCGCATCCGTGTGGCACAGGCCAACGCCATTGCAACCGAAGGCGAGAACGAATCGCACGTGGTGATCGCCGAATCTGCCAGCGAGCGGCGCCAGAAGGAAGCCGAAGCCGAACGTGCCGCCAACGCTGCCGAACGCGTCAGCCAGGCCCAGGCCGAACAGGAATCGTTCATGGCTGAGGCAGAAGCCGAGCGGGTGCGCGCAGAGCGCGACAAGGCCGCGCAGGACGCTGACATCGTGGTGCCCGCTCAGGTGGAACGCGAGCGGGTGCGGACGCTGGCCGAGGCCGAGGCCGACCGCATCAGGCTGGTCAAGGCCGGCGAGGCCGACGGTCAGCGGTTGCTGATGGAAGCCGAGGCATTGGGCTTGCTGGCGTTGCTGACCCGCCGCGCCGAGGGCTTGGGCGCGCTGGTGACTGCCAGCGGCGGTGCAGCGCCAGAAGCAGCGCTGCTGCTCGTTGCCGAGCAACTGCCGAACCTCGTGGCCGAGCAGGTGAAGGCGATCTCGAACCTGCAGATCGACAAGATCACCGTGTGGGATTCCGGCGGCGGTCCCAATGGCGAGAACGGCACCACCGCCAACTTCATCTCCGGCCTGATCGGCGCGCTTCCCCCGCTGCACGAAGTTGCCAGCCAGGCGGGCATCCGGCTGCCGGAGTTCTTGGGCGAGCTCGACAACGCAGACACCGTCGAGCGGCTGCGTCAGATTGCCGAACAGCTTCGTGACCGCTCGGCAAACGCGGACGTCACCGAGGCCGAGGTGGCCGAAGACGGCGGCAGCGACGCCGACGTCTAGCGAGCGCGTCTAGGGAGCGACCCCTGGATCGCCGGGCGGAGTGTCGGCGGTCCCGCTGTCCTCGTTGCCGGCTGGATTCGCATCACCAGCAGGTGCGAACTCGGGCATGCGGCGCTCGTGGAACTCGACGGGCGGCGTGGCTGACTGACGGTTCCGCTTCATCCGCAGGTTGAGCGCTTCCACCAGCACCGCGAAGCCCATGGCGAAGTAGATGTAACCCTTCGGGATGTGGAACTCGGCGCCTTCGGCCACGAGCGACATGCCGATGAGCAGCAGGAACGCCAGCGCCAGCATCTTGACCGTCGGGTGCTTGCCCACGAAGCGCATCACCGGTCCTGACGACCACAGCATCACGCCGACGGCAATGACGACCGCAGCGATCATCACGCCCACCCGATCGGCCATGCCCACTGCGGTGATCACCGAGTCGAGGCTGAAAACCAAGTCGAGCACGAGGATCTGAATGATGACCCTGGTGAACGTGGCGCCTGCCCGGTCGCCCGCATCATCGTGGTCGTCGCCTTCCAGCTTGTGATGGATCTCGAACGTCGACTTGCCCAGCAGGAACAGCCCGCCGCCCAGCAGGATCAGGTCGCGCCCTGATAGCTCATGGCCGAACACCGAGAACAGCGGCGTCGTGAGCCGCACGATCCACGAGATGCCGAGCAACAAGAGCACCCGCATGCCCATGGCTAGCGACAGGCCCACGACGCGGGCGCGCTCGGCTTCCTTGCCGCCCAGCCGTCCGGCAAGAATCGAGATGAAGATCACGTTGTCGATGCCGAGCACGATCTCGAGCACCGTCAGCGTGACCAGAGAGATCCAGACCTCAGGATTCGCGACCCATTCCACGGCCGCACACGCTAGAGCGAGCGCGTGTCACGCTCACTGCTCGCTCTAGCGCGGGGTATCCACCGCGGACCACCAGGCGTCGAGGCGGCGGCGGACCTCGGCGTCGCCCAGCTCGCCTTCGGTGCGGCGCAGCTCCAGCAGGAACTTCATGGCCTGGCCGACTTCGGGGCCGGGTTCGAGGCCGAGGTGGGACATCACCTCGTCGCCGTTCAGCTCGGGGCGGAGTTCTTTGCGCGTCTGCTCGCGGGCCAGCCGGGCGATGCGCACCTCGAAGCGGTCGAGCGCGTCGTGCAGGGCCTCGACACGCTTCACGTTGCGTGACGTGCAGTCGCTGCGGACCATATCGTTCAGATCGCCCAGCAGCGGCCCGGCGTCGCGGGCATACCGGCGCACGGCGGCGTCAGTCCAGCCGGTGTCGTACCCCTTGAAGCGGCCCGACAGGTGCACCAGGCGGGCGACTTGCGACGTCAGATCGTCGCTGTAGCCCATCTCGGGCATGCGACGGCGAGTCATCTTCGCCCCCACCGCCTCGTGGTTGCGGAACGTCACACCGCTGTGGGTGATTTCGCGGGTGAGCGGCTTGCCGATGTCGTGGAACAGGGCGCCGAGGCGCACCCGCAGGCGTGGCGGGCTCTGGGCCACCACGGCGATCGTGTGGGCAAGCACGTCCTTGTGGCGGTGGATCGGGTCCTGCTCCAGCGCCAGCGCCGGCAGCTCGGGAAGGTGCTCGTCGGCCCAGCCGCTGTCGACCAGCTCCCACAGGCCCGGGCGCGGATCGTCGACCACGAGCACGCTGTTCAGCTCGTCGCAGGGCAACACGGCGCCGGCGTCGAGCTCCAGCTCGTCCACATCCGCGCGTTGCTCCGAAGCCATGCCTCCATGATGCAACCCTGCGAGCGGCCCTCCAACCATGTTTCTTGGGGTTTTGCGCATCTCGGGTCGCGGGCTGCCCGCGGGTTCGCCGCGCGCAAATGCGACCCGTCTATGTTCGACAGACGGGCCGTTTTGGACGAGATCGAGGAACAGCGTGGCAGCGTCGTTCGTGCACCTGCACACCCACACCGAGTACTCCCTGCTCGACGGCGCGGCGCGCGTCAATGAGGTGGTTGCGGCGGCGGCAGCCGACGGCCAGCCGGCGCTCGGCATCACCGACCACGGCAACATGTACGGCGTCCTCGACTTCTACCGGGCCTGCAAGACGTACGGCATCAAGCCGGTCATCGGCACCGAGGCCTACATGGCGCTCGAGAGCCGCCACGAGCGCCCCAGCCGCAACCGGGCCAAGAACGCCAAGGTCGACGACACCGGCGACGACGGCGAGGGCGGCGGGAAGCTCTACTACCACCTGACGTTGCTGGCCCACAGCGACGCCGGCTACCGCAACCTGCTCAAGCTGGCCAGCCGGGCCTTCCTCGAGGGCTACTACTACAAGCCCCGGATGGACTGGGAGATGTTCGCCGACCACGCTGAGGGGCTCACGGCCACCACCGGCTGCCTCGGCAGCGTCGTGCAGCAGGCCCTGCTGAACGGCGACTACGACGAGGCCCGCCGGCGGGCCGGGCGCCTGCAGGACATCTTCGGCCGCGACTCGCTGTACGTGGAGCTGCAGGACCACGGCATCGACGCCCAGCACGACTGCAACCCGCAACTCCTGCAGATCGCTCACGATCTCAACGCGCCCCTGCTGGCCACCAACGACCTGCACTACACCCACCAGCACGATGCGGTGGCGCACGACGCGCTGCTCTGCGTGCAGACCGGTTCGCTGCGCAGCGACGCCGACCGATTCAAGTTCCACGGCGACCATCACTATCTCAAGTCGGCCAAGGAGATGCGGGAGCTGTTCAGCGAGTTCCCCGAGGCGTGCGACAACACGCTGGCCATCGCCGACCGGGCCGAGACCAACATCTCCTTCGGCCAGGTGCTGCTGCCGCACTTCGAGGTGCCCGCTCCCCACGCCGACGCCGACGCCTACCTGTCGCACCTGGCGTTCGAGGGGGCGAAGCGGCGCTGGGGCTCGAACGTGCCCGAAAGCACTGCTGCACGCATCGCATACGAGCTGCGGGTCATCTCCGACATGGGCTTCAGCAGCTACTTCCTGATCACCTGGGACCTCATCCGTCATGCCCGCGAGAGCAACATCCGGGTGGGACCGGGGCGGGGCTCGGCGGCAGGCTGCGTGGTGGCCTACTGCCTGGGCATCACCGACCTCGACCCGATCAAGTACGGCCTGCTGTTCGAGCGGTTCCTGAACCCGGCCCGCATCTCGATGCCTGACATCGACATCGACTTCGACGACCGCTACCGCGACGAGATGATCCGCTACACGGCCCAGAAGTACGGCCACGACCACGTGGCGCAGATCATCACCTTCTCCACCATCAAGGCACGGGCGGCGGTGCGCGACGCAGCCCGGGTGCTGGGCAAGCCCTATTCGCTGGGCGACCGCATCTCCAAGGCCATGCCGCCGCTGATCATGGGGCGCGACACGCCGCTCGGCGCCTGCCTCGAACCCGACGACAAGCACGCCGACGGGTACGCAGCCGCTGCCGAGCTGCGCACCATGTACTCCACCGACGACGAGGTGCGCGAGGTGGTGGACGTGGCCCGCGGCCTCGAGGGCCTCATCCGGCAGGACTCGGTGCACGCCGCCGCCGTGGTGATCAGCCCCGAGCCGCTCACCGAATACCTGCCCATCCAGCGCAAGCCCGAGTCGGGCACCGACCCCGACGAGGCGCCGATCGTCACCCAGTTCGACATGGGCGGCGTGGAAGACCTGGGCCTGCTGAAGATGGACTTCCTCGGGCTGCGGACGCTGTCGATCATCGACGATGCGGTGAAGCTCGTCGAGCGCAGCAGCGGCGCGCAGCTCGACATCGACGCGGTGCCGCTCGACGACGACGCCACGTTCGAGCTGCTGTGCGCCGGCGACACGATGGGCGTGTTCCAGCTCGAGTCGACGCCGGTGCGGTCGCTGCTGCAGTCGATGCGCCCCACCCGGTTCGAGGACATCTGCGCGCTGGTGGCGCTGTACCGGCCCGGGCCGATGGCCGCCGACATGCACAACAGCTACGCGCACCGCAAGAACGGCCGCCAGCCCGCCACCCCGCCGCACCCTGACCTCGCCGAGCTGCTTGAAGAGACCTACGGGCTGATGATCTACCAAGAGTCGATGATGCGGGTGGCCCAGGAGATCGCCGGCTACTCCATGGCCGAGGCCGACGACCTGCGCAAAGCGTGCGGCAAGAAGAACCGCGAGCAGATCGCCGAGCACCGCACCAAGTTCGTAGAAGGCAGCGTGGCGAAGGGCTACACGGAAAACCTGGGCAAGCAGCTCTTCGACATCATCGAGCCGTTCGCCGATTACGCATTCAACAAGAGCCACGCCTTCGCCTACGGGCTGATCGCCTACCAGACGGCGTACCTGAAGGCCAACCACCGCACCGAATTCCTGGCAGCAGTGCTCACCGGCTCGAAGCGCAACATCGACAAGGCGGGCGTGTACCTGGCCGACTGCCGCCAGTCGGGGATCGACGTGCTGGTGCCCGACATCAACCGCTCCGAGCTCGACTTCACCGCCGACGGGCACACGATTCCCTTCGGGCTGTCGGCGGTGCGCAACGTGGGCGTGAGAGTGGCTGAGCCGATCCTCGACGAGCGTGCGGCCAACGGGCCGTTTGCCGACTTCGAGGACTACTGCATGCGTGTGCCTCGGGAGGTGCTCAACCGGCGGTTCACCGAGTCGCTCATCAAGGCGGGCGCCTTCGAGACGTGCGGGCACAGCCGGGCGGGACTGCTGCGGGTGTTCGAGCAGATCGTCGAGTTTGCGCTGCGGCGGCGGGAGGAGGCCGCAGCCGGGGTGCAGTCGCTGTTCGGCGGCGGCAACGGCCAGGCCGGCAGCGGCAGCGACGACGGCGGGCCGGGCTTCGACGAGCGCATCGAGGTGCCCGACATCGACGCCTCCGAGCGCGACACGCTGGCGTGGGAGAAGGAGCTGCTCGGGCTGTACGTCTCCGACCATCCGCTGCGCGGCGGCGAGGCCCAGCTGCGGCGCGTGACCGACTGCGATATCAGCGGTCTGGGCGACCTGCAGCCCAGCCACGATGGCAGCCAGCAGTGGGTGACGCTGGGCGGCGTGGTGCAGAGCCTGCAGCGCCGCTACACGCGCGGCGGCGACCCGATGGCCCGGTTCATGCTCGAAGACCTGTCCGGCTCGATCGAGGTCACCCTGTTCCCCAAGGGCTTCGCCGCCGCGGGCGCCACGCTGGCCGAGGACGCCGTGGTGCTGGTGCGGGGCCGCCCCGACCGTCGCGGCGAGGGCGAGACGACGTTCCTGGCGAACGAGGTGGAGCCGCTGGAGCTGCGCAAGGGACCCGTGCCGGTGTCGCTCGACGTGGAGCGGGTGGACATCGACGACCACTGGCTGGAAGCGTTCGAGCAGATGCTGTCGGACTACCCCGGCGACGCGCCGGTGCACATCCGGGTGGGCGACTCGGTGGTGCAGCTGCCGGAGTCGCGCTGGGTGGATGCCCGCACCTTGGCGGGCCCGATGCGGGAGCTGTTAGGCGCGGATGCCGTGCGCACCTAGCCGGTGGCGTGGAGCGGTCTTGGTCAACCGGTGCACAAGCGTCAGGATTCCGTCGGCAATCCCTCAGCCATGACCGAGTCAGACCACTAGTCTTGCCCGTTGGTTGCGCGAGCAGCCAGCCCCCGGGTCCGCGGCATCGGCCGCTGAACAGCTTCTTCAGGAGAACGCATGAGCGACGCCGATACCCGCAAGGTTGACGGAAAGGCGATCGAGGACCCGCACAAGATGATGGTCCCGTTTGCGAAGTTCAAGAGCTTCGAGTTCGCCGACAAGCTCTGGGTGCTCGGCGGGCTGCTCTTCCTGATCATCCTGATCAACATCGTCTTCTCCGGCGGCACCGGGGGCTAGCCGCCGCTGCATGTCACCCGCACTACGCACGTCGCCTGCGCTGTTGCCACAAGCTCAGCCGGCTGCGACCGGCGGCCATCGATCTCGGTGAGCACGAATCACGCCCGCGCAGAACGCCGCATGCTGAAATTCGTTGGAATGCGCGGCACCGAGACAGGGAAACTGTCCTTATGAGCGGCAGCAACGGCGCAAACCCGGGTGACGCGAGCGACGGGCGTGCCGCTGTCACCGTGGTGCTGCCCGACGGGCAGTCCCGGGAGCTTGCCGGTGGCGCGACCGGCGCGGATCTCGCTGCGTCGCTGGGGCGGCGGGCAGCCAAGGACGCGTTGATCGCCGTTGCCGACGGCGAGCAGCTCGACCTGAACCGGCCCTTGCCCGACGGCGCTTCGGTGTCGCTGGTGTTCCCGTCGTCGGACGAGGGGCTCGAGGTGCTGCGCCACTCGACCGCCCACGTGCTGGCCCAGGCGGTGCTGCGTCTGTACCCCGGCGCCACCTTCTCGATCGGGCCGCCGATCACCGACGGCTTCTACTACGACTTCGACCTGGGCCTCGACGACAGCGGGCGGCCGCGCACGTTTTCCGATGAGGATCTCGAGGCCATCGAGACCGAGATGCGGGCCATCGTGGCCGCTCGCCAGCCGTTCATCCGCGCCGAGGTAAGCCGGGCTGCTGCCGATGAGCTGTTCGCCGCGCACCCCTACAAGATCGAGATCCTCGACGGCGAGGCCGACGACCCCGCGTCGGGCCCCGAGGGCGGGGTGATCACCACCTATCGCAACACCGACGAGTTCGTCGACCTGTGCCGCGGCCCTCACGTGCCCGACACCGGGCGGCTGGGTCACTTCAAGCTGATGCGCGTGGCGGGCGCGTACTGGCGGGGCGACGAGAACCGCCAGATGCTGCAGCGCATCTACGGCACTGCGTGGGGCTCGAAGGGCGAGCTGGCTGCGCACCTGGAGCGGCTGGAGGAGGCCGCCAAGCGTGACCACCGCCGGCTCGTCACCGAGCTGGACTTGCTGAGCTTTCCTGCGGAGCTGGGAGGCGGGCTAGCCGTGTGGCACCCCAAGGGTGCGGTGATCCGCAAGCTCATGGAGGACTACAGCCGCGACCGCCACGAAGCGGGCGGCTACGAGTTCGTGTACACCCCGCACCTGGCCAACGCCCAGCTCTTCGAGACCTCCGGGCACCTCGACTTCTACGCCGAGGGCATGTACCCGCCGATGGAGATGGACAACGGCATCTACTACCCCAAGCCGATGAACTGCCCGATGCACTGCCTGATCTTCAATCAGCGCCAGCGCTCGTACCGGGAGCTGCCGCTGCGGCTGTTCGAGCTGGGCACCGTGTACCGCTACGAGCGCTCGGGCACCTTGCACGGGCTGATGCGGATCCGGGGGTTCACCCAAGACGACAGCCACCTGTACGTGGCGCCCGAGCAGCTGCCCGACGAGATCGAGCGACTGCTCGACTTCGTGCTGTCGGTGCTGAACGCGTTCGGCTTCGAGGAATTCGAGTTCAAGCTGTCCACCCAGGATCCCGACAAGTACGTGGGCGACGACGAGGGCTGGGAACGGGCGACGGCTGCGCTGCGGGCTGCAATGCACCGGCGCGCCCACGAGTACATGGAAGCCGAGGGCGAGGCGGCGTTCGACGGGCCGTAGATCGACAGCG
>CAZAFV010000035.1:0-16095 GCA_964484385.1 uncultured Acidimicrobiales bacterium
TGCGTTCGACGCCGTGTTGGGCGCACGATTCCAGTGCCTCCTGCGCGACTCAGCCGAACAGCTTCGTCGCGCCGTCCGCCGCAAGCTCCGCGACAGCACCCATGCCGCGGGAGGCACCGCTGACCCAGGCGAAAACGGAGCTGCCGTCAATGGGACGACGCCTCCTGGCACGCGGGTCGAAGCTGTTGTTCGGACACGTGATCAACGCATGGCCGACGCCCTCGACAGGCTGCTCGCCGGCGCCCCATCGACTGCTACGGCCCCGACAGGCGCTGCTGCTGGCCCTGGCGCTGCCGCGGAGTCCTCTGAGGTACCCACGTCGGCAAACCGTCCGTTCGCCGGAGACCACTCCGCAGCGGAGTCTTCTGAGACCTCAGCAGCGCTGATTCGAACGCCGTCGGCGGACGATCTGATCGGCCTTGAGCAGCGTCGCACGGTCACGGAGATCATCGTGCGAGCCGATCTCGACGCACTGCTGGGCAAGCCCGGCGGTATTGCCGAGATCGCCGGCGCCGGTTCCATCCCACCGAGCACGCTGGATCGGCTCCTCTGCGGCGCCGACCTGTCGTTGGTCTTGTGCGGCGCCGACTTCACACCGCTATACGAGGCCGTTGCCAGCCGGGCGCCGACCGCGGCTCAGCGCCGCGCCCTGATCGCGCGCGACGGCGCATGCATCGGCTGCGGCGAACCCCCCGGCGAATGCGAGGCGCACCACATCATTCCGTGGAAATGCGGCGGCAAGACACGCGTCGACAACCTCGTGCTGGTGTGCTGGTCATGCCACGACCTCATCCACGACCACAACTGGCGAGTGATCGTCCGCGACGGCCGGTTTCGGCTGGCCCCACCCGACCCGGCACATCCGCACAACCCAGCCCAATCACGCAAACCAGTCAGCAAAGTGCGAACAGGCGGTGCGAACCAGTCGGCGGATAGTCGCGGCCACAGTGAGGGCAGGGAAGCTGCCGGCCCCACTTCGATGGATGGAGATACGGGTGACGATGGCTCCCCGACCGAAGACGACCGATCCCCGCCAGAAAGCGATCAACACGACCTGTTCACAGCGGCATGACACTTGCTGTCGGGACGCACCAGAACGGTGACGACGGGCGTGCCGTAGCGGCGCACGCGATGTGTCTGCCACGCATGGTTCGAACCGGGCTCGATCTCGCGGTCCGACTCGCAGACCAGCACCTCGGCGTTGACCGAGTCGAGGAGATCGCTCCAGCCGTCGAACTGGTAGGGCGGATCGGCGAATGCAAGGTCGACCGGCTCGCCATGGGCCGCCAAGTGTCGGCTGGCGTCGGATCGAACCACCGCGGCGCGGTCGCTGATGCCGAGTGCTGTCAGGTTCGTTGCGATCGTGCGGCAGGCTGCCGCGTCGGAATCCACGAGCGTGGCATGCGCGGCACCGCGCGAGAGCGCTTCGATGCCGAGCGCGCCGGAGCCGGCGAACAGGTCCAGCACGATGGCACCTTCGGGCAACCCCAGACTCACCAGCATGTTGAAGATGGCCTCGCGGGCGCGATCCGATGTCGGCCGGATCGCATCCGTAGCAACCGTTTCCAGGCGACGGCCACCCAACGCGCCGCCGACAACGCGCATGGCGCCACCGTACGTGGGTGCGACACTGCAACCATGGACGACCTCGCAGTGCCCGCAGAGATTGTCTGCGTCGACTGCGGTGGGCGCTGCGGCCTGCTGAGCGTGCCGGAGCCGGACTGGGGCTTCCAGCCCGGAGATGTCGTCGCCTACCGCTGTGCTGACTGCGGCGATCGCTGGGATCTCATCGTCCCCGACACCGAAACCGCAGGCTGATCTGGGCCACGCTTCGCCCCCGGGCTCAGCGGGGAGGGTCCCTCGATTCGCGACCGCGGCGCGGTACGGTCGCCCCACTGGACACGGATCGATCCGGAGGGACCGTTTTCGGTGGTCATGGCGATGTATCCAGGCTCGTTCGATCCTGTGCACAACGGGCATCTCGACGTGATATCGGCGGCGTCCCGGCTGTTCGATTCGGTCACGGTCGCGGCCATGCGGAATCCAGCCAAGGCCACGCCCCTGTTCTCCGATGACGAACGCGTCGCGATGATCGTCGAAGCGACGAGCCATCTCGGCAACGTCTCGGTGGTTCAGTTCGGAGAACTGGTCGTGGACCTTGCTCAGCGCCTCGGTGCCGATGTCATCGTGAAGGGGCTTCGCAGCCAGAGCGACTTCGAGTCCGAGTTGCGCATGGCGCACATGAATCACTCGGTCACTGGTGTTGAGACCGTCTTCGTCCCTCCGCGGACCGAGCATCTCTTCATCGCCTCCAACTACATCCGGGAGATCACCAAGTTCGGCGGCGACTGCTCGCACCTCGTCCCGTCCGCGGTGGCCGCTCGATTGCAGCAGCACATCACGCAGGAGGCGGGCACATGAGCATGTCCGAGGGGGGCGTCGAGGCGCCTCCGCAGTCGGGGGTTCACCCCGCAGTGCCCCAGCCGCAAGCCCCGTTCGGGCAGCCGTCATTCGAGACTGCGGCGACGACAGAGGAGACGCCGACGTCACCGCACGCTCGTGGCCCGGCAACGCTTGCCCCGCGCCCTGCCTCGGTGACGGCCGAGCAGTTCATCCATGAGGCCATGGAGATCATCGACGCCGCGCGCCCGATGCCACTGTCCACCTCGGTCATGATCAACCGGGACGAGGTGATGACCCTGCTTGAGTCTGCGCTGGCGGCCGTGCCCGACGAGACGCGCCAGGCTCGCTGGCTGCTTCGCGAGCGTGATGAGGTGCTCGCCCAGGCACGTGTCGACGCCAATCTGGTCATCGATGAGGCGCGTAGTCGCGTCGCCCAGATGGTGCAGCGAACCGAGGTCGTGCGTGCAGCCGAGCGGAGGGCGCGCCAGCTGCTCGACGACGCCCGAATCCAAACCCGTCGCCGCCGCCACGAGGTCGACGAGTACTGCGAGCGGCAGCTCGCGCAGTTCGCGAGCGCTGTCGACCAAGTTCAGATTGCGGTACAGGCCGCTCGGCGAAAGCTCGGCAAGCGTGCCGCGACGCCGGTGACTCCTGCATCACCGAGTGCTCCGCCTGCGCACCATGGAGGAGAAGCCGCTGGCACTGGAGCACCCGGACCGGCCGGCCGTGGCCCTGATGCTCGTCCGCCCGACACTCATCCAGTGGTGTTCGACCAGGATCAGATGTGAGCAAGGGGGACCGTCACGGGTCCCTGTCTGTGCCCCTGCGACTGATTTCGGACGGTCAGTTCGCGTGGTCTGCGACGGTGCCAGCGTCAGCACTGCTCGACCCTGAGTCACGAGACGTCCTGCGCATCGCCGATGTCGAAGTGCCGCTCGACAGCGATGTCGATGTGGCTGTGGCGCTGGAACTGATCGGCGGCGGACTCAGCGTTGCCGGTGAGGTCACTGCCGCTTGGAGGGGTCCGTGCGCTCGTTGCTGGCTCCTGCTCGACGGGGAGGTGCGGACGACGGTCCGCGAGGTGTTCACCTCCGAACCCCGTGAGGGCGAGCAATACCGACTCGGCCCCGAATACGCAGACCTCACTCCGATGGTGCGAGAGGCGGTGCTGCTGGAGCTGCCCATCGAGGCCATCCGGTGCCCGCATTCCGAGCCGTGCCCGAACCTTCCTGCAGAGCTCGCCGAGACCCGCGAAGAAGCGTCCGAAGGCGGCCCGGCGGAGCTCGCAGATCCGCGCTGGGAGGCGCTGGAGGCGCTGCGGGGCCGCATGGATGAGACCCCTTGAAATCCAGTTCGCGTATCGGGTCCGGAGCGCCAATGGATAGGCTGCATGGTCCGCTCGAGGAGTCGATCCGATCGAGGAGCCCGAACGGTGGCAGTCCCCAAGAAGAAGACATCCAAGAGCAAGACGCGTTCGCGTCGCGCTGCGGCGTGGCGTCTGGCCGAGGCGCCGCGGAGCCTGTGCCCGCGTTGCGGCGCGGCAAAGCTGCCCCATCGAGTTTGCGGGCAGTGCGGTTGGTACGGCGGTCGCCAAGCCCTCGATATCGCCTAGGGCAGAGCCGAATGGCAACCTCGGGGCCGCGCTGATGACGCTGCCGGTCGCCGTGGACGCAATGGGCGGCGATGATGCCCCCATTGCGGTCGTGGAGGGTGCGCTGGAGGCCGTGCGCGAGGGCCTCGATGTCGTCCTCGTGGGTCGCCGCGATGCGATCGCCGCTGTCGGCGGCGAGTCGCTCCCGATGATCGAGGCCGCAGACGTCATCGAGATGTCCGAGGAGCCGAGCCGTGCGGTGCGGACCAAGAAGGACTCGTCGATCAGCCGTGCGGTGAACGCAGTGCGCGACGGCGAGGCCTCGGCGATGGTGAGCGCCGGCAACACCGGTGCCGTAGCGGCCGCAGCACTGCTGAGGCTCAGGCGCCTGCCCGGAGTTGCCCGCCCGGCCATAGCGACAGCGTTTCCCGTCCCCGGGGGCCGCACTGCACGCGTCCTGCTCGACTCGGGCGCGATGGCCGACTGCAGCGCCCAGTGGCTGCACCAGTTCGCCCGGCTCGGCTCGGCGTACAGCCGCATCCGCTTCGGCGTGGCGGCACCGCGGGTCGGGTTGCTCTCGATCGGCGAGGAGCCCGAGAAGGGCAACATGCTCGTCAAGGAGACTCATCAGCTGCTTGCGGCCGACGACGAGATCGATTTCTACGGCAACGTCGAAGGGGGCGATCTCCTCGACGGCCCCGTCGATGTCGTGGTCACTGACGGCTTCACCGGCAACGTGCTCCTGAAATCTCTCGAAGGCACGGCGTCGTTCTTCGTGCGTCTGATCCTCGAACGTCTCGCCGAGGGCGGGGAAGCGGGCGCGGAAGCACTTCGCCTGCTGGCGCCGCTCGCCGACGAAATGAGCGCCGACAACATCGGCGGAGCGATGCTGCTCGGCGTTCGGGGAGTCTGTGTGATCGCGCACGGTTCGTCGAGTCCGAAGGCCATCACGAGCGCCATCAGGTCCGCCCACCGGATGGTCGAGGCTGATTTGCTGGGCGAGCTGGCGGCCGTCAGCCTCCCGTCGCCTCCTGCGGACCACCGGTAGGCTCGTGGCCGCCATGCCCGCCGAAACTCATGTGCGCCAGAGTCCCCCCGAGCGTGAGGAGGTCTTCGATCTCATCCGCGACCAGCTCGCCGACATCTTGGAGCTGGAACCCTCGGCGGTCGCCGAGTCGTCCTCGTTTGTCGACGACCTCGGAGCCGATTCGCTGGCACTGATCGAACTGGTCGAGGCGCTGGAAGAGGAGCTGTCGGACCGCACGGTGGGCTTTCGCATCGAAGACGAAGACCTCGAAGACCTTAAGACCGTGCGCGATGCCATTGACTACGTGATGGAGCGCGTCGGCTGACGTGGAGGCCGCTGTCGCCGAACTCGCTGAGCACGACAGCTTTGAGAGGCGTGTCGGATATCGCTTTGCTGACGCCGGACTTCTGACCGAGGCGCTGTCGCACCGGAGCTGGTGCCATGAGCGCAACGTGGAACAGCCGACGGGATCGCAGGTGGCCTCCAATGAACGCTTGGAGTTCCTCGGAGACGCCGTGCTGGGTCTCTGTGTCTGCCAGCTTGCAGTGACGCGCTGGCCTGATCTCGGACCAGGTGACCTGAGTGCGGTGCGATCCGCCGTAGTGAACGCTGGCGCGTTGGCCGAAGCCGCTCGGCACTGCGAGCTCGGGCAGGCACTGCTGCTGGGCAAGGGTGAGGCTGCGACCGGTGGCGCAGACAAGGAGTCGATCCTGGCCGATGGGCTCGAAGCGGTGCTGGGCGCCGTGTTTCTCGACGGCGGCCTCGCTGCTGCTCGCGACATCGTCGAGCGGCTGCTGGGCGAGCGTCTCTCCGAAGCGGCGAGCGAGCCAGGCACGCGTGAAGCAAAGAATCGGCTGCAAGAACTCGTGGCTAGGCAATTCGGCACCGAGCCCACCTACGACGTGTCGAGCTCGGGACCTGCGCACCGCCCTCAATTCGTTGCCGCTGCGCGCGTATTCGAAGAGGTCTGGGGGCGCGGCGAGGGTTCCACCAAGCGTGCTGCCGAGCGTCGCGCGGCCCAAGCTGCGTGCATTCGCCTTGCAGACCTTGACGATCCACCTGTCGATGCGGAGGAGCCCGCTCATGGCTGAATTGCCGGAGATCGAGATCGCCCGACGCGATCTCGACAAGGAAATCACGGGCCGCCGGGTCAAAACGGTCGATGTCCCGGGCACCAAGAAGGCACTGCCGGCCATGCGGTCGAAGCAGCAGTTCGCCGACCTGCTCGAAGGCAAGAAGATCTTGTCGGTGTCTCGCGACGGCACGCTGCTGCTGTTCGACCTCGGACCAGACGAGGTCATGGTGGCGCACTTTGGCGCTACGGGGTCACTGCGGCGGGCCACGTCCAGAACGCCCCAGGATCCCGACACCAAGGTCGTGCTGACGTTCACCAAGGGCGGACAGTTGCGCCTGCTCGACTCGGGTGCTGAGGCGACGCTGCGCGTGATCGCCAAGAACCGCTACCACAAGGTGTTCCCGGACCAGGTCGATCTCGGCTTCGACCCGGTTGACATGCCGATGCCCTGGACCGACTTCGCCCTCATGCTGCGCGGTCGTTCCGACACCATCCGCGATCTGCTCTTGGACCAGACCTTCGTCGTGGGGCTCGGACCGATGTATTCCGACGAGGTGCTGCATGCAGCACGCCTCTCCCATGCACGAGTTGCCAGCGAACTGAACACGCAAGAAGTGCGGCGGCTCTACCGTGCCATCGTCGAGACGGTTCACAACTCCATCAAGTACCGGGGTTCGGGCACGAGCGGGCATCTCGACATCTTCGGCAAGTCAGGGGGCTTCGATCCCTACCTTGAAGTCTTCGGCCGGGCGGGAGAGCGATGTCGCAATGGCCGGGGCGATGTCCTCACCGCGGTCATCCGGGGTGTGACGCACCACTACTGCGATTATCAGGTGTAGACGCCAACCCTCACACTTCGAGCTGCCGTGTTCCTTCGCTCCCTGACACTGTCCGGTTTCAAGTCGTTTGCCGACACGGCCACGCTCACCTTCGAGCCAGGCGTCACGGTGGTGGTGGGCCCGAACGGCAGCGGCAAGTCGAACGTCGTCGACGCCATCGCGTGGGTGCTCGGTGCGCAGGGGCCGCGCGCATTGCGAGGCCAGCGGATGGACGACGTCGTCTTCGCGGGCACTGATCGCCGGACGGCCCTCGGCCGAGCACAGGTCACCCTGATCATCGACAACGAGTCGCAGACGCTGCCCACGCAGACTGCAGAAGTAGCCATCACTCGCACGCTGTTCCGCTCGGGCGAGTCCGAATATGCACTCAATGGGACGCCCTGCCGGCTGCTCGACCTGCAGGAACTGCTCAACGACGCTGGCGTCGGCCGTCAGCAGCACATCATTGTTGCCCAAGGCCAGATCGAACAGGTCCTGGCAGCCCGTCCCGAAGAACGGCGAGCGCTGATCGAGGAAGCGGCCGGAGTGCTGAAGTTCCGTCGCCGCAAGGAGCGCGCCGAGCGGCGGCTGGAGAGCACCGAGGCAAATGTGACTCGCCTGGTGGATCTGCAGCGCGAGCTGCGTCGCCAGCTTCGGCCGCTGGAGCGGCAGGCCAACGCTGCCCGGCGGCATCGGGAGATCAGCGCAGAACTGGCTGAGCTTCAGCTCTACAACGCGGGACGTGAGCTGGCTGCACATCAGTCGGCGCAGAGCACGTCCGACGCTCGGCGGGTCACCTTCGCAGCCCAGCAGGATGCGGCGGCGGCATCGATTTTCGACATCGACGGTGCCATCGACGACGCGCAGTCACAGCTCGCACAACTGTCAGCCGAGCCGGCTGATCGGCTGCCGCGGGCGGTGTCGCTGTCGGAGCGGGCGCGCGGCCTGATCGGCCAGACGTATGAGCGAATGCGCTCAGTCGAGCGAGAGCGCAACGCCCTGCTCGATTCCGACGTAGTGGTGACGCTGACCGATGAGCACGCACGCGTTTCAGCCGAACTGGCAGAGATCGACGCAGCCTCCGCGCAGGCTGTGCCTTCGAAGGAACCGCCGGACGAACCGAACCTGGAGACCGGCGACGATGCGGCGGTGAATGCGGCTGAAGAGGCCAGTGCCGAGGCCGAAGCGCTTCACGCAACCGCAGCCGCCACGCTGTCAGAGGCCGACGAGCATCAGCGGAGCTCGGCGGAGGAGCTGCAGCACTGGATCGGGCGGTTCGAGGCATTGGCGTCTGCCGTCGCCGCTGCACGCACTGATTCCGGCATCGCTGCGCTGGATGGCGCGGCCGGAGTCGTCGGTGTGCTCGGCGATCTGGTGACGATCGATGACGGCTGGGAGGCTGCCGCCGAGGCTGCTGCGGACGGAGCGCTGCTGGCAGTCGTCGTTCGCGATGACGGCGCAGCTGCCGCGGCGCTTGCAGCGCTTGCTGACAGCGATACGAACGGCTCGGTGATCTCGCTCGACAAGCTGCCCGCCGCTCGCGAACCGAGCCGCCAGGCAGCAGACGGCGAATTGGTGCGGCCGCATCTGCAGGTGGCTGCCGACGCTCCGGAGTGGTGCCGCGACGCGCTCGAGACGTTGCTGGACGCCGTTGTCGGTGCAGCGATCTGTGTTCCAGGCGATTGGTCGAGCGCGTACGACCGCGCGCTGGCCGACCGCGACGCGGTCTTCGTGACGGCAAACGGCGATCGGTTCGGGCCTCGACGTTGGCGGATCGGCAGCACGGGACCGGCTGCGGCCACCGCGGCGCTCGATCACGCCCGCGGACGGATTGACGACCTGACCCGCGACCATCGTCAGGCTGCCGCAGCGTGGGCTTCGGCACAGCAGGTGCACCGGGCCGCGCTCGATGCGTTCCAGCAGGCTCAGCGCACAGCGGAGACGCTGCGGCGCCGCATCGCCACTGCTGCGGCCCGGCAGGCCGCTCAGGCTCAGGCCGCCCACGACCGGGCCGCCGCGCAGCAGCAGCGCCGGTCGGCGCTCGCCGAGCGGCTCGATGTCATTTCCCAGCGTCTTGCAGGTCACGAGAACTCCCACGCAGCCGCTGCCGCTCGGCTGGACAGGGCCGAGATCATCGTGTCGGGGTTGGATCATCTTGCGCTGCTGCTCTCGCAGCACCGTCAACGCCTCGATGCCGAGGCGCGCCACTTGCGTTCTCGCCACGAGGCCCGCACCGAGCTCATTCGGCAGCTCACGGAACGCCTCGATGCACTCCGTCACGAGCGCGATGCTGCTGCTTCCCGCCTAGAGCAGTTGCGCACTGAGCTGGCGGCTCTCGACGTGGCAGATGCAGAACGGCGCACCAAGCGCGACGCCCTGATCTCGGCGCTGCGTGCGGACTTCAATGCAGACCCGGCGACGGCGCTTGCTGCATCGCCGCCGCCGCTGCCCGACGGCGTCACCGCCTCGGCGCACGAGCGGGCACTTCGTGCGGATCTGAACCGTTTGGGCCCGGTGAACCCGCTGGCGCTGTCGGAGTACGAGGAGGCTTCGGAACGCTTCGAATTCGTGGCCACCCAGCTCGCGGATGTGCGCAACAGCCGCAGAGAGCTGCACAAGGTCATCCGTGCCATCGACGCAGAGATCATCGCCACATTCGCGGACGCATTCGAAGACGTCGCCCGGAACTTTGCCGAGCTGTTCGGCACGCTGTTCCCGGGCGGCACGGGTCGGCTCTCGCTGACCGATCCCGAAGAGCTCCTCACGTGCGGTGTGGAACTTGATGTTCGGCCGGCCGGCAAGCGCATCGGACGGTTGTCGCTGCTGTCGGGCGGCGAGCGTTCGCTGGTGGCGCTGGCCTACCTCTTTGCTGTCTTCCGCAGTCGGCCGTCGCCGTTCTATGTCCTCGACGAAGTCGAAGCAGCGCTCGACGACGTCAACCTGCAGCGTTTCCTCGATCTGGTGGCAGAGTTCCGGCGGGAGTCGCAGTTGATCATCGTGAGCCACCAACGACGCACGATGGAATCGGCTGACGTCCTATACGGCGTGTCGATGCCGCCCGGCGGCTCGAGTGTGGTCGTTTCGGAGCGGCCTTCCCAAGCGGCCGCACTCATCGCTGCTGGCGGCTCACCCCGCCCCGACGAGCCCATGGCGGAGCAGCCCGAGTTGGAAGTCAGCAGGGAGCCCGCGACGGCGCCTCGGTAACCTGCCGACCAGTGAGCACCACGACAGTTCTCATCGTCATTGTCGTTTTTGTCGTGGCGACGGTGCTCCTGGGCTCCCTTCCGTTCATTCATCGCGCGAGGCAGCGGCGTTCGAGACCGGCATCACCGCACACGCCTGTCGCCGTGTCCCCGCCTGCGGCACGGGCGACCGATGAGCCGGTCGCGGTGCAAACGCCGTCCCCGGCCACCTTCAGCTCCGGGCTGGCCTCATCGCGCCGCACACTGCGCGAGCGCCTGGCGTCGATCAACCGACGGCAACCTGACGAGACCGCGTGGGAGAGCCTGGAAGAGGCCTTGCTCGGCGCCGATGTCGGCGTGGCGACCACGATGGCCACACTGGAACGCCTGCGCAGCACTGCCGCCGATCAGGACATCATCGATGCCGACGAACTGGTGCAAGCGCTGGCTGACCAGATGCGCGCAGCGCTTGATGCGGATCGCACGCTGCATGCGACTGTTCCGGACCGGGAGGGCGCCACGCCTGTCTGGCTGTTCGTGGGAGTCAACGGTGTGGGCAAGACCACCACGATCGGCAAGGTGGGCGCCCGGCTCTCGGCGGACGGTCAGCTTGTGGTGATGGCAGCCGCCGACACCTTCCGCGCAGCCGCGGCCTCGCAGCTGCAGACGTGGGCGGATCGATGCGGGGCGGAGCTGATCTCGGGCAGCTCCGGGGCGGATCCCAGCTCGGTGGTGCATGACGCCGTCAGCGCGGCGGCGGCCCGCGGTGCCGACGTGGTCCTTGCTGACACGGCCGGGAGGCTGCAGAACCGCAAGAACCTGATGGACGAGCTCGCGAAAGTCCGCCGGGTCGCTGATCGTGAACCGGGCGCTGTTGCCGAGACGCTGCTCGTCATCGACGCCACGACTGGTCAGAATGGTTTGAGCCAAGCGCGGGCCTTCGCCGAGGCCACCGATGTCACGGGCGTGGTGCTCACCAAGCTGGACGGCTCGGCCAAGGGCGGCATCGTCTTCGCCATCGAGGCCGAACTAGGCCTGCCGGTGAAGCTGGTGGGGCTCGGCGAGGGCCCCGACGATCTGGTCGACTTCGACGCCGACAGCTACGTCGATGCGCTGCTCGGCGTCGATGCCGGCGAGTAGGGATGAGTGATGTTCGACACGCTGACTGAACGCCTGTCCGGAACTCTGCGGGGCCTGCGGGGTCGCGGACGCATGCGTCCTGCCGACGTCGACGAGGCACTGGCCGAGATCCGATTGGCGTTGCTCGAGGCCGACGTCAATGTTGCGGTGGTGCGCCGCTTCGTGGAGCGGGTCCGCGAGCGCAGCGTCGGCGGCGAGGTCACCGCCAGCCTCACGCCCGGCCAGCAGGTCACCAAGATCGTCAATGACGAGCTCATCGACATCCTGGGCACCAGCCCGCTGAACGTCCAGTTCGCGTCAAAACCGCCCACCGTCGTGCTGCTGGCCGGACTCCAGGGCTCCGGCAAGACGACCGCTGCAGCCAAGTTGGCCCAGTGGTGCAAGTCTCAGGGCCGCAACCCGCTGCTGGTGGGGGCCGACTTGCAGCGCCCCGCAGCCGTCGAACAGCTGCGGACGCTGGCCCGCAGCATCGATGTGGAGGTATGGAGCCAAGCGGGCGAAACAGGCGACACGGGCCAAGCGGGCGAAACAGGCGACACGGGCCAAGCGGGCGACCCTGTGGCCTGTGCGGCTGGCGGACTCGCCCACGCCCGCCACGCCGGCCGCGATGTGCTCATCGTGGATACGGCAGGCCGGCTGGCGGTCGATGCCGAGCTGATGACCGAGGTGGCGCGCATCTCGGACGCCGTCGAACCCCATTACACCTTCCTCGTCGTCGACTCCATGGTGGGCCAGGACGCTGTTGCGACCGCTGAGGCCTTCCACGCAACGCTCGAAGTGGACGGGATCATCCTGACCAAGCTCGACGGCGACGCTCGCGGCGGTGCGGCCCTGTCAGTCGCCGAGGTCGTCGGCCGCCCGGTGGCCTTCGCGTCGGTCGGAGAGAAGATCGACGACTTCGAGCAGTTCCATCCGGACCGCATGGCGAGCCGGATTCTCGGCATGGGCGACGTGATGACGCTCATCGAGAAGGCAGAGCGCGTCTACGAGCAGGAAGAGGCGGAGGCGGCCGCTCAGCGCCTCGTCGAGGGCACATTCACGCTCGACGACTTCGTGGATCAGCTTCGTCAGCTCCGCAAGATGGGCAACCTGCAGAGCATCGTCTCGATGATGCCGGGCGTCTCCGATCAGGTCCGCAATGCCGAGATCGACGATGATCGCATCACCACCGCCGAAGCCATCGTGCTGTCGATGACGCCCGCGGAGCGTGTGTCGCCGGAGATCATTGATGCCTCCCGCCGAGCCCGCATCGCTGCCGGCAGCGGCACGTCATCAGCGCAGGTCAGCAACCTGCTCAAGCAGTTCACGCAGATGCGCAAGATGATGGGCGGAATGATGGGTCTGGGCTCGAAACGCCGTCCGGCCGGCCGTAAAGCTGCTCGCAAGCGTGGAAAGAGCGCCGGGGGCGGCTCGCGCACTGGCGGGGGAGGCAGGGCCACGCCCAAGGGAGCATCCCGGGCGGGCAGGCCATCGGTCGCTGACATCGACTGGGATGCGCTCGACCTGAAGCTGCCCGGCCGCTGAGCACTCATCCGCTTCCACAGCGGGCGCGTCTCCAAGAGCGTGCGCGGATTGGCGGAACTTCCCGTGGTGCCACGCTTTGCTTCCCGCTCTTGTTCGCTGCGCTCACGGGCCGCTCGGGCCACGGCTTCGCCATTCGGCTCAGCCTCCAAGGGGTTAGCGAGCAGTGGCCCGTTAGGATCGTTCGTCGGCGCGGCGGCCTGCTTGGCTCGCCGATTCCCAACGAGCCCCCATCCGAATACACCTAACCGGGAGCAACATGGCCGTTCGTCTGCGCCTCAAGCGCACCGGCAAGAAGAAGCAGCCCAGCTATCGCGTCGTCGCAGTCGACAGCCGCAAGCCACGCGATGGCCGCGTTCTGGAGATCATCGGCACCTACGACCCTCGACAGGAGCCCTCTGCGATCTCGATCGCCAATGAGCGCGCTGTCCATTGGCTCAGCCACGGGGCTCAGCCCAGCGACACCGTCTCCAAGCTGCTGACGATTTCCGGCGCGTGGGACGAATTCCGCTCGCAGAGCTCCTCTGAGCCCGCAGACAGCAGCCCTGAGGCTGTGCAAGCTGCACCTTCCGAGCCCGCACCCGCACCTACGCCCGATCTGGTGCTCGATACGCCCGAGCCGGGTGCAGACGACTCACCAGAGGCTTCCGCAGAAGTGCCTGCCGATGAGCCAGCGCTCCTGGACGGGGCACCTGAGCCGAAGTCTCCTGAACCTGGGGAGGCCCAGTGACCGACGGTCACACCGGCGAAGACACCGAGACCACCACTGCCGAAGAGGTCCTGCTGTATCTCATCGCTCAGCTTGTCGAGCATCCCGACCAGGTGGAAGTGGAGATCGCGGAGTCAGGCTCGAAGCTGAGCTTGACGGCGACGGTGAGCTCGGATGACATCGGCCGGGTCATCGGCAAGCGAGGTCGCGTCGCGAACGCCATCCGAACGCTGGTGCGCGCCGCAGCCCATCGCGATGGCGTCCAGGTCGAAGTCGACTTCCGGGACTGAATCCCATCCAGCAGGCCTGCTGGAGATCGCGACTGTCGGGCGCGCGCACGGTGTGCGCGGCGACGTCGTGATGCACCCGGTCACCAACCGGTTGGAGCGATTCGATGTCGGCTCGAAGCTCATCACCGCAGCAGGGGAGCGAGTGGTGTCCCGTGCCCGCTTCGACGGCAATCGATGGCTCGTCAGCTTTGAGGGCATCGACGATCGTGATGCTGCGGCAGCGTTGACCGGAACGACAGTGTTTGCTGAGCCGTTGGACGATCCCGACGAGCTGTGGGTGCACGAGTTGTGCGGAAGCTCGGTCATCGATCAGCACGGATTCGACGCCGGCGTGATCACGGGTGTTGTGGCGAATCCGGCGGCGGATCTGCTCGAGCTCGACACCGGGCACCTCGTGCCGCTGACCTTCGTGGTGCGCAGCGAACCCGGTGCCGTCCACGTGGAGGTACCCGATGGCCTCTTCGAGCTCGGATAGCGCCCAGCCCACTCCGGCGCAGGGGCCGGTGGCGGAGCTGCGCATCGACCTGTTCTCCATCTTCCCCGACGAGCTCGATGCCATGTGCGAGCTGAGCATTCTCGGGCGGGCCCGACGCAGCGGCGTGCTCGACATCCGCTGCTGGGACCTGCGGCTGGCGACCACAGACGCCCATCGCACGGTCGACGATGCTCCCTTCGGAGGCGGGCCGGGCATGATCCTGATGCCTGAGCCGGTCTTTGCGGCTGTCGAGGCGGTCGCGCCTCCACGGCCGCTGCTGTTGCTCGACGCTGGCGGCCGGCGATTCGATCAGGCGATGGCCGCCGAGCTGGCAACCTCAGGCGGTTTCAGCCTGCTGTGCGGCCGCTACGAGGGCGTGGACGAACGCATACGCTCCGAGCTCGTCGACGGCTCGGTTTCCGTCGGCGATGTGGTGCTGGCGGGCGGCGAATTCGCCGCCATGGTTGTCGTGGAAGCGGTCGGAAGGCTGGTGCCCGGTGTATTGGGCAACGAGGCTTCCAGCGAGGAAGAGAGCTTCGCGACCGGGCTGCTGGAGCACCCGCAGTGGACGCGCCCCGCATCGTTCCGCGGACTCGACGCGCCCGAAGTGCTGCGCAGCGGCGACCACGCTCGTGTCGGTCGTTGGCGCCAGGCGATGGCGCTCATCCGCACTGCGGCAGAGCGCCCCGATCTGCTGGCAGCACGAGGCGTGAGCGAGGCGGACCGAGAGCTCCTCACAGAGTTCGGCCTCGAACTCTCGTTGCGGCAATCCGCGGACTGACCACTAGCCTGCGGTGTTCGTCGTCACGCCGATCACAGGAGTCGGATCGCCATGGGCAGCACCGATCTTGTCGACCAGGCTCGTCTTCGAGACGATCACCCCGACTTCGGCCCTGGTGACACCGTGCGCGTCCATGTGCGCGTCGTCGAGGGCAACCGCCAGCGCACGCAGGTGTTCGAGGGTTACGTGATCGCACGGCACTCGTCGGGCATCAGCGAAACTTTCACGGTTCGCAAGCTCAGCTTCGGCGTCGGGGTCGAGCGGACATTTCCGTTGCACGCTCCCACCATCGCGAAGATCGAGCGGGTAGCGGTCGGCGATGTGCGCCGAGCGAAGCTGTACTACTTGCGCGACCGCGTCGGCAAGGCAGCGCGTATTCCCGAGAAGCGCTTCTAGCGGCACACGATCGGTCGCGGGCCGGACGCGGGGCGCGCGTGACCGCTCGGCGTCAGGCACTCGGCAGGTACGGCGAAGGTCTCGTCGAGCGCTGGTATGCCGAGCGCGGCTACCGCGTACTGGATCGCAATTGGCGATGCCAGCTCGGGGAGCTGGACCTCGTGGTGACCGACGGAACCCACTTGGTGATCTGCGAAGTGAAGACCCGTTCCAGTGATCGCTTCGGTACGGGCTTCGAGGCGATCACCGCGCGCAAGCAGCAGCAGGTGCGACGGCTCGCAGCGCACTACGTGCGCCAGCGGGGCGGTTGGAGCGGTCCGATTCGCTGTGACGCCGCGTCTGTGATGGGCCGCAAGGTAGAGGTGCTCACCGGAGCCTTCTAGCGGCCGGTGCTGTTCACCCCACCGCCCGCCGCCGGTCGCGTGCCTGCCAGCAACCCCAGTGCCAATGACGCCGGAGATCGGGAGCATCGATCGGCACGGCGACCACATGGCCGGTACCGGCCTCGATGGAGTTGCCGCAGCCGCCGCAGACGTATCGCTTGACCGCTTCGAAAGGCTGCACCCGGCGCACCTCGAAACCGGGCACGGGCTCGAGTTGGCGCATCGGCGCCATCAGGCCAGCACCGCCCACAGCACCAGGCCGAGTGCGACCAGCGACGCGACGGCAACCAGCACGTAGTCGAGC
>CAZAFV010000035.1:16105-30430 GCA_964484385.1 uncultured Acidimicrobiales bacterium
ACTGGTGCAGTATCGCCCGGCGCGGCTCGACCGCGTGGCGTCAGAAAATGCCGGCCTGTTATGGACAGACCCGGTGTACGGTCCTCCCTCGAGGCTGCAGCGATGGCTCGCATGCCGTGATGCAGGCTCAGCAGGTCAGTCGTCACCGACGCCGCTGTACCGATCGTTGCCCCCAGCGGGCTTCTTCGTCGAATCCGGACTGCGCCGCCTCGGCGCCGCGTCCGGTCCGAGCTGCCGGAGGAGGCCCATGCTGGCTACTGCAACGACCGCGACGTTGGTCGGTGTCGACGGTCACGTCGTTACCGTCGAGGTGCACACCTCGAACGGACTGCCGTCCTTCACCATTGTCGGGCTGCCCGATGCCGCCTGTCGCGAAGCGCGTGACCGGGTTCGGGCGGCAGTGCTGTCGTCGGGACTCGACTGGCCCGACAGTCGCGTCACTGTCAACCTGGCACCGTCAGGCTTGCGCAAAGGGGGCGCGGTTCTCGACGTGGCCATGGCAGTGGCCGTGCTCGCAGTCACCGAGCAAGTGCCAGCCGAGTCGCTGCGCGGGAAGGCGTTCCTGGGCGAACTCGGCCTCGATGGAGCCGTCAGGGGCACGGCCGGCATGCTGCCGCTCACCGACGCGCTCCGCGACCGTGCGGTCGTGGTTGCGTCCGAGGCCTATCACGTCGCGCTCGCAGCAAATCCGCGAGACGTTCACCCGGTTCGCACGCTGGGTCAGCTCGCGTCGGTGCTCGCAGGCCGCGCACCGTGGCCCGATCCGCCGCCGGTCCCGCCACAGCCGTCCCCCGTGCCGGTGCCCGATCTCAGCGACGTGATCGGGCAGCCCTCCGCTCGACGGGCGGTCGAGGTTGCCGCGGCGGGCGGTCACCACTTGCTGATGCTGGGACCTCCGGGCGCAGGCAAGACGATGCTGGCCCGGCGACTGGTGGGCCTGCTGCCCGAGCTCAGCCGGCAGTGTGCGATGGAGGCCACGCGGGTCCAGTCGGCAGCAGGGTTGCCGCTGCCCACCGGCTTGGCCGCTCGGCCGCTTCTCCGCAGTCCCCATCACACTGCCACGGTGACCGCGCTGATCGGCGGCGGCACGAATGCGATTCGCCCCGGAGAGATCTCGCTCGCACACCGCGGCGTGCTCTTCCTCGATGAACTCGGCGAATTCGCGCCCAGCGTGCTCGATGCCATGCGCCAGCCGCTCGAAGAAGGTGTCGTTCGAGTGAGTCGGGCGTTGGGCACGTGCTCGTTTCCGGCTCGCTTCTTGCTTGTGGCGGCCATGAATCCGTGCCCGTGCGGGCAGGCCGGTCGGCCGAACTCGTGCCGCTGCTCGGACCTCGTCCGCCAGCGATACCTCCGGCGCCTCTCGGGGCCGCTGCTCGACCGCTTCGATCTCCGCATCCAAGTGCGGCCACCCGATCCCGACCAATTGCTCGACGGCATCCGCGGTGAGCCGACCGCCGCCGTGGCCGGCCGGGTGGCGGCGGCTCGCGAGCGGGCCGCCTCTCGGGGTGTCGAGGCCAATGTCGAGCTGACCGGCGCGCAGCTCGAACACTTCGCCCCGCTCACGCCCGCTGCCCACACCGCGCTACGTGAGCGACTGCGTGGCGGGCTGCTCAGCGGCCGCGGATTGCATCGCGTGCGATGCGTGGCGCTCACGCTGTGCGATCTCGCCGGGGACGAACCGCTCGTCGATGCTGAACGCCTCGACGAAGCGCTCATGCTGCGCGCCAGCGTCGGCAAGCTGCACGCGCCTGCGGCCGCAGGCGCCGCGCCATGACCGCCGGAGGGAGCGCATCGTCACAGGAGCGAGCCGAGCTGGGCGCGCTGGTGGCGCTGTGTTCGCTGCCGCACATGGGCCCGGCGCGGGTGCGCGCCTTGCTGAGTGGTCGTGACCCGCTTGACGCCATCGATCAGCTGCGTGCCGGGCGGGCTGCGGCGCTGACGGGGTTGCGGTCGTGCCGCGGCGTCGATGAGCCGCTGATCGCGACATGGCGGCAACAGATCGCATCGGCGTTCGAGCGTGCTGCGATCGACGGGCATCCCGTCGGCGCCGACTTGCTCGCAGCGCATGCGCGAGAAGGCATCTGGCTGTCTGTGCCTGCTCGCACCGATGCAGCTGAGATCTGGGAGTCTGACCCCGAGCCGCCTGCGCTGCTGTTCGGTCAGGGCGTTGCGATCGATCCGCAGGTCCGGCGCGTCGGTGTTGTGGGCACACGACGATGCACTGCGTACGGGCGCACAGTGGCACAGCAACTCGGGTCGGGCCTCGCAGCGGCGGGTGTGGCAGTGGTGTCGGGACTGGCGACCGGTATCGACGGCATCGCCCAGCGAGCCGCGCTCGACACGGGCGGGCCGGTCATCGGCGTCGTCGGCAGCGGGCTGGATCAGGTGTACCCGGCCTCGAACCGGACGCTGTGGGCCGATGTGGCGCGGCACGGGACCCTGCTGAGCGAGTACCCGCTCGGCCGGCGGGCTGCGCAGTGGCAGTTCCCGGCGCGCAATCGCATCGTGGCGGCCCTCTGCGAGGTGCTCGTGGTGGTCGAATCGGGTTCCGCAGGCGGCTCGATGTACACCGTGGATGCCGCTGCCGAGCGGGACCGGCCGGTCATGGCCGTGCCGGGGCCGATTACCAGCGCCGCCTCAGCCGGCACGAACCGGCTCCTCGCCGAAGGATGCGCTCCCGTCTGTGACGTGGCCGACGTATTGGCGGCGCTGGGCGAGCCTGGTCGCGGCGACGCTGCGCCCGACAGTCTCGGATTCCCGGCGGCGCCTGCGGAACCGCTCGACCGACGGGTTCTGGATGAACTCAGTGCCGGACCGCGCACGCTTGATGAGCTGGCGTTGCTCACCGGCACAGGTCTGGGCGAACTGGCGTCATCGCTCGGTCGCCTGCAGCTGTCGGGCTGGGCCAGCGAGACCGGCGGTTGGTGGGAAAAGGCCCGATGAGCACCCGATGTCGCCGTGGCGGGGCTTGCGAACCAGTAGGGACCTCTCGGTACTGTGGTTCTGGTGACTGTGGGTCTGGCGACGTCGCATCCCGAAACTGGGACGCCGCCGGTGTGGCGAGTCCCCGAATTCGTTCTGTCGCTGACTGCGGCATCGGATTCCACCAAGCGCGCCTACCGTTCGGATCTGCGCCAGTTCGCCGAATGGGCGGCCCGGGCCGGGCTCGACGCACCCAGCGACGTCGATCGGCGCTGGCTGCGCCGCTACATCGCATTCCTGTCGGTGCGCGGGCTGTCGCGACGCTCGGTGGCTCGCAAAGCGTCCGCATTGAGGCGCTACTTCGGGTGGCTGGCGCGCCAAGGCGCCATCGACGTCGACCCGGCGCTCGGGCTCGTCGCGCCTGCTGGCTCGGGACGCTTGCCACGCGTGCTGGGTGCGGCCGAAGTGTCCGAGATGCTGGGCGACGGCACGGTGCCAGACGATCCGACCGAGCTGCGCGACCGGCTCGTGCTCGAGCTGCTCTATGGCAGCGGCCTGCGCGTCAACGAGCTCTGCCAGCTCGATCGCGGTGCGTTTCGGCCCGGCAGCGCTCACATCGAGGTGATCGGCAAGGGCGCCAAGCATCGCCGGGTGCCGCTCAGCGAGCCGGCCATGGCGTTGCTCGCCGTCTGGCGCGATGGCGGCAGCGACGAGTTCGACGGGCAGCGGCTGCGCGACCCGGCCGACCGCGACCCTGCGGCACTGCTGGTGAACCTGCGCGGCAACCGGCTCGGCACTCGGGACGTGCAGCGGATCCTGGATCGTCACGCCGCTGCGCCGACCCATCCGCACGCCCTGCGACACACCTACGCCACGCATCTGCTGGACGGCGGAGCCGACCTGCGCGTGGTGCAGGAACTGCTCGGCCACGGGCGACTCGCGACCACGCAGATCTACACGCGGGTCAGCAAGGAGCGTCTCCGGGAGGTCTACGAGTCGGCGCACCCGCGCGCCTGACCATCGCATTCGCTGTTGCGGGTGCGGCTGTGCTGGCTGTCGCAAGCGGCCCGGCGTGGGCACAGGCCGTGCCGGCGCAATCCGTGCCCGCACAGTCTGGACCGGCGCTCGGCTACATCTGGCCGGTGCAGGGCACCGTCGTGGACCCATTCCGGCCGCCGGACAACCCGTACGGACCCGGCAATCGCGGCCTCGAGTTCGCGACGCAGCCCGGCTCGGCATTCTGGGCTGCGGCCGATGGAGTCGTCAGCTTCGCCGGGCCGGTAGGCGGGCGATTGCATGTCACGGTGAGCCATCCCGACGGTCTGCGAGTGTCGTACTCGGGGGTTGCGTCGATCGGCGTGCGCAGAGGCGAACGGGTTCGGCAACGACAACAACTCGGCACCACGGGCGATCGGCTGCATGTCGGCGTGCGCCGGGGCGAGATCTACCTCGACCCGGCTCAGATTTTCGGCAGCCGTGGCAGCCCAAGTGGGCAGCCTTCGCTTGGCCGCCCGCATCTCGTCCCCTCGTCGCCCGCCGTGTATCGCCTGCAACTGCGCTGGTTACACTCCGGCGTCGGCAATGCGGTGCTCTGAGGCTTACGCCGACGGAGGCCTGGCATTCAGGAGGCCGAGTCTCCCGGAAGCCCAAGTCTGCGCCAGCGCGTCTCGCCGAGATCGCAATGCCACCGACCATTCACTGACCAGCCGGGGCGACCCCACGGTCGCCGCTGCCAAAGCGGCGTCGTCCCCGGTGCAGAGATTCGAACCGTGGGGAGGAGCATTCATGTCCGCTGTTGTCACCATGTCCGACCTGCTCGCCGCCGGCGTGCATTTCGGCCACCAAACCCGCCGCTGGAATCCGAAGATGGAACGGTTCCTGTGGGGCGAGCGCAACGGCATTTACATCATCGACCTCCGGCAAACGCTCGAACTCCTCGAAGGCGCCTACGCCTACGTGCGCGACACCGTGGCCCGCGGCGGCACGATCCTGTTCGTCGGCACCAAGCGCCAGGCCCAGTATCCGATCCAACGCCATGCCAATGCGTGCGGCATGCCCTATGTGAACCAGCGTTGGCTGGGCGGAATGCTGACCAACTTCCGCACAATCCGCGGCCGGGTCACCAAGATGCTCGAATACGAGCGGATGCAGTCCGCAGGCGACTTCGACAACATGCCGAAGAAGGAAGCCCTGCTGCACACCCGTGAGCTCACCAAGCTGCAGCGGAACCTGAACGGCATCCGGAACATGGACAAGCTGCCGGACGCCGTCTTCGTGCTCGACACCCCGAAGGAGCACATCGCGGTGGCGGAGGCTGTCCGGCTGAAGCTTCCAGTGGTCGCCGTCGCCGACTCGAACTCCGATCCCGATCCGATCACCTACGTCATCCCCGGCAACGACGACGCCATCCGCTCGACCGAACTGCTGTGCCGTGTCATCGCCGACGCCGCGTTGGAAGGCCGATATATGGCCGAGCGCAGCGGCGTGGCCGTGGCTCCCGCAGGCGAGCGCTCGCCTGAGGAAGAGGCACGCATCGCTGCACAGCAGGCCGAGGCGCAGCGGGCTGCCATGGCCGAGGCTGCGGCCCGGGAGGCCCGCATCGCCGCCGATCAGGCCAAGAAGGCCGCCGCGGCGGCTGCCGTTCCTGACATGCGGTCGGCTGAGGCCCCTGCCGCGTCCGCCGAGCCTGCCGCCGAAACGGCGGAGGCGGCGGACGATGCGACTGAGGCTGAATCCCTCGACCCTTCATCTGCATCACAAGGAGCGTCCTGACATGGCGGCGTTCACAGCGAAGGACGTACAGGCCCTGCGCCACGCCACAGGCGCCGGGATGATGGATGCAAAGAACGCGCTCACCCGATGCGATGGGGATGCCGACGCGGCTGCGCAGTGGCTGCGCGAGAACGGCATCGCCAAGTCCGCGGCCCGAGCAGATCGTGACAACAGCGACGGCGTCGTTGTGGCGCGCGTGGTTGACAGTGGCGACGGCTCCGTCGGCGCCATCGTCGAATTGCGCTGCGAGACAGACTTTGTCGCCAAGTCTGACGGGTTTCTGTCTATGGCAGACAAGATGCTGACCGATGTGATCGCAAGCGGTGCGTCCGCCGTCGCCGACGCGGCAGCCGTCATCGACGATCTGAAGATCACGCTCAAAGAGAACATCGCAGTCGGCACCGTGGAGCGCTTCGAGGCCCCCGCTGGCTCCTGCATCGACGCCTACGTCCACCAGCAGAATGGCCGCGGCGTCAATGCTGTACTCGTGGAGATCGAAGGGGCGACGCCGGAGCTTGCTCACGATGTGGCGTTGCATATCGCGAGCAACCGCCCGACCTACATCCGGCGCTCGGACGTGCCAACGGAGGTCCTCGACCGGGAGCGAGCCACCTTCGAGGCAATCAGCCGGAATGAGGGCAAGCCCGAGGCTGCGCTGCCGAAGATCGTCGAGGGCCGCCTGACGGGTTACCTGCGTGAGCACACGCTCATGGAGCAGAAGTTCGTGAAGGACGAGAAGCGAACGATCGCCGATCTCGTCGGATCGGCGCACGTGACGCGTTTCGCCCAGGTCGAGATCGGCCGCTGAGCAGCGCTGTGGCTGCGGCGGAGACCCCGGAGCCGCAGGCCGAAGATCCGCGCCAACACGCAGCCCGTGAGTGGAAGCGGGTGGTGCTCAAGCTGTCGGGCGAGGCGTTGGCCGACGCCGGAGGGAACAACGTCAGCGCCGCTGTGGTGGATTCGCTGGCGTCGGAGATTGCCGACGTCTGGACCTCGTTGAAGGTTGATATCGCTGTCGTCGTCGGGGGCGGCAACATCTGGCGCGGCATGGCGGGCTCGATCGGCGGCATGGACCGCGCCCAGTCCGACCACATGGGCATGCTCGCCACTGTCATCAATGCGCTTGCGTTGCAAGATGCACTCGAACGCAGAGAAGTGCCCACCCGTGTGATGACCGCCATCGGCATGGCACAGATCGCAGAGCCCTATATCCGGCGCCGGGCTGTGCGCCACCTGGAGAAAGGCCGGGTAGTGATCTTTGCGGCGGGTACCGGCAACCCGTTCTTCACGACCGACACGGCGGCAGCGTTGCGCGCCGCGGAAGTCGACGCCGACGTCGTGCTGAAGGGCACTCATTCCGGTGTCGACGGCGTCTATACGGCCGATCCGCAGACCGATCCGGATGCTCAGCTCCTCAGCGAAGTCACGTTTCTTGAAGTGCTCTCCCGGGAGCTGGCGGTGATGGACTCCGCGGCAATTGCCGTGTGCAAGGACAATGCCACTCCCATCGTGGTCTTCGACCTCATGACGCAGGGCAATTTCCGCCGCGTCGTCGAAGGCGAAGCGCTCGGCACGCTGGTGCGCTGAGAGGTGACGGTCACTCCCGACAGGTCATCGCTACGCTGGTCGGGTGAGCGAATTCGCCGCTGAGATCTGTGCGGACGCTCGCGAACCGTCCGGACGGGCCGCGCAACACCAGCGCTGGTCGAGAAGCTGCAAGTCGACTACTACGGCGCAGCCGTTCCGTTGCAGCAGCTCGCGGGGTTCTCGGTGCCCGAGGCACGCATGCTGGTCATCCAGCCGTTCGACCGGGGCGCGCTCGACGCCATCTCCAAGGCCGTGATGGAGTCTGACCTTGGCATCAATCCATCGAGCGATGGCCATGTCCTGCGACTGCTCTTCCCCCCCTTGACCGAGGATCGGCGCAAGGATCTGGTACGCGTGGTGAAGCAGATGGCCGAGGACGGGCGCGTTGCGGTGCGCAATCTGCGTCGCAGCGCTCGTCACGATCTCGATACCCTCGAAAAGGAGAAGGAGATCTCCGCCGACCAGAAGCGCAGCTTCGAACAGGAGCTCGACGCCGACACCGCCAAATTCGTCGGAGACATTGACCGGGCGTTGGATGCCAAGGAGCAAGAACTCCTCGAGGTTTGACCGAGCAGGTGTGAAGGTAGATGTCCGAAAGCAGCGCGCATCCGCCGGCCCACTCCGGTTCCGATCCCAGCGATCCGGCCGATGCCGGCGATCCGCTGGGCGCGACCCGGCCGCTGGTGAACTTCGATTCCGACGACGCTCCTGCGTCGGATGAGACGGCTGTGCCGCCAGCGGAACCCGAAGCGACGGCCACGGAGCCAGAGCGCCGCGGGGGCTCGCGCCTGTTCCCCCAACTTCCCGACGACCCGCGTCTGGCCGGTGACACTCCAGCCGCCGCCGAACCCGAGGCACCTGCTGCAGAGAACCTTGAACCGCTGTTCGATTCGCCCGATGAGACGACCCCGCCGCCGATCCCGCCTGCTGATGCTCCTCCGACGCCAGCCGACATGCCGGTGGCGCCCGCCGCTGAGACTGCCGCGCCGTCCGCAGACGATCCGGCGCCTGTCGCCGCGGCCCCGACCGCTGCCGAAGTACCGTCGGAGGCTGGTGCCGCACCATCCGAAACTGACCGCTTCGCTCAATGGGCTCAGCTCGATGCGTCTGCATCGCACTGGCGCGAGGGGAACCAGGACTATGAGGAGCGTGGTGTCGTGAGCGACGAAGCCCGGACCGTCTTGCACAATGCCCCTGCAGACTCCGGCGGCACCGGTCGCAACCTGCCGGCTGCCATTGCGGTGGGCGCTGTGCTGGCAGCGCTGTTCTTCGGCGCGCTGCGGCTGGGCGAAGCAGCCACCGTGGCGCTCGTTGCGATCGTGCTGGTGCTGGCCGCAGCAGAGTTCTACCGGGCCGCCCGGCCGCTGGGCTACCGTCCGGCGACGCTGGCAGGTCTTGCTGGCGTCGCAGGCTTGACCGTCGGTGTGCACCTGCGTGGTGTCGAGGCGTATCCGATCGTGCTGGCCGTTGCAGCGGTGACCATCCTCTGCTGGTTCCTGTTCGGCGTCGAGCGAGACCATCCCACCGCGAATATGGCCATTACGGCACTCGGTCTGCTGTGGATTGGCGGCTTGGGGTCATTCGCTGCGTTGATCCTGCGCGAGCCGAACGGCGACTCGATGCTGATCGCCGCCGTGATCGGGACGGTGGTGTACGACGTCGGTGGCTATGTCGTCGGTCGAACGACCGGCCAGAGCCGACTCGCGGCGCGGATCAGTCCGAGCAAGACGCACGAGGGTCTCATCGGGGGCATCGTGCTTTCGGTGGTGATCACCACGCTCGTGCTGAATCGCTTCCCAGGCGTGTTCCCGTGGACCGGCGGCTTGCTGGACGCCCTGTGGCTGAGCCTCGCCGTCGCACTTGCAGCACCATTGGGCGACCTGACGCAGTCGATGGTCAAGCGCGATGTGGCAATCAAGGACATGGGCAGCCTGCTGCCCGGTCACGGCGGTGTCTTCGATCGCTTCGACGCGCTGCTCTTTTCCTTGCCGGCGGCGTACTTCGTCGGCACATTCGTCGTCGGCTAGGCCCATGGGCGCGACGACCGTCGCGGTGCTCGGCTCGACGGGTTCGATCGGCACCCAGACGTTGGAGGTCATGCGCGCCGAGCCGGACCGGTTCCGGGCAGTCGCTCTTGCGGCGAACAGCTCAGTGAGCGAACTTGCGGCCCAAGCCACCGAGTTCGCGCCCGCAGCAGTCGCCATCGGCGATGCGGGGCTGGAGCCGGAGCTGCGTGCCGCGCTGCCCGCCGACGTCGAGGTTCTGGCCGGTGCCGACGCGTTCGCTGATCTCGCGGGTACGGCCGACGTCGTGGTGAATGGCGTGGTGGGCTTCGCAGGCCTGGGTGTCACTCTGGCCGCGCTTCGGGCCGGGCGGCGCCTCGCGCTGGCGAACAAGGAAAGCCTGATCGCCGCGGGACCGCTGGTGCAGCCTTTGCGGGCAGTGCCCGGCGCCGAGCTCATCCCGGTCGACAGCGAGCACAGTGCCCTGCATCAGTGCCTCGCCGGCCAGTCGGCACCGCCGGAGCGGCTGATTCTCACCGGCAGCGGCGGACCGTTCCGCGGTCGCACCGCCGCCGAACTGCGCGAGGTGACCACCGCGGACGCCTTGGCGCACCCCACGTGGTCAATGGGGCCGAAGATCACGGTCGACTCGTCGACCCTCATGAACAAGGGCCTCGAGGTCATCGAGGCACACGAGCTGTTCGGGATCGACTACGACGGGATCGAGGTGGTCATCCAGCCGCAGTCGGTGGTTCACTCGATGGTGACATTCGCCGACGGCAGCACCGTCGCGCAGCTCTCCCTGCCGGACATGCGCCTGCCGATCGGCTACGCCCTGGCCTATCCCGAACGCATCGGGACGCCGTTCGGCGCTGTCGACTGGTCGACGGTCGGTCGCCTCGACTTCGAGTTGCCCGACACCGAGACCTTCGGCTGCCTGCGCCTGGCGTACGACGCAGGCCGAGCAGGCGGCACCGCACCTGCGTGGCTGAATGGCGCCAACGAGCATGCCGTCGGTGCATTCCTGGCCGGGCAGCTGCGCTGGCACGAAATCGAGCGTGTGATATCGAACGCGATGCAGGATCACGATGGCGCTGCTGCGGACAGCGTCGACGCGGTCATCGCTGCGGACCGCGGGGGCCGCCGCTCTGCGGCTGCTGCGGTGACGGGCATCCGCGCATGAGGGGCCACACCGACGAGCCGCAGGCACCGACGCCCAGCTCCGTCGCCCGCACCGTCGGCGGCATGGCAGCGCTTGTGGTGTTGGCGCTGCTGGCATGGGGCTACCCGTTCGCCGTCGGCGCTGCGGCGGTGCTCGCCGGGGTGTTGTTCATGCACGAGTTCGGCCACTATGCGGCCGCACGTGCAGTGGGCATGAAGGTCACCGACTTCTTCTTGGGCTTCGGTCCGCGGCTGTGGAGCTTCCGCCGCGGCGAAACCACCTACGGTCTGCGCGCCCTGCCGCTCGGGGCCTATGTACGCGTGATCGGCATGTCGAGCAGCGATGTGGTGGAGCCCGGTGACGAGCAGCGGGCCTACCGCGTCAAGAGCTATCCCCGCCGGCTGCTTGTCGTGTGTGCCGGTTCACTGATGCACTTGGTGATGGCGCTGGTCGCCTACGTGGTGTTGCATGCAGCGCTCGGCGCACCCGCTCTCGAGGAGAACCGCTGGCAGGTTGCCGCGGTAATGAGCCAGCGAGACGGCGTGACGCTTCCGGCCGGCACGGCTGGCATCGAGGTGGGCGACCGCATTGTGGGTGTGAACGGTGTCGTCACTGAGGATTGGAACGCCTTCGTGTCGCAGGTGCAGGCGCGGCCAGGCGAATCCGTGCTGCTGGAGATCGAGCGGGACGGCACGCTCCTTGCCGCCGAGGCGACGCTGGCGGCAGACCCGGAGTCGGGACGGGGCCTGCTGGGCGTTCGTGCCACCCAGGCGGTCACCTACGAGACGGCCGGACTGCCCACAGCGACGGCCCGCGCGTTCGCCGACCTCGGGCGGGCGATGGTCGATTCAGTGCGTGGCATCTGGTCGCTGTTTGTGAACTTCGGCGACGTGATCGATCGGATTGTGTCGCCGCCTGGTGATCCCTCGGCGAACGACGACCTGGGCACGCGGCCGTTGGGGGTCTTCGGCATCGTGGACTTGGCTTCGGACACCTCCTGGGGGTGGTCCGAGCGAGCGCTGATGTTCGCCATGGTCAACGTGTTCCTCGGCGTGTTCAACATGGTGCCCGTGCCGCCGTTCGACGGCGGCCATGTGGCGATAGCTACCTATGAGCGCTGGCGAGAGCGCGGTGGGCGCGACCGGTACTTCAGCGATCCACGGGCGTTGGCTCCCGTTGTCGCCGTGGTGGTGACTGCGCTCGCGCTGCTGGCCATCGGCTTGCTCTACCTCGACATCGCCAACCCGATCGATCTGTAGGAGGCTGAGCCGCATGGCGAAGCCGTGGCCCGAGCGGCCCGTGAGCGGAGCGAACAAGAGCGGGAAACATGAGGCATCACCACGGGAGAGTTGACCAAGCCGCGCGCACGCTAGGACTTGCAGCGCCATGAGTACGTCTGCCAGTTACGCCCGACGGCACACCCGCCAAGTGCATGTCGGCTCGGTCGCGGTCGGGGGCGGGGCGCCCATTTCGGTGCAGTCGATGACCACCACCAAGACGTCCGATGTCGACGGCACGCTGGCGCAGGTCTACGCGCTGGCCGGTGCGGGAGCCGACATCGTGCGCTGCACAGCCAACGACATAGCGGCCGTCGAGGCGCTCGCGCAGATCGTTCCGCGTTCGCCCGTGCCCCTTGTGGCCGACGTTCACTTCCAGTACCGGCTCGCGCTCGCCGCGCTTGACGCCGGAGTGGCGTGCCTGCGGCTGAATCCGGGCAATATCCGCAAGCCCGACCAGATCCGCGCTGTGGCGACGGAGGCCCGCGATCGCGGCGTGCCGATCCGCATCGGCGTCAATGGCGGCTCCCTCGATCCCGATATCGAATCGCGCTTCGGCATGACGCCTGCCGCACTGGTCGAGTCGGCCAAGCGGGAGCTCGGCTACTTCGAGGAGGTGGGATTCGACGACGTCAAGATCTCGGTCAAGGCCAGCGATGTGACCCTGATGGTGGAGTCGTACCGGATGCTCGCCGACGAGGTCGATTTCCCCCTGCATCTCGGCGTCACCGAAGCCGGCCCACCGCCTGCCGGCTTGGTGAAGGCGACTGCGGGCATCGCGACGTTGCTCAACGAGGGCATCGGCGACACCATCCGCTACAGCCTCACCGCCGACCCCGTCCAGGAGGCCACCGCTGGCCAGCAGTTGCTCCAGGCGCTGGGTCTGCGGGAGCGTTCGGGCACCGATCTCATTGCCTGCCCGTCGTGCGGCCGCGCCGAAGTCGACGTGATCTCGGTAGCCCAGGAGGCGCAAGAAGCGTTCCGTGACCTTGACCTGCCCGTGCAAGTTGCCGTGATGGGCTGCGTGGTGAATGGGCCGGGTGAGGCACGCAGTGCCGACCTGGGGATTGCCGCGGGCCGATCCCGCGGTCACTTGTTTGTGAAGGGCGAGGTTGTGTCTGTGGTGCCTGAGGACGAGATGGTCGCGGCGCTGGTGAGTTGGGCCGAGATCGTCGCTGCCGACGGCGTCGAGGCAGCGCTGTCGCGGGCGGAGGCCGGCGCAGCGGCAGCCGCCGAAGCCGACCGCGCCGCGCTCGTCAGCGAGCAGGGCGACGACGTCAATCAGGCCGCCGAGCGCGTCGCCCTCATCCGCCGCCGCTAGGCCTCCCAACCAGTAGATCGAGCCGCCGCTGCCGGTGAGTCGTGGGTGCCGATCGGCATGATCGGCCCACATCGCGGTCGGGAACCTTCTGAACGCCTTGGTAGCGTCGTGCTTTCAGGACAGTTTCGGTCGGACCAGGGCTCTGCGCCATGTTCTTGTGGGTCGGGTCCTTGCGGCTCGGCCGCAAGGGCTGGTACCGCAGGCACAGCCCCGAGGGCGGCCGGGGCGACACGGACAGGGAGGTTGCGATGACTGACACCGCTGCGGCCTCGCGCGCCCCGGTGCACACCTCATCTGCCGTCGACCCTTCGCAGCTCACCGCACTCGCCGAGCCGATCGCCGCCGAGACCGGCTGCGCCCTCTACGACGTTCAATGGCGAGGCGGCACGCTCGTGGTGCTGGCCACGGCATCGGAGGGTGGCGCCATCGGCGTTGAAGCGCTGACCAAGCTCAGCCGCAGGCTGTCCGCCGCACTCGATGCCGCTGACCTGATCGACGGCCGCTACGTGCTCGAAGTGTCCAGCCCCGGGCTCGAGCGCAGCCTGCGGAGTCCAGAGCACTTTGCAGGTGCGATCGGCGAGCGAGCAGTCATTCGCACGAGCGGACCGCTGCGCCGGCGCATCGTCGGCGAGATCTTGGAAGCCGACCGGTCCGCAGTTTCGATCCACATCGAGGAGATTTCCGGCAATGCCGCCGCGGAGCAACAGATCCAGCCGGGAGCTGGTCAGACGCTGTCGGTGCCGTTCGGCGACATCGCCAAAGCCCGCACGACATTCGAATGGGGCTCACCGCCGAACAAGGGCCGAGGAAAGCAGGGACGATGAACAGCCCGGAGATCATGGAAGCGCTCCAAGCACTCGCTGCCGAGAAGGGGATGACCACCGAGGTCTTGCTCGAGGCGGTCGCGAACGGCCTCGAATCGGCCTACAAGCGCCGCGAGGGTGCCGCCGAGCAGGCCTACGTCATCATCGACGAGTCGTTCAACATCACGGTGTACGCCCAAGAAGTCGATGAACTGGGCAATGTCGTGCGCGAATGGGACGACACACCTCACGACCTCGGCAGGATCGTGGCCCAGACCGTTCGGCAGGTCCTGAACCAGCGCATCCGCGAAGTCGAACGCGACATGAAGTACGACGAATACGCCGGGCGCGAGGGTGACATCGTCACCGGCATCATCCAGCAGAACGATGCCCGCTACACCCTGCTGGATCTCGGCCGCGTCGAGGCGCAAGACCGCAAAGGGCCCCCAGATCGTTGTCTCGCGCACGCACCCGGGCC
>CAZAFV010000035.1:30440-32553 GCA_964484385.1 uncultured Acidimicrobiales bacterium
GTGGAGGCGCTGCTGCCCCAGTCCGAGCAGGTTCCCTACGAGCGGCCCGAGCCCAACAGCCGCCTCAAGGCGTACATCGTGGAGGTGCGCAAGACCGCCAAGGGTCCGCAGATCGTCGTGTCGCGCACGCATCCAGGACTGATCCGCGAACTCTTCAAGCTGGAAGTCCCCGAGATCTCCGATGGCGTCGTCGAATTGAAGGCCTGTGCACGCGAGCCCGGCCACCGCACCAAGATCGCCGTCTGGTCGAATGACCCCAACATTGATCCAGTCGGTGCGTGCGTGGGTGCCCGCGGCAGCCGGGTGCGTCAGGTCGTGAACGAGCTGCGAGGCGAGAAGATCGACATCGTCCCGTTCTCCGACGACCTCCATGACTTCGTGGCGAAGGCGCTGTCCCCGGCCCGGGTGCGGGAAGTTCGCTTTCATTCCGAAGAAGGTGTTGCCGAGGTGGTCGTACCCGATCATCAGCTGTCGCTGGCGATCGGCCGCGAGGGTCAGAACGCGCGCTTGGCGGCCCGGCTGACCGGCTGGCGCATTGACATCAAGAGCGAGACCCAGATTGCCGAGGAGGAAGCCGGCTACTCCGGGGAGGAGTGGGCAGAGGGCGAGTGGGTCACGAACCCCGATACCGGCGAGCAGACCTGGGTTCCCGCCGACGGCAGCGAAGCCATCACGGCGGGCCAGTGGTCCGAAGCCGTCACCGAGCATCAGGACGGCGACGAAGCAGGCGACGCTGCGCAGACCAGCGAGGCTGTGCAGACCAGCGACGCTGTGCCGGCCGACGATGCTGTGCCGGCCGACGATGCTGTGCCGGCCGACGATGCTGTGGCCGAGGCCCCTGCAGAGGCTCACACCGACCCCAGTACGCTTCCATCGGACTCGACGGCGCCTTGAGGCCGATGGCCCGTCTCGTCGCGTCCCCGTTTCGTTCCCTGAGCCCCGCCGGGCGCCCCGTCAACTCTCGACAGAACTTCCGACAGAAAGACCGACCGCTTGCCGAAGAAAGTCCGCGTTCACGAGCTCTCCAAAGAGCTGGGCATGACGCTCACCGAGGTGCTCGACGTATGCGAGTCGTTGGGCATCGGTGTGAAGACGCACTCGTCCAGCATGGAGGACGCTCAGGCTGACCGCGTCCGGCGCAAGGCCGCGCGCGAGGGACTGATTCGTGACGAGCCGCCGCCTGAGGCACGCAAGGCTCGCAAATCGCCGGCGAAGGCTGCCGCCGCGACCTCGCGCGCAACCCCGCGTGACGACTCGGCGGAGGCACAGCAGTCGCCGCCGGCAATCCGCCCTGCTCGCAAGGCTCCGGCTGAGTCGAGGCCGGCTGCGCAGACTGCACCGGCCTCCGAGGCCGCGCCACCGGCACCCGCGGCCGCGGCCGCGCCACCGGCACCCGCGGCCGCGGCCGCGCCAGCCGCAGAAGCATCCCCCCAGACAGAAGCTCAACCTGCTGCTGCGGCCGAGTCGGCTCCGCCGAAGGCACCGAGCGCTCCGCCCGACATGCCGCCGTCTGGCACCCCGCCGCCGCCGAGCACGCTGCCGTCGGCGGGTGCCCCGCCACCGGTACCGCCGCCACGGCGGCTGGTCACCTCAAGCGGCCAGGAGTCCGCGCGGCCGATTCTGCCGCCATCCGGGCGTCCGGCAGCGCGCGCGGAGGAACCAACTGCGCCGTCGAGGCCAGCGCCGGACGAAGCGGCGGGATCTGCACTGCCGCCGCCTCCTTCTCGTCTGCCGGTGCCGCCGAAGTCTGCCGACGGCCGGCCGATCCCGCCCCCGCCCGCAGCACCTCGTTCGGGATCTGGCAAGCCAATTCCCCCGCCGCCGGGTCCTCCCCGCACTTCAGCACGCAGCGGGGCCCCGTACCGCTCCGGTCCCCCCGGCGGGTTCCGGCGTCCCGCGGGCGGCGGTGACCGTCCGCACGGAGGCGGGCCAGGCGGCGGGCGCGCTCACGCTGGGGCGCCGCCGCCCCCCGGAGGCCGTCCGAGCGGACCCCCCGGCGGTGCTCGTCCGGGAGGTCCGCGGGGAGCACCGCGAGGCGGTCCACGAGGCCGGCCTCGCCGCCGCCGTCGTCGCCAGCGCGAGGAACTGCAGCCTCAGCAGCTCACCGCCTACA
>CAZAFV010000036.1:0-32058 GCA_964484385.1 uncultured Acidimicrobiales bacterium
CGTGGTGGGCGATGCGGTATCCGATATCGGCTTCCAGTGCGCCGAGCTGCCGTTCGACGAACTGCGCTGTGCCGGGCGGTCCGTAGACCTGCAGCGTGGCGTTGCCCTGACCCAGGACCCAGTGGGTCGTGATCACGTCATTCAGCGCGCACACGTGGTCGCTGTGCAGGTGGGTGATCAGCACGGCGCTCAGGAAGACCGGCAGCGAGCCGCCGCCGGCCATGCGCATGACGACGCCGCGGCCGGCATCGACGAGGATGTGCGTGTCGCCGGCTTTGACGAGCGTGGACGGCCCGGCCCGGTTGGCGTCAGGCAGCGGTGAACCGGTTCCAGTCAGCACGATGTCCATGACACTCCCCTGACGGCCCTGTATATCCAGGCAAGCCTCGGTGAATCGGCGGGACCCTAGCATTCTTTTGCCAGTATTTCTGACAATATCTCTGAGGCGTTGCGGACGGGGCCTAGCTGTATGGTCCGCTCACGTCCTACCTGCACGTGAAGGCAAGCCGCATGCGACAACCTCGCCGCCAGCGTCGCTTCGCCGTCGCACTGGTCGCCTTGGCACTCGTTGCAGCCGGCTGCACAGATGCAGCCGACGACGGCGCGCTCCCGGCCGCAACGCCTACGTCCGACACGGCCCCATCCGCCCCAACAGCGGCAACCACGACGACCGCGGCCACGACTCTCGCTGGCGACGCAGCCCCCGCTGCCACGGCTCCCGGCTCAGCGCCCCAAGACCACGTCGAGACCGATCCGCGCGACGCCTATTTCGACCTCGACCGTGTGCTCGACATCAGCATCGAGATCGATGTCGAGGACTGGAACACGTTGCGGCACCAGACCCGCACGCTCGGGGACGTGTTCGCAGAAATCGAGGAATACGGTCTCTCGCGGCCCTTCGCCAGCATCTACACGTGGTTCGGCGCCACGGTGACCGTTGACGGCCAGACGCACGCCGACGTGGGCGTGCGCAAGAAGGGCTTCGTCGGCTCGCAGAGCTCCACCAAGCCGTCCCTCAAGCTCCGGTTCGACAAGTACATCGACGGCCAGTCCCTTCCGGGGGGCATGAACCGGATGACGCTGAACAACAGCGTCCAGGACCCCTCGATGGTCAACACCTGCCTGTCGTACCGGGTATTCGCTGCGGCCGGCAACCCCGCACCGCGCTGCAATTTCGCCACGGTGTCGGTGAACGGCACCGACCTCGGGCTGTACGTGCATGTGGAGGAGTTCAAGGCTCCGTTCCTGTCGCACCACTTCGGGAACGCCGACGGCAACCTGTACGAAGGCACGGTCAGCGACTTCACGCCGGAGTTCCGCGGCACATTCGAGAAGAAGACCAACGAGGACGCCGACGACTGGACCGACATCGACGCTGTGGTTGACGCCTTGGGCGACCCTTCCGACTCTGGCTTGACGGCGCTGGAGTCGATCGTGGACCTCGACCGGTTCCTCTCCTTCTGGGCGACCGAGGTGCTGGTGGGTCACTGGGACGGCTACGCCGGCGACCGGAACAACTACTGGTTCTACCGGGTGCCTGACGGCCGGTTCGTGTTCCTGCCATGGGGCACCGACGGCACGTTCCACCTCTCCGATGACCCCAATCCCTTCGACAACATCTCCGACCCGCCGCCGTCGGTGCTGGCGCTCACTGCGATCCCCAACCGCCTGTACAACCACCCGGACTGGCGTGTGCAATACGTTGCCCGGCTGAAGCAGATTCTGAACGACGTGTGGGACGAGGCCGAGCTGCTGGCTGCGGTCGATGCCGTGGTCGCCATCGTGCAGCAACATGCCCTCCCCGCCGAGGCCAGGGCGGCCGAAGCCGACACCGAGCGAGTGCGGACGTTCATCGGCAAGCGTCGAGACGAAATTCTTGCGGACCTCTCGCCAGAGCCACCCGAATGGCCCCAGCCCGAGGTTTCCGCGCCATCCGCCGCGGGTTCAGGAACCCTCGAAATCACCTTCGAGACGACCTGGGGAAGCAGCTCGAGTCCCAACCCGCTCGGGCAGGGAACGGTCCACAGCCTGCTGCTCAACGGCGCCCCCGAATCGACCGAACGCACCGGGGTCTTCGCCGGTTACGCCAATCCCGAGGAGAGCGTCCTGCTTCCGAGCGTCGATGTGCCCGCTTCCATCATCGTCGCTGGGCTTGGTCCCGACGGCTCGGTCAACGGAATGTCGCTGGTCGTCGACCCCCGCGAAATCGCGGCGGGCAGAACGCTGGTCATCGGCGTGGACGCCATCGCCGGAGGAATCTGGTCGATCCCGCCGGGAGCGTCGTCGCCGGAGAGCTTCTCGCCCTTCACCGAGGGCGCGCTGGAACTGTCAAGCGGCGGGACGACTGCCGGCGCTGTGATCGCCGGCGCCTTCTCGGGGGCCTACGGATGGTCCCCACCAACATCCGGCGACGCCGACACAAGTGCACAGGGCGCCGACACCTCGGAGACCCCGCTTGATGTCGGACTGGTCATCAATGAGGTGGCCGCCAAGGGCGACCCGCTCGACTGGTTCGAGCTGCACAACGCGTCGCGAGTGCCCATAGCGCTCGATGGCTTCGAGATGGCTGACGATCTCACCGATGTCGGCAAGCGAGTGCCCTTCCCGGCCGGCACCGTCATCCAGCCGGGCGCATACATGCAGTTCAGCCTCGACAAGGACGGCTGGCCCGGCTTCGCGCTCGGGAGCGACGAGGAACTGGGCATCTGGCTGCTGGACGGCACGCTCGTTGCCAGCGTCGACTGGGAAGATGGCCAGTCCGGCGCGGACCAGAGCTACGCCCGCGTGCCTGATGTCGCCGGCGGGTTCGCGACGGTCGACACCCCCACTCCAGGGGCCGCCAACCAGCCGTGACATGCGGGCACCCAGTTGCACCTGTGGGGATGACGCCGCAGTGGAGAGCTAGGTGCCACGGCAGCGGCTAGGGCCGCCTAGGCCGGCGTGTGCTCAAACGGCAGATCTTGGTACAGGTACTGGGTGACGGTGATGCGCAGCACGACGCCGGAATCGCCACGTTCCGGGAACGGTTTGCCCGTGTACTTGTGGCTCAGCGCGTCCAGAGCGGCCATGTCGGCATCAGGCTCCACCACGCAGGTGCCACGCATCTGCAGCTCCTCATAGGGGTTGTCGATGTCGACGATGGAGATGGCAACTCGCGGATCGCGCAACACGTTCTGCGTCTTGAGCGAGTCCCCGCCCGTGGCGATGATCACCGTGGAAGGGTCGACGAGATCGATCCAGACCGGATCGAGCTTGGGCGAGCCATTGGCCCGGATGGTTGCAAGATGTGCGAAGTTCGGCCTGCGTACGAGGTTCTGCGCTTCGGCGCTCATGACCTTCGGAGTCGGCGTCGTCATGGAATCCCTCGCTTCGTGATCTGGCCATCGTGCCGACGCTCACCGTAAGCGCGTGAGCGATTACCCCGCGCCTGCTCGCAAAGGAATCTCTGGGTGATCCCTTCAACTACTCGACGACGAGCGCTGACTCAATGCGTGCATCGCCCAGCTGGCGACGGCCGTCGAGGAAAGCGAGCTCGACGATGAACGAGAAACCGACAAGCTCACGCCCGCCGTGCATGACGAGCTGAGCCGACGCTGCGGCAGTCCCGCCGGTGGCCAGCACGTCGTCCACGATCAGCACGCGTGCCCCAGCCGCAATGGCATCGGCGTGCATTTCCAGGCGCTCTACGCCGTACTCCAGCTCGTAGTCGGCACCCAGCGCAAGCCGTGGCAGCTTCCCCGGCTTGCGCAGCGGCACAAATCCGGCATCGAGCCGATCCGCTGCCATTCCTCCAACAACAAACCCCCGGGCCTCCGGTGCAGCCACAAGCTCAACACCCTGGTCCTCGAACGGCTCCACCAGCTCAGCCACGCACGCTGCCAAGCCGTCCGGATCCCCGAGCAAAGGCGTGATGTCCTTGAACACAACCCCCGCCCGAGGAAACCCCGGAACATCCCGAATCAACGACCGCCACATTGCCCGCCCCTCATCGCTGCCGATGACTCATCGATCTGGAGTCTTGTTCAGTAACAGGCGCGCTTACCGTATGCCTGCCGGCCGCCCGAAGCACGCGCCGCTTGACAGTTCATGGGTGCATAGATCGCCGGAACTACATTCGGCACGAGTGTCTGTACTGGAATCCAGTGGCAGTTAGCGCTGAATTCGACGAACGCGTGAGATCCAGCGCGCTCGCATTTCTGCGCGCCGTCCAGGATCGCACTGGCGGTCCCGTGCGCCGTGACGATGTCGCCGCGTTCGAGATCGACGGGCAGCGGATTTCTCTCATGAACCCGTACCGCGGAATTCGCAAACCAAAGCAACTGGATGCCGCTCTCAGCATTCTGACGGTTTTCTCAAGCAGTCCTGAGCGACGGCCGTATGCCGACGAGACAGGTCTTGATGGCTACCTTCGCTACAAGTGGATGGGCACGAACGCAGACCATTCGGACAACGTTGCGCTCCGGCGCGCGATGCGAGCCAACCTTCCGCTCATCTGGTTTCAGGGAATTGCATCGGGGCTGTACTGGCCGGTCGTTCCGGTTTGGTTGGTCGGTGAGGAGCCTGCCGATCATCAGTTTGTGGTTGCACTTGACGAGCAGCAGCGGGACGCCTGGGACAGCACGGACGATGAACACGTGAATGATCTACGACGCGCGTATGCGGAGCGAGTCGTTCGTGAGCGCTTGCATCAACCGGTATTCCGCCAGCAGGTGCTCACGGCCTACGAAGGCCAATGCGCCCTCTGCCGGCTGCGTCATCGCGAGTTGCTAGACGCTGCGCACATTCGTAGTGACGCCAAGGGGGGTGAACCGGTCGTCCCAAATGGCATCGCCATGTGCAAGATCCACCACGCGGCCTTCGACAACCGGTTCATGGCAATCCGTCCGAATTACGAAATCGAAGTCCGAGCCGATGTCCTTACCGAGGAAGATGGTCCGACGCTCAAACACGCTCTTCAGGGCCTGCATCGTCACAGGATCGAGGTGCCTCGCCGCCGAGCGCTGCGACCGAGTCCTGAACTGCTGGAGGAGCGATACGAGGAGTTCGTTCAGGCCGGCTGACTTGGCAGCGGCGAGCGGCGGGCGCCCGACTAGCGCTGGCCGGTGAACAGCTCGGAGATATAGGGGATCTTCAGTTGGCCTGAAGGGTGGTGCCGCTTGAGCATCGTTCGCAGGCGTCGCGTCGTGTCTTCTTCGCCGAGCTGCTTGACGGCAGCGTGCATCTTGGACGAGGACAGGGCTAGTTCGATGAACAGCTCGTGGGTGACGGGCCGGGTCCAATCCGCAGAAAACCTCGACACCTGGCTGAACCCCGCTGAGGACAGCTCACCGGCGACGTCAAAGTCGCGGTAATCACGCATGTAGCCCGGACTGTGCTCCTCAAGGAACGACTCGTAGTCCTCAAAGAGCGGGAGTTGTTCCAACGCACGGTTGTTGTGGAGAATCCCGATGAGTCCGCCCGGCGCCAGCACCCTTTGGGCCTCGGCGTAGAACTGGGTGTGATCGAACCAGTGCAGGGCTTGCGCTGCGATCACGAGACCTGCTGAAGCTGTCTCAAAAGGCATGTCTTCTGCCGTGCCAGCACTGAATTCGATGGCTGTGCCCTGACTGTCGCCGACGGCCTGAGCGCGCATAGCTTCGCCGGGCTCGAGACCGACGACGCGCCACTCGGGCAGGACGAGCGCGAGCTGCCTCGTCGCGATGCCCGTTCCCGAGCCGACATCCGCCGCTAGGCGCGGCAACGAATGACGGTCGAGCCGCTCCCGCAGCGCAGCCCACAGCCGTTCGGGATATTGGGGCCGGGCTTTGCTGTAGGTGTCGGCGAGCTCGTTGAACGCTTGGTGACGATCAGTCACGGCGGTTGGGGATGTCGACTAGGTGGCCTCTGGGGATGAGGCGGTCGGGGTCGTACATCGGGAGCGTGCAGAGTTCGCCGCGCAGCTTCTGGCCCTCGAAAGACTCAACGTCGGGCTGAGTGCCTGGTCCGTTGGTGGGTTCGTCCATGCGGGCGATGGCTACGCCGCACTGCTGGTAGGGCGACCATGCGGTGGAGGTCACTCGGCCGATAGCCACCCCGTCGCGGCTGAGGGTGCGGCCGAGCTGGGCTATGCCGCCTTCGGTGCGCAACCCCCAGGTGCGGCAACGCCGATCGGCTCGCTCCAGCGCCTTCTTGCCGATGAACTCGGGTTTGTCCAGGTTGATGAAACGGCCGAGTCCGGCCTCGAACGGGGTCACCGTGCGGTCGAAGTCAGCACCGGCGTTGAGCAGTCCCGCTTCGATCCGGCGGGCTCGGAACACTTGGGCCGAGGTGATGATCATGCCGAACCGCTGGCCCACCTCGAGAATGCGGTCCCCCACCGCCTCATGGTCGATGTCGGGGCCGAGGTAGAACTCCCATCCGAGTTCGTTCGTGAACCCTGAGCGGGTGATCACGAGCGGCTGGCCGGCAATCGACACTTCAGCGATGTCGAAGTAGCGGAACGGTTCGGGCGGGTCGCCGTCCACGACCGCGGCGAGCACATCCAGTGAGCGGGGCCCCTGCACCTGGCTGACCCACACGTCAGGGTCACGCACCTCCACATCGAAGTCAGCGGCGTGGGCCCGATACCAGCTGTATAAGTCGCCGTTGGCTTGGGCCATCCAGAACCGGTCGGGGGCCAGTCGCAGCAACACGCCGTCATTGATCATGCCGCCGTCGTGGTAGCAGGCGAATTGGTAGCTGCACCTACCTACGCGCACCTTCGATACATCCCTCGGGAAGACCCGATTCGCCAGCCGCTCGGCATCGGGCCCGACCAGCTCGATTGGCAGCTCGCCGGTGTGCCGCAAGATCACTTCCCGGCGCACCTTCCAGTACATCTCGGTTGCCGACACGTCGGCGAAACGCACGGGTGTCAGTCGCCCGTTGTAGATCTGGTACTCGGGATCGTGCGCCAATTCCTGGTACATCAGCGGGTGCGGCACCATGGACATGCCGAGCTCGCTCGGGGGCACGCCCTCGGTCGACAGTGCCTTCGCCACGTACCTCAATGGCGACCTCGTCACCGACACAGCATGCGCGACGGCGCGCAGTCGGGCAACAGCACGCGCTGCACAGTCCTCGGACGTCAGGGCCGATGGCCCTCTTGCGACCGTGGATCAGTTACGGACGAGGCGGAAGACCGGGATCTCGCGGCCGTGCTCGGTGGCGCTCTTCTCGTAATCGGCGAACTGCGGCATCAGCGCGGCCTGGGCATCGAACAGCCGCTTGCGCTCGTCGCCCTCGGTGAGGTGCGCCGTGGCCTCCCACGTGTCAGTGCCCACTTCGACAGTGACCGTCGGGTTGGCGACCAGGTTGTAGTACCAGTTCGGGTTGGTCGGGGCGCCGCCCTTCGAGGCGATGATGACGATGTCGTCGCCGTCAGTGGAGTACACGAGCGGCGAGCACAGCTCGCGGCCGGTCTTGGCCCCGGTCATGGTCACGAGGATCATCGGCGCACCCTTGAGCCAGCCGCTGCAGTTGCCCTCGTTCTCTCGGAACTCCTTGATCACGGGTTCGTTCATCTTCAGAAAGTCCATCGAAGGCTCCTGCCTGTCGGGTGAGCTGCGCCGCAGCGCCGGGCGCGAACGCTACCGCCGCGACTGCCGATCAATCCGGGTTGTGTCGAGTGAAGCTGTCTCAACCAGCGTCGCCGTTCGAGGCGATCACGTCCTGCATCTCGCGTGCATGGCGCAGCCACAACCCGCCCCCGTTATACGGGCGGGGATCGTAGGAACTGTGGCCGAGCAGCCGTTGTATCCGCTCGCTCTGGCCGGAGAGCTCTCCAAGACTGAAATCCATCGGGCTGGCTTCTTCGGGCGTCAACCAGCCAGCTACGAAGCTGAGGTGGAAGGCCCGCCGCCACCGGTCTGCGGTCTGGTTGGCACCGCCGCCATGCAGCACGTACCCCGAGTACACGAGCGCGTCGCCAGGCCCTAGCTCTGCCGGCACCGATTCACGCTCCTCATAGCGAGCCAGCTCGCTCTGGCGGTGACTGCCCGGCACCACGCGAGTCGCACCCAACTCCTCGGTGACTTCCTCCAGCCCGATCATGGCGCTGACGGTGACCTCGGGCGAGTCGGGCCAAGTGGCCTTCACGAACGCCCACCAGTTGTTTGCGTCACGGTGCAGCATCTGCGCCGTTTCGCCCGGCCCGATGTACATCACCTGCGCCGTGTTCAGCCAGTACGAACCGCAGATCGGAAGCAGCACGGCATCGGCAATCTGCGCGTACAACTCGTTGTCGAGGATGTCGAAGAATGCGGGGGTCAGCCGGGCCAGGCTCGAGAACCGGATCGTGTTGGCGCCCACGAAGCGCTTGCCGTCATCGCCAAGGCCCTGGGTGGCACCGCCCGGCTGGATGCCCTGGGCGAACTCGTCCGCGGCCGCACGCATCTGGGCGATGGTGTCGGCCCCGAACATCCCCTCGACAATGACCCCGCCGTCCTCCCGCATCGCCTCGAGAATCGGCTCGAGTCCCGCCGAAGCCGGAGTCCTCTGCAACGAACGAACGGCGGTCGTGCTCATGGCAATGCATCTTCTCCGTGAGGCCCCGCACCCTGTGCGGTCCTCCAGAAGCTACTCCTCAACTTTCGTATCCGATTCGGTCCCCAACAACCCCCACTCAGGCGTCCCCGGGCGGCGGGCCGCCTGGCGGTGGCGATGCTCCTGCCAGCGCCTGCAAGTCGGTACACGCCTTGTACAGCACCCTTTCGATCTGGAGGCTCGGCGGGATGTCAGTCCGCCTGCGGTAGGTGGTGAACTGCTCGTCCCCAACTGGCTCGAAGCAGAACATGCCCACAGCGTCGACGACCTGTTCGGCCGTCGTGGCCCATCTCAACGCACGCTCAAAATCCGAGTCGCTCACCACACGCACACCGATGAAGAAGTAGATCTTCGGCTCGATGCCCCGGAGCCATGTCGTGATGTCACCACCTCCGGCACCACCGGTGCGCTGCCCCGCACCCTCGGCCGTACGCCTGCGGCTGTACTCGCCCTTGAGGTCGATGCTCTTGAAGGCCAGTTCCTTGACACGCTTGTCGATGTCGGCCGAGCCGGGCCGCCCGATCGGGTTCTGCCGCGGGTTGTTGAAGTGCTTCGGCGTCCCAAACATCTTGGCTTCGAGGAGGAAACGAATCGGGCCCTCGCTCGGATAGGCGCCATCGAGGTTGTGGACGGGGACGATCAGCCCCGGCACCCGAGAACGAGTCGCCAGGGCGTCGATCCCAGCACAGTTCCGGAGCAGCACCGCAAGCAGGTCATTGAAGAAGTCGCCCTTGCCGTTCTGCAGGTCAGCTATCAGTTCCGATTTCGCCTCGTCGTCGAGGTCGGCACCCGCGGTCGCTGCGACAGAGCTGTCGAACTCTTCCATCGCACGGAGGAAGGCGTCTTCGACTCGTTCCCAGCTGCCGTCTGCCCGCTCCACTGCTTGTTCGTAGACGGGCATGAACGGGCCGCACCGCGGACTCGACATCCAACGCGGCGTCGACATTGCAATCGTGCCTCTTGTGCCCTATGCCGCCGCGGCGTTCGTTGGCGCGAGGACAGCCAGCGCCGCGTCGTCGAGTTGGTACGCCCTCGCCGCCGCGTGCGTTGCTGCCTCGATGTCTCGGCGGTGGAAGGCCCTCCGCAAGGCGTCCTCATCATCTGCGGAGATGTCGGAAGGATGCGGCATATGGATCTTGCGGAGGTACTGCGCTTGGAAGCGAAACGTCCCGCCTCGCATCTTGACGCAGTAGGCACCGACGAACAGGTTCGCTATGTCCGACAGCAGGATGCCGCCGAGCACTTCGAGGTCCCATGCGTCGGAGACGATGAAGTACAGGTTGTGGTGCGGGTAGTAGTGCCCCGCGTCGAGCACAGGATGCGCCGTCGACTTGATGTCAGGCAACAGCAGCTTGGGCCGCTCGAGCAGACCGGGCGCGACGCGGTCGATGGTCCGGTACCAGGTGCTCGGACGGCGTCGGGCAACGTGCCGGCGCCGTATGCGTGCCTCGTGGGTCCTGAAGTGCTGAGCCAAGCCGGGAAACGCCGCGAGATCCACGAGCTGCCCGTTCTCCCACGGATTGACCAGGTACCTACCCGGCCAGTCGGGCGATCCGCCGGACACGTCTCGAGCGGTCACGAGCGGTAGCAGCCGGCTCTCCTCGATGCCCTGCGGTGCCTCGGTGACATACACCTCATCGCAGCCTGTAGCTACGCCGATGCCCACCCGCGTTCCTGTCTGCGGGTCCTCAAGCGGACGGAAGCGAGCCTCAAGGGATGCCAACAGCTCGAGGACCAGCGGCGACCCAGCTGGCCAATGGTCACCGCCCGTACGCCACCGCAATAGCTCTGCAGCTTCGAACGAGCTGCCGGACGGCACCTCCTCCGTCTCGCCACGAAGCCAGGGCACCAGTCGCTGACTCGCTGCCCCGTTGAATGCCGCTCCGGCCTCGACAACCCGGACCCGGCCCTGTGGAGCGTTGCGCAGCACCGTGATGGCCGGATAAGCGGACACGGGCGTCTCGAAGGCATCGGCATCGTGCATCTCGATCAGCGCCTCGAGCCCATAGTGCTCACCGACGAGCTCCCGCAAGCGGGTGCCGTACTGATTGCGCATCCACCTGTCAGCGCAGATGAATCCCAGTCGGCCGCCCGGCCGCAACAGCGCTAGGCCCTTCTCGAAGAAACCGACGAACAGGTCCGCCCGGCCTCGCATAGTCGGACATGCGGCCCGGTAGGCATCGCTGACTTCGCTCGGGATGTGCTCCAACCGGACATACGGCGGATTGCCGACCACGAAGTCCGCAGCAGGGCTTCCGTGATCTGTGAGCAGGAAATCGCCCGTCGTCACCCACTGCTCGGCCAAGTGCTCGGCGGTGCTGATGGGTACGCCGAGATCACCGAGCTTCGCCACGACAGCCTTGCGCGTGTGCTCCGCGTTGTGAGGCAACAGGTCAAAGCCCCGAATTGCAGCGCCGAAGTCAGCGAGCGTTCGCCCATGCCGACGGCATGAGTCCGCCAGCCGATCGACGATAGGCAGCAGGAAGGCTCCGCAGCCGCACGAGGGCTCCACAATGACGGCGGCGCCAAGGTCGGCTTCGGGGCGGTACCCGACTAGGTCCAAGATGAGGTCCACCACCCATTGCCGAGTGAACACCTCACCGTGCTCGGCCCCGGGATCCGGCACCCACGCCGATGGCGGCGGCGCCACGCTCGTCAACGTCAACTGCGCACCCCTCATCTCCGGGCTCCCGCTCCCAAGGCCAAACTACAGCTGTGTAACCCTGTGCACAGCGACGCTAGAGTGCCCGTGTGACACGGTCTGTGGTCTGGTGCACGTCGTTGGAACGGTCGCCGCGGGCTGCCTCGCCATAACCCACTGGCCCGGCAAGTTACGTACTGAAGTGGATGGGCGACCGATCGAGCGGCAGGAGCGACGATGGCCAAGACGCGTGTTTTCGTTAGTTTCGACTACGACAATGATGTCGACCTCAAGAACCTGCTCGTAGGGCAGGCCAGGAACGAGGATTCGCCATTCGACATCGCCGACTGGTCCATCAAGGACGCCTCGCCGAACTGGAAGAGCGACGCTCGCAAGCGAATTCGGGCTTCTGACGTTGTGGCTGTGATCTGCGGGACAAAGACTGACACAGCTACGGGCGTATCAGTCGAACTCGCAATCGCACAAGACGAGGATGTTGCCTACTTCCTGCTCAAGGGACGTGCAAACCAGACCTGCAAGAAGCCCAAGGCGGCAAAATCGAGCGACAAGGTCTACAAATGGACTTGGGACAACCTGAAGAAGCTGGTCGGCGGAGCGCGGTAGCGGATACAGCAGCCGGCCCGGAACCGCCCCCGCCACATGTCCTAGAGATCTACGAACTCGCTGTTGAAATGGCCGACCGCGTCTCGGCGCGCCGTGCCTCGGCAAACAGCTTCTTCTTCACAGTGCAGGCTGGGCTAGCCGTCGCGCTGGGTGCATTTGCAGTCGGCCCAGCGGGAGGCCAGGACTCCAATCCTGACCGATTCATCGTGGTACTCGCCGCCCTCGCGGGAGTTGTGATCGCCGGAGCGTGGTGGCTGTTGCTCCGTTCGTATCGTGATCTCAATGCCGCCAAGTTCGATGTGATCGGGCGTATTGAGAGCCAACATCTCCCGGTCCAAGCGTTCAATGACGAGTGGGACCACCTCGAGGGCCTAAGGCCTGAGCGATGGAAGCTTGGCTACTCGGAGCAAGGTCGAATCGAACGTGCAGTGCCACTGGTCTTCTTGGCGCTCTATGCAACGCTTGTGGTGTACGTAATTCTCAACTGAAGGACTGCGGCGCTCCTTCGAGCTGGGCATCACCGCAGGGCTAGCGTCCACTGTCGAGGCATCGGCGAAGATGCACAGTCCAGGGGGCACTGATGGAACTCGTCACCGTGGATCGAGACCGGGCGGCACAGTTCACCGGCGATGTGGTCGAGCTGGTGTACAACAGCGGTCCGCCCACCTACGACTACCAATTCGTCAGCCGACCGGCGTTCGACCGGCTGATCGGCGACTCGTGGCTCGCCGAGGGCACGCTGTGCGGCTACGACGAGACCACGCTCGCCATGGATGGCGACAGCCTGCTGGGAATCGAGATCGGCTATGCCGGCCCCGAATTCGATCGCCGCAAGAAGACGCTTCGACCGTTGTGGCAATCGATCATCGAGGATGGTGCCGTCACCCAGGAGCAGCTTGCCGAGATCGCCCGGCGCTCCTACCTGGCCAGTTACCTCAACGCCGCCATCCCGGCCAGCGCGTACTACGTGCACGCGCTGTCGGTGCGGCCCGAACTGCACGGCCAGGGCATCGGCGCAGCGCTCATGAAGGACGCCATCGATCGGGCCGCCGACGAGGGTTACCGGGTCGTCCATCTCGACGTGCTGTCAGACAACCCAGCAGTCAAGTTCTACGAGGCATTCGGCTTCGAAGTGCTGGCCCAGACCGTCGCGCCCATCCCCCACAGCCACGGCGTGCCGATGGAACAGCGCATGTCACTCGATCTGCGCTGAACTGCACGCCGACCCCGAAGCCGGTGCCCTGCGCCGGCCCCGCCCCACCCGGAGACCTCACGTGACCGACTTCGTCCGCACCGACGATGCGTACTTCGACGCGCTGACCGACTGGGACTACGAGCCCCGCTACCACCAGTGGAAAGACCTGCGCATCCACTACGTCGACGAAGGGCCCGCCGACGGGCCGGTCATGCTGCTGCTGCACGGCATGCCGACCTGGGCCTACCTGCACCGCACGATGATCCCCGGGCTCGTCGACGCCGGCTATCGCTGCATCGCACCTGACCATCTCGGGTTCGGGCGCAGCGACAAGCCGACCGACCCCAACTGGTACTCGATCGCCCGCCACACCGAAGTGCTGAGCTCGCTGATCTGCGAACTGGACCTGTCGGACATCTCGGTGGTCTGCCAGGACTGGGGCGGCCCGATCGGCCTCGCCCAAGCAGCGATGATGCCCGACCGCTTCGGCCGCCTCGTCATCATGAACACGTGGCTCCACCATCCGGAGTTCGACTACGACGAGAGCTTCCTGCAGTGGATCGACGCCTGGAAGCCGGGTGGCCGCTATGCGCACCCGCAGCCGAGCATCGGCCTCGTACCGCTGCTGGCGGGACGCATGGTGCGCTCACGCGATGTGGTGCCAGCGATCAAAGCAAGAGTCGAACCGGAGCTCGGAGGCGACGCAGCCCTGCGGTATGCGGGGTTCTCGGCGCCGTTCCGGGGCCTGCCCGAAGAAGGCTTCAACGGCGCCCGTTGGTTCCCGCTGTCGATACCGATCGGGAACTACGACAGCGGCAACGGCGCCGGGCAGGCCCTGCATTACCGGGTGCTGCTGGGCTGGGACAAGGCCGCCCACTTCATCTGGGGCGCCCAAGACGAGGGCTTCGACGAGGATTGGGGCCGCAGCTGGGCCGGCCAGATGAATGCGCCGATCGACGTGCTGGCAGACGCCGGTCACTTCCTGCTGTTCACGCACGGCCCCGAGATCGTCGAGCACATCCTGCGACGCGCCAATAACTGAACCGCGCTGATCAAGCCGGGCGATCGCCGATGAGCGTCACCCGCTCCATGCGCCGGTGCATGCCGCCGTGGTCGGGCACGGCGTAGTGCTGGGTGCACCGGTTGTCCCATTGCGCGATCGAGCCGGGCCGCCACCGGAACCGGCACTGGTATTCGGGTGTCGCAGCCTCGTCGTAGAGGCGCTGGCGCAGCGAGCGGCTCTCATCGGGGCTCATCCCGTCGATCGTGAGCGTGAAGATCCGGTTGACGTACAGGCTCTTGCGTCCGGTGACCGGGTGCGTGCGCACCACAGGGTGCTTCTGATCCGGGAATTGCTCTGCGGCCTCAGCCCGCTTGCTGTCGCTCATGCCGCGCCCGAACGCCTTGACGTAGGAGTGGATCGCGAAGCTGCCGTCGATCTGTTCCTTGAGGTCGTCGGGAAGGCGCTCGTAGGCCAACTCCATGTTCGCGAAACAGGTATCTCCGCCATAGGGCGGCACGATGCGGCCCAGCAGGACCGAGCCGAGCGGCGGGCATTCCCGAAAGGTCACGTCCGAGTGCCAGGTTTCGGCGGCGTAGAAGCTCTCCGCCGTGGACTCGAGCACCAAGATCTCGGGGTGTCCTTCGACATGCGGCGCGAACGGGTGGATCTCCAGCTCGCCGAGCGCCCGCCCGTAGGCCACGTGCTCGGCCTGGGTCAGTTGCTGATCCCGGAAGAACAGCACCTTGTGCGCCAGCCAGGCGTCCTGCAGCTCGGCGATGAGCTCGTCGTCGAGCTCTCGGAGGTCGACGTTGGCGATCTCCGCACCGATCGAACCCGTGAGCGGCTCCACCCGGATGCGGTTGTAGTCCCCTGCTTTCACCGCATCGACACGCACGTCATCTCCTCCCAGCGACGCACCCAGCACACGGCGCAGCCGCTCCTGATGGTTCAGCTCACCACAATCGGCGGCCGCTACTCCTTGTAGGCGACGACGTCGATCTCGATGAGCGCGTCGGGGATGATGATCCCCCCAATCACAGTCGTGCTTGCCGGCGGTTCGCCCGGGAAGTACTTCTTGCGGGCGGCGCTGTAGGAGCCGTACTGGTCGACATCGGTGATGAACGCTTGCAGCTTGACGACATCGGACATCTCGAAGCCCTCTTCGGCGAGCGCCATCTGGATGTAGTCGAAGATCTCCTCGGCCTGCCCGCCCATGTCCTTGCTGAGGTCGTTGGCGATGCAGCCCGAGACGTAGATCGACGGCCCGGCTCTCACCGCCGGCGCGAACGCCCCGGAACGGATCAGCTCAGGGACCGGATGTGCTTCGATGAGCGCTTCTGAACGGATGACCTTGCCTGCCATGCATGGAGACTAACCCTGAGTCCTAGCGCCAGCAGCGGGATGGCAACGGAGCGCTTGAGGCGTCAACTCAGGTCCTACGCTGAGCCCATCAGCCCGCCCGCCGCACTCCGGCTGGCGGCCACCTGATCGGCCCGTTCGACCGGCCGGTCACGACCCGAGGGAACCATCGATGACCGACACGGCACCCGTCGACGACTGGGGCACCGACTACGACATCTTCGACCCCGGATATGTGCGCGACCCGGCCCCCGTGTGGGACGAGCTGCGGGAACGCTGCCCGGTCGCACACACCGAGCGCTGGGGCGGCTCCTTCCTGCCGACGCGCTACGAGGACGTGCAAGCGCTCGCCAAGATGGTGCCCGAGCTGTCCAGCGGTGACCCGCTGGTAACGACGCCTCCGCCGGAGATCATCGAAGAACTGCTGCTGGACCCCGTTTTCGAGAAGTACGGCGCCAACGCCGCCCCCATCTCTGAGGACCCGCCCGTCCACGGCTGGACCCGACGCCTGCTGCTGCCGCACTTCACGCAGAAGGCCGTGCAGGCTCACCGCCAGTACACGCTCGACCTCGCGAACCGCCTCATCGACGACTTCATCGACGCAGGCACCGCCGACGCCGCCGGGCAGTACGCCCAGCAGATCCCGCCCCGGGTCATTGCGCACCTGATGGACGTCGACGAGAGCCGAGTGGACGATTTCACCTACTGGGTGCAGTGCATCTTGGAACTGGGTCTGGCAGACGTACAGCTCCGCCTCAAGTACCGCAGAGTGATCCGCGATTACTTCCAGGAAGTCGTGGAGGACAAGCTGGCCAACCCCGATGACGGCTTCGTCTCGGCGTTGCTGGCAGGCACCGACGACAACGGCGAGCCGGTCGATCCCATGCGGGTGGTGGGCATGCTCAACCTGCAGCTCATTGCCGGCATCGACACCACGTGGAGCTCGATCGGCTCGGCCCTGTGGCATTTCGGCACCCACGCTGCCGACCGTGAGCGGATGGTGGCCGAGCCCGAACTGTGGCCGACGGCCATCGAGGAGCTGCTGCGCTTCTACTCGCCGGTGACGATGGGTCGCCGGGCAGCCCAGGACGTGTCATATGGCGGGGTCACGATTCCGCAGGGAAGCAAGGTGCTGATGAACTTCCCCGCAGCGAACCGCGACCCGGAGATCTTCGATCGTCCCGATGAGGTGATCTTGGACCGGCCTCACAACCGGCACATCGCGTTCGGTGCGGGTATTCACCGCTGCGCCGGCTCGAACCTGGCCAGGCTCGAGACGGACATTGCACTGCGCACCTGGTTCGAGCGCATCCCGGACTTCGAGGTGAGCGACCCCGACGCCGTCACTTGGGCAGGCGGACAAGTCCGCGGCCCTCGCTGCCTGCCGGTCCGATTCCCGTCGGCCAGCTGAGGCGACCTCCCCGGCGCTCTCAACTCAGGGGAGGTTGGCGCCGCCGTCGCTGTGAATAAAGCGGCCGGTCATGCCCCGTGAGGCTTCCGAGGCCAGGAACACGTAGCTCTCGGCGTGGTCTGCGGGGCCGAGAGCTACACCCAGCGGGCTCCGCCGACGGATGGACTCGACCCGGTCGGGCTCCTGACCCAAGGATCGGTCGTGCAGGCCGAGTGAGCGCAGGCCGCGCAGGTCGGTGCCGTGGGTGCCGCCCGGGGCGACGCCGTTGACCCGGATCTCGGGCGCCAGCTCGTGGGCCAGCGACTCCACGCAGCCCCGCACCGCGAACTTGCTGGCCACGTAGAGGACCCCGCCGCGGCCCGGCATGAAGCTGCTGGTGGAGCCCGTCAGGATGACCGACCCCCGGTGGGTCCGCAGGGGCTCGATTGCGGCGCGGACGGCCAGCAGCATGGAGCGCACGTTGACGTTCATGATCTCGGCGAAGGCGTCGTCGAGCGCATCTCGGGGCAGCTCGCCGAGCCCGAGGTAGAAGTCGAACAGCCCGACGCAGCTCACCAGCGTGTCGATGCCCCCGAATGCGTCCACCATCGCGGCGACGGCGATGTCGTTGTCGTCTGCGCTGGTGGCATCGCCGCGGATCACCGGTCCGGCCGATGCCGCGGCCAGCGACTCGCACTTGTGCGGATCGATCTCGAGCGAGCCGACACTGGCACCCTCGGCCAGGAAGGCATCGTGTACTCCTCGGCCGATGCCCGAACCGGCCCCGATGATGAGCGCCCGGTTGCCTGCCAGCCTGCTCATCGCTGGTCCTTCTCGGAGACGTCACACGGCTGCTTCACAGGAAGATCGCCAGGTTCTGAGTGCGCAGGACCGACTCATCGATCTCGATGTCGCGTTGCCGCAGGCGCAGGCCATCCTCCGTCGGGATCAGCACGTCGGTCCGCCCCGCCGACAGCAGGCTCGGGGCCGTGCGGTCGCCGCGCGAGCGGTACAGCAGCACTGCCGACTCCACGATGAGCTCGTCATCGGAGCCCTCGAAGGTCCGCACGTTGGAGACGTGGTGGCGGATGCGGCTCTGGGGGTCCTCGGTCCACGCATAGTCGGTCTGGAATCGCTGCACCCGCTTGCGTAGCGAGTACCAGTCCTCGTCGAAGTGATGCATGGTCTGCACGTCGACCTCGTCGGCAGCCTTGACGGAGGTGACTCGCACCGGCATGCGGTAGCGAATCTCCGGGTCCATCAGCCTCAGCCATGCCTCGAATTCGGACGTGTCGAGCAGGTGCGCCTCTTCGGTCAGGAACTGCGCGGCCATCTGGTGCCGCTCGTCGGTGTAGGGCAGCGGTGCCTGAGACTGCCCGGAGCTCACGCCGGCTGCTCCCCCATACCGAAGGCCATCGGTTCGCGGACGGGTGCGGTCTGCGACACGAGATCGGCCCACATCGAGAACCAGTGGCGCTGGTTGTGCTCGCCGAAGCCTTGGTAGGCCGTGCCCGGGCCGCCGAAGCCCTCGAACTGGTTGACGATCGGTTCGCCGTCGAGCGTCAGGCCCATTCGGTTGTTGAGCAGCAGGTTCCGCGCCATGGAGCCACGTGCCATGGTCGTGATCGACACCCAGTTCTCGACGTCGTCCTGTTCGAACATGCCCGATGAGCCGAAGCACATCAGGTACGCCTTGTACGACGCTGCCTTGTAGTCGTCAGGCGCGTCGGCCGCCACGCAGAACCAGGAATAGACCTCGGTCTCCCCCGGCCCCACCGGCTGCCACAGCCGCACCGAGATGAACGGCGTGATCCGCCCCTCGGCGTCGGTCTGGGGCCAGTTGTGCACGAAGCTCAGGTTGGGGAACAGCGTGGAGGCCGAGGGCATGAAGCCCGGCTCGTCGACGAGCGCCCGTTGCGGGGGGCTCAGCGTGGCGGCCATCCGGTCGATCATCTCGTCGGGATAGCCGACGTAGGCCAGCCCCGACCGGAAGTCGCTGCCAGGCGGCAGCTTGTAGGTGGTGCCGCCGCCGGGACCGGCGTGCCACAGCACGCCTTCCTTGCGCTTGTAGGGCTTCGGCTCGCCGAACAGCTCGATGTCCACGACGCTCGCGTGGGTGTGGGGCGTGTGGTAGCTGTCGCCCATGAAGTTCTCGGCGCCGATCTTCCAGTTGGCCTCGACACGCCAGCGCTGCGGCCCGCGGAACTCCATGCCTGCCTCGCTCTGGCCGGTGTAGAAGTCGAGATAGAACGCGTAGTCGCCCAGCCAGGTCTCGAAGTGGGGAGCGTCGGGGTCGAGGCTGGCAAAGATCATCCCGTTGCGGATCGCGACCGAGGGCGCCCGCAGCAGCGCCTGCCCTTCCTTGATGAATCCGGCCTCGCCGCCGTAGGCATCTGCATGGAAGGGCAGCCCGGCGAGCTGGCCGTCGTTCTTGTAGGTCCAGGCGTGGTACGGGCAGCGGAACGTGCGGGCGCTGCCGCGCTCGGCCCGGCATACCTGCATGCCCCGGTGGACGCACATGTTGAACATCACGTGGATCTGACCGTCGCTGTCACGGGTCACCAGGAACGAGTCGTCCCCGATGTTGCGCACGACGTAGTCGTCGGGCTGCGCGATCTCGGACTCGTGGGCCAGGAAGTTCCACGACCTGCCGAACAGACGGGTGCGCTCCAGCTCATGCACCTCGGCGTCGTTGTACAGAAAGGCAGGGATGAGGCCTTGACGCACGGCGCCGGTGATGTCGGCGATGCCGTTGGGCTCGGCCGGTGCCATGTCGTCTCCTCCCCTGCCTGTGAGCTAGTTCAGCCCATGCCCGTCGTGTTCGAGGGCAGCCACATGGTGCCCCCACAGGGTCTCACGGTTGAAGGCGCTGCCGAGGTCCGGCAACTCCTTCAGGTCGGCGTCGGGAATGGCTTCGGGGGTCGCTCCCGCGGCGCGCATCCGCAGGTGGATGCGTGCCAGCGTGTCGAGCTGCAGCGACCGCAGCACGGCATCGGCGACGTCTTCGCCAGTGGTCACGACGCCATGGCCCCGCAGCACGAGCGCTGGGGCATCGCCCAGCGAGGCCATCATCTCGGCGGCAAGCACGTCGTTGCGGATGAGGACCGAACGGGGGTGGACGGGTATGCCTGCGGCGGCAAGGCGAGCGGCTGGGATGTCGTAGGCACCGAAGATCGGCTCGAGCTCGATGCCGGCGAGGCTGGCCACTACGACGTCGGGTGGGTGCGCGTGGACCACGCAGGTCACATCGGGCCGGGCCGCGAGCACGGAGGTGTGGATCGGCAGTTCGCCCGGCACGGCGTAGTCCCCCGCCGGATCGTCGGTGATCTCGCCGGAGTCCAGATCCACCACACGCACATCGCCAGGCGTCGTGAACCGCAGCCCAGCCTCGTGCGGGCCGCGGCATCGCACCAACGCCCGGCCCCCGCCGATCCGCACGCTGATGTGCCCCAGGATGTTCTCGACCAGCCCGCGGTGCGCCATCACCCGGCACCCAACTGCAATCTCGCGTCGTAGCCCATCCAGGCCATCGCTCATGCGTCGAAGCTATATCCCTGCTGCATCGGCAGAACCCGGGACGTCAGCCTCGGTTGATGACCTCGTCTCGGTGGCCGATGTAGTTGCCTGCTCGCACTTGGTAGCGGGCCGATGCGGCGTCGTAGGCGACGAAGGGCGGGTCGTCACCGGCCGCCAACTGCTTGAGGCACTCGCGGAACCTGCGCCGGAACATCGCCACACCCCGATCAGAGCTGGCGAAGTGCTCCTCTGAATGCAGGGTGACCGGCCCCTGACTCACCATGGCCTCGTAGTCGCCGGGCATCTGCTGGTGTTCGGCCTCGGTCAGGTCCTCCCATCGCTTGCCTCCGTAAGAAGCGCGCCTCGACGGGGCGCCGATAGGGCGTGTGAGGATCGTGAAGATCTTCGTCTCGGTGCGGGAGATCGGCAGCGTCCATGCGACGCTGGTGGCCTGTCCCTCGTGCTCGACGAATGGGCTCGCCACGATGCGCACGTTGGGCATGAGCACTTCAGTGACGCGGTGGAAGAAGCGGCCGTCGTCGAGCTCCCGATCCTGATGTGACTTGACACCCTGCGGCGTGAAGTGCCAGCTCACGTCGGGCAGTGACTGCATCTCAGCTACGAACTGGTTGCCCGAGAAGCCCGCGTGCAGCACGTACACGTGGAACGGGTCCATGACGTTTTCGTGGGTCTGGAACCAGTTGCACGGCGTCGGATCGCCGTGCAACCCAATGTTGTTGTCGTCGGCGACAACCTCCCACCCCTCGGCGACGTCCTCAAGAATGTCGTAGGTCGGGAACGCCGGCTTTCGCTCCGGTGACCCCATGTAGACGAAGAGCATCCCGTGGTAGTCCACGAGCGGGTACCACGGCTGGCGGTAGCGCTCGAGGTGTTGCCCGCCGCCGGGCTCGCACGGCATGTCCAGCGTGTGGCCCTCGACATCGAAGAGCCAGCCGTGGTAGCAGCACCGGATGCCGCGCTCTTCGACCTTGCCGTAGTACAGCGACGTGCCGCGGTGGCAGCAGCGGTCGTGGACCAGTCCCGGCCGGCCGCTGCCGTCGCGGAACAGGATGAGGTTTTCCCCCAGGATCCGCACTGCCTTCGGGACGTCGGTGGCGTCGGCCGCGAGCGCGAACGGATGCCAGTAGCGGCGGAGCAGCTCGCCGGCGGGCGTGCCGCGCTCCACCTCGACGAGGTCCAGCGCGACGTCAGGCTCGGGCAGTTCGTACCCCGTGCCCACGTCGATGTTCACCGGTTGCTCGCTCAGTTGACCCATCCGGCACCCCGCCCCCGTTTGTACCATCCGTGCGCCTGCTGACATTTGAGCACGGCGCCTGCTGACAGGACGGATTCGAGATGAGCGAAAGCGATGGCGCGGGCGCGACAGGGCCGCTGGCGGGAGTCCGGGTGCTGGACCTGTCGTCGGTGCTCATGGGGCCGGCAGCGACGCGCACGCTCGGCGACTTCGGGGCTGACGTCATCTTGGTGGAATCTGCCGGTGGCGACCGGAACCGGAGCATGGGCTCAGGCCCGGTCGACGGGTTCTCGGGCGTCTCGCTCAACCTGCTGCGCAACAAGCGCAGCATTTCCCTGGATCTCAAGCACGAACTCGGTCGCCAAGCGTTTCTCGACATCGTCGCCACGTGCGACGTGATGATCACGAATCTCCGCCCAGGCCCGCTGCGCCGCCTCGGCTTGCACTACGAGGCCGTGCAGCAGGTGCGCCCCGACATCGTGTTCTGCCGTGCGCACGGCTACCCGTCTGCCAGCGAGCAGGCCGATGCGCCCGCATACGACGACATCATCCAATCCGCCAGCGGCATCGGCGATCTGTTCCGCCGCATGGGCGCCGAGCCGATGCTGCTGCCCAGCCTCGTCGCCGACAAGTTCTGCGGGCTGACGATCGCCAACTCGGTTACCGCGGCGCTGTACCACCGGGCACAGACCGGCCGGGGCCAGTGCATCGAGATCCCGATGATCGATGTGATGCGGGCCTTCGTGCTCGCCGAGCACGGTGCGGGCGCCATCTCCGAGCCACCGGTGGCGAGCGCTGGATTTGCCCGCATCCTCACGCCCGAGCGCAAGCCCCAGCGCACCGCCGACGGCTGGATCAACATCCTCCCCTACGACCAAGAGCACTACGTCGCACTGTTCGAAGCCGGGGGGCGGCACGATCTCGCCGCCGACGAGCGCTTCGCGACGCCCATCGAGCGCGTCACCCACAGCGACAGCCTGTACCGCGATGTCGCCTCGGTGCTGGGCCAGCGCACCACGGCCCAGTGGCTGGAGCTGTGCGAGGAACATGGCATCCCCGCAACCGAGGCGGCGACACTCGACGAACTCGTGTCGGATCTTCCGATCGACGAGCATCCGGTTGCGGGTCCGTACAGGGTCATCCCACCTCCCGAGCACTTCTCCGAGACACCCCCCAGCGTCCGGCGGCCCGCTCCGGGCATAGGCGAGCACGGCCGGCAGATTCTGAGCGAGATCGGCTACGACGCCGAAGCGATCGACGGCCTCATCAGCGACGGCGTGCTGATAACACCTTGAAATACATCGAAATTCAGGCTCACACGCGGCGCGCCATGACTACGGTCGCGAATGGGCCAGCCCCCCGGTTGCTACCCAAGTGGGTTGCTCTGCCAACTCCGGGGTGGCTGGCCTCTGACTGCGAGCGTAACAGGCCGATGCAGGCGCCCGACCTAGCATCCGCCCATGGCTCGGTCCAGATTCCAAGGCAGCGAGGAGGCGACGATGCGGTTTGACGGCAAGCGGGTGATCGTGACCGGCGGGGCTTCGGGCTTCGGACGGGCGATCAGCGAGGGATTCGCCGAGCGCGGGGCGCGGGTGATGGTCACCGACATCGACGCTGAAGGCGCCGCCACGGTGGCCAAGGGCCTCGAGGGCGCCGAATCGTTCCGCCTCGACGTGACCGAGGAAGCGCCTCACGCCGAGCTCGCCCAGCTCATGGTGGACACGTGGGGCGGCATCGACATCGTCGCCGCCAATGCCGGGTTCGCCCACCGGATGGGCCCCACCTCGGACATCCCGACCGAGGAATTCGACCTCATGTGGGCGGTCAACACCCGCAGCGTCTACTTCGCCGCCAAGCACTTCACGCCGCACATGCCCCCAGGCAGCTCGATCGTGAGCACGGCCTCGATCGGCGGCAAGCGGCCCCGCCCGGGCCTGACGCCGTACAACACGTCGAAGGCGGCCACGATCATGCTGACACGGGGTCTGGCCGAGGAGTTCGCGCCCGACATCCGCATCAACTGCGTGGCCCCGGTGGCCTCCGAGACCCGCTTCTTCGAGCGAGCGACCGGCTTGGACACGATGACCGACGAAATGAGAGCAGGCGTCGTCGAGGGCATCCCCATGGGCCGGATGTCGGACCCCGTCGATGTCGCCAACGCTGTGATGTACTTGGCCTCCGACGAGGCCGGCTTCCTCACCGGCGTCTGCCTCGACGTCGACGGGGGCCGCAGCATCAGCTAGCACTCGTCGCTCATCGGGCGACAGCGCAGGGGCGTCGGTAGGGTCCCGACGGTGAAGTTCGCAGCGTTTCTCGCACCGCATCATCTGCCTGGGGAGAGCCCGGCGCTGCAGCTGCAGCGGGACCTCGACTTGGTCGCCCACCTCGACCGGTTGGGGTACGACGAGTTCTGGTGCGGCGAGCATCACTCAACGGGTTGGGAGACCATCGGCTCGCCCGAGATGTTCCTGGCCGCCGCCGCAGTGCGCACCGGCCGCATCAAGCTGGGCACCGGGGTGACCTCGATCCCCTATCACCATCCGTTCATGGTCGCCCAGCGCATCGTCCAGCTCGACCAGATGAGCTTCGGGCGGGCGATCCTCGGCACCGGGCCCGGTGCGCTGCCGTCGGACGCCCACACCTTGGGCATCGACCCGATGTTGTTGCGTGACCGCCAGGACGAGGCAATCCCGGTCATCCAGCGCCTGCTGGCGGGCGGCGAGCGCTTCACCTACGAGTGCGACTGGTTCTCGCTGTACGACGCGAAGCTGCAGATCCTGCCGTACCAGCACAAGATCCCAATGGTGACGGCGTCGATGATCAGCCCGTCGGGCATGACGCTCGCCGGCAAGCACGGCATGGGCGTGCTGTCGATCGGCTCCATGTCCACCGAAGGCCTGGCATCGCTGCCGCTGCAGTGGAGCTTCGCCGAGGAGGCCGCCGCCAAGCACGACCGGGTCGTGGACCGGGCCGACTGGCGGGTGATGTTCAACTTCCATGTGGCTCCCACCCGCGACCAGGCTCGGCGCGACGTCGAGCACGGGCTGCTGCGCTGGCACAACGATTACAACGTCGCCACGCTGCAGCGCCCGGGGCTGGAACCGCTGGCGTCGACGGCGGAGGCCATCGACTTCTACGCCGACCCCGACTCCGCCGCGGGCGTCATCGGCACCCCCGACGATCTCATCGAGAACATCCTGCAGATGCAGGAGATCACGGGCGGGTTCGGCGTGATGATGGGCTTTGTCAACGATTGGGCCGAGCCCGAGGCCATGTTCCGCAGCTGGGATCTGGTGGCGCGCCACGTCATGCCCGCGGTCAACGGACAGCTCGTTTCGATGCAGGAGTCCAACGAGTTCGTGATGGAGAACCGGGAGTACTTCGACCGGGCCGGCAAGGCGATCCTGGCGAAGATCTTCGAGAACGAGCGTGCCGCCGAAGCGCTGAAGGGCGTCGGGACGCCCAAGTCAGGCTTCACACCCAACGTCGGCGCCGCAGCCGAAGCCGACTGACTGCCAGGCGCGGACGGCATCGCCAACTGAGAATTCGAGGAGGCTCGGGAGCTGCTGGCGATCCTGACGACCGCTAGGTCCGCAGAGCGCGCCAGATCTTCTCGGGAGTCAGCGGCAGATCCAGGTGCTCGACGCCGAACGGCGCCAGCGCATCGAGCACTGCACTGTGGATGGCCGGGGTTGCCACCACCGTCCCGGACTCGCCGAGGCCCTTGACGCCCAGCGGGTTGAGCGGCGAGGGCGTCACCGTCTCATGGGACTCGAAGTACGGCAGCTCCGCTGCTGAGGGCAAGGCGTAGTCGGCCAGCCCGACCGTCATGGGAATGCCATCGTCGTCGTAGTGCATCTCCTCGTAGAGCGCAGCCCCTACGGCGAGCGCCAAGCCGCCGTGCACTTGACCGTGAGCCAGCTCCGGCTGCAGGATCACGCCGGCGTCGTCGACGCTCAGCAAGCGCCGCACCTGCACTTCGCCGGTAGCAGTGTCGACTTCCACGGCGGCCACGCACGCACCGAATGAGAACGAGCCGGCGCCGCCTTCGGGCCGGAAGTGGTGGTCGACGCTGAGCTCGCCGTGGCCGGCCAGGTCGGCCCAGCCGAGCGAGCGGGCCGGGGTGCCCACCACGTGGAACAGTCCGCGGCTGGTGTCGAGCACGACATCGTCGGGATCGGCTTCCAGCAGCTCGGCTGCGCGCTCACGGGCCGCTGCCACCAGGTCGATGGCGGCTCCGTGGGCGGCCGAGCCACCGAGCTGTGCCGAGCGGGACCCGATGGTCCCCCCGCCGATGGGCGAACGATCAGAGTCGTCATGGGAAATGATGATCTGGTCGAAATCGAGACCGAGCTGAGCGGCAACCAGGGGCGCGAAGGTGGTCTCGTGCCCCTGACCGTGGGGTGAGGTTCCCACCACCACATCGACGGTGCCGTCGTCGAGCAGCAGCGCTGTCGCCCGCTCGCCTTCGCCGCCGCCGGTGATCTCGGTAGTACAGCTCACGCCAATGCCGAGCACGGTGTCGCCGTGCCCGCTTGCGCGGCGGGCGGCCTGTTCGGCCCGCAAGCCCTCGTAGTCGGCCAGCTCCGCCGCTTTGGCCAGGGCTTCGGGATAGTTGCCGCTGTCGTAAGTGGCACCCACGGCAGTGCGGTACGGGAACCTGTCGGCTGGCACAAGATTGGCAAGGCGCACCTCGAGCGGGTCACGGCCGATTGCTGCGGCAAACCGATCGACCGCCCGCTCGATGGAGCACGCCGCCTCGGGCCGGCCAGCACCCCGGAACGCCACGGTCGGCGTGGTGTTGGTGACCACCGAAGTGCCGCGCAGCGTGGCATGGGCAATGTCATAAACGCCGGTGCCGCTGTTGCGAAGGTTGTTGGTGACGTTGGTGCCCATCGCCGGATAGGCGCCGCTGTCCTGGAGGGCGTCGACGGAGTAGGCCACGATGGTGCCGTCGCGGTTGCCGCCGATGCGGATGCGATGGCGCGACGCCCGCCCATGGCCCATCGCAAGGGAGGCCTCCGAGCGGGTCTGCGCCCAGCGGATCGGTCGGCCCAGCTCGCGGGCCGCCCACGCCACAGCGACGTCCTCTGGGTAGCAGCCCCAGCCGCCTTTGGCGCCAAAGCCGCCGCCGACATCAGGCGAGATGGCTCGTACCGTGCCCGGTTCGAGACCGAGCAGCGTCTCGATGACGTGCTTGGCGCCGGCAGGCCGCTGCGAGCACACCCACGCCGTGCAGCGGCCGTCGGCACCCCAGGCCGCAGCGCCAGCCAGTGGCTCGATCGGATGCGGGCCGAGCCGTGGATGGACGAGATCGAATTCGACGGTCACGTCGCAGCCGTCCCATACCCCCCTAGGGATCGGGTCGAGCTCCCAGGCCAGGGCGACGTTCGTACCGGCATGCTCGTGAAGCAGCGTCTCGCCAGCAAGGCTGGCGTCAAGGTCCACGACTGGCGGCAGCGGCTCGTAGTCGACGATGACGAACTCGGCGGCGTCGGTTGCTGCCGCACGGGTCTCGGCGATCACCATGGCAATGGGCTCACCGACGAAGCGGACTGTGTCGTAGGCCATGAGCGGTCGCCACAGGTCGCGGTTCATCGACGGCAGCCGTGGCGGGAATGGCCAGCCGTCCACCTCTGGCCCGAGATACACGGCGATCACGCCGTCGGCCTGTCTGGCCTCCGCCACGTCGACTGAGGCGAGACAGGCATGGGCTTCAGCCGACCGCACGAACACGGCCTGCGCTGCACCCGCGAGCTCGGGAACGTCCAACCCGTCGATGTAGGTGCTCTGTCCTCGCAACAGCGGCTCGTCTTCCCGCCGCCCACGGAATCCTTCAGTGACCACGGCAGCAACGTAGCCCCCGCACAATCGGCGAGAGCGGTGTTTCCAGAACGGGCGGACCACGGTCACGTGTCATCGGTACCGGGAACGGCCAAGGCCAGCGTGCCATGATCGACGGCGCAGATCGGCACCGCACGGCACAGGATCGGAGCAGCTAATGGGGATCGAACTCGACACCAGGGGCGGCCCGACAAGCGGGCCGTACTACGAAGACTTCGAAGGCTTCAACATGCCTGAGGCGCCAGGCCATGGAAGCCGGCGGATCCCGCGTGGAGAATTTCCCACCGGTCCTGAGGTCGGTACCCGACTGCCCGACTTCGTGGCCACCGACCACACCGGTCGTCAGCTGGACCTGCACGCCGACCGCAACGGGCAGCCAGCGGTGGTGGTGTTCTATCGCTCGGCGGTGTGGTGACCGCCGTGCCGCACCCAGCTGGTCGAGCTGGAACGAGGCATGGATGCCTACCGGGCGGCGGGAGTCCGGCTGTATGCGCTGAGCTACGACGAACATGATGCGCTGGCCGACTACGCCGAGGCTCACGGCACGACGTTCACGCTGCTGTCGGACCCCGACAGCGAGGTGATCACGTCGTTCGGAATCCTCAACACGCTGATCCCGCCCGACGACCACCCGTGGTACGGCCTTCCGTTCCCGGGGTCGTACGTGATCGATGCAGACGGGATCGTCGTGGCGAAGTTCTTCGAGCACAACTTCGCCATACGGCCGGGCCCCGAGCAGCTGCTCGCTGCCGCACTCGGTCAGGAATTCGAGGTTCCGGCGCCAGCGGGCGACGATGCAGCCGATCGGGTGTCAGTGGACGTGGCCATCGAAGGCGATCGCCTGCCGATGGGCGTCACGCGCCAGATCGTCGCCACGTTCCGGGTTCCCGAAGGTCAGCATCTGTACAGCGAGCCGGTGCCCGACGGCTTGGTGGCCGCAGCAATCGAACTCGACGACAACGACGGGATCCTGTCCTATGAGCCGGTGATGCCGCCGACCTCCCCGCTCACACTGTCTGGTTCGGGCGACACCCTCGCCGTATACGAGGGCGATGTCGTCCTGCGGCTGCCGGTTGCACAGAACGCACGCAACATGCAGAAGGACGACGACGGGCGCTTCGTCACCATCAGTGGGCAGGTCCGCTGGCAAGCCTGCGACGACGTCGAGTGCTTCCTACCCGAGTCGATGCCCTTCAGCTTCCGGGTTGAAGCGGGCTTCCCGGTACTGGGAGATATGGGCCCCGGCGTCGGCAGGGTGCCGGCCATGAATGGAGCGCAGCACTTCCAACGCCTGATCGACCGCCGTGCCGGAGCCGAGACCAAGGCCGATGACCAGTGACCGAACCCACCGCCGCCGACGACAACCCCTACAGCCGGGGCTGCGCCTGGGTAGATGGTGAGTACGTGCCGGTCGGCGAAGCCACGATCTCGCTGCTCGACGCCGGTTTCAGCCGTTCGGACGTCACCTACGACGTGGTTGCCGTGTGGGACGGGAAATTCTTCCGCCTCGATGCGCACCTCGACCGCTTCGAGCGGAGCATGAAGCACCTCCACATGAACCTCGATCTCGACCGCGCCGAGATGTCGGAGATCCTTCACGAGTGCGTCCGGCGGTCGGGGCTGCGCGAGTCGTACGTCGAGATGATCGCGACGAGGGGCCGCCCGGGCCGGGGAGCCCGCGACCCGTGGACCTTCCAGAACCAGTTCTACGCCTACGCCATCCCCTACATCTGGATCGTCGAACCCGACAAGCAGGAGGCCGGGTCGCACCTCATCATCGCCCGGGACACTGTGCGCATTCCCGAAGCTTCAGTCGATCCGACGGTCAAGAACTTCCACTGGGGCGACTTGACCCGTGGCGCCTTCGAAGCCCGTGAGCGTGGCGGCAGCACGGTGGTGCTGCCCGACCTCGACGGCAACCTCACCGAGGGACCCGGGTTCAACATCTTCCTCGTGGTCGATGGCGAACTCCGCACGCCCGATGCCGGTGTGCTGGAGGGCATCACCCGACGGACCGTCCTCGATTTGGCCGCAGAGCAGGGACTAACTGCCCATGTGGCCCCGCTACCGGTCGCCGATGTCGGCCAGGCCGACGAGGCGTTCATGACCAGTACGGCGGGCGGGGTCATGCCAGTTACGTCAATCGATGGTCAGCCACTGGGCGACGGCACCCCCGGCCCGATCACGATGCAGCTCCGGCAGGCCTACTGGGACGCACACGACGACCCGCGCTGGACAACGCCGATCGCTTACTGAGCCTGTTCCTCAGCAATCAACTGGTCCAGAATCTTCTGCGCCCGCAAGGCTCCCTGGTCCACCCTCAGGGCAACGGGCGATGCAGCAAGTCCGGGTTCGAGATCGATGTTGCGCTGCTGGGCCTCGATCATCGGCTTGTCTTGCTCCTCGAACGCGAACCGGCGCAGTTCGCCGAGCTGGTCTCGGACATCGTCGGGAGGGTCGTCGAGGTCCTGGCAGAGGTCCTGCTGCGCGGCACAGAAGTAGTAGCGGGTGCGGTGCTCGGTCTCGGGCGTCAGCAAGTGCGATCCGTAGATGCCGGTGCCGTCGTCGCGGTCCCCGCCGACGGGATGAACGCCAGCGTCGTTGCGCAGCAACGCGGGCGGATCCCACCTCATCGTTGTCCAGTGGTCGACTGGTTTCCCGTCACGACGGAACATCATGTCGAAGAGACCCGGCGGAGCGATGTCGCGCAGTACACGATTCGCATACACCGTGTTCCCTTCCTGGCTGACACTGGACTCGGCGATGGCGGCGTGGTCGCGCTCGCCGAGTATTCCCTGGTGCAGGAAGGCCGCATGGCTGAGGTCCAGCAGGTTGTCGGTGATCAGCTGGTAGTTCGCCTCCATCGTGATCATGCCGCGAGGGCTGGTGAGCAGCCCCGACGCCGGATCCAGGTACGAGAAGTCCGGAATGAGCGACTCGTCGGGCTGACGGTCGCCCATCCAGATCCACACGATGGTGTCTCTCTCCACCACCGGGTAGCTGGTGGCGTGAAGTTTGGACGGGATGCGATCGCTGCCGTGCGGGTTGAGCACACAGGCGCCGGTGCGGTCGTAGCGGAGCCCGTGGTAGGCGCATTCGATGGTGCCGTCATGCACTTGGCCCCGGTGCAACGGCGCGAAGCGGTGCGGGCACACATCGGTCAGCGCGACCGGTTCGCCACCGAGATCGCGGAACAGCACGATGGGGTGGCCGATGATCGTCCGGCCCACTGGACCGTTGCCGCCCAGCTGCTCTGCCCACGCAGCGACGTACCAGGCGTTTCTCAGAAAAGTCATGCCGATTCCCCGAAGCCGATTCTTGCGCGCCGGGCGACGCCAGCGTCCCGTTGCAACTGTGGTGTCACGCGCCGGCGAGCGAGACCACCTCGAATAGCGACTCGTAGCCAGCAAGCCCTGCTGGGTCGGTGCGCTGGGGCACCCGGAACAGGATGATCTCGGCGGTCAGGCCGCTGTAGTCGGCGATGCGGGCGGCGCACTGGGCGGGCGTCCCGGTAATGGTCATGGTGTCGACGACCTCGTCGGGCACCAGGCCGATCGCCTCGCGTATCTGGCCTTCGGGCATCAGCCGGGTTGCGGCGTCGGCAAACTCGGCGTAGCCGAGCTGGCGCAGTTGCGAGTCGTAGTACGGGTGCGGCACCGGGTGGAACAGCCCACAGATGGTTGCCTTGGCCGCATTGCGCGCCAGTTCCTCGTCGTCGTTGACGCTCAGGAATGACCCCATCAGGAAACCGACGCCGTCGGGGCCTCGGCCCGCCTCGCCCGCGGCCTGCTGGGCTGCGGGGCGGACGATGTCACGCATGAACTCCACCGACGACATCACGCCGACGCCGACCCCGTCGGCCACCTCGCCCGCGAGCCGCACCATCTTGGGTCCCGATGCCGACAGGTACACCGGTATCGACGGCCGCGTCGGCTCCCAGCTCGCCCGCCAGCGGATCCGGTGGTGCTCGCCCTCGTAACGCACCGGCTCCCCAGCCCGTCCGGCCACGGCGCTGCGGACGATCTCGAGGTAATCGCGCAGCTTGCCGAGCGGCCGGAAGTCGTCGACGCCCATGTACCACTCGTTGAAGTGGCGGTTGCCAGTGCCCAGGCCCAGCGTGAACCGACCGCCGCTCATCTCATCGAGGTCTCTGGCGGCGATCGCCGTCAACCACGGCTCCCGGGCGTACGCATTGGCGATGTAGGTGCCGACCGTCACCCGCTCGGTCACAGCAATGACCGCGGCAGCCGACACGAACGCGCTGCGCCCTGCCTCGACCGTGTACATCGAGTCCATCCCCGCGGCCTCGCCCTCGCGGGCCAACTCCACAAAGTCGGCCATGGTGTCCTCGAAGCCAAGCAGCAGCCCAAGCGCGGGTGTCGACATGTCAGTTGCCTTTCTTTGTGGGATCTAGAAGATCTTGCCGACGAGGTCGGCGTCTTCTACGGCAGTCATGAGGTCGTTCCAGCCGTCGTCGGTGGCACGCACCCACTTGCTGAGGTGCTCCATGCGCATCATCTCGGCGATCTCGGGGTCATCGGGGTCCATCGCCACAAGCAGTTCGGTGAACCGCTCGCTGGTCTCATCGCTCAGGCCAGGACTGGACGTGAAGGCGCAGTGGCAGTACGGGCGGGTGCGCCACACCTCGACGATGTCGTCGGCGGCCAGC
>CAZAFV010000036.1:32068-32364 GCA_964484385.1 uncultured Acidimicrobiales bacterium
TGGCGGCGCAGCAGGTACGCAAGCCATGGCTCGAAGATCACCCCGGCGTCAGCTCGGCCGTCCATAACGGCCCCGAAGATCGCCCGGTCGTCCACCCACATCTGCAGGTTGGAGTACTCGGTGGGCTCGAGCTCGACGAGTTCGCAATCGGAGCGGATGTCGAAGCCATCCTCGGCGAGCTGCGCCGCGGGCAGCAGGTACAGCTCGCTGGAGATGTCCACGCCCAAGGCGAGCCTCCGCCCGCGTAGATCGTCGAGATCGGCGATGGCGGCATCGGCTCGGGCGACGATCAGCGA
>CAZAFV010000037.1:0-2850 GCA_964484385.1 uncultured Acidimicrobiales bacterium
CACATCGACCGCCAGGATCTGGCTTAACTCGTGAACCAGCTCCAAGCGGGCTGCTGGGTCCACTTCGGCATCAATCGCGAACGCCAAGTCGCTGGCCAGCTGGCTGCGGTAGGCCGTGAAGTTCTGACCCGTGTACTCGTTCTCCTCGGTGGGGATGCCGTCGATGTCGTAGAGATTGGCTACGGAGGGATCCGGGTTGGTGCTGTTCGCGAAGAGCGCCACCGGGCCGAAGTTCAGCGCCGGCAGTCGATTCTGGAACAGCTCGCCCGGGTCGTAGTTGATGATCTCCCAGCCGATGCCCAGCGGAGCGGTCATGTCGACGACCAACGCTTGCACGTCCTCGCGCCGGTTGTTGCCGGCGACGGTGTTCCATGCCAGCACAAGCTCTTCGCCTTCGGCGTTCACCCACAAGCCGTCGGGGTCGGGTCGTGTCCAGCCCTCGGCCTCGAGCAGCTCGGCGACCTTGGCCGCATCCTGCGTGTAGCGGGCGAAGTCGTCCTGGCACCAGGGGCCGAACCCGGGATTCCAGCCAGTGCACTGCAGGACCGGCGGGTCGGCGGTGATCGTGCCAAGCGCAATTTCGGCGATGCGTTCGCGATCCAGCGCATAGGCGACGGCTTGGCGCACGTTGCGCGTCATGTCGAAGCGGCGGTCGGGCGCGTCCTGGTTGATCCAGAGGCCTTCCATGTAGGTGCCCTCAGCGACCTTGTAGGTCAGATCGCCGGCAATGCGCTCCCGCGCACCGGGAAACGGCTGGGGAAAGGCGGCCATGGCCTCGCCGGTCTGCAGGGCCAGCAGCTGCGAGTCAGTGTCCTCGCGGGGCACCATCACCACACGGTCCACCAGCGGGATGCGCTCGGCATCCCAGTAGCTGCGGTTCGGAACCAGGATGTGCTGCTCCTGATTCCATTCCTCCTGGATCCACGGACCGCCCGAAACGGTGATCTCGTCATTCCACTTGTCGGCGATATCGGTGTCGGGACCCAGCTCGTGCGCCGGCAGCAAGCCGCCGAACAGCGTCGGCCACGGTGCATACGGCTCGCTGAAGGTGATGACGGCCGTATGTGGGTCGGAATGGTCGATGTCGGTGATCAGATCCAGACCGATGGTGCTGAGCGTGCCGGTGGTGTCGAGCCCGGCGCGCCAGCTGAACCAGACATCTGTGCTGGTGATGGGCGTGCCGTCGCTCCACGTCGCGTCAGGATTCAGGCGGTAGGTGAGCGTGAACGTGCCATCGTCTGCGGTGACGAGGCCGCCGTTCGCCACGGTTGGCTCTTCGGCCAGCAACGACGACGCCACGTACGTGTTGCTCTGGTCGAGCTCCATGAGCCGCGGCAGGTAGTGGATCAGCACCGACCAGATCGTCCAGGTGGCATTGGCACACGAGGTGACGGGGTTGACGCATTCGGGCCACTGCTCGACGGCCAGCACGAGCGTGCCGCCGCTGGCACTGTCGCCGCTGTCGGGCGCAGAAGTGGTTGCAGCATCGGATGCCGGTTCATCGGACACTGGCTCGCCGGTGGACGTGTCGCTGCCGCACGCCGCAGCGAGAAAAACGATGGCAATCAGAGCGGTTCCGAAGCGTCGACTGCAGCGCCACCGCGGGCCTGACGTTCCCGACGAGCCCTTCGAGCGTCCCTGTGCCTCAAGCATGGTCATGCCAGCAACGTAACGCTCAGGCTCTCGGCTGAGAGGCAGTTCCGCGGTCCGGACACCGCACGCATTGCACGCGTGCGGTGAGCGGTTCTGGCAGAGTTTGCGGGATTCAGCCGGGCACTCCGGCTCATCGGCGACAACTGGGGGCATACCGAGGTGCTGGACGGCTACCGGATACTGGATCTGACCGACGACCGGGGCCACCTCGCCGGAATGCTGCTGGCCCAGCTCGGCGCCCAGGTGGTGCTCTGCGAGCCGCCCGGCGGGCACCGCACCCGACACCGGGGGCCGCACGTCGATGACGTTGTCGATCCGGAGCGCTCCATCGAGTTCCTCGTCTACAACCGGGGCAAGCACTCGGTGGTCGTCGAGACCCCAGCGCAGATTGCCGAGCTCGCTGCCGGCTGTGATGCGGTGATCTCATGCGGCGCCTTCGACGTCGACCTCGATGCGCTGCGCGCAGCCAGCCCGCAGCTGGTGACGGCGTCCATCACGCCGTTCGGCGAGACGGGTCCCAAGACCGGCTGGGCCGCTACCGACCTCACCATCGCGGCGTCGAGCGGCACAATGTCGCTGACGGGCGACCGCGACCGGGCGCCGGTGCGCATCGGGCCGCCGCAGACGTGGCACAACGCTGCGGTGGACACCGCCGGCGCGATCCTCATGGCGCTGCACGAGCGGCAGATCTCCGGGCTGGGCCAGCACGTCGACACCTCGGCCCAGCAGTCGTTCGTGGACTGCACCCAATTCCAGATGATGGCGGTGCTCACCGGCGGCGAAGTGCCGGTACGGCTTCCGGGGGCGGTGAACCTGGGCGGCTTCCTGATCCCCTGGGTGTACGAATGCGCTGACGGCTACGTGACCGTCACGTTTCTGTTCGGTCCGATGATCGCCCCGTTCACGAGCAGGATCCTCACCTGGATCTGCGAGGAGGGGTTCTGCGAGCCCGAGCTGCGCGACAAGGACTGGGTGGACTTCGGCATGGCCATCGTGGAGGGCCGCGAGTCGATGGACACCTTCGATCAGGCCATCAAGGCCCTCACCGCGTTCGTGGCCACCAAGACCAAGGCCGAGCTGCTGGAACGGGCGCTGGCTGACAACTTGCTGATCGCGCCCATCACGACGACCGCCGACGTGCTGGCGCTCGACCATCTCGAAGTGCGTGACTATTGGGAGCACGTCGAGGTGCCCCGG
>CAZAFV010000037.1:2950-29794 GCA_964484385.1 uncultured Acidimicrobiales bacterium
GACGTGCTGCGCGGCGTCCACCCGTTCATCGGCGAGGAGGGCGGGCAGGAGAACGCCCTGCAGTTCCACTCGATCAACGCCGGGAAGATGGACCTGACGCTCGACCTGTCCCTGCCGGAGGCCCGCGACGTCATCCTCGACCTCGTCGCGTGGTGCGACGTGCTCACCGAGTCGTTCTCGCCGAAGGCCATGGAGAACTGGGGCCTCACCTACGACGTGCTGCGCGAGGTGAATCCCGAGCTGGTGATGTTCTCGAGCTGCCTGATGGGCCAGACCGGGCCGATGCGCATGTACGCCGGCTTCGGCACGATGGCCGCAGCCATCGCCGGCTTCTACCCGGTGACCGGATGGCCAGACCGCATCCCGGCGGGGCCGTTCACCGCCTACACCGACTACATCTCGCCGAAGCTGGGCGTGATGCTGATCCTGTCCGCGCTGGCCGAGCGGGACCGCACCGGGCAGGGCCAGCACATCGACTTCGCCCAGATGGAGGGGGCGCTGCACTTCCTGGCAACCGAGTTCGCCGACGAGGAGATCAACGGCCGCACCGCGGGCCGGGCCGGCAACGCCGACCGCCACATGTGCCCCCACAGCGTGTACCCCGCCGCAGGCGACGACCGCTGGGTGGCGATCGCCTGCGAGACCGAGGCCCAGTGGGGCGCCTTGGCGGCGCTGCTCGCTGAGGCTGCGGCCAGCAACGCCGATCTGGCACGGGCGCTGGACATGCTGAGCGCCAGCGCAGACGGGAACCTTGCAGGCCTCGATGCAGGAAGCCGTCGAGCGCACGCCGAGACCATCGACGCCGCAATCACCGCGTGGACAGAGCCTCAAGAAGCAGCCGACGTCGAGGCGGCGCTCCAAGCGGCAGGCGTGCCCGCCCACCGTGTGAACGACGCGGCAGATCTGATGGCCGACCCGCAGATCGTGGCCCGCGAGCACTTCGTGTCGGTGCCGCACGCCAAGCACGGCCACACCTGGGTCGAGGACAGCAACTTCGATCTGTCACGCACGCCCGGCCGGCCGCTATGGGGCGGCCCGATGTTCGGCGAGCACAACATGGAAGTGCTCGAAGGCATCCTCGGCTACGACGGCGACAAAATCGCCGAACTCGTCATCGCCGGCGCCCTCACCTAAGGACTCTCCGTCAGCTTTCCACCGAACCCGACCATGCCGAATTGAGGTCAGCATGAGCACAGACAGCGGCGCTTCAGGCGTCGACAGGCAGAACATTTCAAGCGGCGGGCCGCTGGAGCCCGTGGCCGGCTACTCGCGGGCTGTGCGGCTCGGCGACTGGGTCGCGGTATCGGGGAGCACGTCGCTGGGCCCCGACGGCGTAGCGCACCCGGGCGACTGCTACGGGCAGGCCATCTACACGCTGGGCGTCATCGAGCAGGCGCTGGCAGAGGCGGGAGCGCAGATGAGCGATGTCGTGCGGACCCGCTCGTTTGTCACCGACATCGGGATGCTCGACGACTTCATCCGCGCCCATGGTGAGGTCTTCGGCGATATCCGGCCGGCGTCGACGCTCGTCGAGGTGTCGGGGCTGATCCATCCCGACCTCGTCATCGAGATCGAAGTCGACGCCATCATTCCCTGAGCGCGTGCGAGCACTGGTGCAGCGGGCCGCCGAGGCCCGGGTGCGAGTCGGCGGCGAGGTGATCGGCGAGATCGGTCCCGGGCTGTGCTGCCTGGTGGGTGCGACGCACGACGACAGCACTGAGTCGGCACACAAGCTTGCCGGCAAGATCTGGAACCTGCGCATCTTCGCCGACGACAACGGCCAGATGAACCGGTCAGTAGCAGATACCAGCGGCGAGGTGCTGGTGGTGAGCCAATTCACGCTCTACGGCGACACCCGCAAGGGTCGCCGCCCGTCGTTTATTGCCGCAGCAGCGCCCGATCAGGCAACCGGGCTGATCGACGAATTGGTTGCCGAACTGCGTCGCCTGGGCGCCACCGTGGCCACTGGCTCGTTCGGGGCCGAGATGGCGGTCGAGCTGATCAATGACGGCCCGGTCACGCTGATGCTCGAAGTCTGACTCCGGCGCTCCCGCTGAACAGCGGTCAGGCCGGCGTGAAGCGGAGCAGTGCGGGGCCGTCGGGTGTGGGGTCGAAGACCGCCTGCACGGCTTGGCCGATATGGACCGTCTCGGGGTCGCAGCCGACGATGTTGGTGAGCACTCGGGGACCCTCTTCCAACTCGACGTAGGCGAGCACGAACGGGGCCGCCTTGCGCCACGAACCCGGGATGCGGCGGGTGACCGTGCAGCTGTAGACGGTGCCTCGCCCCGAGGCCTCGAACCAGGTCACCGAGTTGCTGCCGGGCCCATCGCAGCGTTCCCGCGGGTACCACACGACGTCACCGCTGTTGTCGCAGCGGGGCAGCACCAGTCGGCCTTCGGCGGTGGCATCCCAGAACCGTCGCGTCTCGAGATTCACCGTCGGCGGCGGCACCGGCAGGCCGAACTGCCCGAGTTCGCTCATGTCGACCTGCCCATCACGAGCGTGGCGCTTCCCATGCGAGTGGCGAGGCTGCCTCCGGTGCCGTGCGCCAGGGCCAGCTCGCAGTCGGGCACCTGCACGGCCGCTTGGGCTTCGCCGCGCAGCTGGCGCACGGCTTCGACCACCTTGGTCATGCCGCCGCGGTTGGCCGGATGGTTGTTGCACAGGCCGCCGCCGTCGGTGTTGAACGGCAGCGCACCGCCGGGCGACTGCAGAGCGCCGTCGGACACAAAGCGTCCGCCATGACCCTTTTCGCAGAAGCCGAGGTCCTCCAGCGTCATCAGCACCGTGATGGTGAAGCTGTCGTAGATCGACACGTAGTCGATGTCGGCGGGTGTCACGCCGGCTTCGGCAAACGCCAGCGGCCCCGAGCGCGTCGCGCCCGTGTGGGTCAGATCGATGCGCCCGCCCGATGTGTGCTTGATGGCGGTTCCTGTGCCGAGCACGGGCACGCAGTGGCGGTTCAGCGATGCCGCCACCGCTTCGCTGACCAGTACGAGGGCACCGCCGCCGTCGGTGATCACACAGCAGTCCAGGCGATGCAGCGGGTCGGAGATCACGGGCGAGGACACCACTTCATCCACGGTGACCACGTCTTGGAGGAAGGCGTGCGGATTGTGCTGGGCGTGCGTGGATGCCGCCACCTTCACCTCGGCCAGCTGCTCAGAGGTAGTGCCGAACTCGTGCATGTGCCGAGCAGCGGCCAGCGCGTACCCGCCGGGCACCGACATGCCGAATTGGTTCTCGAATGATGCCTCCGGTGCCGAGCTGAACCGAGCGCTGCCGCCCGGCCCGGCGCCGCCGGTGCGCGGCTTGCCGGCCAGCGTGATCAGCGCCACATTCACGTGGCCTGCAGCGATGGCCGCAGCGGCATGCTGAACATGGACCAAGTACGCCGAGCCGCCGGTCTCGGTGTCGTCGATGTAGGTGAGGTCGAGGCCGAGGTACTCCGCCATCGACAGGGCGCCGAAGCCGGGTGCGTCGCCGGCCGAGTAGTAGGCGTCGACGTCGGCCAGCGTTAGCCCCGCGTCGGCCAGGGCGCCCGCAGCTACCTCGGCGTGGATCTGCGGCAGCGTGCGGTCGGGCAGTTCACGGCCGGGATGCTCGTACACCCCGGCAATGAGCGCCTTGCCTCGAATCGTCACCGGCGGCACGCTAGCCGCCGCCCACGACGCGGTGCCCGATCTGCGCCGGTGGCGGGTCGTCGGTGGGAGTCGAGAGCGAGCGTTAGCTTCGCGGCGATGCTGAAGCCATATCGAGTGCTGGACCTCACCGATCACCGGGGCGCGATGTGCACCTCGATCCTCGGCTCATTGGGCGCCGAGGTGATCCTCGTCGAAGGCCCCGACGGCCGGGGACGGGACCATCGGGAGACGGGTCCCGACGGGACATCGCTGAGCTGGTGGAACCTGCGGCGCGGCGCTCAAAGCTGCGTCATCGACGATCGCAACGATCTGATGGAGCTGGTCGCCGGCGCCGACGCGCTCATCGAGTCACCCGATCCCGGACTCGGTCTCGACCATGGCGCGCTGGCAGCCGTCAACCCAGGCCTCGTGCACACCACCATCACGGCGTTCGGCAGCACCGGGCCGAAGTCCGGCTGGGCAGCGTCGGACCTCACCATCGCAGCAGCGGCATGCAGCGCCGCCATCACCGGCGACGCCGACCGAGCGCCGCTGCGCATCACGGCCCCGCAGAGCTGGCTGCACGCCGGCTCGCACGGAGCGGTCGGCACCGCACTGGCGCTGCGCCAGCGCGACCGCAGCGGCTACGGCCAGCACGTTGACATCTCGGCCCAGCAGGCGATGATGCAGACGGCATTCCCCGGCATCGTGCATGCGCCCAACCAGTACCCGTCAGCCCGGCGAACCTCGGGCGGGATCCTCTTTCTCAACTTCCACCTGCAGTTCGTGTACCCGGCGGTAGACGGCTACGTCTCCATCACGCTGCTGTTCGGCGACACCATCGGCCGATTCACCAAGCGGCTGATGGACTGGGTGCATGAGAACGGCTGCTGCGACAACGAGCTCGCCGCACTCGATTGGGTCGACTTCGGGATGCGCCTGTTCACCGATCCTGAAGTTGCGCCGGGCCAACTCGAGCAGACCAAGGCCGCCATCACCCGGTTGACGAGCACGCGCACCCGCGCCGAGCTGTTCGCAGAAGCGCAACGGCGCGAGCTGCTGCTCGCACCCGTATACACCCCGGCCGAGCTGACCGAAGTGGAGCACTTCGCCGAACGCGGCTACTGGGATGCCGTCACCGATCCTGGGTGGGGCCGGGTGATCACACCCGGCGACTGGTGCAAGCCCAGCCGTACGCCACTCGCGCCGCGAGGCGGTCCGCCCGAACTCGGCGCCCACACCGCGGCCACCAAGGCGAAGCCGCGCTCGGCGCTGCTGGGCGCCGCCGAACAGATACGGGGCGGCGGCGGCGATCAGTCACATCCGAAACCCCTCGAGGGGATCAAGGTGCTCGACACGACGTGGGTGTACGCCGGGCCGTTCACGACGCGGGTGCTCGCCGACTTCGGCGCCACGGTCATCAAGGTGGAAGGACCGGCGCGTTTCGACGCCGCACGCGGCAGCGGCGGCGGCCTGCGTGGCGACATGGGGCCCGACGCCTCGATCCAGTACGGCACGCTCAACGCGGGCAAGCTCGGCGTGACCATCGATCTCAACACCGCCGAGGGCCGCGAGGTGCTGTGCGACCTGGCGGAGTGGGCCGACATCTACGTCGAGTCGTACACCCCGGGCACGCTCGAAGCCTGGGACATCGGCTACGAGACGCTGTCGGCCCGCAACCCTGGACTGATCCTGCTGAGCACCAGCCTGATGGGACAGACGGGTTCCCTCTCGACGTTCGCCGGCTTCGGCAATCTGGCCGGTGCCATCACCGGCTACTACGAGATGACCGGCTGGCCGGACCGCCCGCCTGCGGGACCGTTCCTCGCCTACACCGACTACGTCACCCCGCAGTACATGGTGCCGCTGCTGTTGGCTGCGCTCGACGCCCGCGACGCCGACCCGCAGGGTCGGGGCCAGCACCTCGACTTTGCCCAAGCCGAGGCTGCCGTGCACTTCCTCGCAACTGAGGTGCTCCAACACACGGTCAACGGAACGGCCGCAACCCGGATGGGCAACACCGATGCCTTCCTGTGCCCCCATGCGATGTACCCATGCGACCCGGGAGATGCCGACCCCGACAACCCGCTCGAGGCGCCAGAGGGATGGGTTGCGGTCGTCTGCGAGACCGAGCACCAGTGGGAGTCACTGTGTGAGGTGCTTGGCCGCGACGGCCAGCCCGTGCCGGCGGAACTCGCCAGCCTTGATGCAACAGGACGCCTCGCACGCGGCGCAGAAATCGACGCCGCCGTCGCCGCATGGGCCGCCGGCCGCACATCAGTTGAGGCCGAAGCCGCGTTGCAGGCTGCGGGCGTGCCGGCACATGCCAGCCAGAACAGTCTCGGCTGCTCTGCCGATCCGCAGCTCATCCATCGCGGCCACTGGATGGACGTCGAGCACCCGGTGTACGACCGCATGATCGTGGAGGCACCCCGTTTGCAGCTCAGCGCGACACCCCACGAGGTCACCAGATCAGGACCCAGCCTGGGCGAGCACAACGATCTGGTCCTGCGGGACATCCTCGGCTACGACGACGACCGCGTCGTCGAGCTCGCCGTCGCCGGCGCCATCGGCTGAACGTCCTTAGTCCGAGGTGAAACCGGTGCCTTCGCCTCAAAGGCTGCCCACCGCAGGCTGCGCTGCACCAGCCTTCTGCGCAGCAGCCTCGGACTGGTCACAGGGATCGGAAGCCTCGCTGCCCATTACGAGGAAACTGCAGCGGCGCTGTTCGCCGACAATCCCGACCTGACCAGCCGCATCGCACCTAAGAGCCCCTGTCAATCCTGAGTCCAGGGGCACTGGGCGCACGCTGCTCGTCAATGCCCTTCTCGCTCTCGTCGCGGTGCATGGAACATCCGCTGATCCTTGGACTGGCCGGGTGCCCACAATTCGACGGCTCAGCCGTGTTCGCCTAATTCGAGCCATCCGGTACAGCAGTGTCGCTGTACATCTCACCCGGCTCACCGCAGGCATCTGCCCACCGCTACAAGAGACTCCCCGCAGGCCGCTACGCGCTCACCACTAGCCTCATTGCTGCCGGACCGTGTCATTCATCCAAGCACTCAATCCGTCTCGCTCTAGATCTCCACTGTCGATCCGGTCCGGCGAGATCCTCAGATAGACGGTTGAAACAAGGATGTCTACTCAGTCTCGAGGGCCGTCAACAGACGCTCCAACTCATGAGCCTGTTCAGTTGCATCGAGGTATTCACGATATTGTTTGAGTGCATTATTGACAAGTTCGCGATACAGCTTGTAGCGACCATTTATCTCCAACAAGCGATGTTTGATGAGTGCTTCATCGTCTCTCATATCGTGAGCGGTGTTGACAGTCGGTGGCTTGCCAAGCACAAACACAACTTCAATCCGCTCGTCACCGCGATTCTGCTGTTCCAATACGGACTTGAGCGCACCCAAGTATTTCTTGCCTTGAGAAATCAGTTTGTCAATATTCGTACTCGTCTTGTATCGCTTTAGCTCCACGATCACATGTTGACCTGCCGCGTTCCGGTAGCGGATATCCATGCGGCCCTTGACTTCTTTTCCCTGCCGACCTATCGGGAACAATCCCGGCTCAATCTTGTGCAAGCTCCGCTCCATGTGCCTGTCCCCAGTTGCACCCTCCCACGACGGGTCCAGAAGCCAGAGTTTCTCAAAAACGTGATCCCGCACGACACGTTCGAGCGCATTGTCATCGCTGTACTCTTCCAGCTTTTGGATTGCGCCTATACGCCCTCGAAGGATATCGGCCCAAAGACTTGCTTCATACTCGCCCTGTGCTCCGAATAGCTGCAGCAAGTGTTCGGCATCGAGTGTGCTCAATTGGTCAAGCTCGTCCGATTTCTCTCTCAGCCCGATGCGCGCGAACGCGAGAACGCCAGAACGATAGAGTGATGCCCGATACTCTCTCTCGTAACGTTGATCCAGTGTCAATGCCGCAATCGTCGAGATCATTTTGGTTGCTGGCTCTTGCTGCGGAGCTGGCAGAGCGTCGCGCCATTCCTTGAGGGCAGGGAGCGCTTCAAATGCGTCACGCGCCTTTCGTTTCGGGCGCTCAGCATTCCATTGCTCTGACGCCGCCTGAAAGGCATCTCGCAGAAAAGCGTGGAGGCCTTGTACTCGCGGATCATCTTCGATGAGGCGTTGTCGGTCACTGGTAGCGATGTCATCTTCATCGTCATCGTCAAGAAAATCGGCTTCGATCTGGCCCGTGACATAGCTGCCAAAATTGCGCGAGAAATCGAGCTTGTCGATTATTCCCTCATGAATGGGGCGTTTTCGCGCCAAGACCATGATGTTCTTGAGCGAGCCCGCCTCACCGTCATCGGCCAAGTCCGAGGGAGTGTTGGCAGTGCCAATCCAGCCACGCACCTCCCAGTCATCCCGGCCGACGACTCTGCATTCGTCGATAACATATCTGTTGATTCCGGTTGGCAACGCATGGTCAGGTAGCCGCTGCTCACCAAACTCCCACAGGAATTCGAGCCGCTTGAGTTCTTGCCGATCCTCGAACGTCAATTGTTGTCCGTCAATCTCGATTCTGAAGCCACCCTCCTCTGGCGGCGTTTGATCGAGCACATCGAATCTCCGAGCGAGTCGCTTACGAAGCGCTGCCGCAGTAAGCCTGACACGCTTACTAGTGAGCTGCCGCAAGACAATCGTAGTTCCAACTCCTGAGTAGTCCTCAGAAACCTCGACTTTCTCCGGGTGGTACGGACGGCCCAGCGATATCTGTTTCCTGAGATCGCTCACCGAGATCCGGCAACCTATGCTCTCGTCGTCCTTAGTCGTGTAGACAAAGATCTCATCCGCAATGGAAAATGCGCTCAGCTTGCCTATGCCCTTACGGCCCATAAACGGGCGGTTCCATTTCTTGGAGTGCGGACCTTCTGCAGGTCGCTTTTGGTAGCCAGTTTTCAGGAAACGATCATTGAGTTCCTGCCGCGTCATTCCACAGCCGTCATCGGACACAACGACGCTGGATTCGTCCACATTCCAGCTGATCTGGACCAAGGTTGCGTCAGCATCATACGCGTTAGCGACTAGTTCGGTGAGGACAGCGGCTGCATTGCTGTACAGCTTGATGCCGAGCGCTTCAAGAACCGACATGTCGATGCTCATGGTGAACGGTGGTTGTTCAGTCATCACACGTCTACCTCGATCAGTGAGTTAAGAAAGTCTCGGCCAATAGCCTCCCCCAACGGCGGCGGCACAGCGTTGCCGATATGCCGACCCAGTGTCGTCAAGGACACGACATCCCCGTCTGGAGCGAATTGGTAATCCTTCGGGAAGCCTTGGAGGATGGCGGCCTCTCGCAGGGAGATGGTGCGGTGTTGTTGGGGATGGCCGAAGCGGCCTGCGCCGAAGTTGTGGAAGTAGGTTGTGATCGTCGGTGACGGTCGGTCCCAGCGCATCCGGGCGTACACGTTCTTGAACGCGGCCCCACTGGACCGCTGATGGCAGGGCGCTCGCAGCTCGGTCGGCCAATCGTGCCAGGTGCCGCCTGGCTTGGACGCAACCATTCGCTTGCGGTTGAGCGCCGATAGGCCGCGGCTTCGATGCACCGGATCAGCTTCATGGGTGTCGCCGGCACCGATCGGCGGCAGCTTCCCAATCGCTTGCTTGACGGTCTTGGCGGGACGGTCCCGCCAGTCTCCTTCCGGGACCGCGGCAGTGCCCAGCCGCGAGGCGACGAGCACGAGGCGGCGACGGCTCTGGGCGAGGCCGTAGTCGGTGCACCTGCAGATGTCGCTGTCCACGGAGTAGCCGAGCCGGTCGAGCATTTTCACGAAGTCCCCGAAGACGGTTTTGTCGTGAATGCGGGGGACGTTCTCGGTGGTGACGAACTCCGGCTGCGTCTCCTCGACGAGCCGGCCCAGTTCCCGCAACAGCACCCATCGGTCGTCGCTCGACGGGCTGACGCCCTTGCGATACGAAGAGAAGGGTTGGCACGGCGCGCATCCGGCCAAGAGCCTGAGCGAGCCCTCGGGCCACAGATCGGATAGCTCCTCAGCAGTAACGTCGCGAACGTCTCGTTCGAGAAACTGTGCACCTGCCACGTTGGCTTCGAACGGAAACCGGCAGGACCCGTCCACGTCGATGCCCGCGGCGACATCGATGCCTGCCGCGGCCAAGCCGTAGGACAGGCCACCGATGCCACAGAAGACATCGATGGCCGAGATACCGCTCGTGCCCCGGGGCGCGGTCGGGTCGGGATTCGTAGGGATCCGGGCTGCTTGGCAGTCCCGAATCGTCTGCTGCTCTTGCCCGGACATCAGCAGCTCCCTCGCGACGTGCCTCGCAGGTCCGCCGCGAGTGTGGACTCTACGCCGGACGAGACCACGGCTCATCTGCCTCAAGCCAGGCAGGCGGCGGGACCATGATCCGTGCCATCTCGGACGGCTCGAGTTTGGTCAGACCTCCTGCGTGGGTGCGCCCGTCGGCGAGCACGACGCGGTCGCGCAACGCCTCCGTCGACCGGCACAGCGCTGCTTCTGACAGCCGCTCGATTGGGTAGATGCCATGCACATCATTAAGGTTGTAGGCGGCGACGAGGTTGCGTGCGAATGCCCGCGGACGACGGGCTACGTATATGGCGAGGATCGACTTCCCAAATGTACGCATAGGACACCTCCGCGCCCGGCGAGCGGCCGATCCGCTCAGGACGCACAGATTGTTCGCGGGGTGTGACAACGACCGTTCGCTGCGGCGCGGCGAGGGCCGGGCGCACATAGCGGTTGTCAGCAACTCGGGCTCGCGCGTCGCCCGCGAGATCACCTAGGAGACCGACGGCCGGATCGAACAGGACTGCGGAACCTCCGACGCGATTCTCCCGCTCGTCGTGGAGATCGTCGCTGGCTGAGGATCACCGGTGCAGACCGTCGCCGATGCCCTTGGCGATCTCTTCTGGCGGGTAGCCGGCATCGGCCCGGACGTCGAAGTTGTGCTCGCCCAAGTACGCCGGGCTGGGATGGCGGGGCGTCCAGCAGCCCACCCCCTGAACACTGCGTTGATTATCGACCTGCGGTCCCGGCGGGCCACCTCGGTGGCGAGCGACGGGAGGACCTCCGCAGCATCCCAGCGGCGGCTCTTCAGGTCCTGAAGCATGCTCGGCGACGAACAAACAACCGGTCAGGACGTGGCTGACACGAAGTCGATGAGCGGCTCAAGATCGTGGGCCCAGAAGATCGTCAGGCCTCGGTCTTGAGCTTGCACCAGGTTGAGGGTCTTGAATACGCCGGACAACACCGCTACAGGAACGACTCCGTGACTGCCGAGCTTGTCAATCCAGACATCGGCTTTGACGGCGGCATCGTTGTTGAGGCGCTTCACAGAGTTTGTTGAGGAGTTCGAGACCTTGCACTCGATGGGCATGACTCGGCCATCGCGCAACCCGACGACGACATCGGCTTTGCGACCCACGACTGAGCACTCGCCGCAGAATTCGCCTCGTAGCGGCGCGTCCGAGGGCGTCCATATTTCTCGCGTGTTCACTTCAGTCAGACCTGAGGCGCCCAGATGCGAGCGGACAAGCGCTTCTTGGTCCGTCTTGGCCGTGTTGGCGCGGTTCGTACGCACACGTTGACTCGCCATTAGGGCGGCCGAGGCCATCGCCGCCGATTCACGTTCGTTGTGCGCAGGTTCCCGATTCTCAGCCACCCAAGCGAATCGGCGGCAATCGAGCATGTCCAGAACGGTGTCGATCACGCGCTGGGCGGCAGCGTCATCTTCACGCAGTCGGCTCGCTGTCAGCTGAGTCTCCGCCAGCTCCATGAGGTCGTCGGCAGAGACCGGTGGTCCGGCGAGGTACCTAACGGCCTCGAGCAGGCCTGCGTCAGCCAGTACCTCTTGAGCGACATCGTGAAGTGATCGAAGGTCGTCTGTCTCCCGCATGAGGCGATCAACGCTGGCCGCGTAGTCGTCGAACGCCTCGAGATACTTCTCGAGCGGCTCGGTCAGTCGCTCATTGCGGAAGATGCCGACGGCCTTGCGTCGCTCTCGTTCGAGTTCCTCTTCCGACCAGCGCGGTGGGTCTATGAGGGCCACGGCTCGTTCAATTCCAACCAGTTCGGTGGGGGAACCATGATCCGTGCCATCTCCGAAGGCTCGAACTTCGTCAGACCACCTGCGTAGGTACGACCGCCCGTCAAAGAAGCGCCATCGCGTAGCGCCTTCGTCAACCGACAAAGCGCTAGGTCCGACAACGGTTGCACCGGGTAGACACCATGCACAGTGTTGAGATTCGCCACAGCTGCGAGATTGCGTACGAACGCTGGCGGGCGCCTCGCCATGTACGTGGCCAAGATTGGTGCGGGGTCGCGCAACTTGACTGACCACCAAGGGTTTCGATGACGAGCGATGTAGCCCGCGGCGACACCGGCGCGGCGGGCCTTCCTCAAGAATCGCTCCACAAGTTCGCGACCCTCTGAGTCGAGAGTATCCAAGTCCGTCGGCAGGTCGATCACGACCCGCAAGTGGCTGCTTTCGTCCAACACCCCCGAGTCCAAGCTGAAGAGCTCTGCTGCCTTAGTTACGGCACGGACAAGCACCGTTGGAGGCAACCGCGGATCACCTTGCTTGGTGACCCACGTCACATTCGCTCCGGTGACCGCTCCCCGGTGTACTCGACAGAACTCGCCGAGCGGAACGAACTCCCGCGGAACGCTGACCTTGGGTTCCAAGAGAGACGACCAGCGGCGCGTCCTCCGCAGCCTCTCACGGCTGAATCGTCTGCCGCCCTGCAGGCTTCGCAAGTCCTCCGTTCGCTTGATCTTGCGCACGCGAACACTGTGCTGTGACTCACCCACCTCGAACGCGGTGACGGTGGCGGTGGTCGCAGCGTCCGCGAAGGCTTGGCTTCGGGCATCAAGTACATGAATGGACAGGCCGCCCAACGGCCCGGCGATCAGATCGCGTGCGAGCTGTCCGTAGCCCACGTCAAGCCATTCAGATGAGGTGACGAAAACGCCGTAATCGCCCGCTCGCGCGTGATGTGCCGTTGCGAGGAAGAAGTGGACGTGCAATCCCGCGAGCGCTGACGCCTTCAAACCGAGCTCCGCGGAACGTTCTCGCAACCATGCCTTCCACTCGGGGGCGATGTCGTGGTGACGCACGTAGGGGGGGTTGCCAATGAACGCAGTCGGGCCAGGAGCCGGTTCCAACGCCAACGTGCGATAGTCGGCCGTGTGGATTTCGGACCTCTCGTCGAAACCCAGGACGGTCAGGTTCGCGCGTGCTGCCAGTGATGCGAGCGGATCGATTTCGACCGCAATGAGTCGAGCTTCCGGCAGGAGCCGGCCTGCCGCAAGCAAGAACCTTGCGGAGCCGGCGCCGGGATCGACCACCCGAGACGCGCGCCTGTGACTCGCGAGCCATTCCGACATCGGCCCGATCAACGAAGCCGGCGTGTACGTCGCACCCAGCTTGCGCCGCTGTGCCGCAGGCCGAAGAGATGCGAACGCCGTGCCGAGCGGGTCCTCGCCTTGCCGGATCGCTGACGCAACCTGCTCGATCACAGCCTGCGCAGGCGACTGACTCGCCCTCGCAATAAGCCTCTGCTCGGCACGGCTCACGTCCTTGAGATGGCCGGCACTGGCGAGCGCCCACGCAATCGCGCACAATTGCTGCTCGTCAACGATGCCGCCGGTGGGGCCGTCATCGAGTACCGCTTCCGGCAAGGTCAAGGCCATCTGCTGGCATGTTCGCATACGACACCTCGGAGTCCGTGGAGCGCCCATCTCGCCCGCTGGACCAGCATGATTTCGGGGTGTGACAACAATCGTTCGTCGCGCGCCCCTGGTCCATTCGGCGACTGGCGGCAATACTCCGGAACTGCAGCTCGGCTTCAGGTGAACAAGCCGGATTACAGGCGCGGCGAGCGTCGCGAACGAACACGAGGTGCCGAAATGAACGCTGACGAGCGCTTGGCGACGATCCGGGCGATCCACGATTCGCCGCTGCGAATCGTGCTGTCGGTGACAGGGGGCGGGATGCTGGCGCTCAGCGACCTGCTGACGGTGCCGGGCGGCTCGCGCACGATCCTCGAGGCCGGCGTGCCGTATTCGGTGAAGTCGCTCTACGAGCTGATGGGCTCGGAGCTGGAGCCGCACGTGTCCGATGAGGCCGCGCTGGCGATGGCCGACGGCTGCCTGGCGCGGGCGCAGTACCTCGTCTCCACGCCCAAGCCCGGCACTGAGCCGTGGCCGCTGGCGGGCATCTCGTGCACGGCCGCGCTGGTAACCGATCCGCCCCGGCGAGGCGAGGACCGCGCGCACATCGCCGCCGTCAGCGACTCGGGCACGCGCATCGCCCGCAAGATCACCTACGACACCGACGACCGCATCGAACAGGACCGTGAGACCTCCGACGCGATTCTCTCGCTCATCGCGGAGATCGCCGCTGGCTGAAGACCGGCTGGTTCAGCTTCGACGGCTGCTTGGTGACCCGCCTGCAGGCGCGGCGGCTCAGCGGAACAGGCCGTCGCCGATGCCCTCGGCGATCTCCTCTGGCGAGTAGCCGGCTTCGGCCCAGACGTCGAAGTTGTGCTCGCCCAGGTAGGCGGGGCTGAGGTGGCGAGGCGTCCAGCGCCGGCCGTTCCAGAGTCCCGCGAACGCGTCGACCGTCCGCTCGCCGAATATCGCATGGTCGACCGGCTGCCAGAAGCCACGCACGGCGTGTTGGGGATCGTCGGCGAACAGCTGGTGTGAGTTCTGCACCGGCCCCGCCGGCACACCGGCACCCTGCAATGCAGTGGCTGCTTCGGCTGCCGTGCGACCGGCGGCCCACTCCCTCAGCACGGCATCGATCATCGACCTGCGGTCGCGGCGGGCCGCCTCTGTGGCGAGCGACGGATCGTCAAGCCGGGGATCGGCAAGCAGGCCGACTAACCCCAGCCACTGCGCCGGCTCGACCACGGTCACCGCCACGAAACCGTCTTCCGTCGCGTACACCTCATTGGGCACATGGTCGGCAATGCCGTCGCGGTTGCCCTCGGGCCGCGGCGGCAGCACGGCGGCCGATTGGCGGATGATCGCGGCGCCGATCGCGTAGGTGCCCACCTCGAGCTGGGCCATGTCGATGCGCTGCCCCTCGCCGGTGCGCTCGCGGGCGTACAACGCGCCCACGGTCGAGACCGCCGCGGCGAAGCCGGCCAAGTGATCATTGAGCGAGAAGCCCGGGCCCACGTCGCCGCGGTCGGCGAAGTTGGTCAGGTGGGTGATGCCGCATACGGCATGCACAGTGGGCGCGTACGAGATGACATGGCGCCACGGGCCGTCATGGCCGCAGCCCGACATCGTCACGTACACAAGCCGCGGGTTCCACTCGTGGACGGTCTCCCAATCGAGACCCCACGAATCGAGCACCCCGGCGCTGAAGTTCTCGATGAGCACGTCGCACGTCTCGATCAGCCGCCGGGCAGCGGCCAGGGCATCGGGGTGCTTCATGTCGAGCGTGGCGCTGCGCTTGGAACGATTCCACACGAAGTAGTAGGGGAAGTCGGGCGAGTTGACGATGGTGGAGCGCTCCTCGCTCTGGATGCGGATCACATCCGCGCCCAGGTCGCCGAGCAGCTTCGTGGCCGACGGACCGGCCAGCACCCAGGTGAAGTCGGCCACGCGGATGCCGTCCAGCGGGCGCCGGTCGCCTCCGTTCCCGGCCGGGGCGGCACCAGCCACGCTGTCGGTATCGCCATTGCGAGCCTCGGCAGGCGGCGCCGCCCATGACGCGAGCACCTCGTCGAGTGGCGTATCAACGCTGGCGGGCGGACTCGGCGGGACTGCGCCCGACCGGCCGGCGTCGCTCCATCGGACCAGCCGGCTCGGCATTCGAACCGGGCCCGGCTGGCCAAGTACAGCGCGGTCGGGCACTCGTGCACCGTTCGCCGCCGCTGCGCCGGGCGGCAGGACGTCAGCGAAGAACTCGCGGTGCGCGAACTGCGCGTTCGCGCAGACCTCGGCGATGTCGAGCACCCCGCCGAAGGCCACATGCCGCTCCTGCGCTTCCCACCAGACCTGGCGCGCATCCTGGGGCCGGATCCACCGCCGGACGGCATCCATGACCTCATCCACGCTGAGCAGCAGCTCGCCGGGGTCGATGCCGATCCACTTGTCGACCTCGTCAGCGCCCGTGGAGACCATCCACTCCAGCAGCAGATCGGGCGTGGGGGTCGGCGTGATCATGACGTAGCCGCCGCTGCCGCCCACGCATTCGGCCAAGTCGTAGGCGCGCAGCCAGTGCAGGGCGCCCTGCCGCGGGGCCACCTTGGGCAGGGGCAGCAGGTCGTGGAAGAAGTACTGCATGAACAGGTTCTCGATCGAACCGGTGACGGTCTCGTGGATGGACAGGTCGAGGTGCGCCCCCCGGCCCGTCGAGCGTGCCGACAATGCCGCTGCGACACCCGAGGTGGCCGCCACGAAGCCTGCGTAGTTGTACGCCTGGCGGCCCCACACGTTGAGCGGGCGGTCGGCCAGGCCCGTCAGCGCCATCATCCCACCCATCGCGGCAGCCACCAGGTCTGAGCTCAGCCACTGCGCCCGCGGGCCGGTGCGCCCGAAGGGCGTGATCGAGACCTGCACGAGCGCCGGGTTGACTGCACTGATGTCGGGGTAGTCGATGCCCGCATCGGCCAGCCGGCCGGGGCGCTCGGTCTCCACAATCAGGTCGGCCGCAGCAGCCAACCGGCGGTAGGCGTCTCGACCCTCGGGGGTGCTCAGGTCCACCGGGCAGCGGCGCTTGCCGCCGTCATACCACCAGTCGGCCACCCCGCCGAGCGCTGCCGCAGCCGGATCCGCCAGCGGCAGGCCCGACGCTGCGGTGCCCACCCTCACCACGTCGGCGCCCAGCTCGGTCAGCAGCTTCGTTGCGAAGCGCCCTGCGTCCCCGGTCAGGTCGACGACGCGCAGTCCCGACAGCGCCCCAGGGACTGTCGAGGAGTCGCGACTGCGAGGGTTGGCGGACTGGTTCATGACGGCCCGAACCTAGCCCCGACGTGCACAGCCGCCCATGTTGACGTGAGCACCGAGCCAAGAGGCGGAGTTCTGGTGCCGAGCGGACTGCGAGCGAAGCAAGCGTGAGCGGAAAGCACTCGGCGAAGCCGTGGCCCGCGCTAATCGAACGCTGCGGCCATGAAGTTGCGGTAGAGCTGCTCGGCGTCGGAGGCGAAGCCGACCATGGCGCGGTCGGCGTCGGCAGCGAGCGCATCCAGCGAGCCGGGGCCGAGCGTCGACTCCAGGGCGTCGCGGTAGGCGTCGATGGCTCCCCAGTTGCGCACTGTGTCGTCTTCCACCTCCACGTGGTACTGCATCGACCACGCCCGGGGACCGACCCGCATGGCCTGCACCCGGCACTCCGGGGAGCTGGCCAGCACCACCGCATCGTCGGGCGGCTGCGCCACCTGCACCGAGTGCCACTGCAGTGCGTGCTGGCGGTCGCTCATCTGGCGGAAGATCGGGTCGCTGCGGCCCTCCGGCGTGAGATCCACGGCCAGCACGCCGATCTCGGGCGGTCGCTGCGGGCCGCAGGTGCCCCCGAGCGCATCGGCCAGCAGTTGGTGCCCCAGGCACAGCCCCAGGAACGGTCGCTGCAGCTCACGCACCCAGCGGCGAATGGCGCGCTTCTCGGGCACCAGCCACGGGCAGTCCTCCACGTCCCACACGTCCATCGGGCCGCCCATCACCCACATGGCGTCGTAGTTGTCCAGCGGCGGGATGGGCTCGCCCTCGTCGAGCTCCACTGCAGTCCACTCCACGCCGTCGGCACGCAGAAAGTCGCGCAGCCGGCCGGGGTGCTCGCAGTCGATGTGCTGCAGTACGAGGAGCCGCATCGCCCCCGTTGCTACCACGTTGGCGATCGCCCCAGTTCGGGGCCGGTCAGCCGGGAGTGGTGCAGAGCCCGGCGAGGCTGCCGATCGCAGTGTCACGGCGGGGCTGGCGAACCTCATGCTCGTCGTAGCCGTTGGTGGTGTAGCCAAGCGACAGGCCGGTGGCCGGGTCGCCCCAGGCGAGCTGCCCGCCGGCGCCGTTGTGGCCGAACGCCATCGGCGACACGGTGCGGCCCAGCCCGCGCATGTTCGACAGGCCGTCGTCGCCCGCCAGGAACAGCCCGATCGAGCGGTTGGCGGGCATGCCCATCGGGTCGGGCATCGTGTTGCGGACCTCGCCCGTGCCGGTGGCCAGCATTCCGGGGTCCCACAGTTCGTCGGGGTTGTGGAGCAGGGCTTGGTAGAAGAGCGCCAGATCGACCGCGGTGCCGAACCCGCCGCCGCCGGGCACGCCCACCTCGCGCACGGTCGGCTCGTTGAAGCGCAGGATCGCCTCATTGGTGACCTCGGTCATGGGCAGCTCCCGCACGCCGAACGTTGCCTCGAGCTCGTCGGGCGTGGCTGGCTCGCCTACCAGGATCAGCTCCGCGATGCCGTCCTGATCGTCGGGGGCCAGGCCCAGCAGCCGGGGCAGCCCCAGCGGGCCGGTGACGCGGTCGTGCACCTCGTCGCGGAAGTCGTTGCCAGTGACTGCGTTGATGATCTCGGCCAGCACCCAGTGCGCCGAGGTCGGGTGGTACTCGTAGCGGGTGCCGGGCTCCCAGTTGAGCCGCCAGTTCGCCATGGCCTCCAACCGCGACTCCGACGTGTCCCACTGCGGCGGCTTCAGCGGAGCGTGCGGAAAGCCCGACGTGTGCAGCATCACCTGCTCCACCGTGATCTGGTCCTTGCCGTTCTCGCCGAACGCCGGCACGTAGCTGGCTGCGGTGGCGTCGAGTTCCACCGCCCCCTCGCTGATGAGCTGCCACATCGTCGAGGCCACGAACGGCTTGGTGGCCGAGAAGATGCAGTAGCGGGTCTCGTCAGTGGCGTCGCCGTAGGTGGCCTGCGCGACGATCTCGCCTTCGAAGCCGACCGCCACCTGGCAGCTCGGCAGGAGACCCGATTCCACCTCGCGCTTGCAGCGGTCGAGCAGCGCATCGATGCGGGACGGTTGGACAGTGGGTGCAGCGTCAGTTGTTGTGCTCACGGCCTTGGCCTAGCACCCGCGGCTACCGTCTCGCTCCACAAGAGCGGGCCAGAGGCTGAGCCGGCAGGCGAAGCCGTGGCCCGAGCGGCCCGTGAGCGCCAGCGAACAAGAGCGGGCAAAACTGAGGGGGACCCAATGAGCGACAGCACACCGGCCAACGGCAAGATCGAGTTCGGGCTGGCAATTCGTCGCAGCGACGACATCGCGGGGGCCGCGCGTGAGATCGAAGCGCTCGGCTACGACTACGCCACCACCGGCGAGCACGTCTTCTTCCACGTGCCCACCTCGAACGGCTTCATCTCGCTGGCGGTGGCAGCGGGCGCCACCACCACGCTCAAGCTGATGACGTCGATCACGCTCATCCCGCTCTACCCGGCGGCGCTGTGCGCAAAGCTCGCGGCCGCGCTCGACGTGGCCTCCGGCGGGCGCTTCCACCTCGGCGTGGGCGTCGGCGGCGAGATGCCCTCGGAGTTCGAGGCGTGCGGCGTGCCGGTGCGCGAGCGCGGCGCTCGCACCAATGAGGCGCTCGACATCATGCGGCGGTTGTTCACCGAAGACGACGTCACCTTCGAGGGCCGCTTCAACACCTTGAACGGCGTCACGCTCGCACCCAAGCCGGCGTCGCCGCCGCCGGTGTGGGTCTCGGGGCGCCAGGACGCCGCGTGGCGGCGCGCAGCCCGCTACGGCGACGGCTGGCTGCCGTACATGTACACGCCCGAACGGCTCGCGCAGTCAATCGAGGCCATCGCCGGCTACCGGGAAGACGAAGGCAACCCGACGCCGGTGGAGCCCGGCATGTTCGTCTTCTTCTGCTGTCACGAAGACAACGACACAGCCGTCCAGTACGCCGCCGAGCGGCTGTCCAAGCAGTACGCGCAGGACTTCTCCCAGCTCGTTCACAAGTTCGCCATTGCCGGCGATCCTGACCGCTGCGAAGCGCGGCTGCGCGAGTACATCGACGCCGGTGCGCGCACTGTCGTATTGAGCGCCGCCTCGCCGATGAGCTATATCGAAGAAAGCGAACGGTTCTGGGCGGCGGAGGTGCTGCCACGCTTCCGCGAGGGGCAGGCCTAGTCGCCGAGAGGGACCCGATGTCCGCAAAGCGATTCTTCGAGACGACGCTGACAGCGGAGCGCATCGACGAGCTGAGCGCTTCGGGAGCGTGGCCGAACCGGCTGCTCGACGATCGGGTCGACAAGTGGACTGCCGAGCGGGCCGGCGAGCCGGTCATCACCGATCGCTTCGGCACCATGACCTGGGGCGAGCTCGGCGACGACGTGGACGCTGTCAGCAAGGGCCTGCTGGAGATCGGCGTCCGCCCCGGCACGGTCGTGCAGTTGCAACTGCCGAATTGGCGCCATTTCGTGGTGACAGCTGTGGCGTGCGACCGCATCGGGGCAGTGGTGAACCCGGTGGCACCGATCTTCCGGCACAACGAGCTCACGGTGATGAGCGAACTCGGCCGGCCGATGGTGGTGGTGACCGCCGACAGCTACCGGGGCTTCCAGCTCGCCGAGATGCACGCCGAGCTGCGCGAGCAGTGCGAATGGGTCACCGAGCTGGTGGTGGTGCCATCGCCCGAGACCCTGCAGTCGGATACCGACGGCGACGAGTCGTGGCTTCCGGAGGGCGCGATCACCTGGGAGGACCTGGTCGAGGAGGGCCGGTTCTCGTCGTACGACCGCGCCGCCGTCGACCTGTGCCGGCCGGGGCCCAACGACGTGTGCGAGATGATGTTCACCTCGGGCACCACCGGCCTGCCCAAGGGCGTCATGCACACTCACAACATCCTGTCGGTGGCCGTCGATGCCTTCCTCGACACGGTGTGCGAGGGGCTCGAGCCGCACCCCGGCGCCGGCGCGCCGCAGGCGTACGTCACCCACATGGCCTCCACCCTGGGCCACCAGACCGGCTACCTCTACGGGATGCGGCTGCCGCTCTACACGGGCGGCCATGTGGTCATGCAGGACGTGTGGGACCCCACCGAGTTCGTGGGGCTCATCGGCAGGCACCGCATCCAGCTGTCCATGGGTGCGACGCCGTTCCTGGCCGATGTGCTCAATGTGGACGATCTGCCCGGCTACGACCTCTCCACGTGGCAGCGATTCCTGTGTGCAGGTGCAGCGATTCCTCGCCCGGTGCTCGAACGTGCGCTCGAGTTGCTGCCCGATTGCGTGGTAATGCCGGGCTGGGGCATGACCGAAACCGGCCTGCTGACCGTGGGCCGGCCCAGCGACCCGCTCGAACGCCGGCTGACCGACGGCCGAGCCGTGGACGACAACGAAGTCCGGGTGATCGACGAGTCCGGCCAGGCAGTGACCGACACCGAGGGCGACCTGCAATGTCGCGGCAGCGCGCTGTTCGCCGGCTACATGGCCGGGCGGGAGTTCACGGAGCAGTTCTGGACAGAAGGCTGGTTCGACACAGGCGACCGTGCGGTCATGAACAGCGATGGCTACATCAGCATCGCGGGCCGTACGAAGGACTTGGTGATCCGCGGCGGCGAGAACGTCCCGGTCAAGGAAGTCGAAGACGTCCTGCTGCGGCACCCCGCCGTGGGTGTCGCCGCAATCGTCGCCAAGCCTCATGAACGACTCGGCGAGATCGGCTGCGCGTTCGTTCAGCCCAACGGAGAGCCGCCGACCCTGGCTGAACTCACAGAGTTTCTCGACGACCAGCAGGTGACACGGCAGTTCTGGCCCGAGGAACTCGTCATCGTCGACGAGTTCCCGATGACGCCGAGCGGCAAGATCCAGAAGTACCGGCTGCGCGAACGCTTCGACTAGCGGCGTTTGAACAGCAGCTGGAACTCCATGATTCCGTGGTCTTCGGCGGACAGGACGATGGGCACTTGCGGCACCGTTACATCGAAGTCGGCGAAGGTGATCTCGACCGAGCCGACGACGGCGATGAGGCTGCCGACGAGCTGAGCTTCGATGTCGATGGTCACAGGCTGGGTGATACCGTTCACCGTCAGGTCGCCCGATGCCATGAGGCTGATGGACTCGCCGAGTTCCACGGCACCGTCGATGCGCAACTCCTCGGTGAGCGAGAACGTGGCCGTGGGGTGCTGAGAGGTGCCCAGCGCTCGCTGGACCGCGCCGTCGCGGCGGCTGTCGTCGGTCCGGAGCGTGGTCAGGTCGACGCGGATCTCCACCGCAGTCACATGCTCGTCGGCGATCTCCAAACTGCCGCTGACATCGCCGGTACGGCCCACGGCGGTGAATGCGCCGATGCGCGCCAGTTCCTCGTCAACGCGGAAACCGGCGAACGAGCCAGTGGCGTCCTCCAGCGTGAACTCCCCGGTCTCCGCGTCCACGGCCCAAGTGCCGTCCAGCTCCGCGGTCGAGGTCACCGCAGCGGCGGGTGCCGCGGCCTCGTCGGTGTCGCCGTCGCCTGCTCCCGATTCGGCAGCGCTGTCGGCGCCGGCTGCGTCGGCGGCACCGTCGTCGCCGTCTGCGGCATCGGGGGCAGCGTCATCGTCCCCAGCGACCTCGCCGCTCGCTGCTGCAGTGGTCGGCGACGCTGGGAGATCTGGGTTTTCTTGGGCCTGTTCGGCGACTTCGACCGCTTCGGCCAGGCTGACCTCTTCGGGGGCATCGCCGAGCACACGCCAGACGCCGACGGCCGCTGCGGCAGCGACGATCACGAGCAGTACGGCCACCGTCACAACCGTCCGGCGCCGGGGGCTCATGGCGACTCACGGTAGCTTGGGGCCGCTCATGAAACTGCGCGACCTGAGAACCGGACTGACCTTCGACGACGTGCTGATCGTGCCGCAGCGTTCGTCGATCCGCAGCCGCAGCGACGTGTCGGTGCGCACCCGCCTGTCCCGCAACATCCCGCTGGATCTGCCGGTGATTGCGGCCAACATGGACACGGTCTGCGAACACGAGATGGCGATTGCCATGGGCCGTCTGGGCGGTGCGGGCATCGTCCACCGGTTCATGCCCATCGACGCGCAAGCGGCCCAGATCGCCGCCATCAAGAACGCCGACGACGGCTCACTGGTGGCCGGCGGCGCGGTAGGCACCGACCACGACATGGGCGACCGGGCCAAGGCACTGGTGGCAGCAGGAGCCGATGTGCTGGTGCTCGACATCGCGCACGGTCACGCCGACCATGCCATCGACGGGGTGCGCCGCCTGAAGGACAACTTCGCCGACACCGACGTGATCGCCGGCAACGTGGCCACCATCGACGGCGCGATCGACATGGCCGAAGCCGGCGCCGACGCGATCAAGGTGGGCGTGGGACCGGGCGGCGTGTGCACCACGAGGTTGGTGGCCGGAGTCGGCGTGCCGCAGCTGTCTGCGACCGACAGCGTGGTGAACGGGCTGGCTGATGCGGGGTTCGACGTGCCGGTCATCGCCGACGGCGGCATCAGGACATCGGGCGACATCGCCAAGGCGCTGGCCGTCGGTGCCGAGACCGTGATGATCGGCAGCATGCTCGCCGGAACGAAGGAGAGTCCCGGCGAGGTCGAGCAGGGTCCGCACGGGCTGCGCAAGCGCATCCGCGGCATGGCCAGCTTCGAAGCCATCGAGGCCCGGGCCGAGCGTCACGGCGAGGAAATCGACGACGAGTACTTCGAACAGCGGGCGCCTGAGGGCGTCGAAGGCACCGTGCCCTACCGGGGCGAGGCCGGCAAGCTGATCGGCGAGCTGATGGCCGGCCTGCGCAGCGCCATGAGCTACACCAACGCCCGCAACCTGGCCGAATTCACCGAGCGCACCGAGTTCGTCGCTGTGACGCCGCTCGGGTTGGCGGAGAACACACCGCACGCCACCCTGTCGTACTGACGGGCACCCCTGCCCGCCAGTCGAGGAGTTCCGACATGGGAAGCGAACCGTCCAGAGACCTGATCGCGCTCGACGACCCCTACCCCGACCGCGACTACGAGGTGCGCTGCACCACGCCGGAGCTGACCTGCGTATGCCCCGTGACCGGGCAGCCCGACTACGCCACAGTCGACATCGCGTACATCCCCGATCGTCGCATCGTCGAGCTGAAGTCGCTCAAGCTCTACCTGTGGAGCTACCGGGACGAGCCGGTTCATCACGAAGCCATCACCAACCGCATCCTCGACGACCTGGTGGCGGCCGTCGCACCCAAGCAGGCCACGGTGGAGACGCGCTGGCTGGTGCGAGGCGGCATCACCACGACGGTCACGGCCCGCCATCCCGCCTAGGCATCTCTGGGCTGAAGCGGCGGCACGCCTGACCGAAGGCCGTCTGGCGGCCTCAATACACTCGATCCGATGCCATTGTTGGCGCCCGCCGACAGGCGCATTCTGCGCGAGCTGCTCAGCCGTGGGGGGACGGCCGAGATCGGCGAGATCAGCGCGGCTGTGGTGCTGGACAACCAGACCGTGCAGATGTCGCTCAACACCCTGCAGGAATCGGGCATCGTGGCGCAGGCCGGCTCCGTGCCGGGCCTGCGGGGCGCGCGCTGGTCGCTCACCCGGCATGGCCATGAAGTGGGGCCGTCGCTGGTGGGTAACGACCTCGCCGGCGGCCCCGATGGCCACGAGGCGACCGGTCCGACCGACCCGGCCGAGGGCTGGGGCTTTCCGTGGCGTCCGCCCAAGCCCGAAGCGCCGCTCTATGCGACCGGCCTGAGCCGGCGTGCTCGCCGAGCGGCTGACCGCGCCGTCATCGGCATCGCGGGACCGCCGCCCAAGCGCCGTCGCCGCGGGCGTGCGATCGTCGCGATCCTGCTGATCGCCGCCACCGTCGGTGTGGGCTTCGTGGCAATGAACGCGCTGCGCGTCACCGAGATCACCATTTCGGGCATCAACAACGGCGCGATGGTGCGCCCGGCTGGACTAGCCGGGACCGTCTTGGAGTTCAGCGTCGACGGCGGCGATGTCACCTCCGCGCAGATGCTGCTCGACGGCTTCCCCGTGAGCGGAGTGCAGCGCTACGACAACCGGATCGTCTGGCCGGTGCCGGAGCTGACCGAGGGCGCGCACGTCGTGACGCTCGATGTCGATCGACGCTTCTTCGGCACGGCAACTGCGGTGGTCACGTTCACGGTTGACGGGACACCCCCAACAGTAGAGCTGCCGAGGGTCTTCGAGCCGGTGGCACTCGACGAACCGGTCGTGTTGGCCGGGTCGGTCGAGCCGGGCGTGTCGCTGCAGATCGGGGAGCAGCGCGTCGACACGGCATCAGGCTCGTTCAGCCTCACCCTGCCGGGTCCGCCCGGCGGTCCCGTCCCGGTGATCGCCACCGACGCTGCCGGCAACAGCACCGAGTTCGACGTCATCGTGCCCATCGGCTACCCGCACACCACGGGAGTTCACGTCACGGCAGCGGCATGGGACCACGACGGGCTGCGCGAGTCGGTGGTGGAGCTCATCGAGCAAGGCCGCATCAACGCGGTGCAGCTCGATCTGAAGGACGAGGACGGCCGCATCGGCCACCGGACAGATGTCCGGCTGGCCCAGCTGACGGGTGCGTCGAGAGAGCTCTACGACTTGCGGGACGCCATCGACGAACTGCACGCCCTCGGCGTGCGGGTGATCGGGCGCATCGTGGCCTTCAACGACCCGACGCTCACCCGATACGCCGTCGCGAACGACAGCTTGGACTGGGTGGTGCAGACGCCCGACGGCCGCCCCCTGGCGAAGTACGGCGGGTTCACCAACTTCCACCATCCGATTGTGCGGCAGTACAACCTGGACATCGCCGCAGAGGCCGCCGAAGCCGGCATCGACGACATCTTGTGGGACTACATGCGCCGGCCCGAAGGCGATCTGAGCGGCATGCGGATTCCCGGCTGGGACGGCGGCGACCCGTCACCGATCATCGTGAGCTTCCTGGCCGAGGCGAATTCCATGCTGCGCGAGGCGCAGGTGTTCCACGGTGTCTCGGTGTTCGGCATCGCGGCAGACCGCGGGGAGTGGGTGGCGCAGGACATCGGCGCCATGTCCGACCACGTCGACTACGTGGCGCCCATGGTGTACCCGTCGCACTGGGGGCGCGGCGAGTACGGCGTGGTGCACCCAGAGGCACAGCCCTACGACATCACGAGGGCGTCACTGGCCCAATTCCAGCGCGTGCTTGCAGGCACCAACACGGCGGTGGTGCCGTGGCTGCAGGACTTCTCGATGCGGGTGAACTACGGACCTGACGAGGTGCGTGCCCAGATCGATGCCGCAGCCGACCTCGGCATCAGCGACTGGCTGCTGTGGGATCCCCAGGTCACCTACACCAATGAGGGCATCCCCGTCTCGTACCGCTAGCAACGAGGTCAGACTGAGCATTGGTGCGGCGGGGCGGGCATCATGTGGCGCCGATCCGGCACGCCCCCAACCCCGAGGAGCACCCATGGCCACCCTCTCTGCGGAACCGCTGTCCAAGTCGTACGCCACCGTCAACGGCAAGCAGATGGCGTACCACGACTCCGGCTCAGGCGATGCGGTCGTATTCCTGCACGGCAACCCCACGTCCTCGTACCTCTGGCGCAACATCGTGCCCCACGTGCGGCCGCATGCTCGGGTGGTGGTGCCCGACCTGATCGGCCAGGGCGACTCCGACAAGCTGGACGACACCGGGCCCGACTCGTACCGGTTCGTGGAACACCGCGAGTATCTCGACGGCTTGCTCGACCAGCTCGACCTGGGCGACAACATCACGTTCGTGATCCACGACTGGGGATCGGCGCTCGGTTTTGACTGGGCCAACCGGCACCGCGACCGGGTGGCGGGTCTCTGCTACATGGAGGCCATCGTGCGGCCGATGAGCTGGGCGGAGTGGCCCGAGGCGGCAGCCGGCATCTTCCAGGGCTTCCGGTCGCCGGCGGGCGAGGAGATGGTGATCACCAAGAACCTGTTCGTGGAAGCGGTGCTGCCCGGCTCGATCATCCGCAAGCTGTCCGACGAGGAGATGAACGAGTACCGACGCCCGTTCGTCGAACCCGAGCACCGGCGTCCCACCCTCACGTGGCCGCGCCAGATCCCGATCGAGGGCGAGCCTGCCGAAGTCACCCAGATCGTGACTGACTACGGCGAGTGGCTGTCGGGCTCAGACGTGCCGAAGCTGCTGGTCAACGCCGACCCGGGCGCGATCCTGAACGGTCCCCAGCTCGAGTACTGCCGCACCTGGCCGAACCAGACCGAGGTGACCGTCGCGGGCAATCACTTCTGCCAGGAAGACAGCCCCGACGAGATCGGCCAGGCCATCGCCGACTGGCTCCAGAACCGCT
>CAZAFV010000038.1:0-7190 GCA_964484385.1 uncultured Acidimicrobiales bacterium
TGACACTGCGCACTACCGCCGCGGTAGCTGTGGCGGGCGTCGCCGGAGCGGCAGCCAGGTGGGCGTTGACAACCCCGCTGGACGGGGCTTGGGCACTCTTGGCGGCCAACGTGGTCGGCTGCGTTCTTGCCGGCTGGGCCACAGCCAGTCACGAACGCATGCGGCACCTGTCGCATCGACTCGGTGCCAGATCCGGCCACGCACCGCCGCCATGGCTCGCAGCAGGCTTCTGCGGCGCGCTCACCTCCATGTCGGCGCTCGCACTCCATCTGGCCACGTACCTTGACGACGGGCGTGTCGGGACTCGGTTTCACGATCACCGCATGCACATTGGCGTTCATTACGGGCCGCATCGTGGCGATGACACGCCGGGTTCGGCCATGACCTCGCTGGCTGTGGCCGTGGGCTTCGGCATTGCCGCCGCCGCGGGCACCGTGCTGCGCTGGAGGGTCAGCACCGCCCTCGGCCCGGGCGGAACGCTGCTCATCAACCTCTCTGGCGCCTTCGCGCTGGGTCTGCTGGCGGGCACTGGTGACGCCACGATGAGCGTCATCGGTACAGCAGGCCTCGGCGCACTGACGACGGTCTCAGGATTGTTTCCCGAGTCCGTACGACTGGCGCGAGCCAGTCCCCTGCTCGCGCTCGGCTACCTCTCCCTCACGATCACCGGCACTGCTGCCGCCGCCTACTTCGGCTTGGCCGCCGCCTAGCAGCGTGCATTACGCCGGCCGAACCCGGCGGGCGCATCGCAGCGCTCGAGACTGCTGCGCAACTCGCCAGCGCTTGAGCCAGCCGCTCAGTCCGAGGCGGGGGCGGGAATCTCCGTGAAGCTGAGCCAGGGGTGGAGCGCGTCTGGCACCGCGATGGAGCCGTCGGGCTGCTGGTTGTTTTCCATGATGAACACGCGCGTGCGGCCGACGGCGCAGGCCGTGCCGTTCAGGGTGTGGACCAGCCCCTGGCCGTCCTCGTCGAACCAGCGAGTGCCCAGCCGACGCGCCGAGTAATCGGTGTAGTTCGAGCACGAGGTGACCTCGCGGTAGGCGCGCTCAGAAGGCAGCCACACTTCGAGGTCGTACTTCTTGGCCGCAGCAGCACCCAGGTCGCCGGCCGCCACGTTGATGACCCGGTAGGGCAGGTCGAGCGAACCGACGATCTCCTCCTGGATGGCGCGCAACGCCTCCAGCTCATCCCAGCTCGTCTCCGAGTCGCAGAACGAGAACATCTCGACTTTGTCGAATTGATGCACCCGAAAGATGCCACGGGTGTCCTTGCCGTATGTGCCGGCTTCGCGCCGGAAGCACGAGGAGAACCCGGCATAGCGCAACGGCAGCCCGGCCCGGTCCAGCCGCTCGCCCCGATGCAGGCCCGCCAGCGCCACCTCGGATGTCCCGATCAGGAACAGGTCGTCGCCGTCGATCTCGTACACCTGGTGACGGTCGGCGGGAAAGAACCCGGCCTCGGTCATCATCTCCTCGCGCACGAGCACGGGCGGCACGACAGGCAGGAAGCCGTCGCGCTCCAGCAGGTCCATCGTCCACTGCACAAGGGCGAATTCCAGCCGCACCGCCGCGCCCTTGAGGTAGGCGAACCGCGAGCCGCTGTTGCGGGCACCGCTCTCGGAGTCGACCAGGCCGGTCAGCGCTCCGATCTCGGCATGGTCGTGAGCCGGCGGATCGCCTCGCTCCCCCACCTCACGCACGGTTTCGAAGTGCTCCTCGCCACCAGACGGCACGTCGGCCGCGGCCGGGTTGGGAACCTGCAGCGCCAGATCGGTTCGCCGCTCAGCGGCTTCCCGTTCGGACACCTCAAGGCGTTCCACCTCTTCCTTGAGACGCGCCGCCTCGGCGATCTTCGCCGGGCGTTCGTCGGGGGCCGCCCGCCCGATCTCGCGCGATGCGGCGTTCTGCGCCGCCCGCGCCTGCTCAGCCTGGTGGGTGACTGCCCGCCACGCCTCGTCGGCCGCAAGGACCTCGTCGATGAACTCCGGCGAAGCGCCCTTGCGGGCAGCTCCGTCTCGGTACGCGGCGTCATCCCGAAGCCGGCGGAGATCGATCACGCCGGGTGAAGCTACCGGCCCCGCACGCTCCCGATGGGCTCGGAGTGCTTGCGCTTCGGGACATGACTTGCGAGCATCCTTCGATGCAGGAACCCGCAACAACCCCCGGTCGTCACATTCGCTTCGAGGCTTCTGACACGCCCCCGCTGCCGCTCACCGCCGGACTCGGCTTGCAGTTCGCCATCCTCGCCATCGCCGGCATCGTGCTGACACCTGCCATCGTTGTCCGGGCGGCCGACGGATCGGACGCCTACCTGGCGTGGGCGGTGTTCGCCGCAGCAGCGATCAGCGGCGTCAGCACCATCCTGCAAGCCGTGCGGTTCGGACGCATCGGCGCGGGATACGTGCTGCTGATGGGTACATCCGGAGCCTTCATCGCGGTGTGCGTCACGGCGCTCGTCGACGGCGGGCCGGGGCTCTTGGCCACCCTGGTCGTTGCCTCGTCGCTGTTCCAGTTCCTGCTGGCTGCCAAGCTCGCCCTGTTCCGGCGATTGTTCACGCCGACCGTGGCCGGGACCGTGGTCATGCTCATCGCAGTCTCGGTGATGCCGCTCATCTTCGACATGGTGGCTGCGTCACCCGAAGGCGCGTCCGCGGCGAGTGCGCCCGTCAGCGCTCTCGTGGCCGTCGGCGTCATTGTGGTGATCGCGCTGAAGGCCCGCGGCAGTCTCCGTTTGTGGGCGCCAGTCATCGGCATCGTGGTCGGATCGACGGTTGCAGCATTCTTCGGGTTGTACGACTTCGATCGGATTGCCGGTGCGGGCTGGATCGGACTGCCCGACGGCGGCTGGCCCGGTTTCGACTTCACGTTCGGATCCGAGTTCTGGATCCTCCTGCCGGGTTTCGTGTTCGCCACCGTCATCGGCGCAATCGAGACCATCGGCGACTCGGTGGCCATTCAGCGGGTGTCCTGGCGGCGGCCAAGAGCCGTTGACTACCGGGCAGTGCAGGGCGCCGTCGCCGCCGACGGCACCGGCAATCTGCTGTCGGGACTGGCCGGCACGGTGCCCAACACCACCTATTCCATGAGCATCTCGGTCACTGAGCTGACCGGCGTGGCGGCGCGCCGGGTGGGCGTGGCCATCGGCGCCGCGTTCATCGTGATGGCGTTCGTGCCGAAGGCGCTGGCCGTGGTGATGGCGGTGCCCGATGCCGTCGTCGCGGCATACGCAACGATCCTGCTGGCGATGCTGTTCGTGACCGGCATGCAGATCGTCATCGCTGACGCGACCGACTACCGCAAGGGGCTGATCGCGGGCTTCTCGTTCTGGATCGGCGTGGGCTTCCAGAACGGCGTGATCTTCCCCGAGTACCTGTCGGGCTTTGCTGGCGGCTTCCTCGAGAACGGCATGACGGCCGGCGGGCTCACGGCCATTGTCCTGACGCTGTTCACCGAGGTCGCCCAAGCTCGCCCCCAGCGGATGCGCTGCGAGTTGACGACCCAGTCATTGCCGCAGGTTCGAGTGTTCTTGGGCCGCTTTGCCGACCGCAACGGCTGGAACCGGTTGATGTCGGACCGCCTTGACGCAGTGGCCGAGGAGGCGCTGCTGACACTGATCGACGCCGAGCGGCCTGCTGGTGCAGGCGAGGGCCGCACTCTGCGGTTGACAGCGAGCAAGCAGGACGGCAGTGCCGTTCTCGAGTTCGTGGCCGCGGCGAGCGAGGAGAACATCGAGGACCGGCTCGCCGTGCTGGATTCGCACAGCGCCGAGAGGCCAGTCGAGCGAGACCTGTCCTTGCGGATGCTCCGGCATCACGCAGCATCGGTGAATCATCAGCAGTATCACGAGGTGGATATCGTGACCGTCCACGTTGACGTGCCCGATCCCAAGTCGCACGCCGAGGCGTGAGCGTCGGGTTTCGCCGGGAAGGGGACGCGGAAATGACCGAACCGTCCTACGACGTCGTGTGGCCCGGAGCGCCCTCAGGCATCGAGCGCCGGGACTTGGCGCCGAGACTCGACACGCTTGAAGGCAAACGGATCGGGTTCCTGTGGGACTACCTGTTCCGGGGCGATGAGCTGTTCCCGATTCTCGAACGCGAGCTGGCTGCCCGCTACGAGGGCGTGACATTCGTCGGCTACGAGACGTTCGGCAACACCCACGGCGGCGACGAAGCCGCTGTCATCGACCGCCTGCCCGACTCACTGCGTTCACGAGCTGTCGACGCCGTGGTGTCGGGCATGGGCTGCTGAGGCAGCTGCACGCCCGCCGTGGCGCGGGCAGCAGTCGCATCCGAAGTCGCAGGGGTGCCGTCGGTCTCGATCGTGTGCGAGAGCTTCGACGGCCAGGCCATCGCGACCGCACGCGGGTTCGGACTCGAAGGATTGCCCTTGGCAGTCACGATGGGTCATGTGGATGCCCAGTCCGCTTCGGATATGGAGAGCAACTTCGTCGATCACACCGTGGACGCCATCGTCGCTGGGCTGACCGGAGCGTCCGCCGCACGCAACGGCACGAACGGAACAGCTTCGCCCGGCGATCGGGACATGGGCGAATCGACTGCCTTCGACCCGTACGACACAGCGATCAGCGGTTCGGTCGACGAGATCAACGACGCCTTCGCCGAGCGGGGATGGTCCGACGGGCTGCCGATCGTTCCGCCGACAAGCGACCGGGTCGAGCGCTTCCTGGCTGGCACGGGCTTGGACCCGCAGCAGTCGCTGGGCATCGCCCGGACGACCGGCCGCGATATGACCGTGTGGTCGGTGGCTACCAACGCCGTCATGGCGGGCTGCGAGCCGCGGCACCTCGGTGTGCTGCTCGCCGCAGCGCGCATCCTGGCCGACCCGCACTACGGCGCTGAGCACTCGGGCAACACCACCGGCGCCGATGCGTTGATGATCCTCGACGGGCCGAATGCGGCAGCACTGGGCTTCAACTCCGGCGTCGGGGCACTGCGCGACGGTGTGCGCGCCAACACCAGCGTCGGCCGCTGGCTGCGGCTCTACCAGCGCAACGTGTTCGGTTTCACTGCGGCCGAGCACGACAAGTCCACCTTCGGGAACTCGTTCCGCGTAGTGTTGTGCGAGGACGCCGCCGCCCTCGCCGACATCGGTTGGGACCCCGTCAGCGCCGAATTCGGCTTCGGCCGGAACTACGACGTGCTGACCATGGCCCGCTTCAACAGTGGCGCCATTGTCGGCAGCGCGTTCGGCTCCACCCCCGACGAGATCGTGCCGTATCTTGCCGACGGACTGGCGCGGATCACCGGCTGGGACCTCGGGCACCTGTACGGGCTCGGGCGGATGCACTACCGGCCGCTGCTGGTGCTGTCGCCGATCCTGGCGCGCACCTGCGCAGCAGCCGGCTGGACCAAGGCGAACCTGGCCGAGGCGCTCTTCGAGCACGCCCGCATCCCGGCGTGGCGATTCGAGAAGCTCATCGGCGAGTGGACCAACCTGGCGGCAGGCCGCCCCCGGCTCACCGATGTCGTCGCCGCCGGCGATCTACCGTCGCAGTTCGCAGCCTCAGACGATCCCGACCGCCTGGTGCCGATCGTCTCGGAGCCGGCGAAGTTCGTGATCGCGGTCGCAGGCGACGCCAACCGCACCAACGCCTACGTGTTCAGCCACGACGGCCCCCACGGCGACTACACCGCCCAAGCGGTTGAACGCCTCGGCCACGGCTGACGGTCGAGTGGGCTGCGCGCCGTCACGCGCAGCGACGCTCAGCAGTTGAGGTTGGGACTGAGGTCGCAGCCGGCCGGGTCGGTCCAGAACAGCATTGAAGTGCCCATCGCCGCGTAGACCGCGATAGCGAGCACCAGCCCGCCGACGAACATCCACGTGAACAGCTTGTTGTCGAAGCGCAGGTGCATGAAGTAGGCCACGACGATCTGGAACTTGACGACCATCAGGATGAGCAGCAACGGGACCTCGAGCGGACCCGGGGGCGCGAAGTAGATCAGCACCTCGGCTGCCGTGAGAACCGCCAGCAGCAGGGCGACCTTGATGTAACCGAAGTCGCTCAGGCCGTGGTCATGATCGTCGTGAGCCTCGTCGGAGGGGTGGATCTCTTCGGATGCGGCTTCGGTGGCGGTGCTCATCGCTGCACTTCCTACGGGATCAGGTAGACGACCGCGAAGATCACGATCCAGACGATGTCGACGAAGTGCCAGTACAGGCCGATGATCTCGACGGTCTCCGCCCGCTCAGGACCGATGATGCCCCGATTCACCATGGCCCACAGCGTGACCAGCATGATGATGCCCAGCGACACGTGGACGCCGTGGAAGCCGGTCAATGTGTAGAAGGCCGACGACGAGATGCTGACGGTGTACCCGAGGCCTTCCCGGTAGAAGCTCGTGAACTCGTACACCTGCCCGGCGATGAACACGGCACCCTGCGCTGCGGTGGTCAGCAGCCACAGCTTGCAGCGCTCCATCTCGCCCCTGGCGATCGCCGACACCGCGAGCACCATGGTGAGCGAGCTCATCAGCAGCACGAACGAACTCACCGAGGTGAACGGGATGTCGAACAGATCGGCCGCTTTCAGCGACCCCTCGCCCGACAGCGGTTGACGGTTGCGCAGCAGCAAGTACGTCGAGATCAGCGCCCCGAAGAGCAGGCAATCCGAACCCAGGAAGGTCCACATCGTCAGCTTCTCGTTGGACAAGCTCGTGGTGGGCGGGATGATCTCGTAGTCGTCCCACTCCGTGCGCGGGTAGGCGATCTGCGGCTCGTCGCCCTCGGCCGGTTCGACGGCGGCTGCCGTGCCGGCGGTCGTGGGGGTGTCAGTCACCGGCGGCCTCCCCGTTCGCTGTGCTGGCTGCCAGCACGCCGTTGTGGTCATCGTGGCCGTCGGGGTCGCCGCCATGATCATCGTCGTGGTCGCCATGCCCGTCGTGGCCGTGACCGTGGCCCGCGTCGGGATCGGTGGCCGGCTCAAGGGTCCAGCCGAACATGGAACCGACCAGCAGCAACAGCCCGATGCCGGCGATCCACAGGTTGTAGATCAGCCCGAACCCGATGAGCGGCATGCCCGCCGCCAGCACGATCGGCCAGTACGAGGGCGACGGCAGGTGCGGGTGCTGATCGCCGAGCTGGGCGATGTCGTTGCCGTAGGCAACCCGTCGCAGCTTGCCGGTCTCGTCGGGCTGGTATTTCTTGTGCCAGAAGTCGTCGACATCGCTC
>CAZAFV010000038.1:7254-17458 GCA_964484385.1 uncultured Acidimicrobiales bacterium
TAGTCGAAGGTGTGCTCGGGCACCGGCGACGGAATGGCCCACTCCAGCGTGCGGCCGTCCCACGGGTCGGCTCCGGCCCCCGGCTCCAGACCCCGGCGGTAGCGCCCCCACGTGCGGAAGATGTTGACGGCCAGGATCACCATGGCGATGAGCATGAAGAAGTAGCCGATCGTGGCGATCTTGTTCCAGAACTCGAAACCGTCGAATTCGCCATAGACGCTGTGCCGCCGGGCCATGCCCTGCAAGCCCACGATGTGCATCGGCCCGAACGTGACGTTGAAGCCCAGGAGCATCAACCAGAAGTGCCAGCGGCCGAGCCGGTCGTTGAGGTGGTAGCCGAACGCCTTGGGCCACCAGTAGTACATGCCGGCGAACATGCCCATGAGGGCGCCGCCCACGAGCACGTAGTGGAAGTGCGCCACGATGAAGTACGTGTCGGTCTGCTGCGTGTCGGCGGGTGCGATCGCATGCATGACGCCGGACAGGCCGCCGATCGTGAACATGGCCACGAGCGACACCGAGAACATCATCGGCACGGTGAAGTGGACCTTGCCGGCCCACATGGTCGCGATCCAGTTCAAGATCTTCACACCGGTCGGCACCGCGATGAACATGGTGGTCGCCGAGAACGCCGCCACCGAAACCGGCCCCATGCCCGAGGTGAACATATGGTGCGCCCACACGCCCCACCCCATGAAGCCGATGGCCGCACCCGACAGCACCACGATCGGATAGCCGAACAGCGGCTTGCGGCTGAACACCGGCAGCGTCTCGGACACCACGCCGAATGCCGGCAGGATCAGGATGTAGACCTCCGGGTGGCCGAATATCCAGAACAGGTGCTGCCAGAGCAGCGGATCGGCGCCCGCGTCGACATTGAAGAAGTTGGCATCAAAGGTTCGATCGAACGTCAACAGGATCAACGCCACCGTGATGACCGGCAGGGCGAACACCAGCAGGAACTGCACCACCAGGATCATCCAGGTGAACACCGGCATGCGCAGCAGGCTCATGCCCGGGCAGCGCATGTTGATGATGGTCACCAGCAGGTTGATGGCACCGAGCAGCGAAGCAATGCCGGCGATCTGCAGGCCGAGGGCGTAGAAGTCCATGCCATGGCCGGGACTGAAGGACATGCCGGTGTTGGGCGCATAGGCGAACCAGCCGCCGTCGGCGCCACCGCCCAGGAACCAGCTGAGATTCAGGAAGATGCCGCCGAAGAAGAAGACCCAGAGGCCCAGCGCGTTCATGCGCGGGAAGGCCACGTCCCTGGCGCCGATCTGCAGCGGTACGAGATAGTTCGCGAACGCGTTCGCCAGCGGCATGATCACCAGGAAAACCATGGTGACGCCGTGCATGGTGAACAGCTGGTTGTAGAAGTCGGCGCTGATCACCTCGCCGTCGGGCGCCCACAGCTGCAGGCGCACCAGTCCGATCTCGAGGCCGCCGATCAGGAACCAGAACAGCGCGAGGGCGCCGTACATGATCCCGATCTTCTTGTGGTCCACCGTGAAGAGCCACTCGCGCCAGCCGGTCGCGTGCGTGGGACGGGCGAAGACGCCGGTGCGCGGTGCGTCGTCGTGATCGGAGGTGCCGTCAGCCACCTCGAGCTCGGTGCCCGGTGCTTCACTTTCCGGCTGATCGGTGATGATTGCCATCGAGTCGTCCTCCTAGGCCCGTGCGTCGGCGCTCATCGGGGCAGCACCGGCTCACTGCCGAGGGTGTTCAGGTAGGCCATCAGATTGTCGAGGTCTTGATCGGTCAACACCTCGGAGAAGTCCAGCATGCCCTGCTGGTTGTCGGCACGAGCCGGTTTCATGTCGGGCGCGTTGCGCACCCACTCACGCAGCTCGGCAACGTTGAGCTTGAGACTCCCGTCGGGATTGCGCAGGTACTCGCCGTCGGGTCCGACCTGGTAAGTCTCGTACAGCGCTCCGGCAAAGGCCGTGCGGCTCATCAGGTTGGTGAGATTCGGCGCGATGCCCGCGAGCAGGTTGGCGTTGCCCCCGGCCGCGCTCTCGTAGACCCCGTCGACGACGTGGCAGCTGATGCAATGAGTCTCGAACAGTGCTGCACCGGCCGCTGCGGGCGATTCCTCAGCGGGCGCCACTTGCGCCGCCTCCGTGCCGGCAAGCTGTTCTTGCCTCCAGCGTTCAAAATCCGCGGGAGTGAGCGCGATGGTTCGCATCTGCATGTTGGCGTGGCTCAGCCCGCAGAACTCCACGCACTCGCCGTAGAAGATGCCCGGTTCGTCGGAACTGATCAGCCACTCGTGAATGCGGCCGGGCACGGCGTCCTTCTTGCCGTTCAGCTGGGGGATCCAGAACGAGTGGATGACGTCGTTGGAGTGAATCTCGAGGTTGACCGTCTCGCCGGTCGGGATGACCAAGTCGTTCGCCGTGACGATCTCGTAGAGGCCGTCTTCGTCGAGGTCGTAGCTGAACTGCCACCACCACTGCTGGCCCTCCACCTTGATCGTGGGGCCGTCGCCTTCTTTGGCCAGCGCGAATACCGTCGGCAGCGTGTAGATGGTGAGGAACACCAGCATCGCCGTCGGGATGATCGTCCACGTCAGCTCGGCCTTGCGATTGCCGTGGATCTGTGGCGGCAGGTCGTCTGGATCGTCGGTGGGCTTAGCCCGAAACTTCACGATGATCGTCACGACCGCAGCAGCCACGAAGATGCCGACGCCCACCGCCATCCAGCCCGACAGGCGCATGAGTCCGTCGATGTCCTGAGCTTCTTGGCCGATCGGCTTGGTGGCATCGAGGCGACCAGTGGCACAGCCTGCCAGCAGCACACCGAGCAACGCCGGTACGAGCAACCGCCAGCTCCGAGCGAAGCGAGTACCCATCACTCGTGCCCTCCGTCGGATTCGCTCATCTCGCCTGATCCGCCGGCGCCGTGATCGTCGGCCTCGGCGTGGCCGCCATGGTGATGGAACTCACGCTCGCCGATCACGGCCGAGGTGATGCCCGCGACGATGAGCGCAACGCCGCCCAGCACCAGCATCGACGCCGTGACGGCACGCCGCAGCTGCGGCTTGGCGTACACCAGGAAGGCGAACGCCAGGATCACTGCCGCAATCACGATGGCTGCATAGCTCGCTGCCGTCTTGCTCACGGTCAGGAAGATGCGAGAAGCGAGCACCACCGGAATGGCGATTCCCAGCGCGCCGTAGAGCGAGATCTCGAAGGGTCGCAGCAATCGTGCGCGCTCGACTGCGTTCGACTCTGCATCGGTGGACAGGTGCTCCGCCCATGCGCTCATCGTCCACTCGATGGCGGAGATCAGCAGCAAGGCCACGCCCGCGATCGTGAGCAGGGAGTCGGTCACCAGCCCCACCATGAGCACGCCCATGCCGACCGCTGCCATGATCGGCCAGTACGCCGGGGTGGCGCGATGGACGTGCGAGTGCTCCCGGTCGAGCGAGTCGCCGTCGCCCACCGTCAGCGCCAGAGCGAACAGCAGGGCGAAGGCCCCGGCGGCCACACCCAGCACGATCGTGGCGTACATCACCACATGACCGGTGCCGTCCATGCCCGTGAGCACGCCGACCACGACTGCGGCAGCGGCAGCCAGCGCGATGCGCCCGGCGAAGTACCTGCTGGCGATGCCGACCATCGATCCCCTACTTCACCACGTACACGACGTACCAGGTGGCGGCCCACGCAAGCACGGCGAAATCCCAGAAGAAAACCGCTGCACCGAGCGGCGTCGAACGGTCGCGGCCCACGCTGCCGCCCAGCGAACGGAGTGTCATCAAGCCCAGATAGAACATCCCGACAATCAAGATGGCCAGTGAGAGCCCGGTGACCGCGTATGTCAAGGTCGCCCATTCGCCCGAGCCGATCTCGAGCTCCATGCGGTTCAGGCTGAACATCACCATGTTGAAGAAGGCGAGCCCCATCACCAAGGTGAGCGCCATGCCCACCCAGGTGTGACCGCGCTCGCCACGGCCGCTTGCCCACACCGCCCAGTGCGCCGTGACGACAGACACCAGCAGGGTGATGAGCGCGTAGACGAGCTGCGGATTCGGCACCGATTGGCCGACGAGCCAGTCGTGGCCGGGGTCGATGCCCGACGCATGACGGCGCGCCATGTAGTGGCCCAGTGCCCCGGCCACTGCCATGGCCCCGGCCGCGACGGCGAAGCCGGTACCGACGAGCTGGCTGCGGGGACGCGGCGGCGGGCCGGGAACGCTGTAGCGCCCCGGCTGCGGAGCCTCGACGGTGCTCATCGTGTCCGCCATCAGGCTGGCACCTCGTCTGCGTCGCGTTCGGCCGCGGCCCCCGTCCCGTTGAGCCCGTTGCCGTTGAGTTCAGCATCGAGCAAGGGGGTTCCCGAGGTGAGCTCCGGCAAGGCCGCAGCAGGGCCGAGCGGGGGCGGTGAGGGAAGCAGCCACTCGGGCGTCAGCCCGTCCCACGGGTCGGCCTCGGCTTCGGCACCCTTGCGCATGGCCACGCTCACGAGCAGGTTCAGCACCACCAGCGCTACGCCGACCAGCACGATGACGACACCGACGGCGCCGAGCGCCGACAGGCCTTCAGCGCCCGAATCGTCGACCTGACTGGCATAGCGGGTAGTGAGCAGCGGCGCGCCATAGACGAATTGCGGCTGCTCGGTGAAGACGCCTGACAGCGTCGGACCCAGCCACGCCACCATGGCACCGCCGCCGATCGCCAGCAGGCTGGCGAACCCTGCAAGCTCTGACAGCCGCCGGCCCCAGATCTTGGGCGCCCACCAGTGCAGCGCAGCCAGCCCGCCCAGCAGCCCTGCGCCGTAGATGAGCAGGCTCTGCTGGCCGGTGACCCAGGTGGTGAACCGCAGCGGGGCATTCCCATCGGTGCCGCGTCCAGCGATCTGCAGCCAGTCCACGCCGGCGCCGATCAGGCCCACCAATGCGGCCACTGCGATGAGCGTTCCGGCGCCGAACGCAGCGACCACCGCCGTGTTGGGCCGCGTCAATGACACTGCGCCGCTGCGAGGCCGCGGCCGGTTGCGGCTCTGCCACAGCGTGAAGCCCAGCAGCGCCAGCAATCCTGAAACTCCGGCGAGGGCGCCCGCATACAGGCCGACCAGCACGATGCCCTCGAGGCCGTCGACGATGTCGGTGCCTTCGTTGGTGATGCCGAAGTTGGCCCACGCGCCGAAGCCGAAGAGTCCGACGAGCCCCATCGTGAAGTAGAGCGCCAGCGGCTCGAAGACCCAGCGGCGGGCGGCGGCCAGCATGATCTCAGCGACCACGCCGAGCACCGGAACCACATAGATGAACAGCTGCGGCGTGCGGTACATCCAATCGATGCGCGACCAGATGCCGTAGTTGCCGCCGAGAAAACGGGGGCCGTAGCGATGTTCGATATAGAGAATGACGATCTGGCCGAGCACCACGCCGAGGCTCACCACGAGCATCGACGCCGTGACGAGCGCCGACCAGGCGAACGGCGGGGTGCGGTCCATGTACATGCCCGGCGCACGCATGGTGAGCGTGGTGACGGCAACACAGATCGCTCCGGTAAGCAGCGAGATCACGAGCCCTGCAAGCGCCAGCAGGTGCAGATCCACCCCATCCGAGAAACCGCCGCCGGGACCGCCGTTGGCGATATATGCCCCGACGAGCACACCTGCCGACACCAGCCAGCCCCAGAACGACAGGGCTGCCGCCCGCCCGAAGGCGACGTTCGGCGCTCCTACCTGCAGCGGGACCACATAGATGGCGATGCCCAGGAACAGCGGGATGAGCATGCCGAACACCAGGGCGTCGCGGGTGAACGTGAAGACCTGTACAAACGAGTCGGCGTTGAGGACGGTGTGGTCGCTGGACGAGGCCAGGTCGAAGCGCACGAGCAGATCTGCGACCGCGCCGGCCAGGGCGAACAGCAAGGAGCAGGCGATGAACAGCCGGCCGATGCGCTTGTGGTCGGCGGTGTTGAGCCAGCCGAACGCCGTCGGGTCTTCTGCCGGGACGGTCCCGGCAGATCCTCCCGAATGCGTCGCTTCGGTAGTGGCGTCGGTCATGCGGCGATGTGGTTCCCGAACTCGGCTGGCAGCGCCGCTTTGGGGCGACGCCAACGGGGCACTCTAGCGACCCGCGGCCCCCTCAACCAGATTGTTCCCAGCACGACTGCGTCACCAGCTGAGCCGAACGACCACGTCGACTGCCATCGCCGCGAACAGCAGCCCCAGGTACGCGATCGACGTGTGGAACACGCGCATCGCGGTCTGGGGTGTCAGTGCGCGCCACAGCGCCACGAGCTGCCATCCGAACGCAGCGCCGCCGGCCAACGCGACTGCCCAGTACAGGCCTCCGGCACCGGCGACCACGGCAAACCACAGCGACAGCGCGATCACCGCGAGGGTGTGCAGCGTCATCTGGATCAGCACCGAGCGCTCGCTGGCCACCGACGGCAGCATCGGCACCTCGGCGGTGTCGTAGTCGTCGGCATAGCGGATGGCCAGCGCCCAGAAATGCGGCGGCGTCCAGAAGAAGACGATCGCGAACGCGATCCAAGCCTTGAGCGACAGCGTGCCGGTCACGGCCGCCCAGCCGACGAGCACCGGCGCGGCGCCTGCCGCACCGCCGATAACGATGTTCTGGGCCGACGACCGCTTCAGCCACAGCGTGTACACGAACACGTAGAACAGGCACGCAGCCAGCGCGAGCAGGGCTGCGAGCAGATTGGCGCCCCACCACAGGATCCCGAACGCTGCCGCTTCGAGCACCACGCCGTAGATCAACGCAGCGCGCGGTGTCACCGTGCCGACCACCAACGGGCGGTGGGCCGTGCGAGCCATCGTCGCGTCGATGTCGCGATCGATGTACATGTTGAACGCGTTGGCGCCGGCCGCCGACAGCGTGCCGCCGACCACGGTGAACAGCATCAGCGTTACGGAAGGCACGCCGCGCTCGGCAACGAACATCGGCGGCACCGTTGTCACCAGCAGCAGTTCGATGATGCGCGGCTTGGTGAGCGCGACATATCCCCGCAGGGTTGATCCACGCAGTGTTGGGCGCAGCGCCGCCAGCATTGCTGTGAGGCTACGAGTCGCCCCTAACGTTTCAGCGTGAGATTGCCGGAACTTCCGCGGCAGCGAGAGCGCAGGCTGGATATCGCGCCCGAGCGCTTCGCCACGATCGCGCGCTGGGCCCTCTGGTCGCTCGTGGCGATCGTCGTCACTGGCTCGCTTGTGCGTCTCACGGGCAGCGGCCTGGGATGCAGCGACTGGCCGACCTGCGAACCCGGCGAGTTCGTGCCCGCGGCCGACTTCCATGGCTGGGTGGAATTCGGCAATCGCATCGTGACCGGCCTGGTGTCGGCGGCTGTTGTTGTAGCTGTCGCTGCGTCATGGTGGCGGCGACCGCGCCGGGGCGACTTGGTGTGGTGGTCGCTGGGCCTGGTGGCCGGCGTGATCTTCCAGATCGGCCTCGGCGCCGTGACCGTGCTGACCCACCTGTCGCCGCCAATTGTGATGTCGCACTTCCTGGCGTCACAGGTGCTGGTATCGGCTGCAGTCGTCTTGGCACATCGGGCGTCGCCCGAGCCGCCGCCCGGCGGCCACGGCGTTGCCCGGCTGCCGACCCAGGTTCGGGCACTCGCATGGCTGGCCGCGACGCTCACAGCTGCGGCCCTGTGGACCGGGACGGTGGTGACCGGCACCGGGCCCCACGGCGGTGACGAGCATGTCGAGCGCCTGCAGTACGCGCTGCCGTCGGTGGCCCGCATTCACGGAATCACGGTGGCAGTCCTGGCTGCGGCCACCCTGTTGCTCGCCTTCCGGGTGCGGCGACTGGCCGCGACGACGGGGGGCGACGCCATGACCGAGCTTGGCCGGCGCATTCGTACCGTGATCGGCGTGATGGCCGTGCAGGCGGCGATCGGGTACGTGCAGTACTTCAATGAGCTGCCGGTGCTGCTCGTGGCCTTGCATGTCATCGGCGCAACGCTGCTCACGATCACCATGACTCGCCTCGTGCTCGCAGCAGAGACCGGTCGACGCGCCTCAGCGGAGCCTGGCGTCGCCGAATCGGTTGGCATCGCGGGTCGCGGCTTCGCAGAATGAACCCGTGAGCCCGACCGCTCCAGCCGTTGCCGACCCCGAAGTTGTCCGCGATCCGACCAACGAGGACGAGCACAGCACTGACGTGCCGTGGGTGGTCCTGGTCTGGAACGACCCGATCAACTTGATGAGCTACGTCGTGTACGTGTTCCAGAAGCTGTTCGGCTACAGCGAGGCCAAGGCCACCGAGCTGATGCTGGATGTGCACAACAAGGGCCGTGCCGCAGTCGCGTGGGGTTCGCGTGAGAAGGCCGAGCTCGACGTCTTCAGACTCCACGAATACGGCCTCTGGGCCACCATGCAGAAGGACAGCTGAGCTGTGCTCGCCGCGCTGCATCGACGACTGGGCGGCGGCAGTCCGACGGCGGAGCTCCCGTGAGCGGCACACGGTTCGGTGCTCGCGGCTCGCTGGTGAGCGTGCACCTCGCCGACTGGGAGCGGCGGCTGCTGGCCGAGATGGTGGGCGAGCTGCGATCCAACCTGCTCGACCACACGCCCGCGCGCGACGGCGGCGACGGGCTCGACCCCTCGTTGCGCCGCTTGTTCCCGCCCGCCTACCTCAGCGATCCCGACCGTGATGCCGAGTACCAGCGGCTGATGCGCGACGATCTGCTGGCCGAGCGCCTCGAGCACCTCGATCTGCTCGACAGCACGCTCGCTGCCGACCACCTCGACGATGAGCAGATCACCGCTTGGATGCAGGGCCTGAACGAGCTGCGCCTCGTGGTCGGCACCCAACTCGACATCTCCGAGGAGGACGATCCTGCCGAGATCGATCCCCACGATCCCGCACAGCGGCCACGGCTGCGCTACCACTACCTCGGCGGGCTGCTCGCAGAACTCATCGACGCCACCACCGCGTAGCCTGAGACGCCCTGCCCCCATCGTCTAGCGGCCTAGGACACCGGCCTTTCACGCCGGCGGCACGGGTTCGAATCCCGTTGGGGGTGCTGCCCCCCGACGGCTGTTTCATTCAAGTTGGGGCAAGCGGCAGGCGTATCTCGACGCTGGCGCCGGGTCCGTCGGTGTCGATGACCGATACTGAGCCGTTGTGGCTGCGAGCGACGTAGTCGACGATGGACAGTCCGAGGCCGGAACCGGGCTGACCGCGTGCTTCGGGTGCCCGGTAGAAGCGCTCGAAGACGGTTTCACGCTGGGCGGCGGGAATGCCGGGTCCGCGATCGCGCACCCGGACGTGAGCTTCCTGGCCGACAGCGGAGACGCTGATTTCGATGGCTTCGCCGGGTGGCGACCACTTCACCGCGTTGTCGACGAGGTTGCCGATCGCTCGCTCCACTAACGCCGCGTTCGCGACCACTTCGCACGACTCGAACGCGGTCACAAAATCCGTCTCGGTGCGGCGGCGGTGCCGGTCCACCACCGACGCGGCCAGCTCGGCCAGATCGACGCGCTCCGGCTCGCCCTGGGATCGCTGGTCGGTCGCCAGCTCGACGAGCTCGTTCACCAGTTCGGTGAGCTGGTCGAGCTCGAACTGGACATCGTCAAGCATCTGGCGGCGCTCATCGCTGTCGAGTGCAACGACTGCATCGCCGACGGGCGCGTCGGAAGCCGTCGCAGCCGCTGGCTGGGCCGCAGCCTGTTCGGCTCGCGCCAGCAATTCGATGTTGGTGCGGATGCTGGTGAGCGGTGTCCGCAGCTCGTGGCCTGCGTCGGTGACCAGTCGATGCTGCTGGGCGCGCGACAGCGCCAACGCCTCCAGCATCGCGTTGAAGCTGCGCGCCAACTCGCCCAGCTCGTCGTCGCGCTCAAGTTCGATGGGCTGGTCCAGGTCTTGGGTCTGGGCGACGTTCCGTGCCGCATCGGTGAGCCGCCGAACCGGCCGGATGGCGCGGCCCGCCACCAGGAATCCCAGCAATCCGGCTCCCGCGACGCCGATGGCGGCCACAACAGCCAGCGCGTTGCGCAGGCCCGCCACGTTCGCGTCGACCTCGTCGAGCGGGCTGGCGACCATCAGCGCTCCCACGGGCGCTACCGGCACGGTCAACACTCGCAGGCGTACACCGTCCGCTGACACATCGGTTCGATGCCGACGAGCCCGGCCATTGGCCACGGCAACGTCTGCGGGTGTTACCGGCAGCACCTCGTCAGACGCGTACACCACCGCGCCGTTCGGGGCCACGATCTG
>CAZAFV010000038.1:17558-27583 GCA_964484385.1 uncultured Acidimicrobiales bacterium
CCGGCAGCACCTCGTCAGACGCGTACACCACCGCGCCGTTCGGGGCCACGATCTGGGCGAGCACGTCCCGCGGCACGAATCGCCCGAAGAACTGCACGCTGCGGCGCTCGGGCAGACGCCCGCCGCTCGCGACCAGCACGGCGACGCGGTCATCCAGCTTGCGGTCGAGTGCCGACCGGGCCTCGGCTCGGGCAATCCACAGCGCGACCCCCGAGACCGCCAGCACGGCGACCGCAACCGAGGCCGCCACCAGCAGCCCGAGCCGGGTACGGAAGCTCATGTGGGTCGGAGCACGTAGCCCACGCCGCGCACGGTCTGGATCGGCCTGTGACCGTCGGAGCCCGCTGCCGCTGCGAGTTTGCGCCGTAGGTAGCCGACGTAGACCTCCAAGGAGTTCGAGGCCAGCGACGCGTCGTAGCCCCACACCGTGTCGTAGATCTCGTCGCGGTGCAATACGCGGCCGGGATTGCGCAGGAACAGCTCCAGCAGCCGGTGCTCGGTGTGGGTCAGCGAGATGGGCTCGCCCGCGCAGGTCACCTCGTAGCTGGCGGTGTCGAGCACGATGCCGACGCACGCCAGCCGTTCGCCTTCTTCCGGCGACGAGCTCTCAGCGCTCCTGCGCAGCAACGCCCGCAGTCGAGCCAGCAGTTCGTCGAGCGCGAACGGCTTGGCCAGGTAGTCGTCGGCGCCGGCATCGAGGCCTTCCACCCGGTCCGCTGTGGTGCCCCGCGCCGTCAGCAGCAGGATCGGAAGGCGGCTTCCGGCGGCGCGCAGGCGGCGGCACAGCTCGAAGCCGCCCAGATTCGGCATGGTGGCATCCAGCACCATCACGTCTGCGCGGCCCGCCAGCGCCTCGCCCTCGAGGCCATCGCTGCCTTCGAGCACGTCATAACCCTCGAGCTGCAAGGCGCGTCGCAATGCCGCCCGGATGCGCTGATCGTCGTCGACGACGGCTACCGCGGGGCTGGCACCGTTCGGCCGATCAGCACCCATGGCCTCATTCTGGAATGCGGATCATGAGAAACCCATGAAAGGCCGAGACCGCCGACTCGGCTGCTATCCGGCGGCGGAGGTGCTGCGGCGCAGGTGGGAGATGGTGAGCGCGGCGCAGGCTTCGCGTTCGGTTTCGTAGCTCAGTGCCCGTACGGCGTCGGCGATGTCCCACCAGGCCACCTCGTCGACCTCGCTCGGGTCGCCGGTGAGCCGCTTGGGCATCTTCGTCGGGGCCATCGCGTAGAAGAGCACCAGCTTGGGCACCCCGCTGGCGATCAGGTAGCTGACCGGGTAGGGCGCAGACGTGATCGCGCACCGTACGCCCGTCTCCTCGCGGACCTCGCGCAATGCCGCCTCCTCCCAGGATTCGCCCCGGTTGAGGTGGCCCTTCGGCAATGACCAGTCGTCGTACCGCGGCCGGTGCACCACCAGCACGGCGCCGTCGTGGCACACCACCCCGCCGGCCGCTCGGTCCACGGGCGCATTGGAGTAGCGGCCCCGCTCGATATGGCGCCGGCGTGCCTTCACTGTGAGCTGCGCGGCAGGAGCTTGGGCCGCCTTCTTGCGGCCCTTCTTCGACGACTTGGCCCCATCGGATGCCACGGTTCGTGTCTAGCGTGTCCGCGCCTCCAACTCCGGCCTCATATCCAGTGTGATCCGCGGCACACACGCGTGACTGTCGCGCGTGGCAGCACGAGCAGTCCTGCCGCTATGGCGTTTCCTGCATACAGAGCGCGGGCTTACCTGCGGTCCACATAATCGACTGCCTATCGTTCAGAGCGACCTGCCAAGATCGGCTGCTGCGAATCGAGTGGCGCCGGATGGAAGCGAGGTCTGACGATGCAGGACGCGACCGACGTCGACATCCTTGAGCCCGACGCGCCGCCGAGGCGGAGGCGGTGGTGGTGGGCCGTCGGCGGCGGGGTGCTGCTTCTGCTGCTCGCCGCCGTGGCCGCCAGCGTGTACTTCCTGGTGCCGGGCATGCGCGGCTCCGAGCCGGAGAACACGGCGAAGTACTTTCCCGAGGACACCGCGATCTACAGCTGGGCAACGTTCTCGCCCGGCATCGGCCAAGGCGCTGAGATGCGCGAGCTGTGGAACCGCTTGGAAGAGCTGCCCGGGTTCAAGGACGCGGTTGACGGCCTGCTCGAGGACGCTGAAGCAGAGACCGGCATCGACTTCGAGCAGCAAGTGCTGCCGTGGATCGGGCCCGATGTGTCGGTGGGCGTGCTCAACCTCGGCGCAGGGGACCAGACAGGCGAGCTGGTGGCGCTGATCGGCGTGCGGGACCACGGTGCCGCATCTGCCTTTGTGCGCGACCTGTCGGGCAGCGCGCAGCAGGACTGGGTATCGCTCCAGCGCGACGACGACATCCACGGGTTCGAGGTGCGGACCGACTGGGGCACCGGGGTGGGGCTCGCACTGTCGAGCGACTGGCTCGTGCTGGCCAGTTCCGAGGCTGCGTTGAACGATGTTGTGGAGCTCATAGCGGAGCCGGGACAGCGGTCTCTGGCGGACAGCGACAGGTTCCGGCAAGCCCGTGCCGCGATGAGGGATGAACGGGCCATGTCGGCATATCTCGACCTGGAAGCCGTTGTGGGATTGGCCTCAGAGCTGTCCGGCATCGGTGAGGTTGCGGTGCCGCCGCTCGATCACGACGATCGGAGGGGGGCGGTGCCGGTGACAGTCGGCGACGCGGTGCCGGGCGCACTGGACTCCATGGACGAAGCGGACGTCTTGGTGTTCGACGGCGAGGCGGGCACCCAGTACCAGATCGATGTGGCGCTCGGAACGCTGTTCGACTCGGTAGCGACGCTGTACGACGCCGACGGCATCGCGTTGGCTCACAACGACGACCTCGGCCTGTCGTTGGCATCACGCATTGACTGGCTCGCCGAGCACTCTGGGCCCTACTACGTCGTGGTGGAGGGCTACGCCGGCGATACGGGCTCCTACACACTGACCGTCAACGCAGACACAGAGACCGCCGACGCAGCCGCTGGCACCGTCGGGGATTCGGGCGTACCCGACTGGATGGCCCTGTCGGTCGGCTTCGTCGACCTGGGCATCGTCATCGAGTGGGCCAGCCCTCTCGGCTCCAGCGCCTTCGCCGACATCGCCCTCGACGATGAGCCTGCGGCACTGCTTCCCGATGACACCGTGTTCTTCGGTGCTGCTGCATTCGAGCCGGACATGGACCGCTGGCGGGCCGAACTGGGCACGTACACCGTGGCCGACGTCCTGGGCGCCGACGTGGCCAACGAACTTGCCGCCGAGACGGGCCTCGAAGCCGACTCCTCACTGGCCGAACTGTTGGATGACGTTGTCGAAGTGATCGACGACGAGATCGGCATCAGCCTGGAGGAGGACCTCTTCGATCTCCTCGGCGGTCAGGCGCTGATAGGCGTTCGCGACTTCGACCTCGAGCGAGTCGCGGAGCCCGAGGGCTATGCAATCGACGCCATAGTCGCGGTGTCCTACATCCCCGGCGGTGAGGAAGGCCTGAGGCGCACGGTCGACAAGCTCGTGGACCGGCTGGAGGAGGCTTGGGGAGAGAGCTTCCCGGCCAGGGCGCCGAAGGACATCGGCGCCGACCATGAAGCCGTGACATTCGGCGGCGCAGACATTGACGCCGCCGCATACTCGCCGGCCTATGTCTTCCACGACGGCTACCTGACCGTCGCTACCACCGAGCGTGCGTTGCAGTCGGTCGTGGACTCTCAGAAGGGCACTCGAGGCACCCTCGCGGAGACTCGGCAGTACCGGCGGGTCCGTGACAGTCTTCCCGGCACATTGGACTTCCTCGTGTACATCGATCTGCACCGCATCATTGCCGGGCTCGACCCCGATGCGCTCGACCTCGATCCAGACGTCCATCACGTACTCGAGAGTGTGTTCGGCGCCGTCGCCGTAGGCGCCTCGTCGGACGACGACTACGTGCGGGCCTCGCTGGTGATGACCCTGTTCCCGCAGTAGCGGCGCGGTCGCGTGGGCGGGCCGCCGGAGCCGTGCAGTGTCACGGCGGAATCGGACAGTGCGACGGTTCGTGTCTAGCGTGTCCACGCCGACCGGGATGTACATGTCGGGGGTCGGCCGGGTCGACAACGGGGGACAGACATGGACTTGGGGATCTGCATCGCATCGCACATCGGCGATCTCGACTACGTCGAGCGAGCCGAGGAGCTCGGCTACACGCATGCCTGGTTCGCGGACAGCCACATGCTGTGGTCGGACTGCTACGCCACCCTGGCGCTCGCCGCCGAGCGCACCAGCACCATCGGTCTCGGCACCGGCGTGTCGGTCTCGGGCACGCGGCCCGCTCCGGTCACCGCCGCGTCGATCGCCACGATCAACGCACTCGCGCCCGGACGCACCTTTCTCGGCATCGGCACCGGCAACACGGCGATGCGGATCATGGGACACAAGCCCCAGCGCATCGCCGAGTTCGACGAGTACTTGGCTGCGCTGCGACCGCTGCTGCGCGGCGAGGAAGCCGTCCACCATTTCGGCGGCAGCGCGCAGCCGATCCGCCACATCATGCCGGACGCCGGATTCGTCAACTTCGACGACGAGATCCCGCTGTACGTGTCGGGTTTCGGGCCGCGGTCGCTGGGACTGGCAGGTCGCTACGGCGATGGCGCCGTGCTCTCGGTGCCACCGGACGGCTCGGCGACGGCGCGCGTCTGGGAGTACATCAGCCAGGGTGCGGCGGCTGACGGCCGCAGCATCGACCGCAGCCAGTATCTGATGTGCTCGCTCACCACGATCGTCATCCTCGACGACGGCGAGACGCTCGCCAGCCAGCGCGAGCGGGTTCACCACGAGGCGGGTGCATTCGCGATGGCGTCGCTGCACTACTCCTACGACCAGTACCGGCAGTTCGGCCGGTCGCCCGGTGCACGCCTGGAGGCAGTCTGGGACGAGTACTGCGCGATGCTTGACGACACCGATCCCGATCGCATCCACCAGCGCATCCACGCCGGCCACAACTGCTGGGTGCTGCCCGAAGAGGCTCGGTTCCTCACTGACGAGCTCATCGATGCCACCTGCATCGTGGGCACTGCCGATCAGGTCACCGAACGGCTGGCCGACCTAGGCGAGCGAGGGCTCGACCAGATCATGATCCTGCCCAACTTCGATCCCCGCTACGAGGTACTCGAACGCGTCGGCAACGAGATCATCCCCCGGCTCGCAGCCGGCTGAGTGGGTCGGTACGAAACTGCTCGCTAGCCTTGTGCGCTGCTGTTGAGCCCATCCTGCGGAGCTGGCACCTATGAGCAACATCTGCCAAGTCACCGGCCGTCGGCCGCACTCGGGCTTCAACGTGTCGCACTCGCATCGGCGGACGAAGCGCTGGTTCAAGCCGAACATCCAGCGGAAGCGGTTCTGGGTGCCCAACGAGGGGCGCTGGGTCACATTGACCGTCAGCGCCAAGGGCATCAAGACCATCAACAAGCGCGGCATCGAGTCGGTGGTGGCCGATCTGCGCCGGCGTGGGGAGAAGGTCTGATGCCCAAGAGCGACAAGCGTCCCGTCATCAAGCTGAAGTCCACCGAGGGCAGCGGCTACACGTATACGACGCGCAAGAACAAGACCAACACCCGCGACCGGATCGAACTGCGCAAGTACGACCCGGTGCTGCGCCGGCACGTCATCTTCAAAGAAGAACGCTGATCGGCGGCGCCGTCGAGGGCGCCCCATGAGCACCGCATGACCGCGGCGCAGCCTGCTCGCCTGAGCCTGCGGGCGGCGCGACGGCTCGCCATCGGCGCCCTGGGGCTGGCCGCGCCGCTGCCGGGCGGACGGCTGGACGTCCGGCATCTGCGACGGGCCATGCACAGCATGGGCCTGCTGCAGATCGACGCCGTCAACGTGCTGGCTCGCTCGCACCTGCTGGTGCTGCGAGCCCGGATGGGCGGCACTCACGATGCTGTGCTGGCGCTGCTCGAGCGCGCGGCATACGCGCGGCGGCCGGACGAGCGCGAGCTGACCGAGTACTGGGGCCACGAGGCGTCGTTCGTGCGTGTGGCCGACTGGCCGCTGTTCGGCTGGCGGATGCGCCGGGGTGCTGCCGGCGACATGTGGAGCGGGTATGCCCGCTTCGGAGAGGCCAACCAGCCCAAGATCCGAGCGGCGCTCGATTGGCTCGACGCCAGCGGTCCCGCATCCACGGCCGAAGTGGATGCCGCGATGAGCTGGGGACCCGGCGTACGCGGGCCATGGGGAACACGCAGCAACGGGAAGCTGGCGCTGGCGTGGCTGTTCTGGGCGGGTCGGGTTGGCGTGGCCGACCGCACCGGTTTCGTGCGCCGCTACGACGTGATCGAACGGGTGCTGCCGAGCGAGGTGGTCGATGCTGTTGTGGACGAACCCGACGCGCACCGGGCGCTGCTGGCAGATGCCGCCCGTTGCCTCGGCGTAGCCACTGCCGACGATCTCATCGACTATCACCGCCTGCCCAAGCGCATCGCGCCCGCCCGCATCGCGGAGCTCGTCGAAGACGACCAGCTCACCGAGGTGGCAGTGGAGGGCTGGGGCCGGCCGGCGTATGTCCCCGCCGGTCAGCGCGCTGCCCGCCGACGGTCTCGATCGGTGTTGCTCAGCCCATTCGACCCGCTGGTATGGCACCGCCCCCGCGGCGAGCGGCTCTTCGGATTTCACTACCGCATCGAGATCTACACGCCCAAGGCCAAGCGGCAGTACGGCTACTTCGTGCTGCCGTTCCTGCACGGCGATGCGTTGGTGGCGCGTCTCGATGTGCGCTTCGACCGGGAGCGCAACGTGCTGGAGGTACCGGCTTCGTGGGCTGAACCGGGGTCGTGGCCCAGCGGCGCCGCGGCCGCTGCAGACGCTCTGGAGGCACTGGCCACCGAGTTGCATGCGCTGTCTGCGTGGTGCGGCGGCGAGGGAGTGTCGGTGCAGTCTCGCGGCGATCTCGCCGGCCGCCTGCGTGCTGCGGTCGCTGGCGCTGATTGCTGATCGAGGTGGCTATCGTTGCTGCGCTTGCATCGGCAGAGATCCCGATCTCGACGTCGGCGCAGGCACACAGCAACACAACTGGTCCCGTGGTGAAGTCTGGAGTTCACGCTGGCCTGTCAAGCCAGAGGTCGCGGGTTCAAATCCCGTCGGGACCGCGGTCGGGTAGCTCAGTTGGCAGAGCGCGCGCCTGAAAAGCGTGAGGTCACCGGATCGACGCCGGTCCCGACCACTGGTGAGTGCGAGCGAAGGGGCTTCGCCCCCGCTCGCAAACTCAAGGAGTGCCGTCGCGACGACTCTCGTGGGGTGCTTGGGTGTGACGTGCTTAGCGGCGCGTGACTTTGTCCTTTTGGGCGGCTGTTGCTACGGCTGATGCGACTGCGGGGACTACTGAGCGGTCGAAGGCTGTGGGGATGACCAGGTCGGGGCTGAGGTCGTCGCTGGAGACGCCTGCAGCGATGGCTTCGGCGGCGGCGATCTTCATGTTCTCGGTGATGTCCGTGGCGCCCGCGTCGAAGGCGCCACGGAAGATGCCGGGGAATGCCAGCACGTTGTTGATCTGGTTGGGGTAGTCGCTCCGGCCGGTGGCGACCACCGCCGCGATGTCGCCGATGGCGTCGGGCAGGATCTCAGGGTCGGGATTGGCCATCGCGAAGACGATCGGTCGCTCCGCCATCGTCGCCACGTCGTCGCGGGTGATGAGCCCTGGGCCGCTCAATCCGAAGAACACGTCGGCACCCGCCATGGCATCAGATACGGAACCGGCGATGCGCTCGGTGTTGGTGTTGGCAGCCAGCCATTCCTTGGCGTGGTTCAGCTCGGAGCGACCGGGATGGATGGTGCCCTTGCGGTCGCAGGCGATGACGTCGCCGATGCCGGCGCCTAGCAGGATCTTGGCGGTCGCAACCCCGGCGGCACCCGCCCCCAGGATGACGCAGCGCAGGTTCGCCAGCTCCTTGCCCACGATCCGCGCCGAGTTCTCGAGCGCTGCCAAAGCGACCACTGCGGTGCCGTGCTGGTCGTCGTGGAACACGGGGATGTCGAGCGCGGCCCGCAGCGCTTCCTCGACCTCGAAGGCCCCGGGTGCCGCGATGTCCTCCAGGTTGATGCCGCCGAAGGTGGGCGCCAGCCGGATGACCGTCTCCACTATCTCGTCAGGCTCGTTGACATCAAGGCAGATCGGGAACGCATCCACACCGGCGAATTCCTTGAAGAGCAGCGCCTTGCCCTCCATGACCGGCATCGCGGCGGCCGGGCCGATGTCACCGAGACCCAGCACCGCCGTACCGTCGCTGACGATGGCGACCGTGTTCCCTTTAATCGTCAAGTCATGCACACGCTCGGGCTGATCAGCGATCGCCCGGCACACACGAGCGACGCCGGGCGTGTAGGCCATGGAGAGGTCATCGGCATTGCGCAGCGGGATGCGGGTGACCGTCTCGAGCTTGCCGCCCTCGTGCAGCTCGAACGTGCGGTCCATCGAGGAGATGACCGTGATGCCTTCGAGCCCGTTGACTGCGTCGCAGATCTGGACGATGTGCTGCTCGCTGGACGCGTCCACCACGATGTGCTGGCGCAGCGTGCCCTGGGTGATCGTGAAGCCGTCGAGGCTCTGGATGTTGCCGCCTACATCGCCGATCGCGGTGCACAGCCGGCCGAGCGTGCCGGGCTGGTGGGCCAGCTCGACTTCGAGCGTGGCGGAATAGGCGGCGGTGGGTCGAGACCCCGCGGTGGCAGTCATCGGTGCTCCTGGCGCGCCCTGGGCGCTGTCCGGACAATGGGCAGGCAGGGTATTGGGCTGGACCCGCTGAGTTGGGTCTAGCTGCCCGCTTCGACCAAGTGGGCCGTGCCCGTGCCCGGTCGGATCTCACCGATCACCCAAGCTTGGTGGCCAGCGCCTTGCGCAATCCCCACCGCCACATCGACCTCCGACGGGGGCACTGCAACCACCATGCCGATGCCGAGGTTGAAGACGCGTTCCATCTCTTCGGGCGCAATTGGGCCAGCATCCGCGATGCGGTCGAAGATCCTGGGCGCCGGCCAGGAGCCGCGCCGGAGCACGGCATCGACGTCAGGGCCGAGCATGCGGGCCACATTGGCAATCAGTCCCCCGCCCGTGATGTGCGCTGCACCCGCGGCACCGCATTCGTCGAAGAGCGCGAGCACCGCAGGGGCGTAGATGACCGACGGTCGCAGCATCTCGTCGCCCAGGGAGTGATCGGCACCGGGCCAGGCTGGCGAGCCGAGCACGGCCGGATCGGGCGTCTCACCGAGCAGGACGCGGCGGGCCAGGCTGTAGCCGTTGCATCGAAGCCCGCCCGATGCCAGTCCCACGAGCGTCGCGGCGCCGGTGGTGATGGGGCCTCTCACCCGCGCGCGTTCGGCCACCCCCACGGCAAAACCGGCGATGTCATAGTCGCCGGGAGCGAGGGCATCGGGGTGCTCGGCCAACTCGCCTCCGACCAGCGCGCAGCCGGCGCTGCGGCAGCCTGCAGCCAGACCCGTCACGATCGCCTCGACGACGTCAGGGTCAAGACGTCCTGCAGTGATCTGATCATGGAACAGCAGCGGCTGCGCACCGAGCGTGACGATGTCGTCGACACACATGGCCACCACATCGATCCCGATCGTGTCCCACCGGCCGAGCGCCGCGGCAATGAGGGGCTTCGTGCCCGCGCCGTCATTCGCGCTCACCAGCACTGGGTCGGTGAAGCCCTCCGGCAGGGCCGTGACCGCCCCGAACGCTCCGATGTCGCTCAGCACCTCAGGCCGGTACGTGCTGCGGGCATGGGGCGCCAGGCGCCGCACTGCTTCGTCGCCCGCGTCGATGCTCACTCCCGCCGCTTCGTAGGTCAACGGTTCGGGAGTCACCCTGCCACGGGCTCGGCGACAGCGGCAGGCTTCACGCTGCCCGTCGCGATCAGCGAGCGGCTCGGCTCGTCGGCGAGGCTGCCGAAGACTTCAGCCCGTGCTCCCGCTCCGATCTCCACCGGATACTCACCGGTCAGGCATGCGTGACAGAAGCCGCCGCCAGGCACGCATGCCTGACCGGTGAG
>CAZAFV010000039.1:0-26015 GCA_964484385.1 uncultured Acidimicrobiales bacterium
CCTGCGCGGCAAGCGCTTTCCCGTCGACCACTTCCTGCGCTCGGTCGCTGAGGGCGGTTGTCACCTGGCCGACGCCATCTACATCTTCGACCTGCACAACGACCTGGTCGACAGCCCCTACATCAACATGGGCAAGGGTTTTCTCGACACGCATCTGGTCCCGGATCTCGGCACGCTGCGAATCTTCGGCCACCGTCCCGGCTATGCGCTGGTGTTCGCCGACAGTCTCGAGCCGCCGCACCGCCTTCACCCCATCGCACCCCGCACGGTGCTGGCCCGCCAGATCGCGCGCTGCCGGGCGCTCGGCTACAGCCCGCTCGTGGCCACCGAGATGGAGTTCTACCTGTGCGAGGCCGACTGGTCGCACACCCAGAGCCACATCCAGTACTCGTCGCTCACCGACCGGTCAGACCTCGAATCGGTGCTGCTGGCCATGCGTCTGGCGATGATCGATGCCGGCATCCCGGTCGAATCGTCGAACCCGGAGTACGGGCCCGGCCAGATCGAGATCAACGTGCAGTACTCCGATGCCATGACCACGGCCGACAACACGGCGCTCTACAAGAGCATCGTGAAGGAGATCGCCGAGGAGACCGGGCTGAAGGCCACGTTCATGCCCAAGCCGTGGACCGAGCCGTCGGGCAGCGGCATGCATGTGCACACGAGCTTGGTGTCGGTGGGCGACCGCCCACCCGCAGGCGGCGAACAGCCCCATGAGGCGGCCGGCCACAACGCGTTCGCCACCTCCGAGGACGGCCCCAACGAGGTGATGTCGCACTGGCTCGGCGGCCAGCTCGACAACGCCGCTGCGCTGTCGCTGCTCGGCAGCCCTGTGCCCAACGGCTACAAGCGCGTGCGCCCGTACACGTTCGCCCCCACCCACGTGCACTGGGGGCTCGACAACCGGTCGGTGATGTGCCGCTGCACGGTGGGTGCAGGCAACGCGAACCGGGTCGAGTACCGGGCACCGGGCGCCGACGCCAACCCGTACCTGATGATCGCCGGCCTGCTGGCAGCGGGCGCCGACGGTCTCGAGCGCGGTGCCGACCCGGGCCCGAAGAGCGTGGGTGACCAGTACGACGACCCGGGCGATGCCGTGCCGCTGCCCGCCAACGCCGCCGACGGCATCGCGGCCTTTGAGGGCAGTGCGCTGGCCGCAGCGTTGGGGGAGGAGTTCTCGACCAACTTCGTGCTGATGGCCAAGGCCGAGCTCGACAAGTTCACCGAGGCTGGCTGCGACCCGGTCGGCGACGAGGTGATCGGCTGGGAACGCGACCGCTACATCGAATTCACCTGAGCACGCCCGATGCGGGGTTCCTCGGGGCGGGCCCGCGTGCTGGCATCAAGCTCGGCGACGCGCCGGCGAGTGCTCAGTGGTACGGCAGGTACTCGCTGATCTCCCATTCGCTGATGTCGTCGGATGGTTCACCCACCGCCGCCACGTAGCGTTCCCACTCGGCGTCCTTGATTGCCAGGAAGTTGTCGACAAGGTCGCTGCTGACGGCCTCGGCCAGCGCTGGATCGGCCCGCAGGTGACCCAAGGCGTCCGCCAGGTTCAGCGCCGACGTGACTTCGGTGTTCCACGCCTCCATGCCGTCGTTGGTCTCGGGCTCGGGGCAGGGCAGCTCGTCGATCACGCCGAGGCGCGCCGCCTGCAGCACCGCGGCGATGGCTGTGTGGACGTTGCACGTGCCGTCGGCCAGGCGTGACTCGATGCGTGTGCGCGCACCACGTTCGGGCGGCACACGGGTACCGACCACACGGTGGTCGTACCCCCAGTTCGCCCGCCGTCCGCTGAACGTGAAGGGCCGCAGGCGCCGGTAGGCGTTCACGGTGGGAGCGCACAGCGGCGTGAGCCCCTGGTGATGGGCGCACAGACCGGCCAGGCAGCTCTTCGCCAGCTCCGACAGGCCGTCGCTGGCACGCGTGTCGGCGAGCGCGTTGTTGCCGTCGGCATCGAGCAGCGAGAAGTTGACGTGGACCCCGTTGCCCTCGAACTGCTCGTAGGGCTTGCCCAAGAACGTCAACCGCCGGCCGTGGTCCATGGTCCGCTCACGAGCCAGCACCCTGAACAGGAAGGCATCGTCCGCGGCGCGCAGCGCCTCGGCGTAACGAAGCGTGAGCTCGAACTGGCCCGAGTCGAACTCGGCGTTCACCGACTCGAGCACGATCTCGCTGGCCGCGGCGACGTCGGTGATCTCGTCCATCAAGCCGATGGGATCCACGAAACGCCCCGTGCCGTACACGTACGACCCGGGTGTGTCCCACCGCTGCCAGCCGTGTTCTTCGGTGAGCTCCAGCACGTAGGCCTCGAACTCGATGCCCACCATCGGGCGGTAGCCCAACGCCTCCCAGTCGGCGATGGCCTTGCGCAGCGCATACCTGGCCGAGAAGCGGAACGGCTCTCCCCGCTGCGACAGGTCGCAGACAGCCACCTGGGTCCGGTCATCGTCCCAGCCGGGCCGCAGGTCGGCCTCGTCGAAGGTGGCGTGCATGTCGGGAAAGCCGTCGAGCACGCCCGAGCCCGGCGCAGCGATGAACGAGCGGTCGTAGGCCAGGCTGAACACGGCCGCGGCATGGCCGGTGCCATCTGGGGCGAAGGCGGCCGGCACGTACTTGCCCCGCGCCAGGCCGAGATGGTCGGGCCACAGTATCCGGACGCGTTCATTGGCCATGGTTGTTCCTCATCGCTGGAAGGATCGCTATCTGAGCCGGGACGATCAGCAGACGCTATCCGAGCAGTTATCAGCGGAGGGCTAGCATCGGCTCGACCCATGGGAGGGGCCCATCATGAAAAGACGCATCTTGGCTTTGCTGGCCGTAGTTGCGCTGTTCGGTGCCGCATGCGGCAGTGACGACGACACCACGGACAGCGAGCCGGCTGCCACTGAGGCGCCCGCCGCGACCGAGGCGCCGGCTGCCACGGAAGCACCCGCAGCAGCCGTCACCATGGCCAGCATCGACATCGACCACATCCTCAGCGCCGATCTCGGCAACTGCGAAGAGGCTCCGACCGGAGACCCGATCCGCGTGGGCATGGCGATGGACTTCAGCGACGTGGTCGGCTTCGTCGACATTCCGGGCTCGAAGCTCGTGCCGTACATCGCCGAGCTCGCCAACTGCCGGGGCGGCTTCAACGGCCGGCCCGTGGAGGTGCGCGTCGCCGAAGTGGGCGACGATGCGGCGCTCGCCACCGAAGACCTCCTCGACTGGGGCGCACACTTCCTGATCGGCCCGCCGTTCGCCGACTTCGCGCTGCCGATCCTGCAGACCACCGGCGGCACCGTCCCGCTGTTCGTGGCGGCATCCACCGAGCCGACGCTGGCAGATGCGTCCATCAACTCGTACCTAGTCACCTTCGACGACCACCAGATGTCGGGTGCGGCCGCCCAGTGGGCGCTCGACCAGGGCATCACGCGGGCCATCGTGTTCACCGAGGGTGAGGGCATCCCGTACACCGGCGTCAACCCCGATGCGTTCATCGCCGCATTCGAAGCCGGCGGCGGCGAGGTGGTGAGCGTGCAGACCTATGTCTGGTTCGTCGACACCGACTTCTCCTCGCAGGTGAACGAGATCGCCCAGATCTCCGAGAACAACGAGGTGGTCTTCTCGGCGGCGTTGGGCTTCCAGGTCACCGCGCTGAGGGGCCAGCTCGAAGGCCAGGGTCTCGACAGTCTCACTTACGTCGGCACCGATGCACTCGACGCCACCGGCATCCAGGTGGAGGCGAATAACGAGGGCATTGCCCACACGCCGCACACGAGCATCACGGCGGGCGACCGCATCGACTCGATGCTCGCTGCGTTCGAGGCCCACGAGGGCGAGGCGCTCGAGAGCCGTGGCTTCATGGCGCTCTATGTCGACTCGATGTTCATCGGCATCCAGGGCATGCTCGACTGCGGTTGTGACGACACCGCCCAGATCGGCGAGGCCGTCCAGCAGATCTCTGGATTCCAGGGGCTGTCGGGCGAGATCACCTACGAAGGCACCAACGGCATCCCGCCGAAGGCAGTGCCGATCAACCGCATCGTCAACGGCGAGGACGTGCTCGTCGACACGATCACGATCAAGTAAGCGCACCATCAAGTAGCGCGCCGTCAAGCAGGTCGGTTCCGGCACCGCTGCGACCTACCCGAGCGCCCAGCGGACATGGGCGGCAGATTGCGAGTTCGATGCTCGAAGTCGAAGGCCTCACCGCTCGGTACGGCTCCATAGCCGCACTGCGCGGCGCGGCCCTCAGCGTCGGGTCCGGTGAGGTGGTGGGCCTCATTGGGCCCAACGGCGCGGGCAAGACCACCCTGCTGTCGTCGACCGCCGGACTGCTGGCGCCGGCCGAGGGCCGGGTCACGTTCGAGGGGCAGGACATCACCGGCCGCTCGCCGGAACAGCTGCTGCGCTCGGGCGTGGCGCTCGTGCCCGAGCACCGCCGCATCTTCGCCGACCTCACCGTGGAGGAGAACCTGCGGATCGGGGGCGTAACCGTGCCCGCAGCGAAGCGCGCCGAGCTGCTGGACGAGATGGCCGAGCGCTTCGTGGTGCTCAAAGAGAAGTGGGACGTCCCCGCCGGCTATCTGTCGGGCGGCGAGGCGCAGCAGCTCGCCATCGGGCGGGCGCTGATGTCGGCGCCCCGCCTGCTGATGATGGACGAACCCTCGCTGGGCCTCGCCCCGGTGCTCGTGGACTTGGTATTCGAGCTGATCGGCACGCTGCGCGACCAGGGCCGTACGTTGCTCGTTGTGGAGCAGAACGCCGCGCGGATGCTGGAGGTGTCCGATCGGGCCTACGTGCTCCGCAGCGGCGAGGTGGTGGCCTCGGGCACGGGCCAAGAGCTGAGCCGGCGGGACGACCTGTTCGACACCTTCGTCGGATCGGTCGTGGCGCCCGGCGAGGGTCTGCCCGCAGGCGGCGCGGCGTGACCGAGCTCGCACAGAACCTCATCGACGGCCTCGGCCGGGGCAGCATCTATGCGTTGCTGGCGCTGGGCGTAGCGGTCGTCTTCGGCGTCATGCACCTTCTGAACTTCGCCCACGGCGAACTCATCACCGTCGGCGGCTACGTCGCGCTGTGGACCCTCGGCGCGGGCTGGTCGTGGTACATCGTCACGCCGCTCATCGTGCTGAGCGCGGTGCTGACGTCGTTGGCGATCGAGCGGGTCGCATTCTCGCGGGTGCGGGGCAGCTCAGATTTCACGCTGCTGCTGACGTCGTTCGGTGTGCACTTCGTGATCTCGGCGATCTTCCTGCTGTACGTGTCGGCCTCGGTCAAGCCGTTCGACCGGCCTTCGTGGGTCACCAACACCTACTCAGTCGGCCCGCTCAACATCGAGGTGTACGACACGGTCGTCATCGCGGTCACGGTGCTGACGCTGATCGGCACCACGCTGCTGCTGCAGCGGACCATGTTCGGGCTGTCGCTGCGGGCGGCCGCCGCCGACTTCGACACTGCCCGGTTGATGGGCGTGCGTTCCGACACTGTGATCCGGGGGGCGTTTGCGCTGTCGGGGCTGCTGGCGGGCATCGCTGGGGTGTTCTGGTTGATGCGGGCGGGCAGCATCAGCCCCAGCGCCGGCATCACGCCCATGCTCAAGGGAGTGCTGGCTGCGCTGATCGGCGGTCTCGGCAGTCTCCGGGGGGCGGTGATCGGCGGCCTGGTGCTGGGGCTGGCCGAAGTGCTGCTGCGCTCACGTCTGCCCGACAGCATCGCCAGCCTTACCGAGGGCGTGGTGTTCCTGCTGATCGCCCTGCTGTTCATTTTCAGGCCGCAGGGCCTGGTTACCGTCAAGCACGCCGTGCGGGTGTGATCGGCCGGATCTGATGTTCCCGCGCCTCGGACGTGACGTCGGCTTTCCCATAGCCGGATGCGCCCTGCTCTTCGCCGTATTCCTGGCCGGCGGCCTCATCTACGAGAGCTTCCAGGGCCGAGCCGCCGAACGCCTGGTGACGGTGATGCTGATCGACGCCATCATCGTGCTCGGCATCCAGATCTACGTCGGCAACACCGGCGTGCTGTCGTTCGGGCACATCGGATTCGGCGCGATCGCCGGCTACGCCTTCGCGGTCTTCGCCATCAGCCCCGCCGAGAAGCTCAAGCGGATCCCCGATGCGCCCTTCGGCTTGAACGACGTGCTGCTGAACCCGGCGCTGGCCGTTGCTGTGGCCATCGGGGTGACGGTGGTGGTCGCGCTCGTGGTGGGCATCGGCTTGGCGCGCTCGGGTGCGGAATCGGGTGCCGTCGCGGCCACCGTGATCACGCTGGCGCTGCTATTCGTCACCCACGAGGTGGCGCGCAACTGGCCTGATCTGACCGGCGGCAACCGAGCAGGTCTCACCTTCAAGGTGGGCGCCGCGCTCGACAGCAGGCTCCCGATCTACCTGTGCCTGCTGGGGGCGTTGATCCTGGCGCGACTGTTCGCGCAGAGCCGCAGCGGCAAGCTCGCTGCCGCAGCCCGCGAAGACAATCTGGCCGCGCGCGCCATGGGCGTGAACCCGCTCGTCCAGCAGACCGCGGCCCTGCTCATCTCGGTTGCGGTGGTGAGCGTCGGGTCGTCGCTGCGGGTGTACGAGAACGGCTCGATCCTGCCTGACGATTTCTTCTTCAACTACACGCTGCTGACGCTGGCCATGCTGATCGTCGGCGGTCGCAACAGCGTCACCGGAGCGCTGGTGGGTGTGGCGGTGATGACGGTCGGGCGCGAACTGGCCCGCCGCCTCGGCCAGGACGGCTTCGAGGTGTTCGGGCTCGGCCTCGATGCGGCGCCGCTCGACTGGATCTTTCGAGAGAACCTGCAGACGGTCTTCTTGGGCTTGGCGATGCTCGGCTTCATGATCTTCCGGTCCGACGGACTGCTGGGGGACTGGGAGCTGGACGGCTGGCTGTGGCGTCTGTGGCATCGTCGCAAGCCCGAAGAGCGACCTGACCCGCTGGCGGAAGTCGCGCCGGTGGGCTTGCACGCCGAGGTGGACCGCGAGGGCGCAGCCCTGGAGGTGCACGATCTCGCTGTCGATTTCGGCGGCTTCCGGGCGCTCGATGGCGCAGGGCTCACCGTTGCGCCGGACGAGGTGGTGGGCTTGATCGGCCCCAACGGCGCAGGCAAGACGACGCTGGTGAACGTGATCACCGGCATCGTCGAGCCGTCGGCGGGCTGGTTCAAGCTGGGCGAGCGAGAGCTGATCGGTGCACCGAGCCACGAGATCGCTCGTGCCGGACTGCTGCGCACGTTCCAGAACCTGCGACTGTTCGGCGCGTTGACCGTGCGCCAGAACGTGGAGCTTGCTGCTCGAGTCGCCGCCCAACACCGTCCGGGGAACCACCCTCCGGTCGATGCGCTGATCGCCGAAGCCGGACTCTGGGATGTGCGCGACCGGCGCGCCCGCGAGCTCGACTACGGCAGTGCGCGACGGCTGGAACTGGCCCGGGCGGCCGCCATGGCGCCGGCCTACCTGCTGCTGGACGAACCCACCAGCGGCATGAGCGACGCCGAGTCAGCGGAGATGATTGGGCGCATCCGGCACATGGCTGCCGCGGTCGATGCAGGCGTGCTGGTGATCGACCACGATCTCAACTTCATCACCGGTATCAGCGATCGCATCTACGTGCTCGATCAGGGCCAGGTAATCAGCGCCGGCACGCCCGATGAAGTGCAGGCCGACCCGGTCGTGCGCGCCGCCTACCTCGGAGCCGAGAGCGACGCTGAGGGGCGAGCCTGAGTACTCTCGGATGCTGCGGGCGGGGAGCCGCCGAGACCCTGGCGATGTGAGGATGACATGAGCACGTCAACGCTGGAACGCCCTGAATCTGATCGAGCCAGCGCTGATGGCATCAGCACTGATTCAACAAACGCAGTGCAGCGCATCTGGAACGAGGGCGACGACGACATCCCTGCCGAGTTCCACGAGCTGCTCGTGCGAATGCTCAGCTACCACGTCGAGAACAGCGCCAACCCGCACTACACCGACTTGCTCACCAAGCTGTGGGACCGCTGCCTGCGGTTCGCGCCCGACGAAGCCACCAAGGGGCTGCTGGTCAAGCTGATGCAGCAGGAAGTGGGGCACGGGATCATCAATGCCCAGATCCTGGCGGGCCTCGGTGTCGACCATGTCGACCGTCCGATCGAGCAGTACGCATTCCGGCACCCGATGGAGACGTTCTGCGACCTGTCGTACTTCCACGCGCTCATCGACCGGGTGGGCGTGTACATCGGCGAGACCTGGGACGGTGTGCCCTACCAGCCCCTGCTCGACATCGCCACGCGGGTGCACAAGGAAGAGCTGTTCCACTGCACGCTCGGCCTGCGCAACCTGCGGCTCATCTGCAAGACGCCCGAGGGCCTCGCCGAGGCCAACGAGAAGATCCACTTCTGGTGGCCCGCGGCGCTGGACATGTTCGGTCGGTCAGACTCCGACTTCGGCGACGCGTACGTGCGGTGGGGCCTGCGCAAGAAGAACAACGCTGATCTCCGCAGGCAGTACATCGCCGACACGAGGCCCTTGCTCATCGATCTGGGGATCGAGGTGCCGCCGAACCGGCTCAACCGCCGGTTCCTGTAGCCGGCTATGGACCCCGCAGCTGCGGGCGGGCTTGCAGTCAAGGTGACGCGGCCGGCGCCTGAGGTGGCATTCATCGAGACGTCGTCGTCGGCGCACTGGGAGTGTTTCTGGGTGGCCGAGGGCGAGCACACGCTCGTGGTGGGTGCGTTCGACCGGGGCGACAAGTCGACGCCGGAGCCGCGTATCCACGTGATCAACAAGCCCTACGGCTGGGACATGCGGCCGGCATCTGATCCGCCCACAGCCGGCGACGACGAGGACCTGCTCGTGGCGGTCTGGCAGCTGCTGAGCTCGAGCTGAGCGTGTCGGATGAGAGCGTCGGGCTCGATGGCGTGTAGCGAGGTGTCGAGGTGAACCTGGAGACACTGGGCCAAGTGCTGGTGGAGACCGAGGTGGTGGTGGAACCCGACTCGGTGGCGCTGCTCGTCGATGCGCTCGGCACGCCTCACGCCTCCGAGGTGGCGCTGCGGCTGCCGTTCTTCGGGCCGACCGTGGGCGGCGGCGATTCGGTGGTGGGGCCCATCGATCTCAGCCTCGAACGGGGCCTCGCCGGCGGCCAGTCCTTCGAATGGCACCGTTCGTTCCGCCCGGGCGAGCGGGTATCGGTGGTGGTGTCGGTGGAGGACATCATCGACAAGGGGACACTGCATCTGGCCACGGTGCTGTCGGAGTATCGAGGCGCCGATGGCGAGCTGATCCAGCGGCAGCGGACGGTGTTCGTGGAACGCAAGCCGCCCGGCGAGCAGGTGCAAGACGGCGGCGACGGGGCAGGGGAGTCGACGTCATGAGCGAGCTGGAGCTGACTCCGGCGACTGCACCCGCCATCACCAGGGAAGCCATGCGCAGCTTCGTCGACGGCGTGAGCGATCCCAACCCGGTGCATACCGACCCCGAGTTTGCAGCCAGGGCCGGCCTGCCCGATGTGGTGGTGCAGGCCTCGCACACGACCGCTATTGCGCTCGACGCGCTCATCGCCCAGTTCGGTGCCGATGCGATCCTGAACCTCGACATCCGGCTGCGCGGACCGGTCTTCCCCGGCGACGAAGTGACGGTGTCGCCCGTGAGCTACGGCGAGCTGGATCGAGGTGTGGAGCTGCGCAACCAGCGGGGCGACGTGGTCGCTACCGGCATCGTGGTGATGCGCGGTGACCCCGACGAGTGATCTCATCCGCGCGTCTTCAAGCCAATGAGGGAGAACCCATGAGCTATGAGCACCTGCTGAGCGAAGACCGCGACGGTGTCCGCGTCCTGACGCTGAACCGGCCGCAGAAATTCAACTCTTGGAACGCCGCCATGCGGGCCGAGATGCGCGACGCCGTCGAGGACACGGCAATGGCCACCGGCATCAGGGCGCTCATCATCACGGGTGCGGGTCGGGCGTTCTCCGCCGGCGAAGACGTCTCCGAGATGGGCGACCTGACCGAGATGGGGACCCGGGGATTCCGTGCAGTGGCCCGCGGCATCCACTCGGTGTTCGATCTGATCGAGGCGCTCGAAGTGCCCGTCATCGCCGCGGTGAACGGAGTGGCTGCGGGCGGCGGCTTCGAGCTGGCGCTGTCGTGCGACTTCCGGGTGATTGCTGAGAACGCTCGCTTCGTGATGCCCGAGGCCAAAGTGGGGCTCATTCCCGGCTCGGGTGGCTGCTCGCGGCTGGTGCACTACGTGGGGCTGGGCCGTGCCAAGGAGCTGGTGATGCTGTCGCGCAACGTGGGAGCCGACGACGCCAAGGCGATGGGCCTCGCCACCGAAGTGGCCCCCGAGGGCGGAGCCGTGGACATGGCTCTGGAGCTCGCGGCCGAGATGTCGGCCTTCGCGCCGCTTGCGCTGGGCATGGCCAAGACCGTTCTCAACACCTGCACAGATGTCGATCACGAGACCGGTCGGCGCCTCGAGCGTCTCGGCCAGAGCGTGCTCAAGACCACCGCCGACCATGCGGAGGGCGCGAGCGCCTTCCTCGAACGCCGCGCTCCCGACTGGCAAGGCCGCTAGCGGGCGCTTGCTAGATGGCCACGTTCGACGATGTGCGGCGGCTGGGCATGGCCCTGCCGGAGATGGCCGAGTCGACGTCGTACGGGACGCCAGCGCTGAAGGTCCGCAAGAAGCTGGTCTGCCGGATGTGGAGCGAGCGTGAGTACAACCGCGACTCGGTGCACGACACCGAGGTGCTCGTGGTGTTCTGCGAGCTCGAGATGAAGCAGGTGCTGCTCGACAACCATCCCGATGCGCTGTTCACCGTGCCGCATTACGACGGCTACGGCGCCGTGCTGGTCCGCATGGCCGACGTCAGCCTCGACGACCTCGCCGACTGGATCGAGGACAGCTACCGCCTCAAAGCACCCCCGACCCTCATACGCCAGCTTGACGGCGAATGAGCTGATGAATGCCTGAGCACCACCGCTAGTCGCCGGCGAGGCGTGCGGGGAAGCCTCCCTTGGAGATCGGTCCCCAGCTCTCGAGGTGCAGGCGCAGCTGCACCTTGTCTTGGCGGGCCATGGCTTCGCGGTACTCGTCCCAGTCGGAATGCTCGCCGCTGATCACCCGGAAGTACTCCACGAGGCCGTCCATGGCCTCAGGCAGGTCCTCGACCTCGCCGCGGCACTCAAGCTGCACCCACTCGCCGTTCCACGCATCTGACATCGCGACGACCCATGCTTGGGGGTTGCGCCGGAGGTTGAGCGATTTGGCCCGGTCGGGATAGCTGCTGACGAGCACCGCATCGCCGGCCTCGTCGAGACCCATGGTGACCAGGGATGCCTGCGGTCGACCGTCCCGCCGGAGCGTCAGCAGCACACCGTGGTGCCGTTCCCGCACGAACTCCTGCAGCTCGTCGCGTTCCACGATCCGGTCAGTCGCTATCGACACCATCTGGTCCTCCCTGGCTCGGCCCAACAGCTCCGGCAGTCTCGCCGATCTTCTGCCGTTCGGCACTGCGGAAGCAGCTCCCAGCCCGTTGGTTCACATGACCCGCGCGTACAGGGAAGAATCAGCCCCACGCCGTGCGCGGCGCCGGCACAGATGAGGGGTGACATTCGAGATGTTGCAGCACTACCGGGTCTTGGATCTCTGCGGGGGCATCAGCCAGTTCGCGGGCTACATGCTCGCCAGCCTGGGCGCGGAGGTGATCGCCGTCGAGCCTCCCGGCGGGGTCCAAAGCCGCCATGCAGGCCCGTTCGTCGACGACAAGCCAGACCCGGAGCGTTCGCTGGCTCACTGGGCCTATAACCAGGGCAAGCAGAGCGTCACAGCAGACCTGTCGACTGCTGAGGGCCGCGAGCGCCTGCTCGGCCTCGTCGCAGGCGCAGACGCACTCATCGAGGACGCGCCGGTCGGCCACATGGCGTCGCTGGGACTCGCCTACGACGATCTGGCGGCTGTCAATCCCGCCATCGTCCACGCATCGGTGACGCCGTTCGGCTCGACCGGTCCCCGCAGCACTTGGGCAGGCTCCGACTTGACAGCGGTGGCCGGCAGCGGCTTCCTGCACGCCAGCGGCGACAAGGATCGCGCTCCCGTACGGGTATCGGGCGTGCCCCAGAGCTTCCTGCAGGCCGCCGGCGACGCCGCCGCTGCAACGCTGATCGCACTGCGCGAGGCACAGCGCAGCGGCCGAGGCCAGCACGTCGACATCTCTGCCATGGAGTCGATGACTCACGGCCAGCCGCAGAACCTGTCGCCGCGTGTCAACGCCAACGCCGTGGAACGCCTCGCCGGGGGGCTCAGCCTCGGCGGCATCGACATCCCGATGCTGTTCCCGTGCGCGGACGGCAACACCATCTGCGTTGCCCTGATGGGCGCCGCCTTCGCGCCGTTCACCCAACGGCTCGTGGAATGGGAGGCGGAGGAGGGGTTCGCCGACGAGGAGCTGCAAGCCGTCAACTGGGAGACCGTCGCAGCCGAGGTGCTGGGAGGTCAGCGCTCGCCCGAGATCATCGCCAAATCGTTCGCGACCCACGCCCGCTTCCTCGCGACCAAGACCAGCGAGGAGCTGTGGGCAGCGGCTTTCGATCGGAACCTGCTGATCACGCCGTCGGCGCTGGTCAGCGACTTGCTGACCAACCCGCACTTCGCGGACCGCGGGTTCTGGCGGGATGTGAGTTTCGACGACGCACGCACCGCCCGCTATTGCGGTCCACTGGTGCACTTCAGCGACGACGCCCCGGAGCGCCAACTCGCCGTGCCGCAGCTCGGAGCCGACAACGACACGGTCGACACGGCACGCCAGCCGTACGCGGCAACGGCGATTGCGGCCAATGGCGCGCCTGCCTCCGACGGCAGCGACCTGCCGCTCGCCGGGCTGAAAGTGGTCGAGTTCTCCTGGGTCATCGCGACGCCATCGGCGGTGCGGATCCTGGCCGACTACGGCGCCACCGTCGTCAAGGTCGAGACCGAGAGCCGGCCAGACACGATGCGCACGGTCAACCCCTTCGTGGACGAGGATCCGCACCCCGATAACAGCGTCGGTTACGGGGTGTACAACGCCGGCAAGCGCAGCCTGAGCTTGGATCTCAGCAATCCCGAATCTCGCCCGGTGGTGGACGACCTGATCCGCTGGGCCGACATCGCCACCGAGTCATGGGCGCCGGGGGCGGCTGCGCGCATGGGCTACGGCTACGACGACTTCTCGGCCATCAACCCCCGGCTCATCATGCTGTCGAGCTCGTTGCTGGGCCAGAGCGGTCCGTACTCCAGCCTCGCGGGGTACGGGTTCATGGCGGCTGCGATCGCCGGTTTCTACGAGATCACCGGGTGGCCCGATCGCGGCCCCGCCGGTCCGTACGGTCCCTACACCGACTTCCTGGCGCCGCGGGTGATCGTGTCGTCGCTGATGGCTGCGCTGGAGCGGCGGGATCGCACCGGCACCGGTTGCTACATCGACATCTCCCAGACCGAGGCGGCGCTGCACTACCTGGCGCCGGCCATTCTGGACGCCTCGATCAACGGCCGCGACCCGCAGCGGTGCGGCAACGAGGACCCCCATATGAGCCCGCACGGTGTCTATCCGAGCACTGGCGAGGACCAGTGGGTGGCGATCGCCTGCACCGACGACCGGTGGACTGGGCTGGCTGGGACGATCGGCCTTGCCGGCGACGAAGCAGCCGGTTGGGATCAGGCCGCCCGGCGGGAACATGCAGCCGAGATCGATGAGGCCATCTCGGCGTGGACATCGGAGCGCACCAATGTGGAGGCTGCGGAGTCGTTGCAGTCCAGCGGTATCGACGCCTACCCGGTCAACAATGCACAGGGCTGCTGTGACGACGCGCAGCTGAACGCCCGCGAACACCACATCAACGTGCCCCAGAGTCATCGCGGCACGATGTGGACGCAGCACTGCCGGACGCGCATGTCCCGAACACCGCCGGTGGTCTGGCGAGGCGGGCCGTGCCTCGGTGAGGACAACTACGAGGTGCTCACCGAGTTCCTGGGCTACGACGCCGACCGTGTCGCCGAGCTCGCCGCGGCCGAAGTGCTCGCCTGAGGCGCGCTACTCGCTGTCGTCGTCTGACTCGACTTCGTCCTCGGGGTCTGCCTCAGGTTCCGGCGCCGCGGTGGTCGGGGGCGGTTGGTGCCGGGCACAGTCGCCCGACACGATGTCGTTGATCCGATCGACCCGGGCGCCTTCAACGGCAGGCACGGGCGCTCCGTTGATGTCGAGCAGGTGCGGGTGGAATGACCAGCCCACGATCTCGGCACCGTCGAAGTCGATCTGCAGCACTCCGGTGTCGCCGGTGATACCCGACCGGTAGCGCCATACGAAGTTGCCCAGCGAATAGGCCACGAGCTTGCCGTCGTCGAACACGACCGGCTGCAGCACATGCGGGTGATGTCCGATGACGGCGTCGGCACCGTTGTGCAGCAGCTCGAACGCGAAGTCGCGTTGGCGACCCTCCGGACAGGTCATGCGCTCGATTCCCCAATGGAGCACGGCGATTACCACGTCGGCCTCGCTCGCAGCCACCCGCACGTTGGCGAGCACGCGGTCGCGCTGGTACGCCGACGCGATCCCCGGCCGGGTCTGGGTGGCTGGAAATGCGAGCGGCACCACCATCGAGGCACCCACGAATGCCACGCGCACACCGGGCCGTACCTCGATCACCCGGTGCCCGTACGCATCGCTGCTGGCCGCCCCCGCACCGAGCGCTATCACGCCGTTGGCCTCGAGGAGGTCGACGGTGTCGAGCAGCGCTTCAGGGCCGTAGTCCATGGCGTGGTTGTTGGCCAGGTTGGCGACATCCACGCCGGCCGTTGCGATCCGCTCGGCGGCTGACGGCGGCGCCCGGAATACGTACTTCTTGTCGGCGGGCTCACCACGCTCGCTGATAACCATCTCCACGTTCACGACCGCAATGTCTGCTGTTCCCAGAGGCGGCTCAATGCCGGCGAACGGGTCGACGCCGGCTGCTTCGCTGCGATCCATCAGCACGTCCCCACCCGCCAGCAGCGTCCACGTCAGATCCGGTTGTGTCGTCGTGGGCATGACGGCAGTCGTGGAGCTCGCGGAGGAACTCGTTGCCACGGCCGAAGTGCCCGGCGCGCTCGACGGTGTGGCCTCGCCCACCGCTGCACTGGACCCGGCTGCGCTCGTTGCCGGCTGGGCGACGGCCGGAGCTTCCGTTGACGTGGGCGGGGGAGGCACGACCCGCACAGGGCTGGTGCTGCACGCCACGGCCAGAATGGCGAGGCCCGCAATACCTGATGCAATGAGTGGCCGCCCCACCATCGAATTGAGGGTACGGCGGTCGCGAGGCGGGCGTCCCTTGCTCGCCGGTTGCGCGCTGCGGCCGTTCGCACCAGCGGATGGCTGGTGTCAGTGGCGTCGCGACTCCGAACTAGCGTCGCGCTCGCGGGGCCGAGGCACGCCCCGCGCAGTGCTGCGTCCAGCCGAACAGGAGGCTTGATATGTCGCTCGGAGACTCAGTTCAAGGGATTCTCGACGGGGGCGTTGCCGACGGCGACGTGGTGGGCGCCGTGGCCAAGGTCATCAGTGCCGACGGCGAGATCTGCTCGGCAGCTGCTGGCACCCGCGGTGCCGACAGCGACGTTCCGATGTCGAATGACACCGTGTGCTGGATCGCCTCGATGACCAAGGCCATCACCGGCACGGCGGCGATGCAGCTCGTGGAGCAGGGCAAGCTCTCGCTCGACAGCCCGGGCGCAGAGGTGCTGCCGCTGCTGGGCGAGCTCGACGTGCTGACCGGCTTCGACGACGACGGCAACCCGGTCACCCGTGCCCGCAACGGCGACATCACGCTGCGTCACCTGCTGACCCATACCGCCGGCATGGGGTACGACATCTGGAGCCCCGAGCTCGGCCAGTACGAAGAGGCCACCGACACGCCAGGCGTGATCGAGTGCCAGAAGCAGACGCTGACCATCCCGCTGCTGTTCGACCCGGGCGATCGCTGGTTCTACGGCACCGGCATCGACTACGCGGGTCAGATGGTGGAGGCCGCCTCGGGGATGTCGCTCGGCGAGTACATGGCCGAGAACATCTTCGAGCCATTGGGCATGACCGACACCGCATTCAAGATCAGCGACGACATGCGCTCCCGCATCTCGGCAATGCAAGCGCGGATGGAGGACGGCTCGCTGGTCGAGATGCCGTTCGAGATCCCGCAGGAGCCCGAGTTCGAGATGGGCGGCGGCGGTCTGTACTCCACCGTCGACGACTACTGCCGCTTCCTGGCCATGATGCTGAACGGCGGCAGCCTCGACGGCAACCAGGTGGTGGCGCCGAGCACGCATGCGCAGATGGTCAGCAACGCGATGGGAGATCTGCGTGTCACCATGCTCCCGACGGCCATCCCGCCGTACTCGTTCGACGCCGAGTTCTTCCCCGGTGTCGAGAAGTCGTGGGGCCTGACGTTCCAGATCAACGAGGAGCCAGCGCCGACGGGTCGCCCTGCTGGGGGCCTGATGTGGGCGGGGCTGGCCAACTCGTACTTCTGGATCGACCTGCAGAATCAGGTGGCCGGCTGTTACATCAGCCAGCAGGTGCCGTTCGCAGACCCGCGCTCGTACGCCCTGTACGAAGCCATCGAGACTGCCACATACGACAGCCTCTAACCGCGGGCCCGCTCAGGCGGGGCCGAGCACTACGCAGCCGTTATGGCCGCCGAATCCGAATGAGTTGCTGATCGAGGGTCCCGGCTCCCAATCGGCTGCCTGACCGGTCACCAAACGGAACTCCGCGAGTTCAGGATCGGGTGTCGTCCAGCCGGCCGTCGCCGGAATCTTGCGATGGTGCATCGCCAGCAGCACGGCGATGGCCTCCAGCGCGCCTGCTGCGCCAAGCGCATGGCCCGTCACACCCTTGGTCGAGGTCACGAGCGGACCGTTGGGTCCGAAGAGCTTGTTGAGCGCTTCTGCTTCAGCCGCGTCGTTCAGCGGGGTCGATGTGCCGTGCGCGTTCACGTGGACGATGTCGTCGGGCGTGAGGCCAGCGTCATCGATGGCGAGCTGCATGCAGCGCAGCGCGCCTGCGCCGCCGGGCGCCGGTGCAGTGATGTGGTGGGCATCGGCATTCGAGGCGGTGCCGAGCACCTCGCCCCAGATCGTGGCACCCCGCGCGACCGCCGAGTCCCATTCCTCGAGTACCAGGGTGGCGGCGCCCTCGGTCATCATGAAGCCGTCGCGGTTCTTGTCGAACGGCATCGAGATGCCGCTGTTCGACAGGGCAGTCATGTTGACGAAACCGGCAGTGCCCACCGGCGTCATCACCGACTCGCAGCCGCCGGCCACGATCACGTCGGCGACGCCGAGGCGGATGAGCCGCGCCGCGTACCCGATCGAGTGCGTCCCTGCCGCACATGCAGTCGTGAGCACCTCGCAGGGCCCGGCGAGGCCGTACCTCATGGAGATGGCGGCACCAGGGGCGTTCGGCATCATCATCGGGACCATGAATGGCGATACCCGGCGCGCGCCCTTGCGATCCAGCACGAGTACCTGGTCTTCGAAGGTCTGCAGGCCGCCGACACCGGTGCCGTAGATCACGCCGCAGCGATCCGGGTCGGTCGCCAGTTCCCCTGCGTTGGCGATGGCCTGTGCAGCCGATGCCATGCCGAGCTGGGTCGAGCGATCTGCCCGTCGAGCCTCCTTGGGATTGTCGTAGTACGGCGACGGATCGAAGTCGTTGACGCGGCGCTCACCTTCTGGCGGCGCGGAGTTCAGCCCCTGCCAGAAATCGTCAACGCCGGTTCCGGCGCACGAGACGACGCCGAGGCCGACGACAGCTACCCGACGGCCGGCGCTCACAGTTTCGATTCGACCAGCTGGATCGCGTGGGCGACGGTGGTGACGTCTTCCAGTTCTTCCTCGTCCACGCTGATGTCGAACTCCTCTTCCAAGGCCATCACCAGCTCGACCAAGTCCAGGCTGTCGGCGTCGAGGTCGTCGGCGAAGCTGGCCTCAGGTGTGACTTGCTCGGGATCCACGGCCAGCACCTCGACGGCGCAGTCACGGAATCGATCCAACGTGTCACTCATGCTGATCCCCTCATGTGTGGGCGGTCTCCGCACGAGCCCCCGACGGCCGTGCGAATGCGCAGTGTAGAGGCTGAGCCGAATGGCGAAGCCGTGGCCCGAGCGGCCCGTGAGCGAAGCGAACAAGAGCGGGAAGCGCAGGCCCAAGCTGTGGCTGGAGTGTCGCTCAATGGCCCATTCCCAGCCCGCCGTCGACAGGGATCACGGCGCCTGTGATGTACGCGCCCTCGTCGGACGCGAGAAACGCCACCGCAGCGGCTATCTCGGACGGTTCTGCCACCCGTCCCAGGGGCACCGCGTCGGTGATGGCGGCCTGCTGCTCGTCGTTCAATGCGCCGAACATCTCGGTGGCCACCGGCCCGGGCGCGACGACATTCGCGGTGATGCCGCGCGAACCGAGTTCTCGGGCCAGTGATCGGGCCATGCCCACGAGGCCGGCCTTGGACGCCGCGTAGTTGACCTGTCCGGCCGAGCCCAGCAGCCCGACCACCGAGGACACGAAGATCAGCCGCCCCCAGCGTGCGCGCAGCATCGGTCGTGCCGCCCGCTTGGCCATCCGGTAGGCGCCGGTCAGATTGGTGTCGACAACGGCCGCGAAGTCGTCGTCAGCCATGCGCAGCACGAGCTGGTCACGGGTGATCCCGGCATTCGCGACCAGGATCTCCACCGGACCCAGCTCAGCCTCGATCGTCTCGTAGGCTGCATCGACCGCATCGCTGTCGGCTTGGTCGCACGCCACCCACAGCAGGCGGCCGTCGTCTGGGGCCTCGGTGCGGCTGGTTATCGCCACGCGGTGGCCCGCATCGGCAAACAACTGGGCCGTGGCCAGACCGATGCCGCGGCTGCCGCCGGTGACGAGGACGGTGCGTGCTGCTGCGGGGCGCACTCGAGGCAGGCTCGTGGGCTGATTCATCGTGAGCCGTCTACGTGGCGCTCGGCGGCGATCAGCAGGCGCGGGCGGGGGCACCCGACCAGCGCAGCAGTGCCGACGCCGATGTCATTCCGGCGCCGAAGCCGACGAGCAGCACGTTGTCGCCCTCGTTGATCCGGCCGCTGCGCACGGCGTCGTCGAGCGCGAGGGGAATCGAGGCCGACGAAGTGTTGCCGGTGCGCTCGATCACCATCGCGGCCTTCTCATAGGGGATGCGCAGCCGCTTGCAGGCCGTCTCGACGATGCGGACGTTGGCCTGATGGGGCACCACCAGGTCGATGTCGTCGGCCGTCAGTCCTGCCTGCTTCATCGATTGGCGCGCCGACTCCTCCATCACCAGCACGGCCTTCTTGAACACCGCTTGGCCGGCCATCTGGATGTAGCCGTCGTGCTCGCAGTACAGCTGCTCCTCCATGGAACCGTCGCTTGAGACGTGCCAGCCGAGCAGGTCTGAGCCCTGCTCGCTGCGCTCGAGTACGGCGGCGCCTGAGCCGTCGGCGAACAGGATGCAGGTGGCCCGATCGGTCCAGTCGGTGATCCGGGAGAGCACTTCGGCACCGATGACCAGCACCCGCTCGTGACCCATCGCGATCATGCCGTGGCCGGCCACCAGCGAGTAGACGAAGCCGGAGCAGGCGGCGTTGACGTCCATGGCGCCGCAGTCGAGGCCGAGTGCCTCTTGCACCCGCGACGACGAGGCCGGAACGCAACGATCCGGCGTGGTGGTGGCCAGAATGAGCATGTCGATGCTCGACGGATCGACGCCGGCGACCTCCATGGCAGCGGTTCCGGCACGTGCGGCCAGGCCAGCGGTGGTGCCGCCGATGTTCCGCTGCTTGATGCCGGTGCGCTCGATGATCCACTCATCGGAGGTGTCGACCATCTCGGCAAGATCTTCGTTGGTGAGGACGCGCTCGCCGAGCGCGGTCCCGATGCCGACAATGCGCGCGCTGGATGCGTTTCCCACGCTGAGCGTCATCTGTGGCCTCCCCTTCAGGTGCCGGCCGCTTAGCTGCCGGCTGGCGTCCGCAGCCACGCAACGGGCTGCCGTGCGGTGACCCGTTCGCCTTCTACGGCCATGATCCCCATGACAGTACCCGCGAACGCAGAGCGCACTTCCTCCCCGGCCACATGGCCGATGACATCGCCCACCTTGACTTGCTGGCCGTCGCCGACACCGGCGCTGAGCGTGAAGATGCCGGCGCACGGGCTCACGATGAGGCGTTCGGTGACGTACAGGTTCTCGCCGCCCAGCACGGTCGGCGCTGAGGGCGCATCGGTGGCGAGCGTCTCCATCAGCGTGTCGATCTCGGCGGGCGTTCCGACCGACATCGATGTCGCACCCCGATGCGTCCGCTTGGTCATGCCGGTCAGCACCTTGCCCGGGCCGAGTTCCACGAAGGTGGTGACGCCGGCGTCGGCCAGCGCATGGAGGCTCGCGCGCCACAGCACCGGGCTGGTGAGCTGCTGTGCCAGCAGCGTGCGCCACTCGTCAGCGTCAGCACGTGGCTGGGCATCGACATTGGCAACCACCGGAACGCTCGGGGCCCGGATCTCGACTTCGGCCAGCGCCTTGCGCAGCCGATCCCTGGCCGGCTGCATGAACGGCGTGTGGAATGCGCCGCCCACGGGCAAGCCCATGAGCCGTTTCGCGCCCGCCGCCTTCGCTTCGTCGCCGGCGACAGCGACGGCGTCCGGTGCGCCTGCAATGACGACTTGGCCCGGCGCGTTGTAGTTGGCGACCCAGACGTCGCCAGGCGTGGCGTCGCACGCCTCTGCCACGAGGTTGTCGTCGAGACCCAGCACGGCCGCCATGGTCCCTTCCTGCTCGTCGGCAGCAACCTGCATGGCCTCGCCTCGCTCGGCAACCAGCCGCACCGCGTCGTCGTACGCCAGGGCCCCGGTTGCGGTCAAAGCGCTGTATTCGCCTAGCGAGTGCCCGGCGGCACACGAGAACGTCGCGCCAGTGCGCTCGACCGCATCGAGCACCACCATCGACAGCACGAACGTCGAGAGCTGCGAATTGCGCGTATGGCGCAGCTCGTCGGCGTCGGCTTCCAGCAGCAGCGCAGCGACATCGCGCCCGCAGGCGTCGGACGCCTCGGTAACCAGCTCCCACGACTCGTGCGCCGTCCACGGCTCGCCCATGCCTTGCTGCTGCGAGCCCTGGCCCGGGAATGTGAATGCGAGCACTCGGCCTCCTACGCAGCGCCTGGGCGGAAGACCGGGTCGGTGCCCGAGCCGCGGCGCAGTGAACGCACAATCGGATTGGAGGAAAGGGTAGGTGGCGACCAGGCCGAGAGCGACCATTCCGGCTCATGGATACGCTGAGCGGCCCCAAGGCCCGGGTGGTGAAACGGCAGACACGGGGGACTCAAAATCCTCTGCCCTCACGGGCGTGCGGGTTCAACTCCCGCCCCGGGCACTCGACGCCTGCATGAATCTCGGAGAGGCGCGACAACCCGACCGGTAGGCTGACCGACCCTGTCCCGCGAGGGGAGCGTGCGTGTCGAAGCGAGTCGTGATCGCAGAGGACGAGGCCATCATCCGCCTCGATCTGCGCGAGATGCTCGAGGACGAGGGCTACGTCGTGGTGGCGGAGACGGGCCGCGGCGACGAAGCCGTGGAGCTGGCACGCCAGCACCAGCCCGAGGTGTGCATCTTCGACATCCAGATGCCCGGCCGTGACGGCCTCGATGCGGCACGAGAGGTCGCCGGCGACCGCACTTCCGCAGTGCTCATCCTCACAGCATTCAGCAAGCGCCATCTCATCGCTGAAGCCCGCGACGCCGGCGTGCTCTCGTACCTGGTGAAACCGTTCCAACGGGAAGAACTGGTCTCGGCCATCGAGGTGGCATGGGGGCGTTTCACCGAGATGCGAGAACTCGAAGACACGGTGGAGAGCCTCGAGGAGAAGCTGGAGACGCGTAAGGCGGTGGAGCGCGCGAAGGGCCTGCTCATGGACGATTTCCAGCTTTCCGAGCGGGACGCCTTCGAGTTCATCCGGAGTACGGCGATGGCCAACCGCGCGAGAATGGCCGACATCGCCCAGCAGATCGTCGATGGACTGCTGACCCCCTGAGCCCGCCCTTCGACATCTGCGGTTGGCAGGCTTCCGCAACCGTCACCCGGCCCCGTTGGGAGAGTTCCCATGTCGAAGCTCCTCTTGCTCGACGGGAACTCGCTCACGTACCGGGCCTTCTTTGCCGTGCCCGAAGACATGGCCACCCGCTCGGGACAGCCCACCGGCGCCGTCTTCGGATTCACGTCCATGCTCATCAACCTGGTGCGCGACCACCGTCCTGACGCGATCGCGGTGTGCTTCGATCGTCGGGAGCCGACCTTCCGCCACACCGCAGCACCCGAATACAAGGCTCACCGCGACGAGACGCCGCCGACGCTCATCGATCAGCTCGGCCTCGTGCGCCAGGTGCTCGAGTCGCTGAGCATCCCGGCGATCGACTGCGCCGGCTTCGAGGCCGACGACTTGCTGGCGACGCTGGCGTCGGAGGCGGAACAGCGCGGCGACGATGTCTTGATTGTCAGCGGTGACCGCGACGTGTACCAACTTGTGCACGACCCCAAGATCCAGGTGCTCTACAACCGCCGGGGGGTCACCGACTACGCGCTCTACGACGAAGCGGGCATCGCCGAGCGCACCGGCGTCACGCCGGACCTGTACGTCCAGTACGCAGCGCTCCGCGGCGACCCGTCCGACAACCTGCCAGGAGTGCCTGGCGTGGGGGAGAAGACGGCCGCCAAGCTCCTCAACAAATACGGCAGTGTCGAGGCGCTGCTGGCCGCCGCCGCCGAGCAGACCCCGAAGCTGGCCGAGAACCTTGCGGCCAACGGCGAGGTCGTACGGCGCAACGTCGACTTGATGACCCTGCGGACCGACGCGCCGACCGACGTCACGCCCGCCGATCTGCAGTGGAGCGGGTTCGACGCCGACCTCGTGACGCGCACGTTCGAGTTCCTGGAGTTCGGCACCCTGCACGCTCGTCTGCGCGACGCCTTGGCGGGCACCTCGCTGGACGGCCTGCTGGTGCCGAGCGCGAGTGCCCCCGAGACTGCCCAGCTCGCTGACGTGCAGCTGCTGCCGGTCGACGCTGAGGGGGGCGCCCGCGGCGCCGATGCTGCTGGGCTGTTGAGTGAACTGTCGCGCCGGGACGAACCGGTCGCGCTCGGGTTCACCGTCGAGGCCGACGGCGCCCTGGGTGTGCTGGCGGTCGCTGACGATCCCTCGCAGGGCACGGTGCTCGCGCTCAGTCCTGATGATCTCGCTGTGCCCGAGATCGCAGCGGCATGCGCCCGTCTGCTGGGGGCTGACGGTCCGGGCGTCCATGTCCACCAGGCGAAGGAGCTCATGCGTGCACTCGCCCGCCTGCCCGGCGACGGTGCCGCCGGCGCGGCGCTCGGCGGGCTGGCCGTCGACACCTCGATCGCTGCCTATCTCATCCATCCGTCGGAGGGCCGCGACGAGCTGAGCGCGCTCCTCGCCCGGCATTGCAGCGCGGAGCTCGCCGGAGGCGGCACCGAGGGCCAGCTGGGCTTCGACGAGCTCGACGCCGATGGACCCACCGAGGGCATCGTGGCCGCTCGTGACGCCCTCGCGGTGGCGATGCTGGCGCCGATGCTCGAGCAGCAGCTCGAGAGCCTGGGCATGTCCGACCTGTACAGGGATGTGGAGCGTCCGCTCATCAGCGTGCTGGCTCGCATGGAAACGGCTGGCATCGGTGTCGACCGCGGCGAGCTCGAATCGCTGCGCGACCACCTCACGGGCGAGGTGACCGCGCTGGAAGCCGAGGTACGGCGGCTGGCCGGCCGCGACGATCTCAATGTCAACTCACCCAAGCAGCTTGCGGAAGTGCTCTTTGAGGACTTGGGGTTGACACCCCAGCGCAAGACCAAGACCGGCTACTCCACGAGCGCAGCGGCGCTGGAGTCGCTGCGGGGTGAGCATCCCATTGTGGACCGGCTGCTGGCGTTCCGGGAGGTGGAGAAGCTGCGTTCCACCTATGGCGTCAGCCTGCTCGAGTGCGTCGAGCCCGACGGCCGCATCCACGCCACGTTCAACCAGACGGTGGCACGCACCGGCAGGCTCAGCTCCGAGGACCCGAACCTGCACAACATCCCGGTGCGGACCGAACAGGGCCGGCTGTTCCGGCGCGCATTCGTTCCGGCTGGCGGCTTCGAGCTGCTGATTGCCGACTACAACCAGATCGAGCTGCGGGTGATCGCCCACCTGTCCGGCGATCCGGGTCTCGTGGGTGCCTTCGAGGCGGGCCACGACATCCACAGCGCAACCGCCGCATCCCTGTTCGGCATCAGCCCTGCCGAGGTCGATCCGCAGCAGCGGTCGGTGGCGAAGATGGTGAGCTACGGCTTGGCCTACGGGATGGAGGCATATGGCCTCGGCCAGCGTCTCGGGGTGCCCACCGCCGAGGCAGCGGAGGTCCTGGACGCCTACTTCGAAGCGTTTCCCAAAGTGCGCTCGTTCATGGACGGGGTGGTGGAGCAGAGCCGCGAGCGGGGCTATACCGAGACGGCATTCGGCCGGCGTCGCCCGCTCCCAGAGTTGACGTCGCGCAACTTCCGGGTGCGCCAAGCCGCCGAGCGGCAGGCCATGAATGCCCCCATCCAGGGGCTCGCGGCCGACATCTTCAAGGTGGCGCTCATCCGGCTGGACGAGGCCCTGCAGGCCCGGTCAGCAGCCAGCCAGCTGGTGCTGCAGGTGCACGATGAGGTGATTCTGGAAGTTCCGCCTGATGAGGCCGCCGAAGTGACCGATCTGACGGTCGACGTGATGCGCAATGCCGCCGACTTGGCGGTGCCGCTGGAAGTCCATGTCGCTGCAGGCGCCACGTGGGCAGACGCCAAGGGCTGACCCGCCGAACAGGCCACGCCTGAGCGTCCCGGGTCCGACGGACGGCGACGCCGGTAGCCTTTCCGTGCGCTGTGCGCGGCAAGCTCAGCCGCCTGCGCCCGTGTTCCCGACCCGAGCATTCCCCCGTGACCGACGCAATCGCCCCCGCTCCAGACCTCGAAGACCCAGCACTCGCCGAGTCCCCGCCGCCCGATGACTCCCCGGCGACACCGCCCGAGGCGCCGGACGGCGAGAGCGCAAGCGACGAGAGCGGCAACGGTGCTTCTACGGGCGACTTCGGCACCTTCACCGATGCGGGCGACTACGTGCCGCGGACGGTCACCATGGACGACCTCGGCGACACGTCGTTCGAGGACGCCATCGCGCAGACCATCGTCGAGTTCGACGACGGCGACATCGTGGCCGGCACCATTGTGCGGGTCGACCGCGACGAAGTGCTGCTGGACATCGGCTTCAAGTCCGAGGGCGTCATCCCGTCCCGCGAGCTCTCGATCCGTCACGACATCGACCCATCGGAGGTCGTGGAGGTCGGCGATCAGATCGAGGCACTGGTCCTGCAGAAGGAAGATCCCGACGGCCGCTTGGTGCTTTCCAAGAAGCGGGCGCAGTACGAGCGCGCCTGGGGCCGCATCGAGGAGATCCGCGAGTCCAACGGCATCGTCAAGGGTCCCGTCATCGAGGTGGTGAAGGGCGGGCTGATCGTCGACATCGGCCTGCGGGGGTTCCTGCCGGCGTCGCTGGTGGAGCTCCGTCGCGTCCGCGATCTGGCCCCCTACGTGGGCCAAGAGCTCGAAGCCAAGATCATCGAGCTCGACAAGAACCGCAACAACGTCGTGCTCAGCCGGCGTGCCTGGCTCGAAGAGAGCCTCAAGGAGGAGCGGGAAGGTTTCCTGCGGGATCTGCAGCGCGGCGAGCGGCGAACCGGCCGGGTCTCGTCGGTGGTCAGCTTCGGCGCATTCGTCGACCTCGGCGGCATGGACGGTCTCATTCACGTCTCGGAGCTGTCTTGGAAGCACGTCGATCACCCCGGCTCGGTGGTCAGCATCGGTGACGAGGTCACGGTGGAGGTGCTCGAAATCGACCGCGAGCGCGAGCGCATCTAGCTCTCGCTCAAGGCGACGCAGCAGGATCCGTGGGAAGCGTTCGCGAACTCCCACCGGGTCGAGGAGCTG
>CAZAFV010000040.1:0-25158 GCA_964484385.1 uncultured Acidimicrobiales bacterium
TACAGGTTCTCAGCCACGCCGTGGCGCGCCACACGGGCGCCACGTCTCGGCGAGCACCAGGATCTGCTCGCCGACTGAACGCCGCAGCACAGTCGGCAGGCGGCTAGGCGGCTGTGGCTACTGATTCGGTGGCGGCGAGGCCCACGGGCGGGGCGTCCCACTCCTTGAGCACAGGCAGCACCTCGGTGGCGAACAGATCGCGGTTGCGGCGCGCCTCGGTCCAGGTCATGCCGGCGTAGCAGAGGTTCGGGAAGAACGCCGCCATGTCGATCTTGTCCTTGATGACCTGCAGCTTCTCGAGCACTTGGTCGGGCGTGCCGTAGGGCATGAGCCGGGTGAAGTCCTCTGCGGCGCCACGGGCCCCGTGGCGGTCGATGTACTTGGAAATGCCCTCGTAGAACTCGTAGCCCTTGACGCCCTCGTGCGGCCGCTTGGGCCCGAACTCGTAGTGCTTCATCACCGTGCCGTAGTAGTTGCCGATGTGCTCCATCGCCTTCTCCTCGGCCCGGTCGGCGTTGGTGTCCACCCAGCAGAAGCCGCCTGACAGGGGCGGGGGCGGCGGCGCGGTGTGGTGCTTGACCCACTCGCCGTGGTACGCGGCGAAGTCGGACTCGACGATCTCCCACGGCTTCTGGGGGATCACCAGCAGGCCGATGCCGAGCTGTGCCATGAGCGGCATGCCCTCGGGCGAGACGGCAGCGGCGTAGGTGCGTCCCTTGAAGGAGTGCTCCGGCCGGGGGCGGATCTCACGGCGGGGCTGGGTGACGAACTCGCCGTCGTGCTCCACGTAACCCTGCTCGAGGCCCTCGATGAGCATCTTGGCGTACTCCAGGAACCGCTCCCGGCTGGAGTTCATGTCCACCCGGAAGCCCTCGTACTCGATCCGCGCCAGGCCGCGGCCGATGCCCAAGATCAGCCGGCCGTCGGACAGGTTGTCGAGCATCGTGACCTGCTCAGCGACGCGCATCGGGTCGTGCCACGGCAGCACGATGACCGCGGTGCCGAGCTGCAGGTTTGTCTTGCCGGCGACCCAGGTCAGGAACTGCACCGGGTCGGGGCACATCGTGTAGTCGGTGAAGTGGTGCTCCACCGTCCAGATCGAGTCGAAGCCGAGATCCTCGGCCTCCTCGACCATGCGGATCTCCTGCTCCCAGACCTCGCGATCCGAGAGTGCGTTCTCCGGATTCTGAAAAACAGCCGAGTAACCGACGTGCATGACGTGCCCCCTACCTCTGGCCGCTTGTGCCGCGACCAAAATCTAATGTTAGGCAGATTCTCGACCTTCCGTGGCCGGGCCGAAGCCGTTGCCGCGATGTGCGTACGTGCTGCCGCAGAGCCAGCACGTTTCACGCGCAGTGGAGCCATGCACGGTCGAGGACCCGACGGTTAGCGTCGGTCCGAATCGAAGCAGGAGAACGCAGGAGAACACGGTTATGGAGACAACGGCGGTAGCGCGCAGCATGCGCGGCTCAGTGGGAATGCTGGCGATGGACTGGCTGATGGACCCGTCCACCCTGGAGAAGGCCGCGCAGCGTGGCATGGCCGAGGGCCTCGGGGCGTATGCAACCGGCCGGCTGGGTGTGCTCGGCGAGTGCCCGGTCGACAATGTGATCGGCGCAGCGTTCTTCTGGAATCCCGACACGATGCGCTCGGCCGTCGAAGCGGGCCGCGCGGTCATGAGCCCGTCGCAGGGGGCGCTGATCTGGGCCGACATCTGCACCGAGTACGGCGAGAAGCGACTCGCCGGGATGGAGGGCGCGGAGCGTTTGGGGGAGCTGCTCGAGCGGGTCGTCGACGCTGCAGTTCCCCAGGGTGCGCCGACCTTTGTCGGCTGGCGGGACATGCCTCGACCTGGCGAACCCGGCCCGGCTCATGCGTTCTTCATGGCACAGATCATGCGCGAGCTGCGCTTCGGCCGGCATGCGGTTGCCGTGCAGGCGCTGGGCATGGGGCCGCTCGAGGCGATCCTGTCGGGTCCTGCCGGCGAATGGAATGCCGAGTTCTTCGGCTGGCCCAAGCCCTACCCCGACGTCAGTGATCTCGGCGATGCCCGCGAGGAGATCGAGTCGCTCACCGACAAGCTGCATGCGCCCGACTTCGAGTGCCTGACGCCCGATGAGCGGGCCGAAGTGCGCGAGCTGGCGAAGGCGGCGCGATTCCACAATCCCGACGAGTAGTGGGGACTGCACGTCAGGCGACGGTCGCAGGCTCCTCGCTTGGCGCCCACTGCTCCAGCGGGGCGGCTTCGCTGATCATCTGCAGGCCGAGGGCGGCGAGGGCTCGTTCGACCTCGTCGGGCTTGGCGGGCCGGTAGATGTCGGTGAGCCGTTTGGCGTGCGAAGGGCGCATGCCGATGCGGCCCGCCAACTCTGCAGCGGTGACGCCTTGAGCCAGCATGGCCTCGTGGAGCGCGAACTGCGAAGCCACCCCGGGCGACACCGCCACGACGACCTGACCCGGCGCCGGCTCGCTTGGCTCTGGCAGCGGTTGGGCGTCGTACACGCAGAAGTTGAGCGCCGTCTCGAGGCAGTCACGTAGTCGGCCGTTCACCTCTTCGAGCGTGTCTCCGCAGGTGTGCGCCCCGTGTACATCAGGAAACGTTGCGTTGTAGCCCTCCCGGCCGGTGTCGCGCAGGTGCTCTTCGTCGAGTTCGACAGTGCACGGATACGCATGCGGCATGTCTCAGAACTCCTGCTTGTCGATTCCCAGATCGCGCAGAATGCTGCGAAACGTCCCTGGCTTCATCTCGCCTCTCGGCAGTGTGGTCTTGCGATCTCCCAGCCACACCTCGGCGTGGCTGCCCTTGCCGTGGTCAGGCCGATACTCGATCTGCAGCCCACGCTTGCGAGCGTAGCGGCGGAGTCTGCGCAGGAATTCCTGGTCGGTCACTGCTCGCCATGCCAACCGAGTCGGCAATGTGCGGCAAGCGAATTTCGGCGCCGCGGGTATCCGCGGCGCTGATCGGCCATGATGTTCGCCGCCGCGCCGCCCGAGCGCGGCGGACGGGGGCTTCCAGATGAGATTCGGCCTGATCTCGGCGAACTTGATGGGCAACGTCGATGGCGCTGCTGCTCAGGAGACCGCCCAGACCGCTGAGGAAGTCGGCTTCGATTCGCTGTGGGCGATCGAGCATGTGGTGGTGCCGAAGTCGTACAGCTCCACCTATCCCTACGACGACGGGGGGCGCCTGTTCAAGGGTGCCAGCCAGCTCGATCACTCAGACCCGCTCATCTGGCTGGCGTACGCCGCCGCAGTGACCACCCGCATCCGGCTGGCGACCGGCATTCTCATCCTGCCCCAGCGCAACCCCCTGATCCTGGCGAAGGAGATTGCTTCGCTGGACCGCCTGTGCGGCGGTCGTTTCGACTTCGGCATCGGCGTGGGATGGCTGCGCGAAGAGTTCGACGCACTCGGCGTGCCCTTTGATCGTCGGGGTGCGCGCACCGACGAGTACATCGCGGCGCTGCGCGTGCTGTGGACCGAGGAGGAAGCCGAGTTCCACGGCGAGTTCGTGGACTTCGACCCGGTCTACTCGCAGCCCAAGCCCATACAGCAGCCGGTGCCGATCCTGGTAGGCGGCCACAGCGACCGCGCCGCCCGGCGCGCCGGTGAGCTCGGCGACGTGTTCTTCCCGGCCGAACGGCCTGCCGAGGTGCTCGCGGGGCTCTTCGAAGCGACGCGCCGCTATGCCGAGGCCGCGGGACGCGACCCAAGTGAGATCGAGATGTGGACGACCGGCGGGACCGACCGCGCTCACCTCGATCAGCTGGTCGAGCTCGGCGTCAGCCAAGTGATGGTGCCGGGGCGCAGGCCGCCCCAGCTCGGCGAGACATACGGGCAGATCCTCGCTGATTATGCGGATGCCTGAGGCTGAGCCGAACGGCGAAGCCGTGGCCCGAGCGGCCCGTGAGCGCAGCGAACAAGAGCGGAAATAATGGCGAGGAGGCTCTAGTGCAGGAGGCAAGCAATGGCTGAATACGGCGACGGCGACGCGATCAGCCACGAGCATCGTGTTGCCGAGATGCAGGCCCGAGCCGAGGTGATCCGGCGGGACATGGGCGGCGCGTCGAAGGTCCGCGCCATGGAGGCAGAAGGCGACCGGACGATCCGCCAGCACATCGATGCGTTCCTCGACGATGGCTCCTTCCGGGAGATCGGCACGTTCAGCCGGTCGCTCCGCCCTGAAATGCGCGACATCACGCCCGGTGACGGCAAGATCGGCGGGCACGGCAATGTGGATGGTCGGCCGGTGGCGGTGTTCGGCGACGACATCACGGTGCTGCGCGGCTCGAGCTCCATCGTGGGTACTCGCAAGGAGACCCGTCTCTACGACCGGGCGCTCACCATGGGCATTCCAGTTGTGCATTTCGGCGAGACCGGCGGTGGCCGCATTCCCGATCTCATGGGCTCGGAGGGCATCTCCGAGCCCGGTGCCATGTTCGAGATGGCCCAGCGGCGTCACCGGGTGCCGATGGCCACCATGATCTGCGGCCAGTCGTTCGGCGGCTCATCGTTCGTGTCGGCCATGAGCGACTACGTCGTCATGGTGCGCGGCTCGTGCTTGGCAGTCACCTCGCCGAAAGTCTTCGAGATCGCCACCGGCGAGGTCATCTCATTCGAGGACGTGGGCGGCGTGGACGTGCACGCTCGCATCACCGGGCAGATCGATCTCGGCGTCGACACCGACGAGGAGGGGTACGAGGCCATCCGGCGGTGGCTGTCGTACATGCCGTCGAATGCCTGGCAGCCAGCGCCACGGGCCGAGCCGACAGGAGATGACGGACCCGACCCCCAGCTTGCCAAGATGGTGCCGGCCCGACGCACTCGCGGCTACGACATGCGACGCGTCGTCGCCCGCATCTGTGACCCCGGGTCCGTCTTCGAGATGCAGCCGAATTACGCCCGCAATGTGGTGTGCGCGCTCGCCCGGCTGGACGGGTACGCGGTGGGCGTCATTGCCAACAACCCGATGTTCCAGGCGGGAACCCTCGACCCGCAGGCCTGCCACAAGGTCATTCGCCTCGCCACCGTGTGCGACTCCTACAACATCCCCATGATCTTCCTGGTGGACGTGCCGGGCTTCATGGTCGGCAAGCGCGTCGAGCACGACCTGATGCTCCACTGGGGCATTCGCATGATGCATGCACTGCAGAATGCGTCCACGCCCACGCTCACGGTGTGCCTGCGCAAGGCATTCGGCATGGCTTGGCAGGCCATGAACGGCTCCCGGATGCCGAGCCATGGCATCTACTGCTGGCCTGGCGCGGAGGTCGGCTTCATGGATCCTGAAGTCGGCGTGAACGTGGCGTTCGGCTCGAAGCTGTCGCGCATCGCCGATCCCGACGAGCGCGAAGCCGAGCGGCTGAAGCTCGTGGCCGAGGTGGCCGAGGCGACGAACCCCTTCGAGGCAGCCGGCACCATGCGCATCGACGAGATGATCGACCCCGCCGACACCCGCAGCGTGCTCATCTCGGACATCCGGATGCTGGCCAACCGCCCGGTGCCGCCGCCCGAGCAGCGGCCGCTCAGCTACTGGCCGAGCTGCTGATGTTCGGAGGCTGAGTAGCCCACGGACGAGCCAGCGAGCAGTAGCGTCTTGGAGCAATGCCGAGCGACCGTGATGACGGTCGAGAGCTTCGGTAGTTCGTACCATTACCGACGTCGGCAGCGACTGAGGAGATCTCTGAGGTGATCGATCTCGAAGGCGTCACGAAGCACTACGAGGTGGGTCCCGTGCTGGTCACGGCGCTGGCCGGTATCGATCTGCACGTCGATACCGGAGAGTTCGTGGTCGTGCTTGGTGCTTCCGGCAGCGGCAAAACCACGACGCTCAACATCATCGGTGCCCTGGACGTGCCGTCGTCTGGCAAGGTGACCGTCGGGGGACGCGATCTCACTACATCAAGCCGTAGCGAGCTCTTTGCGCTGCGGCGCGAGACGGTCAGCTTCATCTTCCAGAGCTTCAACCTCTTCCCGGGTTTGACCGCAACCGAGAACGTCGAGTTCGGCATGGACGTCTCCGGCAAGAGCGGATCGGCCGATCCCGCCGACATACTCGACTCCGTCGGGCTCGGCCACAGGCTCGGTCACTTCCCGCATGAGCTGTCGGGCGGTGAGCAGCAGCGCGTCGCCATTGCGCGAGCACTCGCCACCGGCAACCCGGTGCTGCTCGCTGACGAGCCCACAGGCGAGCTGGACTTCAAGACGGGTGCCCAGATTCTTGAACTGCTCGCCGAGCAAGCCAACCAGGACCGGGCAGTGCTCGTGGTGACCCACAACCGCGAGATCTCCCGGATGGCCGACCGCGTCGTGGAGATGAGCAGCGGGCAGATCATCAGCGACGGTCCACCCGAGGGCGGCAAAACCCCGCTGTCCGAACTGCACTGGTAGGCCCGCAGCCATGTGGTTGTTCCGGCTGCGGTGGTCCCTGCGGGACGCGCGCAAACGCTGGATCCAGATCGTCGCCATCGGCTTCACGCTGGCGATCGGCATCGGGCTGTACGCGGGCCTGTCGAGCGTGACGCAATGGAGGCTCACCTCCATCGACAAGAGCCTCGAGGCCACCAGCATGTACGACCTGCGGGCGACGGTCGGCGAGGGCGGGGACGTGCCAGCCGGCTCGCTTGCTCGCATCGCCAGCGAGATCGACGGCATCGACCGCTACAACGAACGCCTCCTGTTCGACACCCAGGTCGAGACCGTCGTCGAGGGCGAAGAACTGCTGGTGCACGGGCGCATTGTCGGCATGGACCTGTCGGGGAGCGAGCCCGTCGTCAATGACGTCTTCCTGATCGACGATGCTGCGCGGCCGGTCTCGAACAGCGCAACACCGCAGGTGCTGGTCAATCGGGGCTTCTCGACCTTCTGGGACTTGCCGACGAGCGGCGCGCTGACTGTGGGAGGCGACGTCGGCGTGGAATATGTCGGCTCTGCCGTGTCACCCGAGTTCTTCCTCATCATCGAGGGGAACGGATCGCTCGGCAGGTCCAACCTGGCGGTGCTGTTCGCCCCGCTGGATGCCGCTCAGGACATCTCGGGTCGGTCTGGCGTGGTCAACGACCTCGTGCTCACCCTGAAGCCCGGTGCCGATGCCGCGGCGGTGACCGAGCAGCTCATCGAAGCTGCAGCGTCACAGGGTGGTGTACTGCTGGACGTTCTCACCCGAGAGGCGACGCCCTCGTACATCGGCTTGACCGGTTCACCAGAGATTGACCAGGGCATCTACAACGCCATCTCGCTCCTGCTCTTCGTTGGGGCTGCGTTCGCCGCGCTCAACTTCTCGGCGCGCATGGTCGAAGCGCAGCGGCGCGAGATCGGCAACTCCATGGCGATCGGGGAGCATCCCCGGACGATCGTCATCCGGCCGCTGCTGATCGGCCTGCAGATCGGCATCATCGGCATGATCCTGGGCGTCGCGGTGGGCTACGCGATCGCCTTCCAGACGGTGACCGTCGTGCAGGAGGTGGCGTGGCTGCCGATCTTCGAGCAGCCCTTCCAGGCAGGCATCTACGCGCAGGCCATGGCGCTCGGATTCGCAGTGCCGGTGCTTGCCGTGCTCTGGCCTGTCCTGCGCGCCGTCAGGGTGCGGCCGGTCGACGCGATTCGCTCAAGTCATCTGGCATCGAGGGGCGGCAGTCTGGGGCCCATCATCAGCCGCATCCCCCTGCCGGGCCGCAGCCTCGAGCGGATGCCGTTCCGGAACCTGATGAGGGCGCCCCGCCGGACGTTCCTGACGCTGCTGACCTTCACCATGAGCTTGGCGATTATGTTCGCCATGCTGGGGCTGGGCAGCACCTTTACGGCCACGCTCGACGACGGCAACGAAGAACTGCTCGGCGGCGAACCTGACCGCTTCACGGTGCAGCTGGATTCCTTCTACCCGGTCAACTCGCCGCAGGTCCAGGACGTGCTCACCAACCCGACGGTGCAACTCGGCGAGCCGGCGATGGTGCTCGGGGCCAATGTCACCGCTGCTACGTCAGAAGCCGCCGCCGACCCGATCCGGCTGGATCTCGCGGTCCGCTTCGTCGACTTCGGCAGCGCCGTGTGGACACCGACCGCGACCGAGGGAGCGCTGTCGCGGGGGTCGCCGGGCATCGTGCTCGCCGACAAGGCCGCTCGTGACTTCGGTGTGGGGGTCGGCGACGATGTCATCGTCACGCATCCGGCGCTCGTCGACGGGGCGTTCACCTACAGCACGCGCACCGTACCCGTCGCGGCGATCCATCCGCACCCGCTGCGGCTCAACGCTTACATGGATCTCTCGCAGGTGTCCACCTGGGGCTTTGGCGGTCTCGCCAACATCGTGACCGGTGTGCCGGCAGACGGCAGCAGCCTGAACGACGTGAAGCGAGCGCTCTTCGGCACCGGCACGGGCGTGGCGCTGGTGCAGGGGTTGAACGAGACGTTCCAGTCGTTGGAGGATTCGCTGGAGCAGTCCAGCAGCGTCTTTGTCATCACGCGGATCTTCGTCATCTTCCTGGTGATGCTGATCGCGTTCAACACCGCCAACATCAATGTCGACGAGCGCTCCCGCGATCACGCCACGATGTTCGCCTACGGCATACCCGTGCGGCGGGTGATCGCGAACCTCTCGGTAGAGGGGCTGCTGCTGGGCGTGGTTGCCGTGGTGCTCGGCGGTCTGTTCGGGTACGCCCTGTTGCTGTGGATGGCGCTGTTCCAGATGCCGACGGCTGTGCCCGATGTCGGGATGATCGTGTCGGTGCGCTGGTGGGAGATGGCGGCGTCGTTCGTCGTGGCGTTGGCCGCGATCGCGCTGGCGCCTTTGTTCCCTGGTCGCAAGCTGAACAAGATGTTCATTCCTGGGCAGCTCCGGGTTATGGAGTAAGGCTCCACAGCTATTGCGTCTGTGCCTCACCTTTAAGCGCGGGGGGTTCGTACACCCACGGCTGTCGTGGCAGCACTGCAGGGTCGAATTGCTGCGCTGTCTCGGCGAGACCTTCGAGGCTCATCACGGGGTCGAGCTCGAGGCTGGTGAGCAGGCGGTTCACGACGTCGAGCGGTGTCTCGCCGAGTGCCAGGCGGTCTTGGAGTGTCACGGCACCGTCTCGTTTGGCTAGGCGGCGGCCTATGGGGCCCAGAACGAGTGGGACGTGGGCATATGAGAGCGGTTCGATGCCGAGCAGTCGAGCGAAGTGGGCCTGGCGGGGGGTGGAGGGCAGGAGGTCGTCGCCTCGCACGATCTCGGTGATGCCTTGTGCGGCGTCGTCTACGACTACCGCGAGGTTGTAGGCGGGGGTGCCGTCGCCTCGCTGGATCACGAAGTCGTCGACGGTGCCGGCGAAAGCGCCGAGCTGGCGGTCGACGACGGTCACCTCGGTGGGCTCGGGACCGTCCGAGCCAACGCGCAGCCTGAGGGCTGGTGGTCGGCCGCTGCTGCGACGCTGTTCTCGCTCAGCCGGTGTCAGGTGCCGGCAGGTTCCGGGGTAGGCGCCTTCGGGTGACGGTCCGTGCGGGGCCGCCGCGGCTTCGGCTATCTCGCGCCGGGTGCAGAAGCACTCATAGGTGAGGTCGCGCCGACGGAGGTCGGCGATGGCATCGCGGTAGAGATCCAGGCGGTCGCTCTGGCGGACTGGCTCGCCGTCCCAATCGAGCCCGAGCGCGGCCACATCGCGCAGCTGCGAGTCGTAGAACTGTGGTCGCACTGCGCCGTCGAGATCCTCGAAGCGCCACAGGAAGCGCCCGCCGGCAGAGCGGGCGAACAGCCAGGCCAGCAGTGCGGTGCGCAGATTGCCCAGGTGCAGATCGCCCGTCGGGCTCGGCGCCCAGCGACCGGTTGTCGAGTGTGGGGTAGCGGCTGCGGTCAAGCGCTGCCCTCGGCGAGCGCCTTGATGCCCTCGACGCAGCGCGCCATGTTCGCCAGGTGCTCGTCCTGGCGGCGGGACAGAATGCGAGGCTCCTTGTCGGGCATCGCCGTGATCGCCACCGAGAGGCCCGATTCGCCCGGACCGATCCGCACGGTATGACGCAGGCGGCAGCGCTGGCCGTGCAACACGTCGATCTCGTAGCGCCACCGGGCGCCGGCTACCTCTTCGGTCTCGCCGGTCGCCCAGCCGAACAGCACGTTGGGCTCGTACTCGGTGACCGTGAGATCGATATTCCACTCGCCGATGGCGGGATGCTGATTGTGGCCAATGAACTTGGCACCAGCGGACGGCCCGTCGTAGCCCGGCGCCCACTCGGCGCGCACGAACTCCTCGGAGAAATCGGCCCCGGCGTTGATGTCGCTGACGATCTCCCAGACGCGTTCGGCAGGCGCGTCAATGTCGACTTCGACCGTGGCGCCGGGGCCCTCGCTCAGTGTCCGGGCTGCCGACTCGTCACCGCGTGACTCCCAGGTGCGACCCCAGCCGTCCACGTACGCGATCTCATTGGCGCGCCGGCGTGGCACCGAGCCGAACTCGGTGCCCTTCGCATAGGCCAGCGGAAGCAGTGCGACTGGCGTGACTCCCTCAGGGATGCCGAGCACTTCGCGCAGTTCGTCTTCCTTGTTCAGAATTGCCGTCGTCCACGCCGTAGCGAGGCCCCGGGCGCGGGCCGCGAGGCAGAAGCTCCATGCCGACTGCAGGACTGAGTCGAACAGGCCCGGCTTGCCGCTGTCGTCGTGGACTCCCCACACGCAGGGAATGACGATGACCGGCACCTCGGCGAGATGTTCCGCGAGGTGGAACGCCGACTTCATCACCTGTTCCATCGGGTGCCCGGTTCCCGCGGTCGCGTCGCGCCCCCGCTTCATGAACGCGCCGACGACCGAGTTGTACATGTCGCCGATGGCCTGACGCTGCTGTGGGTCGCGGATCAGCAGCCATCGCCGGCTGGCCTGGTTGCCGCCGCCGGGACCCTGCTCGGCCACGTCGATGCAGTCGAGCACGACTTCGTGGGGGACCTCACGTTCCAGATCGAGGCGCAGCCGCACCGAGCGGGTGGTCGACAGCACGCCGTCGACCGACGCGAGGTCGACAGCGGCCGTGTCGTAGCGGGCTGGCACGTGGGGGTTCAGCTCTGGTGTCGGCATGCCGCCAGTATTGCCGTCTCACTCAATAGTTTCTCCGAGCGTGATGAGACCCCCGCCGGCCGGCTCGCTGCCGAGCCGCATGGCCAAGCCATGGCCCGAGCGGTGTGTGGGCCTGTTTCGAATGGGGACGGGGCGCAGGATCGGAAAGCAACTGGCTCTGACTGCTCTCGCCGTGCTCGCCGCCGCGTGCCTGCCGGGTCGTGTGGAGACGCACGAGCCTGCGGCTGCTGTCGGGGAGGATGCTGGCGCGGTTGCTGAGACGACGGCTTCCCGAGCGCCAGAGCCATCCGAACTGCCTGCGCCCGCAACGACTGTTCGCGACTGCTCGCCGCGGGACGCAGCCGACGACCTGCCAATCGACATCGCTGCTGCTGTGCTCGCGAGCGTCCAGATGTCGCGTGCGCTCTACGACTGCGCCGACGAGATCGGCTTGGCGTTCGCCGATGATCCGGAGGCGATCCTCACGCTGGCTGCACGCGGGATTGGCGGACCGCTGCTGCTGATCGAGTCGTGGTCGGCAGCCGAGCCGATGACCGAGATTCAGCGGCTCGCGCCAGCGCGGATCGTGGCGGCAGGCTTCAACGAGCAGCGACTCTCCCAACAGCTCCCTGGCTTCGATATCGAGTGGGTGCCCGTCAATCCATCGGCAACGCTGCCGCATCGAGACGCTCCCCCCGAGCGAGTCTGGATCGTCGGCAATGCCGAACAAGCTGCAGTGTTCGGGGCTCTCGGAAGCCAGATCGACGCAGCGGCACTGACGGTGAGCGAGGACGACGACTTGCGAGCTCTGCCTGTGGCCGATCGCGTCATGCTGCGCGACGCTGCGCACGTCGAGTTGCGCTCGGACCTCGGCACCGACGCAGCGTGGCAGCTGGAGGTGGTCCGCGGCGGCCACGAAGTACCCGGAGGCGGCCTGCTTCTGTTCGAGCCGGGCCGCGCCCGCCGCCTCGTAGCCATGTACGGCCACCCGGCGACATCGCAGCTCGGTGTGCTGGGCGAGCAGGACCCAACCGAGGGCGTGGCCCGCCTCGCGTCCATCGCGGAGGGCTACGACGCAGACGGATCCGAACTGGTGCTCGCCTTCGAGATCATCGCCACCGTTGCGTCAGCCAGAGCCGGCCGTGACGGCGATTACTCCAACGAGACCGCTCTCGACGACATCAGGCCATGGGTCGAGGCGGCGGCTGCCAATGACATGTACGTGGTGCTCGACCTGCAGTCGGGCCGAACCGACTTCCTCACGCAGGCCAAGCACTATGAGGAATTCCTGCGGCTTCCGTACGTCGGGCTGGCGCTCGACCCCGAATGGCGGTTGCGGCCCGGCGAGGTGCATCTGCAGCAGATCGGAACGGTCGATGCTGCCGAGATCAACGAGGTCGTCGGCTGGCTGGCCGGCCTCGTGCGTGAGGAGGCTCTGCCTCAGAAGCTGCTGATCCTGCACCAGTTCCGCTTCTCGATGATCACCAACCGCGAGCTCGTCGAGACCCCAGCGGAACTCGCAGTGATGATCCACATGGACGGGCAGGGTCCGATCAACACGAAATACAGCACATGGAATGCGTTGACCGGCGAGCCAGACGCCCATCGCTTCTACTGGGGCTGGAAGAACTTCTACGACGAGGACTTCCCCACGCCCACCGCAGAACAAGTGCTGGCTCAGACACCGTCGCCGCTGTTCGTCTCGTACCAATAGGCCTGAGGCGCAGCCTCTAGCCTCCGCGACATGGCACGGCTGCCGTACTTGAGCTCGCGCCTGCAGGGCTACCAGTCGACGATCTTCGCCGAGATGTCGGCGCTGGCGGTTCGCACTGGTGCCATCAACCTGGGCCAGGGCTTCCCCGACACCGACGGGCCAACCGAGGTGCTCGAGGCAGCGGTCGCAGCGATACGCAGCGGCACCACAAACCAGTACCCGCCGGGCATCGGCATCGCTGAGCTGCGCCATGCGGTGGCCCGGCACCAGAAGCGGTTCTGGGGCATGGAGGTCGACCCCGACAGCGAGGTGCTTATCACCGCTGGTGCGAGCGAGGCTTTGGCAGCGAGCATCCTGGCGCTGACCGAAGTGGGCGACGACGTGCTCACGTTCGAGCCGTGGTACGACCTCTACGGCGCCGTGATCTCCATGGCGGGCGCCGTGCGCAAGGTGGTCACCCTGCGGCCGCCCGACTACGGATTCGATCCCGACGAGTTGGCAGCGGCGGTTACGCCGCGTACCCGAATGCTGGTGCTCAACAGCCCGCACAACCCGACCGGCAAGGTGTTCAGCCGGGCCGAACTGGAAGCCATCGCTGCCGTGGCCATCGAGCGAGATCTCATCGTGGTCACCGACGAGGTGTACGAGCATCTGGTGTTCGACGGCGAGCACATCCCCATCGCGACGCTGCCCGGCATGGCCGATCGCACGGTCACGATCTCCAGCGGCGGCAAGACCTTCGCCGTCACCGGCTGGAAGATCGGCTGGGTCTGCGCCCGCCCGGAACTGGTGGCGGCAGTGCGCACGGCCAAGCAATGGCTGACCTACGTCAGCGGCGGACCGTTCCAGCACGCCATCGCTGCCGGGCTGGATCTCGGCGACGACTACTTCACGGCCCAGGCCGAGGATCTGCGCGCCAAGCGGGACCGGCTCTCGGAGGGTCTGCGCTCGACCGGCCTCGAGGTCTTCGAGCCGTCAGGCACCTATTTCATCACTGCCGACATTCGCTCGATCGGCCACGACGACGGCATCGAGTTCTGCTGGGGCCTGCCCGAGCGGATCGGCGTCGCGGCGGTGCCCAACGTCGTCATGTACGACAACGTCCACGAGGGCCGCCACCTCGTCCGCTTCGCCTTCTGCAAGCAGCACGACGTCCTCGACGCTGCCATAGAGCGCCTCCGCACTTTGACTTGACCAGCCTGTGCGGTGGCTGACTCGCTGTGTCGCTGCGAACCGGTCGCGACAATGTCAGGGGCGGCGCTGCTATGAGCTGCTTCGGCAGCGGGCGATCATCTGCAACCGCACCGGTACAGTCGAGAACGTGACCCGTCGCGACGCGGTGCTCGAGACTCATCGGACAGCGATCCGAGTCGCCGCGGAACGCGCCAAGGCACGGTCCATATCGTTGGTTGGCTCAGTGGCTCGAAACGAGGACACTGACCGGAGCGACTACGACTTCCTCGTCGAGTTCGACGACGACGCCGATCTGTTCGACATTGCGGGTCTTCAAGTGGATCTGACCGAATTGCTCGGCCAGCATGTGGATGTTGTTGATTCTTCGGCAGTGCGCGAGAGCCACCGAGGAATGTTCGAGGACGCAATTCCCCTGTGACCCGTAGCGACACCGAGCGTGTTCACGACATTCTCGATGCGTGCGACAAGCTGGTCGAGATTGCGGCGCTGGGGCGCGCAGAATACGACCGAAGCTGGATTCTCCAGAGCGCCGCTGAGAGACAACTCGAGATCATCGGCGAAGCGATGGCCAATTTGTCGACGGACTTCTTCGGAGACGAGGACAAGTTGCCGATTCGGCAGGCGAAGGGTCTCCGCAACGTCATCTCGCACGAGTACTTCAGGCTGCACCGCGACCGAGTCTGGAATGTCGTCGAAAACAGGATTCCCCAGCTCTTGTCGGCCTTGGCCGACTACAGGGATCAAGAACCCGACGCCTGACGCGTAGCTCTACCCTGCGCGGCTGGACTGAGAACTCCTGATTCGCTCGCGTATCTCATCCGAGCCGGTCGAGGAGGTCTTGGGCAATCGTGATGGCAGAGAACGACTGGAACGATCCCCGCAACAGGTTTCCCGCCGTCCTGTTCCGGCTCAGCCATCGAACGAAGAAGAAGTACCGAAGCGGGTATCGCGAGGGCGACGAGGACGGCGAGTGGCCGCAGCCGGTCGTCGACTCGATGCGCGGCTGGTGGGAGATCGCCGGGGCAGATCTGCAAGAACTACAGGACGAACAAGCCCTAGGCGTCAAGTACGCGGTCGCTTTCCATCAGGGGCGCACCCTGGCCGTGGCGCAGGTCGACGGCTGGCACTGGATCGCTGGTCTCAAGCGAGATGACCATCACAAGAAATCGGTCGACGAGATCATCGTCGATCCGAGCGAAGGGCAGGAATCGGGACCGATTGAGGATGAGCGCTGGCGCAGCCTTGAGTGCAGTGGCCAGCGCCTCCGCTGGGCATTCAAGGCCAGTCCAGCGCCCGACGATGTGCACAGGGCATGGATGGGTGAGGATCGGAACGGCACGCCAATCGTCGGAACGCGCCGCGACACCATCGTGTCGGCCTGGCCGTACTCACTCGTCGACGACGAACGCGATCTCATCGAACGGGCGCTGCGAATCCTCGGAGCGGAGCTGCAAGGGCACTTTGCGAGGAGCTTCGGTCAGGTTCAAACGACGACCCTGATAAGAGACACCTACGGGGACGAGGTTCGGAGCGACCGCTATCTGGGCCCGTCACTCAAGACGTTCTCTCACGATCCCGGGCACTGGCTTCGTGTTGTCCTAAGCAACTGGGGCATCGTGCGGGCTTCCTTACTGCCGCTGACCGACGACGACTTCCACCAATTGCGCCGCTTTAGGAATGACTGGGCACACTTCGCCTACCGACAGGAGGTCACGGAGGACGAAATCGCCAGTCTCGGACGCATGACCAAGCTGCTCGATGGCATCGGTGCCAAGAGTGCTGCGACCACCGTGAAGTTCATCTGCAAGGTGCTCCGAGTTCAAGTCGGCCGACGGCAAGAAGCAGCAACAAGCTGAGCCGCCAGGCAGCACGCTTCGCCCTGTTGCCGCACTGCCCTCAGCTCATCCTCGCGGCTGTCCAACAGGTCCAGTGGTCGAGTCGTAGTGCTGCTGGGATGCTGCCTAGGGCGGGCCGAGCAGCTTGTCGATTGGCGGTTCAGACATGTTTCGCGGCTCTAGCGCGTTGGGATGGAAAGAAGGTGACGGCGAGGGCGGAGCCGATCATGCCGCCGGTGGTGGACAGGACGAGGTCGGCGACGGTGTCGTCGTAGGTGAGGTCGAGGCCGCCGCCTGCGCCCGTCTCGGCAACGATCCACTCGGCCGCTTCCCAGCCCACGATGGCGAGAGCGCCGAGTCCGGCGCCGAGCAACCACGCATCGCCGCGGGACAGACGGTTCGCAGCGCCACCACGGCGGTAGCGCCAGGCGTGGAATGCGCCGACCAGCAGGATCCAGTTGAGCGTGTGGAGCACGTCGTCGGTGGCGTCGAACGTGTCGTAGACGTACGCCAGGTTGCCGAGCGTGTCGATCAGGAACGGGGCCACGATCAGCACATCGGCAGTTGCTGGGTAGGGCCGGAACCGTCCGCGCCATGCGAGCGGCACCACCAGTGCCGACAGCATGAACAGCGGGAACCGGAACGCCATTCCCTTGCCTTCGAGGTGATCGAGCGGCACGGCGATGGCCACTACGAAGCACAGCGCCAGTGCCGCCTTGAACGCCATCGCCACCGCGACGGCCCGGGGGCGGGCATCCAGTGCGGCGACGCCGATCAGTCGGTTGTCGTCGGCTGCGCGCGTCACAGTTCGCTGGCCGGGCTCAGGCGCCGGCTCGCAGGGGAGCGATCACGCCTTCGGCAAATTCGTTGAGCATGGCCAGCTCTTGGTCTTGAGTGAAGTAGCCGACGTGGTGCCACAGGAAGAACTCGGTAACGCCGAACTCCTCGTGCAGCGAGGCGACGTGGTCGAGTTCCTCCTCGCGGCTGCCGCGCCAGACGCGCCCCATCGGCACCACGTAGGGCGGCGCGTTGTAGGCCCAGTTGAACAGCTCCTCGAAGCCGGCGTACAGGTCGGCGCCCTCGGCCGGCGTGCGGCCCATCGTGAGGTGGCCGCCGATCGCCAGTGCATCAGCCGCCGTGGTGTCACGCCCCGAGTTGTGAGCCTCCTCGAGGTAGATGTCGAGCGCGGTGCCGATGAAGCTCTGCCGCTCCGGGGCGACGAAGCTGACCATCTTGCCGCCCTCGCGGGCCCAGAACTTCGACGTCTCCATGCTGTAGCTGAAGGGCGCGTACACCGGCGGGTGCGGCTGCTGCAGCGGCCGGGGCACGATGCCGATCTCGCGCAGCGTCTTGTTCTCGTCGACCGCCGTCGGGTCGAAGTCGTCCGTCGGCGGGAAGTGCCATTCCATCTCGGGCGGGGCCTGCCAGAACTCGCCTTGGATCGACACCTTGTCCTGCGTCCACAGCGACTTCACGAGGTGCCAGTTCTCGTACAGGGCCCGGCGGCTCCGCTGGTCGGCATCGGATTTGTCGGACTCGGTGGAGGTGATGCCCAGGTGCTGGCCGAACGTGCCGGTCCAGCGCGGCGTGTTGCCACGCGTGAAGCCCACGAAGGTGCGCCCGCCGGTGAAGTGGTCGAGGATGGCGATGTTCTCGGCGAGCTGGATGGGGTTCACTGCGGTGAGGTTCATGCCGAGCTGGCCCACCCGCATCCGCTCGGTGTGCTGGGCCACGAAGTAGTCCCAGAACAGCGGGTTGGTGGTGGTCTCGATGCCCTCCACCTGCATGTGCTGCTCGGTCATGGCGAAGCCGTCGTACCCGACCGATTCGGCGAACTGCATCTGGGTCCGCACGTGATCCATGAGGGTCTGCCAACGCTCGGGCATCGACCCGGGGAGGCCGATCTGCTCGCCGCGACGGCGCATGTACGGCACCACAAGGATCGTGAAACGGAAGTCGGTCATCGAGACGCAGGGTCCTTTCGGCTCACAGCACTTTGCGGCAGCGGCCGCACAGACTGCAACACTAGGAAACCGGCTGGCTCCTGAACCGGCCAACCCAGCGCCATCCGATTGGGGGAGGATCCGCCAGATGCCCAAGTTCGAGCCCACCGCCGGGCGGGGTCTGCATCCCATTGAGAATGCCCCGATCCCGGAGATCCGAGCGCTCCAGCTGGAGCGGCTGAAGTGGAGCCTGGCGCACGCCTACGCACATGTGCCTGCATACCAGCAGCTGTTCGACGAGGCGGGCGTCCACCCGTCCGATCTGCACACGCTCGACGACTTGGCGCGCTTCCCGTTCACCTCCAAGACCGAACTGCGCGAGAACTATCCCTTCGGCATGTTCGCCGTGCCGCGCGAGCAGGTGCTGCGAGTGCATGCCTCCTCGGGCACCACGGGCAAGCCGACCGTGGTGGGTTACACGCAGTCCGATCTGGACATGTGGGCGCATGTGTTCGGGCGCTCGCTGATGGCGGCGGGCGTGCGTCCGGGCGACGTGGTCCACGTCTCCTACGGCTACGGGCTCTTCACCGGCGGGCTGGGGGCGCACTACGGAGCCGAGCAGTACGGGTGCACCGTGGTGCCGGCATCAGTGGGCCAGACGGCCCGGCAGGTGCAGTTGCTGGTGGACTTCGACGCTGATGTGCTGTGCGCTACGCCGTCGTATGCGCTGGTGGTCGCCGACGAGTTTCGCAACCAGGGCATCGACCCGGCGTCGACGTCGCTGCGGGTGGGGATCTTCGGCGCGGAACCGTGGTCCGAGGCGATGCGGGCCGAGCTCGAGGAGGCCTTCGGCATCGACGCCGTCGACATCTACGGCCTCTCTGAGGTCATCGGCGGGGGTGTCGCCAACGAGTGCGTCGAAACCAAGGACGGGCCGACGATCTGGGAGGACCACTTCTATCCCGAGGTCATCGACCCTGATTCGGGCGAAGTGCTGCCCGAAGGCGAGACGGGCGAGCTGGTGTTCACCTCGCTGACCAAGGTGGCGATGCCGGTGATCCGGTACCGCACCCGTGACATCTGCTCATTGCAGCCCGGCACTGCTCGCTCGATGCGTCGCATGGGCCGGGTTGCGGCACGCAGCGACGACATGCTCATCATCCGCGGCGTCAACGTGTTCCCGAGCCAGTTCGAGGAGCTGGTGTCGGCCGATCCGAGGCTGACCGGTCATTTCTTCCTCGAAGTGCACTCCCAAGGGCGCATGGAGGGCATCACGGCGGTGGTGGAGCCCAAGCCCGATGCCGGCGACCACGAAGCGATCGCCACAGACTTCACGAGCACGGTGCGCCAGCGCATCGGCATCGCCGTCGACGTCCGCACCGTCGAACCTGAGGGCATTCCGCGCTCAGAAGGAAAGGCGCAGCGCGTCCGCGACCTCCGGGGCTGAGCACATGGGCGGCGCGCTACGGTGCGGCGGTCGAGCCAGGCCGGGGCATGGCTTGGGCACAGCCGAAGGAGACAGTCATGAGCTTTGTGGAGATGCGGCACTACCGGCTGAAGGTGGGTGCCCCTGAACGCTGGGTGAAGGAGTACTTCGAGAAGGGCTACGAAGCGCAGCGCAAGTACCTGGGGGAACCGGTGGGCTACTACACGACCGAGTTCGGCGGCATCAACGAGATCTACCACCTGTGGCGGTACGACACGCTCGAGGAGCGTGCTCAGAAGCGCAAGGCGCTGTTCGAGGACCCGCAGTGGCTGGAGTTCGTCAAGGAGATCGCGCCTTTGGTGGAGATCCAGGAGAACGTGATGTTGCGCGACATCTTCGAGAGCTGAGCTGGAGCGCACTGACATGCCGAACACGATGATGGACACCTGGACCGCGGGCGACGAGACGCTGGGCACCTGGCTGTCGATGGCGTCGAGCCATTCGGCCGAGATCGCCGGGCGAGCCGGCTTCGACTACGTCTGTGTCGACATGCAGCACGGCGTGGCCGACTATCAGGTCGCGGTGGAGATGATGCAGGCCATCGAGATGGGCGGCGGCACACCCATTGTGCGGGTGCCGTGGAACGAGCCCGGCATCATCGGGCGGGTGCTCGACGCGGGGGCGCGGGGCGTCGTTGTGCCCATGGTGAACTCGGTTGCCGAGGCCCAGGCGGCCGTGGCGGCGTGCAAGTACCCGCCGCTGGGCGCCCGCAGCTTCGGCCCGATACTGGTGGCTGCCCGGGCCGCAGCGGGGGAGAACTACTTCGAGGTGGCGAACGACACCACGGCCTGCATTCCCATGATCGAGACCCGCCAGGCGGTCGAGGCGCTCGACGAGATCCTGGCGATTGAGGGTGTCGACGCGATCTACGTCGGCCCGGCCGACCTGTCGATCAGCTACGGCTACGGCCCCGGCTACACCGACGACCACGCCGACTACAAGGCAGCGCTCGAGCACATCGCCGAGCGGTGTGTCGCGCACGGCGTGGTGGCGGGCATCCATTCCACGGCGTCGCTGTCGGCCGACCGCCGCGGCAAGGGCTTCCGCATGCAAACGGTGGCGGGCGACGCCATGGCACTCGGCCGCGGCATGGCCCGCGACCTGCGCACCGCCCGCGAGTCCGGCACCGCCGCAGCCGCCACCGGAGCCGACTCCAAGATCTACTGACGTGCAGACGCATCGGCTCCGGCTCAGCCGTGACGAATGGTGGATCTCGGTACGGGAAGCGCTCGACAATCTCGATTCCGAGCAGGCGGCCTCCTATCAGGGTGAGAGTCGCCACCTCGGCACCGCCTCCGCGGACGGGCTAGATCGTGGGGCGGTCGACGAGACGCTAAACAGCCCACTTGACCTCTGACCGAACTCGGTGTCATACCCGAGGCCCGCTAGGGCAGCGTCGTTGCCTTGCTGTCTCAGCCGTCGGGCGTGTCCGGCTGGTCGGCTTCGGCATCTTCAGGCTCGTCGCGGTCAATGAGCGCCTTGGTCCGCTGCGCCACCGAACCGACTGCGGACGCAGTCGCCGCGGCGGTGCCAGTTGCGAGGCGTCCGGCAGCCTGAGCTGCGTCGACCGCCCCTTGCCCGACCGCTGATGCCTGGTCGGCCGAGAAGCGCCCGACAGCCGCCGCCGAGCTTGCGACTGTCTTGCCTGCGGTCGCGGCGCCGCGCGCTGTGGCGCGACCGGCTTCGGCAGCGATGCCCCCGATTGCATCGCCGGCGGCAAGGGCGTGATGGGTGACTTGGCGCATCACTGTTGCCGCATCCTCCTTGACGAACTGGCTGATCGCCTCCAGCGTCACATCCTTGGTGGCGGTGTGCACGAGCACTCCAGCAGCGACGCCTGCGAGCAGTGCCACGCCGGCCGGACCGCCTGCGACGCCGACTAGCGCGATTGCGCCCAAGCTGGACCCCGTGCCGATCGCACCCTTGAGCGCGCCCTCAGCCAGTTCGACGTACTCGTCTGCATGATTTGCCTTGTGGAAGGCCCGCCCGAAGGCAACAACCGACACCGCCAGCAACAGCGGGTTCGCGCTCACGGCCGCTGACATGCTCATGCCTGCTGCGAGGCTGCCGAACGACTCGGTCTCGGCCTTGTTCCAACCGAAGATCAGCGAAACCATGCCGACGGTGCCGCCCACCAGTTCACCGACGTCGTAGGTGTTCAGGTCATAGAGCCAGCTCTTGGGAATGCCGAAGTTTGAGTCCAGCGAGGCTGCAACGGCGTCAAAGGTCTCCTTGTCCCAGGTGGCGAGAGGTAAACCCCTTGGCGTCGACACGTCTCGTAGCAGGCCCTGAATCGCGCCGAGCGTCTCCTGGATGAGGGAGTCGTCCGGGGACGCGCCGTGGGCTGCCCTAAGTGCCCCGTAGATCGTGTGACCGCCATCGAAGAGTCGGTGGTAGCTGCCGCCGATGCCGGTATCGATGAACACGGCGTCCATCGCCTTGTCAAAGACGGTGGCCTTGCCCTTCACGGCTTCTTGCACCAGTTTGTTCAACTGAGGCGAGAGATCGCTCGCCACCAAGCCTTGGGCGGCCGCGAACACCCGAGCCGTCTGTGCGGTTGTCGAGTCGAACAACCATCGAGCGCCAGTGGCAACGGCTCGTCCGCTGGTAGCTCCCACCTTGGCGGCCCCGCTGCCGATGACCTGCCCGGCCGATGCGCTGGCCGCGGCTGCTGTCTTAGCACTCGCGCCGACGACCCGAGCCGTAGACGCTGCGGCGGCGCCAGCAGCCTCGGCTGCCCTGCGACTTCCGGAGACTGTCGCGTCAGCCACCTGCTTGCCCGCGGAGAGTGCAGTGTCGACGAGGCGACTGAAGCGTCCAGGCTCATCGTCGATTTGGGCAACACCGTCGGCGTACAGAAGCGGTTGACCCGTCTGCTGCGCGAGCGCGTAGGCGAACGTATCGCCGAAGTTGAGGGCGGCTTCGGGTCCCCCCTTGCCGAACCGTCGCCAGCACGCCAGCGCCTCTCTCGCTTGATCTTCGTCGACAGGGGCTATTCGAACATCGATGCGTGCGAGCAGTTCTTCGAGCAATTGGGTGCCGGCAGCGCCAGTTCGCGCCTCGATCACGATCCCCAGCTCGACGCGGGAGGCGGCGGACATGATGCATGGCCCCTGCAGCAACTCGCGCTCGATGGCATCGCTGCCAGGTTCGTCAAGCAGCACCGCGAGGATTGCGGAGGTGTCCACCACGGTCATGTGGGCAACCCGTGTTCGTCGTACCCCATGAGCTCGAAGGCACTTCGGTCGTCGAGCACCGGCAACTCCCTGAATCGCTCGACGATGTCCCGGAGGCTTCGTTCACGCAGGCGGCGCCGCTCGAGCGCGAGCCGTGTCTCAAGCGAGGCCACGACCGCCTCGGTGATGGACTCGCCGGTCAATGCCGCAAGCTCCCGAGCGAGCTGATCGGCCTGTGCGTTCTTGATGCTCAATACGATAGGTATAACTATAGTCCAATAGGTACCTAGGTGCCAACACGTCGATCCGACGGGCCCCTTGGCATGGAGACTTCGGCTGATCTCAGGGCAGGATTCCGTGATCGCCTACCCGATGCCAGATGATGTGGCGCTTGCCCTCAACGACCGGGTGCCCCATCGAGAACAGGGCGCGTCCATCCGGCGCCCACGTCATCTCGAACAGCCCGCGTGCACCCCGGACCGCCTTGACCCGCAGGCCCGGCCGAAACCTGTGCGTCGCGTCGCGCTCCATCGCCAAGAGATCAAGAATGAACTCCCGCCGCTTCGCGTCGAAGCGGACTTGGTCTGCGAGTGTCAGCAGTCTGAAGTCACGCCAGAACGCGGCTGTCTCATCGTGCGTGGGCACGCCCGTGAACTGTGCTCAGTCGGCGGACAGTTCAGCGCGACGGCGCTGCATCGCTGCGAGCAATTCGCCGTCGCTGCGGTAGTGCGCAGCGACAGCGTCATCGGGCCCCGAGTCGTAGAGGCCGACGCTCGCATCGAGTTCAGCGAGAGTCGGTGAGTCCTGCACGGTGTCTCGGCTGGCTTTCGCGGAACCTGTGCTGCTCATCTGATCGCCTCTCGCGACGGCTCTATCCGCAGCGTCACCTGAACGCACCCCAAGGCTATCTCGATGAGGAAGAGGCTCGACCCTTGTGCTGTGCCGAAGCAGACGGCGATGCCTGGGTGGCCGCTTGCAACCGGTCCCGAAGGTTGCCGTCGAAGCATTCATCTGTTCCATCACCGTCATGCCTCGGTCCGGCCCAAGCGGACCCTTCGATGTCACACCCCCTCTCTACGTTGGACATCAGTGAGGCGGTGGCCGATGAGCGGCACCGCAACCGGCGCATTCGGCAAGTGCTTCGGGTGGGTCGGGGTCCGCAGAAAGGGAAACACAGTGGGATCAAAGACATCGAACGGGCAGCTCAGGCGAAGTGGCACAGCACCGTGGGAGCGTGGCGGCGACGACGCAGCCTCGGCGGCAGACGCGCAGCAGGCGAAGAGCCCAAAGAAGGCCCAGGGTGGCAAGAAGAGCCACGAGCAGAGTCGCAAGGGGAGCGGCCAAGGGTCGTCTTCTGGCCGCTCGAAGGTGTGGATGCTGCTCGACCGGTCCGGGTCCATGTCGGGTCTGGAAGCTGCCGTCGTCAAGGGCGCGAACCGGCTCATCGCTGAGCAGGTGGCCGAGCCCGGCACGTGCCGCGTGACGATCGTCCAATTCGACTCCGACGAACCCTTCGAGGTACTCGTCGACGATGTCTCAGTGCACAAGGTCGATCCACATGCGCTTGAGCAGTACGAGCCGCGCGGGCTGACGCCGCTGTATGACGCTGTAGCCCGGCTGATCGGATGCGCCGACCGGCGGGTCAAGCAACGGAGCAAGGCGGGCAAGAAGCCCGAAGATCAAACTGTCGTAATCGTGACTGACGGATACGAGAACGCCAGCACCGACTATTCGTTGGCCGACATCCACAGCCTCATCACCAAGCGGCGAGAGGAAGGCTGGGCGTTTGCGTTCATGGGCGCCAACCAGGACTCGTACGCGGAAGGTGCCCGCCTGGGTGTCGATCAGCGCAGCGTGCAGAACTACGAGGCGTCCGAAGAAGGCGTTGGTGAGGCGTTCGCGTCGGTGAGCCGGGCATACGGCGAGAGGCGGCGGACGCAGGCTCGGACGGGCCTGACGCCTGACAACGACGACTTCTTCGGAGGCGTACGCGAGGCCGAGGAGGGAATGCGGCGCCGCTCGCAGTGAGACGGGTCCCGGCGCTTGCGGCGGAGGCAGCGGCGACCGTGTGATCCCGGCGGTGCTCGGTGTGAGCCGGGCGGTGCTCGGAGCTCGGACAGTACGATCCGCTGCGGGGACCGACCTGGAGGGGAACGTGGACGTCGACTATCCGATCATCTCGGCCGACTCGCACATCGCTGAGGCACGCAACACCTACGTCGACTACATCGACCCCAAGTGGCGCGATGTGGCGCCACGGGTCGAGTGGACCGAAGAACGCGGCGATGTGTACGTCATCGACGGTATGAAGCGCACGATCGACATGGGCCTCATCGCTGCTGCGGGCCAGAAGCCCGAGGAGCTCAAGCGCAGCGCGGCGTATGAGGAACTGCCGGCCAGCAGCTACGACCCAGCCACGCGGACTGCTGACCAGGACCGTGACGGTGTTTCTGCAGAGGTGATCTACCCGTCGGTGGGCATGGTGCTGTGCAATCACTCCGACCCCGACTACAAGAAGGCGGCCATGGACGCCTACAACCGGTGGATCGCCGATTACTGCTCGGTGGACACCGACCGGCTGCTGGCAGTGGGACAGACGGCACTGCGCTCGGTGGAAGAGGCCATCAGCGACATCGAGGCCATGGCCGAAGCGGGAATGCGCGGCGTGATGATGTCGGGCAACCCCCATACCGAATTCGACTTCGACGACCCCCGCTGGGACCCGTTCTGGCAGGCCGCCGTGGACCTCAACCTGCCCGTGTCGTGGCACATCCTGACCAGCCGAGGTCAAGGCAG
>CAZAFV010000041.1:0-23066 GCA_964484385.1 uncultured Acidimicrobiales bacterium
CGTGTGCACGTTGTGGTGGTGGCGCAGCGCCGTGTAGGGCGACAGGCCGGTGGCGACGCTCTTGTGGCCGCCGTCCATCGACACCAGGTTGATGTTGACGTACACCAGCAGGTCCGACTCGGCGGCGCGCTTGGAGATCACCACCTCCTCGCCGGCGTCGGTGGTGCCCAGGTGGGTGAGCGCGTCGGGGTCCTCGGCGTCGAAGTTGTAGAGCTGGCCGTGGGGGGCGAAGGCGTCGTACACGCGGTCGCCGACGGCGTGGCGCAGCTCTGCTTCGGTCATGCGGCGATGCAGCGCCAGGGCGGCGATGAGCTCGACGTCGTCGACGCCGGCGGCGGCCGCCATGTCCAGGACCTGCTCGATGATCCGGCCGCGGATGTCGGGGGCGGCCATCGGGGGCAGCGGCAGGGAGAGGTCGTCGAAGGCGATGGTCAGCTTCATGCCCGGCCGCATGTATGCGGCGAGGGGGTCGCGATCGCCCAGCGGATTGGACAGGGCTTCGGCGATGGCACGCTCGGGATCGCGCACCGGATCCAGCGGCTCGTTGGGATAGACGACCCGGCTGCCGACGGGCAGCTTCTCCAGACGGAGCCCCTCGCCGTGGTGGAACAGGATCGGCGGGGTGGTGCGATCCACCTCGAGCACGAGGCCCTTGCGCGCGGTCACCGTCGAGACCCTTCAGCAACGTCCCCGACCGCGGCGCGGGCTCGGCGGGACCGGTGCGTGCGGTCGAGCCGGTCGGTGTTGGCGCGCACCCGGAACGGCGGCGCGATCGGCAACAGGGGCCTGGGGCCGCCGGGGGAGCGCTCCCAGTTCTCGCACAGCCATCCCCGCTTGTCGGCAATGGTCACGAGCCGGGTCTCGGGATTCACCGCGACCGGGTAGCCCACGGCCTCCAGCATCGGCATGTCCGACGCCGCATCGGCATACGCCACGCCCTGTGCCAAGTCGAGCCCTTCGGTTGCGGCCCAGTCCACCATCATCTGGGCGCGCACCTCGCCGGTGGGCGGCACGTCGATCATCTCGCCGGTATAGCGCCCTTCGCGGCTGTCGATGCGTGCAGCGATGATGTGGTCGAACAACGGCGCCAGCGGCTGCACCGCCAGCTCGAGCGCACCGGTGATAAGCACCGTGCGATGCCCGGCGGCACGGTGGTCACGCACCCGTCGCAGCCCCGCCGGGAACGCCTTGGTCAAGAACAGATGGCTGAGCATCTCTGCCGCGTCGGCGTCGAGCTGGCCTACCGGCGCACCCTTGTAACGCCGGTAGAAGTAGCGCAGGAAATCGGTGCGGTCGCGGCGGTCCCGTCGCCACAGGCCGGGTGTCTCTGCGAGGGTGCGCAGGGCGAAGCGCACTCGCTGGGGCGTGTCGAGCCGCCGGGTTGCGAGCCATGCGTAGGTCTCGACCACGTTGCTGGCGATCAGGGTGTTCTCGAGGTCGAATGCGGCGAAGTGGCGTGCCGGGTCCAGCACGGCAGTGCGCAGGCGCTCGTTGCGGCTCGGCCCGGTGCGGGGTTGGGGCGTGGTCTTGACGCGTGCCTGGGCGATCACGGTCGGCAGGTGAACTTCGGCGATGTAGTCGGCCCAGTCGATGACCCGGGGGTCGAAGCCGAACCGTTCGCGATCGGCCGCAGGCAGCGATTCCCACAGCTCGGTCGTGCGGTCGATCTCGTACAGCGCTTCGCATTTGCCGTAGGCGCCGTACAGCAGGACGTAGTCGCGGATCTGCTCGAGTCCGGCTCGCCGCTGCGCGAGCCGGATGGTGAAGTCGTTGCGGCCGCGCATCGGCAGGCGGTGCACCACCTTCTCTGCCGTGTTGAACAGCGACATGGCCCGATCGAGCTGCTCTTCCAGTCCGTTCGCTCCGGCGTAGTTCCACTGGGTGCTGGCCGTGGGATGGCCCTTGGCGTCATAGACGGGGTGGTCTTGGAACCACTGCATGGTCGTCTCGGTCAGCACCTTGAAGCGCAGCGGGTTCACCGCACCCGAGGCCACCTGGAAGATCTCCGGCTCGGGCACCGGGCCGCGCGCCGCCACGGCGATGATCGCCGCGGCAACCATGTCCACCGGGATGACGTCGATGATGCCTTCGGGGTAGCCCGGGAAAGTGTCGAGCTCGCCTTTGGCGAACGACACGAACAGCGGCTCGGCCATGCGGAAGCCACGGATCCAGCCAGGCGAGGGCTCGGCGAAGGCCGATTCGATGATGGATGGGCGAACGATGGAGATGGGTACGTCGCCCTGCAGCTCCATCAGCGCTTGCTCGCCCAGCGCTTTCGAATACGTATAGACGTCGGGCCAGCCCAGCGAGGTTGCGCGGCTGCGGCCGGCCGTGACCATCTCGGTGTCCACCCATTCCAGGCGCAACTGCTCGGTCTTGGCGGCGAGCAGTGGCAGGCCGGCGGGGCCGAGTTCCTCACGCGCATCGCGATGGAAGCGGCGCAGGCGCTCGGGGGAGCGGCTGGCGGCGTCGAGATCGGCGCGGGTGCGGCGCGCGGCCGACACCTCAGCGCGCCAGTCGACATCCATCGAGAACGGCGTGTCGGCTAGGAACACCTCGGCCGCTGAACCCCGCCGATTCCCGGCGACATAGCACGTCGACACTGCGATGAAATGCGGCGTAGCGCCGTGGGACTGGCAGGCTTCCAGCAATCGGTTGGGACCGAGGAGATTGGTCTCGATCGATGCGTCCAGCGGGCTGTCGAAGCTGACGGTGGCTGCCGCGTGGATGATGACGTCGCAGCCGCAGAGCAGCTCGAGATCGCTAGGGGAGAGGCCGAGGCCGTCGACACTCACATCGCCGGACACCGCCGTGATGCGCCGGCTGCAGATCTCATCGAAGTCGCTGCCCCACGCATCACGGAGGCGTTCGAATGCGTCGTTGCGGAGGATCTCGCGCTGCACACGCCGGTTCACGTCAGTGCGGCGGCCCGGCCGCACCAGCAGCACCAGCTCGCAGTCGGGCACCGAGCGCAGCAGCCGTTCGACGAGCGCCGTGCCCAAGAAACCGGTTGCACCGGTGATGGCAATGCGCTTTGCAGCCAACGCGTCGGCGATCACGACGTGTTGTTTAGCCCCAACGAGCGCCAGATACGCGCACGACCGCCTAACTCGCCCATCAGCTCAGTTTGTGGACAGCTCGGCGAAGAGTCGGGCGCACGCCCTGACGGCTCGCCAGCCGCATGACAGGGCGTACCGCTCGTAGTCGCTCCCGGGGGGTCCGAAGGTGGCCAGATCGCGGCATGCCGGCGCGTCGGCGGCACCGCAGCGCTCCCAGAGTTGGTCCAGGTACTCGTCGTCGCCGGGTGGCGGATCTTGGGGCGACCGGCCAGCCAGTGCCGGCGGAGCGCCGTCGTCGCCCACCAGCAAAACGCAGTCTCGTGTGGTGCGGCCGCCGCAAGTCCAGCCAAAGCTGGCGTAGGCCGAACCGCCTGGTGCCGACAGCACCAGCTGCGAGCAGGCACGGCTGCTGCCGTCGCCGCACGCCGCCCACCAGCCGTCCAATTCGGGAATGTTCCCTGGCGCGGGAGACTCGGGATCGAATTCGATGCCGAGCAGGCCGGCGTCGGCGCCCGGATCGCCGAGCAACACGCTGCAGTGCAGATTCTCGCGCCCCCCACAGCTGAAGGCGAAGGCCTCATAGTCGCTGCCCGCGGGCGACTCGTACAGCAAGGCATTGCAGGCGCTGGCCGAGCCCTGCCCGCACACCACCCAGAGCTCGTCGAGTGCTGGATCATCTCCGGGCGGGCTGTCGTCTGGATCGAAGAGCGCTGGCGCTCGCACCAGCGCTGCGGGCAAGGCCGCGTCACGCTCCTGCGCAGGGGAGCGCACTCCGGTGTCCGGCGGTGTCGTGGATCGTGAAGCGCCGGTGTCGAGCGCGCAGATGTCGCGGGCGATGTCGGCGAGCGGTTCATCAGCGGGTTCGAGCGGCAGCGACAGCTCCGCCGCATCGGCCAGGCCGAGGGCGGCGGCCAGGCGCTCGCGCTCGCATGCCGTGAGGTCGTCACGGCCGCTCGACTCACCGCCGCTGGGCGTCAGCCCCGAACCGCTGCAGGCCGCCGACAGCAGCACTGCCACAGCGCACGCGCCGAGCGCCCGGCGCAACGTCACGCCAGCTTCGCGACTGTGCTGCCGGGCCGCTGCGCTGGCGGTGCGGCGGAACATCGGCGCAGCGTCACGCCAGCTTCGCGGCGATGGACCCCACGGAGCGCAGGGCTGTGCCGTCGGCGCCTTGGGTGACGAAGCGGCGTGTGGGCCCGTCCAGCGCCTCGGCGATGAGGTCGTCGAGCAGCTCGATGAGGCTGTCGCCCTCGTGCGACCAGAAGTACCAGCTCAGCGAGCCGGGGATCGGGTTGATCTCGTTCACCCACAACCCGCTCGGGTCGTCGCCGCCATCCCAGAGGAAATCGATGCGCATGACCGACCGGGCCATCACGAGGTGGCTGACTTCCACCGCCGCCGCGCGAAGGGATGACTCGATGGCTGCGGGCAGCACGGCAGGCAGCTCCCGTGGCGCCGTGGCCATGCCGCCCCCGCCTGTCAGGTACTTCTCGGCGTAGGTGTAGATCGTGCTGTCGCTGCGCAGCGGTCGTTCCACGGCGCTCAGCCGCAGCTCCGGCCAGGTGCGTACGGAGATGTTCAGGTCGGTGATGTCGCTGAGGTAGCGCTGCACGACAGCGCCGTCACGCAGCAGCGGCGACGAACGCGCCAGCGCCCGCGCCGTCGCGAGGTCGTCCACAATCTCGATGCCGATGGAAGACCCGCCGAAACGAGGCTTGACGATCAGCGGAACGCCGGCCAGATCTGCCGCTGCATCATCGCCCGGTGACTCTTCGGTGAGCAGCCAGAGCGGCAGCGTGGGCAGCCCGGCCGCTTCGGTGGCACCGCTGAACGCCAGCTTGTCCATGCAGATAGCGGCGCTGCGCTGCCCTGGACCGGTGTATGCCAAGCCGGCCAGGTCCAACAGGGCCGGCAAGCCGCCGTCCTCGCCAGGGCCGCCGTGACAGCAATTGACGACGACGTCGACCGGCACTGGCCGGCGACGGCGGTCCGCACGGACAAATCCGCCGCCGGGGCGTGCTGCGGGCTCGATCTCCGATGCCGAGCGCGGCAGGCCCTCGGCGAAGGCCGACGCCTCGATATCGGGCGGCACCTCGTGCCACGTGCCGACCGGCGACCAGTACAGCGCCACCGGGTTCCGCCCGGCATCGGCGAGCGCATGCACCGCCTGCAAACCCGTGAGGATCGAGATGTCGTGTTCAGGCGATGGTCCGCCGAAACACACGCCGGGACGGGTCATGGGGCCATGTTCTCATGGACCGGAGGCGGTCAGGGGTAGTGGTCGGGGAGGTCGTTCTCGTAGAGGACTGCGTCGCCGGCGCCGAGATGCGCACGCACCCACTGCACCGCATCCTCGCGACTTGCCATGCAGCGAACCGTGGCGCGATCGTCGGTGCGGTCGTGGACGAGGGTGCGTGCGCTGCGTCCGCGTGTCGCTCGGCGCGCGGTGGCCCTGTCCCAGCCGGCAGCGCCGCCCAGCAGCGCAACCCGGTTGGTCCGACCCACGATGAGCACGTCGTCGGCAATCTCGGCGGCATGCTCGCCGAGCTGGCGGTTCTCGTGCGCCTGGCTGCGGCCGAGTTCGACCATGCCCGGCGTGACCACCACGCGCCGTCCGGCATCGGTGTTTGCCAGCATGGACAGCGCAGCGCGCGCCCCAGCCGGATTGGAGTTGTAGGTGTCGTCGATGACCATGACCCCCCCGGGGCTGCGCCCGGCGGTGCGGCGGTGGTCAGGCGTCGGCAGGTCGCCCAGGCGGCTTGCGATGTCTGCGTCGGACACGCCCAGGACCGATGCCGCAGCCACGGCGCACGCGATATTCGCCGGCGCTGCGCCGCCGAGCGGTCCGATGGCGATCTCCCTGCCGAACACGGTGATGCGACGCGTGATGGCGGCCTCGTTCGCGAATGCGCTGGCCGGCGCATCGGCGGGTGCAGTGACGGGCAGCACCGTCACATCCGCGCTCGGATCCTGAGTCGAGCACCGGATAACCCGCAGACCCGAGGCGGCCAACCGGTCGGCTTCTGCGCTCAATCCGTAGGCATCGATGTTGAGAATCGCCGTGCGACTCGTTGCGAAGATCTCCGCCTTGGCGGCCACGATGCGGTCGAGGCTGCCGAAGCGTTCGAGGTGAACCGGACCGATCGAGGCCAGTATCGACACCGACGGGCGCACCCAGCGGGTCATGGCGGCGATCTCGCCGGCGGCGAAGGTGCCCATCTCCGCGATGAACACCTCGGTGCCGGGCACCAAGTGCTCGTTGACGCTGCGACAAATCCCTGCGGTGTTGTTGAAGCTGGCCGGCGTTGCCACCACCGCGCGGGATCCCTCCACGAGCTGGCGCAGGTAGCCCTTGATGGTGGTCTTGCCATACGAACCTGTTACCGCGACTCGCACCGGATCGACCTCGTCCAGGCGCTGTTGTGCGCGGTGCACCCAGCGGCGAGACAGCACGGCTTCGAGCGGTGTCAAGATCGCCAGTGAGACGTCCACCCACAGCGGCATGCCGAAGAGCAGCACCGCCACCAGCGGTTCAGCCAGTCCGGTCAGCAGTCCCGCACCCACCAGCACTGCCCACAGCAGCGCCAGCGCGATTGCCACGGTGGCGAGTCGGCGGGTCCACGCCAGCGGGCTCGACCGCCCCCGGATGTCGAGGCCCTGCGGACCGACCGCGACAGCGGCCGCAGTGATCGCCGGTGCCCACCAGAACGTGCCGCTCAGCACCACTCCGGCGGCGGCCGCCAGCGCCAGCACGCGATTGTTCCTGTCGAGCAGCCACCATCGCCGGGCGAATCGCGACGTTCGGCCGACACCATAGTGCTCACGCTGGGCGACCCGCAGCCAGCGGGCAGCCGAGATCATGCCGGCGACGACCGACGTCCACAGCACGATCTGGTTCATCTGATCCCGCTCGCAGGCAGTCGTTCGCTAGGCACGCGCCTCAGAGGTTGTCACAGCACGTCGAGGCGTCGTGAAATGGCATCGGTGAGCGACGGTGCAGCCTCGGTCGGCACGAAGTGGCCGGCATCGTCGACCACCGTCAGGCGCGCGGCTGCCAGCATCTTCGCTGCTCGTTCAGCGACCTCAATGGGCACCTCATCATCACGGCGGCCCCACACCAGCTCCACCGGTTGGGAGATCTGGCCGAGCTGAGCTTCATAGGTCTCGTTGACAACCGTCACGAGCACATCTCGCATGACTCCCGTCGCGCTCCGGTAGTCGGCGCTGCCGAAGCGCTGCCGCATGCGTTCCATGGCGTCGTCGCCGAGCAAGCCGCGCCGGTGCAGATTGCGCGCGAGGCGGTATCGCAGGGCTGGCCGCGAAGCAGGGCGGTCGGCTCGTCCAAGCAGCGGCACCCCGCACAGCACCAGCGCCGCGACCGCGTCCGGGAATCGCGTGGCCAGCTCGACGGCGACCCGCCCCCCGAAGCTGTGGCCCACCAGCACGACCCGCGGGCTGCATTCGTCGAGCACCGGACGCACCATCGCGGCATAGCCGGCGGCGCCGTACGGCGCATCCGGCGCTGGGCTGGCGCCGAAACCGGGCAGGTCAACCGCGACGGCGCCGGTAGTTCCTCGCGACTCGACAAGACCGGTCAGGGCGGTGTCGAAGTCGGTGTGGCTGCGGCCCCAGCCATGCAGCGCCAGCACGTCGGCTGGCGGATCACCGACGCGGCTGCCGAACAGACTGCCGCCGGCGAAACTTGAGAGCGGGCTCAGCGGGCGAGGACCTCTGTGTCGGGCCCAGGATGCGAGCGGTTGATGGCCGACAGCAGCGCTCGGAAGCTGGCCGTGACGATGTTCGAGTGCAGCCCGACGCCCCAGTACACGTCGCGAGAGGGTGTCTCGATCTCGACGTAGGCCGCAGCGGTGGCATCCGCCCCAGCGCCGACGGCGTGCTCGTGGTAGTCGACGAGGCTGACCTCGACGCCGAGCGCGTCGGCCAATGCAGTCTTGAAGGCAGACAGCGGGCCGTTGCCGCGCCCCTTCGCCCGCACCTCGCCGTCGGGTCCCTTGATGGTGGCCTCCACCTCTGACTCGTCGGACGACTCAGAGTCGAAGTAGCTGCGATGGCCCAAGTAGGTGTACGGCGACTCGGCATGCAGGTAGGTCTCGTCGAAGGTCTTCTTGATGGCTTCGGGCAGGATCTCGCCGCCCTCGTCGGTGATCGCCTGGATCACGCTGCTGAACTCGATCTGCAGCCGGCGCGGCAGGTCGAGGCCGAAGCTGTTCTTCATCACGTAGGCCACGCCGCCTTTGCCCGATTGGCTGTTCACGCGAATGACGTCTTGGTACGTGCGGCCCACATGCGCCGGATCGATCGGCAGGTAGGGCACCTCCCAGAAGTCGTAGTCGTCGGCCAGCGCTTCGAAGCCCTTCTTGATGGCGTCCTGGTGGCTGCCGCTGAACGCCGTGTACACCAGGTCGCCGCCATAGGGGTGGCGCGGATGCACCGGCAGCTGGTTGCAGTACTCGGCAATGCGGCGCAGGTGGTCGATGTGGCTGATGTCCAGCTCTGGGTCGACTCCCTGGCTGAACAGGTTCATCGCCAGCGTGATGATGTCGACGTTGCCGGTGCGCTCGCCGTTGCCGAACAGGGTGCCTTCCACCCGGTCAGCTCCTGCCATCACGCCGAACTCTGCCGCCGCCACGCCGCAGCCGCGGTCGTTGTGGGGGTGCAGCGACAGCACGACGGCATCGCGGTTGTCCACGTTTCGATGGAAGTACTCGATGAGGTCGCCGTAGGTGTTCGGGGTCGCCATCTCCACGGTGGCGGGCAGGTTCAGGATGATCGGGTCGTCGGCGGTGGCGCCCCATTCCGCGCTGACGGCGTTGCACACCTCCAGCGCGAAGTCGATCTCGGTGCCGGTGAACGACTCGGGCGAGTACTCGAAGCGGATCGCCCCGCCCTCATGGCGCTGGGCCAGCTCCTTGCAGAGCCGGGTGCCGGAGACGGCAATGTCGCGGATGCCCTCTTTGTCCAGCCGGTACACCACCCGTCGCTGCAGCTCCGACGTCGGGTTGTACAGGTGCACGATCGCGTTCTTGGCCCCGGCGATCGACTCGTAGGTGCGCTCGATCAGCTCTGGCCGGCTCTGCGTGAGCACCTGGATCCAGACGTCGTCGGGTACCAGGTCCTCCTCCACGAGCATGCGGCAGAACTCGAAGTCGGGCGCGGAGGCTGACGGGAAGCCCACTTCGATTTCCTTGAACCCCATCTCGACGAGCACCTCGAACATCTGGCGCTTGCGCGGCACGTCCATCGGGTCGATGAGGGCCTGGTTGCCGTCGCGCAGGTCCACCGAGCACCACAGCGGCGCCTCCGAGATGATCTTGTCGGGCCAGGTGCGGTCCGGCAGATGCGCGGGATAGGCGTAGGTGCCATAGAGGTTGTACGGCATCGAGCTCGGCTGCTGGGCGCTGATGCGCTTGACGTCTGCCATGGGAATCTCCTGCGGTTGGGGCTGTCGATTGGGGTTCTGGGAAATCGGATCGGTCGGTTTCGGGTGGATCGGTCGTGTTCGGGCCACGAAAAAACCCCCTGGCCCGGAGGCGCAGGAGGTTGGGCGAGGACCTGTGCGGTCCTCGCCTAGTTGAGAAGAAGCAGCCCGGTTGTGGAATGCAGTGCGATGTGAGTCGAGTGGCGAATCACGCAGAGCAGTCTACACGGGTGCTAGGGGCGGCGGTCGGCGTGCAGCCTCAGCATCAATTCGTGCAGATCGGTGCCGCAGTGCTTGGTCCACTCGCCGTCGCTGCCGAGCTCCCAACGGGCGATGCCGTCGTCGAGGTACATGTCGGTGAGATCAACAAGCTCGCTGATGAGTGCAGGCGTCTCCACGGGCGCCAGCGCCTCCACGCGATAGCGCAGGTTGCGCGGCATGGCATCGGCCGAGCCCAGCAGGATCGTGTAGCCCCGGTCGCGGTTGCCGAACCGGTACACCCGGCTGTGCTCCAGGAAGCGGCCCACGATGCTGCGCACCGAGATGTTCTCGCTCATGCCTTCGACGCCGGGGACCAGGCAGCAGATGCCGCGCACGACGAGGTCGATGCGGCAGCCCTGCTGTGATGCCTCATATAGGGCTTCGATCACCTCGCTGTCGACGATGGCGTTCATCTTCATGAAAATGTGGCCATCGGGCTCGGCGGCCTCGGCTGCAATGTGCTTGACCAGCGATTGACCGAGGCTGTGGGGTGCTACCGCCAGCTTGCGGTAGTCGGTCTTGCGGCTGTAGCCGGTGAGCGAGTTGAACAGCGCGGCCACGTCGGCTGCAAAGTCCCTGTCGGCAGTGAGCAGGCCGAAGTCCTCATAGATGCGGGCCGTGTCGGCGTTGAAGTTGCCGGTGCCGACGAAGCAGTAGTGGGCGATGCCCCGGGGCTCACGCCGCACCACCATGGCCAGCTTGCAGTGGGTCTTCAGACCCACGACGCCGTAGGCCACATGCACGCCCGCGCGCTCCAGGATGCGTGCCCACTCGATGTTGGCGTGCTCGTCGAAGCGGGCCTTCAGCTCGACAACCACCACGACCTGCTTGCCGCGCTCCGCAGCCCGGATGAGTGAATCGACGAGTCGGGTCCGCTCCGACGTCCGGTACATGGTCAGCTTGATGGCGAGCACGTCTGGATCGTCGGCGGCTTGGCGGATGAACGCGTCGAGGCTGGTGGTGAACGACTCGTACGGCAGATGCACCAGGACGTCCTGGCGTTTGAGCACGTCGAAGAAGTCGGCGCCGGTCTCGGACTCCTCTGCGGTGCCTCGCCGGCTCGCGGTGCCGCTGGCGAGCAGCGCACTGGCTTCAGTGGAGGCGCGCAGCGGCAGCGGTGTTCGCGGATTGTGGGGCGGCGTCTTGAGATCGTCGCGGTCGATGCCGTACAGCTCGAACAGATCCGACAGGCCGAGCAGCCCTTTCGAGGTGTAGACGTCATCGTGCGTCAGCTTCAGCTCGCGAGTCAGCATGTCCAGCGCGTCGCTGCCCAGGTCGGGCGCGGCCTCGAGTCGCACTGCACCGCCGAAGCGCCGCTGGCGCAACTCGAGCTCCATGTGCTTGAGCAGGTCATCGGTTTCGGTGTCGTCGATGTCGAGATCAGCGTCGCGGGTGACCCGGAACGTGCTGTGGCTCAGCAGCTTCACGCCCGGGAACAGGTCGTCAAGATGCCAGGCGATGACCGATTCCAGCGTGATGAAGCGGTGCTCGTCGGGCAGAGCCAGAAATCGCGGCAAGATCGGCGGCACCTTCACACGGGCGAACGACGGACCGCTGCGGGAGTGCTCGACGAACACGGCCAGGTTCAGCGATAGGTCAGAGATGTACGGAAACGGGTGGGCCGGATCAACGGCAAGCGGGGTCAGCACCGGGAACACCTGCTCGCTGAAGAGCTCGGCTACCCAGGCGCGACTGGTGGCGTCAAGATCGTCAGGTTCGACGAAGGAGATCCCCTCCGCAGCGAGCGCCGGTCGCAGCTCGTCCTCGAACAGCGACGAAGCGTCGTGGAGCTGGTCGGCCGCGGCCGCCTGGATCCCCTTGAGCTGTGCCCGTGGGGTCAGCCCGTCGGAACCGGCTTGGCGCACTCCGGCCTCGATGGAGTCGAGCACCGTGGGCACCCGCACCTGGAAGAACTCGTCGAGATTCGATGCGTGGATAGCCACGAACCTGATGCGCTCGAGCAGCGGCAGCTCTCGATCATGCGCAAGCGCTAGGACGCGATGGTTGAAGTCCAGCCAAGACAATTCTCGATTGAGATAGCGCTGGGGTGATCGGGCGCCGTTGGCGGCGGACATGACGGCTCAAGCCCCTGTGCGGTCAATGCAAGGCACAGCGGGGCGAAGCACCCTGCGCCCGTGAGAGTACGCAATCGGTGTCACTGTCCACAAGGGGGCGGCCAAGTCCCCTCGCTCGCCGCTGTCTGCAGGCGCGGCTTGTGGACAACATGTGAGCATGAGGCAGGCGTCTTGTGGACACCTGCCCCCGCCAGCGCTCAGGCCGGTGCGAACTCGAAGGAGTCGCTGACGACCACGTCGGTGCCGATGAACTCGGTCTGGGTCATCTCGTCCATGAGCGATGGGTCGCTGCTGCGGGCCCACTGCCGCCCGTTCGGCGTCCGCACCGCTGCCAGGGCCACTTCGGGCGCCTCCCGGCCGTGCATGACGGTGTAGGCCTCGATGGTGGCGTCGCCGCTGTAGTCGTCATCCAACTCGACCGATGGGAACTGGTCGATTTCATGCTGGCAGTCTTCGTGGCGGAAGCCGTCGGAGGGCGGCGAGGTCGAGTAGATGCCGAACGCGTGCTTGGTGAGGTAGCCGCCGTTCGCCGAGCAGAGCCCGATGCTGCCCGGGTTCTCGCGCAGCGTGTTGGCCATCGTGGCGATGGAGTGGGTGACGTAGTTGTTGAGCGGTCCGCCGGCGAAGGTGAGCCCGCCCGTGAGCGTCAGGTCGCGCTCGAGTCCGAGGCCCAGCTCGGTGGCAGAGATCTGCACCGCAGAGGGAAAGCACGAGTACAGGTCGACGTAGTCGATGTCGTCGACGTCCACGCCTGCCAGCTCCATCGCCCGCCGGCCCGCCACCCGGATGGCGGGGGAGCTGTGCAGATCGCCCCGGTTGGACACGAAATCGGTGTCGCGCCCGTCCGTGCCGGCATGGGGGAATACCCAGCGGTCGGTGGGCACCCCTGCGGCCGTCGCCGCCCCCGCGGAGCACATGATGAGCGCGGCGGCCAAGTCGAGATCCCAGTTGGAGTTCATCGACTTCGTGTAGGGGAAGCCGACAAGGCGGTTGCTGGGGCTCGGGTTGCGGATCTCCTCTGCCGTCATGGGCGTTCGCACCCATGAGTACGGGTTGGCCACTGCTGCCTGGTTGAACTTCTCCCACATCGCGGCAACGCGGTCGCGATGGCCGTCCATCGACTCGCCGCGCGACGCCCGAAAGGCCGACTCGAAGACCGGGTAGAGGCAGATCGGGTCCCTCAGGCCGCGTTCGGCTTCCACCTTGTTGTTCATCACGACGTCTTTGCCGAGATATTCGTCGGGCCGCACATCGGTCTGGTCGGTGTAGGGAATGCGCTGGTCTGCCCGACGCGCCCGGCGTCGGCTCCAAATGCCTTCCGCTCCGGCGATCAGCACGATGTCGGCGTCGCCGGCGCTGATGCGTTGGCAGGCTTCATTCACCAGCGATTGCGGTGTGTTGCCGCCATCGGTGGAGAGTCCGGTTTTACCTGTGGCCCCGAAGCGTTCGTTGAGCAACGCGGCCGGGTCGGAATAGGGCCAGGCGCCCTTCACAACCCAGGTGTGGGTGGCTCGGCTGGTCAGTGCCGGTGCACCAGCATCGTGCGCAGCCGCAGACAGTGCCTCGGCCATCATGGCGATCGGTTCGAGCGCGTCGACAGGAACCTCGGGGCGCTGCTTGAACTGTCCAGCGCCCACAAGAACGGGGGTGCGGGGATCGATCTGGCTGCTGGTCATGGCGATGCGACCTCGTGGTCGTGAATTGCGGGGTGAACGGGACGCGACGTTAGCGAACCGGGTTCTGGCGAGGCCGGGTCAACAGACGCACGCGGGGGTCCCGGTCAGCGGCGTAGCGCTCGACGAGCGGAAGTAGCGTCGCGGGCGGGAGGCCTCCGGTGGCCAAGTTGCCCGATCACTACGCAGCGCTCGGCGTGCGCCCCGACGCCGATGCGGCAGAGATCCGGCGCGCGTGGATCCGGGCGGCCCGTGCCAACCATCCCGACCAGCGCGGCGACGTCAACCTGGAGCAGACGGAGCGGTCTGATCGACGCATGCGGGCCGTGAACGAGGCGTGGCGCGTGCTCGGAAGGGCCGAGTCGCGCCGTTCCTACGACGAAGAGCGCGCTGCCGCAGCGCCGCAGCCGCCCGAGCCCTCGCCCCCTGCGGGCCCGACCCGGCCCGCGGCAGCTGGCGGCGCCAGTCACGACGAGCCCAGCGACCCGTGGTTTGACGACGGCGCCACCACGGTTGAGCCTGGCGGCCCGGGCGGCTTCGTGGTCCGTCACCGCAGTGCGGCGCTAGTGGTGCGGGTGCTGCCGTGGCTGTCGATCGCTGTTGTGGGCCTGGTGATCTTCGTGGCCAGCGCCTACATGACCGCCAGCGACAACGTCGATCAATCTAGAGTTGCGGCGCTCGAAGTCGGGGAGTGCTTCTGGTTTGATCCCGACGGCACGCTGTTCACGGTGGGGTGCGAATGGACGCAGACCGACGGCGTGCTTGACGAGATCATCACAACGTCCGCCAGCGATCGTTGCCGCCATCCTGATGCCGTCGCCCACCCAGCCCCCATCGCTGGCCGCCGCCTCTGCCTGGTGCCCGTAGACCGCTGGGAGCCGCCTGCGGCGGAGTAGTGGCTGTCAGTTGTGCTCGGTGAGCATGAGACGCACGCCCAAGTTGTGCTCCGGCGGCACGATGAACATGGCATCCTGCTGCTCGCCTGCGCCGCACACGCCCACCCGTTGCGCGCCGGGGACGAGGCCGGGGTCGTCGAGCTGGAAGTGCAGGAGCTGCAGGCGGCCGGGCCGGTTGCCCATCCAGTGGGCCAGGTTGGCGTCGGACGGCTGGATGAGCTTGAGGTTCCACGGGCCTGAGCGCAGGTCAACTCCGGTTCCGACGTTGGGGTCTTTCCACTCGTCGGTCTGCTCCATGCCCAGCGGTCCTCGGAACAGCGCGGCTGCGGCCTGTACATCGGACGTCAAGTGGACCACGGTCGCCAACGATGTGGACCGCCCGTGGCGAGTGGGCGGCAGGGGCGGGGCGTCGTCCCAGCCTTCGCCGCCCGCCCAAGCGATCTGGATGACCATGCCCCAGCTGTCCTTGGGGTGGAGGAACGCTTCCTTCCACAGCGGGTTCTCTTCGTTGACCCCGATGACGTTGTAGCCGGCGTCGCCGAGCGCACCGACGGTGTCGGCGAAGTCGGGCGTCTTGAAGGTGAAGTGGTGCGGCCCGGGGCCGTTGCGGGCCAGGAAGCGGTGCAGGAAATCGCTGCCGGGGTGCTCGAGCGGTTCGAGGATCTCGACCCTTGCGCCGCCGTCGAAGGACACCTGGCAGAAGTAGAAATCGTCGCCTGCCTGCGACGCGGGGTCGTTGTCGGGGCCGCCGATCCAGCGACCGCCCAGGTCGCGGCTGTAGCGGATCACGTTGTCCCAGGCACGTTCGCTCACCACGGCGACGTGGTCCATAACGAGGGTGTCGGTCGGCATGGCGTCGCAGGCTATGCCCGAAAGGAGGATTCGCTCCCGTTGGGCGAGGAGGGGGGCGAGTGCAGGGGCATGCCGCGGGCGATGTCGTCGGCTTCGATCAAGGCTGCGGCCAGGCGTTCGTACATCTCGGCACGACGGGCAGGGTCGCTGTGGCCGAGCGGGGCCACTTCGTCGGGGTCGGCCGCTGTGTCGAAGAGCTGCTCGGAGCCGTCGCTGTGGCGAGTGAGGCGCAGATCCGAGGTGACGAGCGTGCGGGTCTTGACCGGGGTCAGGACATTCATGGTGAGCGCGCCGGGGAAGTCGTCTTCGATGAGCACCTCGTCGCGCACTGTCGCTGTGGGGTCGTCCAGGATCGGCACCAGGCTCCTGCCGCCGATGCCGTCGTAGCCGGGCAGGTCGGCAAGCTCCAGCAGTGTCGGCCCAAAGTCGATGCTGCCGGCCAGCGATTGGGTGCGGCCCGGCGAGCGCCGCGGGTCGACGATGACATAGGGCACTGCAAGGGTGCCGCGGTAGTGCATGAAGCCCTTCAGCATCAGCCCGTGGTCGCCCATCATGTCGCCGTGGTCGCTGGTGAACACGATGATGGTGTTGCCGGCCTGACCGAGCCGTTCGAGCGCAGCCAGGATCTGGCCGATGCCGTCGTCGATCATCTCGATCATGCCGTAGGTGGCCGCCAGCGCCTCCCGCAGCATCTGATGGTCGCCGGCCACGCCGCACGGCGTGACCCAGCCGCGCTGTTTGCTCGGGTGCATCCGGCTGATGTGCTGCACATATTGAGGGGCACCCGTCAAGTCGTCGTCGACCGAGACGGGAACTTCCATGTCCTCGGGACGGTGGCGGTCGAACCACTCGCCGGGCGGCGTCATCGGGTGGTGCGGATCGGGAAAGGAGGCCCACGCCAGCCACGGCCCGCCTTGATTGACTGCGTCTTCGATGAAGGCGATCGTGCGCTCGGTGACGAACGTCGTGGAGTGCAGCTCCGGTCCGTAGGGCGGTTCGTACACCTGCCACCAGCGTTCCGAGCGGCGGCGGGCCGGTGACTCCGCGGTCAACGGCACCATGAGGTCTTCAAGACGGCCTCCGCGATCGAGTGCCCACAACAGATGGTGACCGCTGACCCGGGCGCCGTGATCGATGGCCAGCTCGACATGTTCGAATCCATAGAAGCTGTCGGGGAACTCGGGCGCTCCGTTCACGTAACGCTCTGCATCTTCGAGCGTGTCCCAGCCGGTCGGCCAGTACTGGTCGACTGCGCCGGCGGGCGCACCTGTCGGTAACACCGCGTTACGGGACATTCCATGCTGCAGGTGCGACTTGCCGATGAGCGCCGTGCGATAGCCCGCTGCACGGAATTGCCGGACGTGGGTGTTGGCGCCCGGCTCGAGTGACCGGTCGTTGAAGACCACGCCGTGCGCGCTGGGCATGCGCCCGGTCATGATCGTGGAGCGGTTCGGCATGCAAATCGGATTGGCCACCCAGGCGTTGTCGAACACCATTCCCCGGGCCGCCAGCGCGTCGAGGTTGGGCGTGCGTACCACCTCGTTGCCGCCGAAGCCGGTGTGATCGGCGCGCTGCTGGTCGGTGATGATGAACAGCACATTCGGCTGCGCCGGAGCGCCGTTGGCGGCTGCGGTCATGGCGATCTCCCGTCGATGGTGTGGGCGGCGGAGTAGCCGGGGCGGTGCAGGCGGCTCAGCCGAAGTTCATGGCGGCTGGGTTGCCGCCGTCGACCACCACGGTCTGACCGGTGATCGACTCGGCCTCGCACAGCATCACCGTGGCGTTGGCGATGTCGATCGGGCTGCCTACCTGGCCGAGCAGCGACGCACGACGAGCCCCTTCGGAGATCTCGTCGGGCAGGCGGGCCGCCATGCGTGTGCCTTCCACCAGGCCCGGCGCCACGCAGTTCACTGTGACCGAAGGCGACATTGCCACGGCCAGGCAGTGGGTGAGATGGATGAGGGCCGCCTTGGAGCAGCTGTAGGCGATGCTGCTCGAGCCGGGGAACAGACCGCCCACCGAGGCGATGTTGACGACACGCCCGCCGCCGTCGGCAGCCAGCAGCTCAGCCAGCGCCCGTGTCAGCAGGTACGGACCGCGCAGGTTGGTCTCCTGCACCCGGTCCCACGTCGCCGAGTCGAGCGTCTCGAGATGTCTGAACGGGATGCCGATGTTCCATGCCGCGTTGTTGACCAGCACATCGCAACGCCCGTGCTCGGCGATCGCCGCAGCCGCAGCGTCGATTGAGACCTCGTCGCGCTGGTCGAGCTGCACGATGCTGGCCTGCCGGCCGGCGTCGCGCACCAGCCCGGCGCTGGCTTCGGCGCGTTCCTGATCGCCCACGTAGGTCACGATCACGTCAGAGCCGGCCGCGGCCAGCGCTTCGCAGATCGCACGCCCGATGTCGCCGGAACCCCCGGTGACAACGGCCAGTTTTCCTGTCAGGTCCATGTTCGGTTGCCTTTCGATCAGCGTTTTGCGCCGTTCAGTGCCCTGGACAGTTCCGCCCGCTCAGTTGGCGACCAGTTCGGCCATGGCTGCCAGCAGCGTCGGCGGGCCGGAGAGCTGCAGCACGGTCACCACGGTGTCGTCCCAGCGCCGCAGGTCTGCGGCGATCTTGTCCATCGGGCCGATCAGCGACACCTCCTCGACCAGCTCGATCGGGATGGTCGCCGCTGCCTCCTGCTTGTGGCCGGTGAGGTACATGTCCTGCACCTCGTCGGCCACGTGCTGGTAGCCCATCCGGCAGAACACGTCGTAGTGGAAGTTGGCGTCGCGCGCACCCATCCCGCCCATGTAGAGCGCCAGCATGGGGCGGATCCGGTTGGCCGCACGCTCGATGTCGTCGTCGGGTACCACGCTGATCGGGCACACCACCTCGAAATCGGCATCGTCGGGAATCCGCCCGTCATCCCCGATCAATGGCTTGCCCGCCGCAGCGAAGCCGGCATTCAGCGCATCCGCATAGAACTGGTTGTCCTTGGGGGCGAAGAACAGCGGCAGCCAGCCCTCGCACAGCTCGGCTGCCAGGGCCACATTGCGGGGGCCTTCGGCGCCGAGATAGATCGGCACGTCTGCCCGCAGCGGGTGCACGGTGGACTTCAGCGGCTTGCCGAGGCCCATGCCCCCCGGGAAGGGCATCTGGTAGTGGTCGCCGCTGAAGCTCACCGGCTTGTCTCGTTCGAGGATCGCCCGGACGATCTCGATGTACTCCCGGGTGCGGGCCAGCGGGCGCGGGTACGGCTGGCCGTACCAGCCCTCGACCACCTGCGGTCCGCTCACGCCGAGGCCCAGGATGAACCTGCCGCCGCTGAGGTGGTCCATCGTGATCGCCGCCATGCCCACAGCGGCCGGAGTGCGTGCGGAGATCTGGATGATGCCGGTGCCCAGCCCGATGCGCTCGGTGTGGCTGCCCCACCACGCCAGCGGCGTCAGGGCATCGGAGCCGTAGGCCTCCGCGGTCCAGAAGGAATGAAAGCTGAGCTGCTCGGCGAGTTGCAGCGTCTCCAACGCGTCAGGCGGCGGGCCAGCCGCCCAGTAGCCGACACCGGTTGCAAGCTTCATGTCACATCGCCTTGTCGTTGCGGGGAATCCAAGAGTGCCCAGTATGGGCGCTGGCGGCCAAGCGCACGTGCCGGGTGGCAGGCTGAGGCTGTGACTGCTGGGCAGCGTTCGATCCCGTGTGTGCTGATGCGGGGCGGCACGTCTCGGGGGCCGTACTTTGCTGCCGAGGATCTGCCTGACGATCCGGCGCTGCGCGACGCGGTGCTGGCTGTGGTCATGGGCAGCCCGACCGGTCGCCAGATCGACGGACTGGGCGGCGGCACCACGGTCACCAGCAAGGTGGCGGTGGTCGGCCGGTCGTCACATCCCGACGCCGATGTGGACTACCTGTTCGCCCAGATCGACCCGGTCTGGGGCACGGTGGACACCAAGCCCACCTGCGGGAACATGCTCGTCGGCGTCGGCCCGTTCGCGATCGAGACGGGGCTAGTGCAGGCTGGCGATCCAACGACATCGCTGATCGTGCGCAACGTCAACACCGACAGCTTCATCGATGTCGTCTGCTGCACGCCCGGCGGCGAGCTGACCTATGACGGCGACTGCGCCATTGACGGGGTAGACGGCACGGCCGCACCCGTTGACTTGCGGTTCCGGGGCATCGAGGGATCAGTGACCGGCTCGATGCTGCCCACCGGCTGCGCCATCGAGACGATCACGGCCGGCGGCGTGGCGGTCGAGGCCACGCTGATCGACGTGGCCATGCCCATGGTGATGGTGCGTGCCGCCGACTTGGACCGGACCGGCCACGAGGCGCCGCTTGAGCTCGACGGCGATGCCGAATTCATGGCGACGATGGAGGCCATCTGCCGGGAGGCCGGCGCGCGCATGGGACTCGGCGATGTCTCCCGCAGCGTCGTGCCCAAGTTCGGCCTGCTGTCGGCCGCTCGCGAGGGCGGCACGATCACGTCGCGTTACTTCACGCCCACCCAGTGCCACCCGGCCCACGCAGTCTCAGGCGGCATCTGCGTGGCGGCAGCCACAGCGTTGCCCGGCACGGTGGCCGCCTCGCTCGCGAAGGAGTCGGCCGGCTGGACTGCGGGCGACGTTCGACGTGATGGCGATGGGCAACGCGACGTGACCATTGAGCACCCGAGCGGTTCGCTGGAGGTCGCGCTTCGCACAGAGCGGCGTGACGGTGACGTGCGGGTCGTCTCCGGCGGCGTCACACGCACTGCCCGCAAGATCATGTCCGGCACTGTCTACGTGCCTGCCGAGGTGTGGTCGGGCTGAGCTGATTCTGCGCTCTGGCCGCTGCCGGCCAGAGTCAGTCCCAGTCGAGCCAGAGTTCCTCGGGGCCCCGGAACGTGATGTTCGGGAAGGTCCGGTAGTCCTGCGGAGGCAGCCGCAGCGACGGCACCCGCTGGGTCAGGATCTCCAGCGCAATGCGGGCCTCCATGCGGGCCAGGTTCGCTCCGAGGCAGAAGTGGATGCCCTTGCCGAAGCTGATGTGGCCGTGGGGATCGGGCCGGGCGATGTCGTAGGCATCGACGTCGAATCGGTCGGTCTCGGCGAAGGCGCACGGTTCGCGATTCGCTGCTGCGAAGTTGAGGAACACCCGTGTTCCTTCCGGAAGCTGCACCCCGCCGAGCTCGGTGTCGCGGGTGGTCACCCGGCGCCAGGCCACCTGGCTGGAATCGAACCGCAGCGTCTCCTCGACCGCAGTGGGGATCAGCGATGGGTCGGCGCCCAGGGCCTCCCACTGGTCGCGGCGCGGCAACAGGCAGCGAAGCGTGTTGCACAGCAGGTTCGTGACCGGGTCGTGCCCGGCGAAGGAGATCCCGTAGATGACCGATTCGACCTCCCGGTAGCTGAGCCCGGTGCCGCCCTCGGGGTCGGGGTCGGCATCGTGTGCGTCGAGCAACTCGGAGCAGAAGTCGTCGGTGCGATTTCGATGTCGCTCGGCCACGAACTCACGGCAGTAGCGCCAGTAGGCCAGCATTCCCTCGGCCATATGCGCCTGCTCGGCCGGCGTCGGCTTGCCCCAGGCGAATGCCTTGCGGTTCACGCACCACGACTTGAGCATCAGGTCGTCTGCGGGCGGGAAGCCGATGAAACGGAACACGATCTCCGCCGGCAGCGGGAACGCGACGGCCTTGACGTAGTCGGCTGGCTTGGGGCCGGCGAGCATCTCGTCGATCAGCTCGGTGGCCCGTGAGCGCATGTAATCCTCGAGCGTTCGCAGCCGACGCACTGAGAACCCGCCGCGGGTGTGCACGCGGATGCGCCCGTGATCGGGCTCGGCCCGGTTCGACATGACTGCCTGGGGGTCGTAGTCGGACGCGGAGAGCACCTCGGCCGCTTCGGGCGCGAGGGGGAAGATGGGGTCTTGCACGTTGGACGAGGCATACGTGTCGGGATCCATGAACACCGCTTCGATGTCGTCCATGCGGGTCACCACGACGTGGCCCATCTCGGCGGCGTAGAACACCGGGTGGTCTTCGCGCAGCTTGGCGGCGATCGGGTAGGGATCGGCCAAGTACTCCTCGTTGAGCGGCGACCAGCTGTCGTGCACCGGGCAGCCCGGCGGCGGTGGCGAGAGCTGGTCTGGTGCGGTGTGGTAATCGTCGGCGCTCACTGGACCTCCAGTCTGGGCCCTGCCGTCGGGACCGGCGTGCGCTCGGCGGCGCCGGCAGGCCCTATCATCGTCGCCCCGCGGGCGATTGGCTCAGATGGTTAGAGCGCTGCCTTCACACGGCAGAGGTCACTGGTTCGAGTCCAGTATCGCCCACCCCTTCGATCCAGGTTGCCGTGCCATCGCGCCGCCGTGCTCGGCGAGGTGGGCCAGCTGCAATCCGGTGAACGCTCCGGGCGCTTCGTCGGTGACGAAGTGATTGATGCCCCCGAGCTCGGCGAAACGGTACGGGCCGGTCACGAAATCAGCAGTGTTCTCGGCTGCCATGCGGCCCACCGTGGCGTCCTGATTCCCCCACACGTACATCGTCGGCACGCTCACCGGGGGCGTCTCGGCCGGCTGATACCGCGAGCTCCCTATGGCTCGATACCAGTTCACGGCTGCATCGAGGGCGTCGCGTTCGCCCAGCGTGGCTAGGTAGGCGTCGATGTCGGCGTCAGGCACCCCGCCGTGAGCCATGGCCCGTCGCAAGGGCGCTGCATTGTCGGCGAGCAGGTTGTCGGTTGCCTCGGGCTTCTGGAAGGCGGGATGGTGCCGCGAGCGGTGCGGCTGATCGGGGTCGTCGCGCATCGCCGCAACGAAGGCCGCAGCGTGCGGCCGCGAGATGACGCTCAGCGAGTAGACGCGCTCAGCGTGGTGCGCTGCGATGAACCACGCCAGTGCACCACCCCAGTCATGTCCGACCATGTGGAATTGCGCTGCGCCGAAGCTGTCCGCAATCGCGAGCGCATCGGCCACCAGCAGTTCAGTGCGGTAGCTGTCGATGCCCTCGGGCCGTGCACCCGCCGAGTAGCCGCGCTGGTCGGGAGCACACGCCCGGAACCCGGCCGCCGCCAGTGCCGGCAACTCGACACGCCAGGTATGCCGGGTCTGCGGGAACCCATGCAACAGCAGCACCAGCTCGCCGTCAGCAGGCCCCGCCACATCGGCAGTGAAGCGAAGCCCATTCGCCTCGATCACCGTGGTCGATACACCAGTCGTAGTCGACATGAAGCAGGCTCCTTTGCGCCGAGAGGGCTAGTGGATTCGACGCGGCAGTGTCATGCGTGACCGCCAACCGATCGTTGTCTGCCAACACATCGGCAGAGTGGCTATTCAAGTGCGGTCATTCAAGTGCCCGTCCATCGGGGTTCCCGCTTCTCCAGGAAGGCGCGCGGTCCTTCGCGGGCGTCGTTGGTTGCCGCGATCCTGTCGCGTAGGCCCGTCTCGATGCGGTAGGCCTCCTCCAATGGTGTCCCGGAGGTGGTCACCACCGCTTCCTTGGCGGCCGCAAGCGCGAGCGGCGCGGAGAGCGCAACCGTCTGGGCCACAGCCATTGCACGGTCGAGGACCTCGCCGTGAGGCACGAGTTCGGTGACCAGGCCGTAGCGCTCGGCGAATCGCGCGTCGACCGGCTCGCCGCCAAGGATGATCTTCATGGCGGCGGTGTAGGGGATCTGGCGAGCGAGCCGCACCAGCGAGCCTCCCGCGGGAATCAGGCCGAGCCGCACCTCGATGATACCAAACGTGGCGCGCTCGGACGCGATGCGCAAAACGGTCCCCATGAGCAGAACTGTGACGCCCGCGAGCGCATGGCCGATCACGGCTGCGATGACCGGCTTGTCCAGATCGGTCC
>CAZAFV010000042.1:0-22468 GCA_964484385.1 uncultured Acidimicrobiales bacterium
CCGGAGACGCCGACACCGTGAACGACGCCGACCCACCCTCCGTCACATCGCCGCCCGCCGAAATACTCACCACCGGCACCACCGGCGCAACCGTCGCACCCGGACGCTGCGCATCAGGATCCAACGACCCCCACTTCAACACCGGATACTGCTCAGAGGTGCCGAAGTCCCACGGATCATCCGCCGAACCGTCACCGTCCACATCCACATTCCAACCCGCATAGATCCCCGTATAACCCGTCGGCGCCTGCAACTCCGCCGTCGAATACCCCGTCGCGCACCCGCCCGACGCCACACCCGACGCCTCGGTATCCCAATAACTCACACGCGGCGGGCCCGCGCGTTCCCCGGACGGACGGCACACCCCGAACAGCCCGCCGACAGCCGCCGCCCCGCCGGGCACGGTCACCTGCCCGGTCGAGTAATTCGCCTCGGTCGCACGCGTGATGCTGTGCTGGTTGTACAGGCCCGCCAGACCGCCCGCGAACGCTGCCTGCCGATTGGTGACACCTTGAAACTGGCGATACCACCGGCCCTCGGTGACGGCCACGTCGCCGGTGGCATAGGTCGCCAGGATCCCGCCTCCGGCCCGCCAGCCCACCAGACCACCGCAGAAGACCTTCGTGCATGTCACGCTGCCGGCCGCGTAGCTCGCAGCGACATGGGACCCGATCAGCATTCCGACCAGGCCGCCGCCCGCGTGCCATGCGGACACATCGCCCGACGCCCAGCTGCCCTCCACCACACCGCCGCGCCACACTCTGCCGACCAGACCGCCGACCTGCCTATACGTTGCAGACGCATCAAGCTCGGACCAGCTTCCCGACACACGGCCGCCCTCGAGCATCCCCACCAGCGGCCCGACCGCCTCATAGCCCGCAACCCACCCGAAATCGGGAGCGCTCAGGCCCACATTGCGAATCGTGCCCCGGTGCACCCACCCGAACAGCCCCACCCAGAAGCGATTGTCCGCGATGTGCAGATTCGCGATCTCGCGGCCGTTGCCGTCGAACACCGCGCTGAACTGCCAGTCGCGGCACGAATGATCGCTCGTGTAGTAGCAGGCGTTGCCGACACGCAGGTCCCAAGCCAACTCCTCCTGCGGCGTCGGGTACAGCCCGCCGATGGGCCGCCAGCCCTTGCCGCCGTTCCAGTACGCATCGCCAGCGTCGGCGGTGCCCGAGCCGTTCGTGTCGAAGTCCAAGTCGGCAGCCAGCTCATAGCCGTCGCAGCCGCCCGCGGGGCAGCCCATCCCCGACGCCGCATTCGGGAACGCCACCGCGTACTCAGATGCCCAGCCGGTGTCGTGCGTGCCGTCGCGGTACACGTCCGCTGTGCCGTCGCCGTCCAGATCCCAGCGCACCGCGTTCAGCTGCGCCAGCGTGCATATCTCGATCAGGCCGTCGTCGTCCGTGTCGTAGTCAGTCGACGCCGTCGGCGCGGCGCACGGCTGCGGGTCCGTCGACGCCGCCGCCGGGGACGCGGCGGGCACCAGCGCCAGCACCCCGGCCGCCAGCAGCACAGCCGCCGCCGATGCGGCGCGGCGCCTCACCGGCCCGATCCCGTCGACGGTGCCTGACAAGCGGGAGGGGGTCAAAGCTGCATCTGCCACAGCACCGTCTCTCTGCCCGACAACCGGCGAGCACCCCAAGGCGCGCCGCCACCACAGCAACCTACACCCACGTACGCGCGCATGGCATCTCATGCTGCCCAAGATTGGCGCGGCGGCACCGAACCATCCGACGACGCGGATGACACTGCGCTGTGCTATGTCGCCGCACTAGACGACAGCATCTGAGCCGGGCACGGCATCGGCACCGCCCAGCTTTCCCGACTGCATCTCAACCGCAGCGAAGCCGAGCCAACCGCATGCGGCGCCGTCAAGCGCGCGTGACCCGGCCAGCCTGCTCGATCCTGACGTCCTGCTACCGCCGGACGCCTGAGGGCGCCGATCACGCGTCGACAAGCTCAGCGATGCGGTGATTCGAGATCTGATGTTCGACAACATACGTCGACACGCCGAATTCCTCAGCCAGATCAGTGACTTGGTCTCGGTCGACTAGCTGGTCGAAGATCCTCTCACGAAGAGCTGTGAACGGGGCCAAGAACTCGGCTGCGAAAGCTCGATTGCGCTGCTGGCGTTCTGTGCTTGCTTTCGTGACGAGCGCGTCAGCATCGGTGGTCAGCGTCTCGGCAAGCGCACGGCAGAATTGGAATCGTCGGCCAGTTTCCCCGGAAGCACGCAGCCCGACGGAAACAGTGTCGTAACTTCGTCGCTGTACTACGCCGTCGATCAAACTCAGGGTGCGCAACGGTGCTACCGGTTGAAAGATGCGCTCCAGCGTCGTCGGCTCATGGTCCAAGGCTTGGGCCAGCGCTGCCGTGTCCGCAATCAGGTCACCGTTCATGCCGAGCGAGTGCCGAAGTTGCCTTGCGAGCTCGTAGCCCTCCCGCCACGGCTGCTTCGAAGCCCCACGGCGGCCGCCCGCATGAAGCAGTCGTGGGCTGAGATGTACTTCGTTTGGCCGAGCCGCGGCCATGGCGTCCTGAAGTGCGCTACAGGCATCAAGCGGTGCCGCCCCGTCTATCGCCGGCAGCGCCTCTTCTCGCAAGTCTCCGAGTATCTCGCCGACTCGCAGGATGAGATGCTCCGTGTCGTCATCAACGTCATACGGGTCCCTGCCCAAACCTGCCGCCGTCGCGCAGAAGGTCAATTCATCAGCATCGGTTGACTGGATCGTCGCCCACTCAGTTTGCAAGTAGGTGGAGGTGATGTCGCACGCCGTGAGCCTCCGAGACACTGTTTCAACTAGCTCAGAACAATCTCGCAGGAACTCGTCACGGTCGACGACAGCGAAGCCAGAGTTGCGGAATTCGAGCTTGCTCTGTTCCGGTGTTCGACTCTTCCAGTCGATGCGGATTTGCCGGCCTGCTGCGCTGAAGCGAACGTCCGGAAGTGCATAGCCCTCCGCACCAGTCACGAGGCAGTGGCGGTGTGCCCACGCCGGATCCGCACTGTTAATGCGATTCTGTGCCTCGTAGGCAAGGAACCACCAATTCGACACGAGCCATTCAGCCAAGGGGTACAGAGGCACGTGCACTGCCTCGCGCAAAGTGCGCGCCCGATGATCGTTCACGTGCGTCAGCACCGAGCCAGCGGTCGCTATCCGAAGCGCTGCGAATGTCGCTGCTAGCTCTGGGCCTTTGATACCAGTGCCGTCATGCCATTCGACATCGAAACGCAGCGCGCTCATCGTTGCTCCATGAGATGCACGGGCCACTCATCAAGCTTGAGCGGGTACCCCTTGTAAGAACCGTCACCCCGATTGACCAGTCGAGCCTCAAAGACCGTGTCCTGTTCCCTGTGCCAGGCATATCGCGGAAAGCCGCCTTCCCATGGCGCTACTGTCGAGCCAGCACGAATGGCGGCTCTGAGCCAACCGGTGACCAGATCGCGGTCGTTGTACTGGCGCGGGCATGGCGAGGCGTCACCCCGGAGCCGGGGTTGACCCGCAAACGTCGGCTCGTCCTTGTGTTCTGGGCTGCCGGTGTACTGGACGCGGCCAGCAAGCGCGTCGAGGTCCGTACCGGACGGAACGTCGACAGTACGTCGTCTGGGTCGCCTCCGACGGGGTGAACGCACGGTCAGACGCTAGGAGTCTGCTGAGTAATTCGCGAATCGGCGTTATCGGCCGAGCAAAACCGCAGATCAGAGGCTTGCCGCATTGGCTGAAACCGAATAAATCAGCAGTCTCCTAGGAGCGAACCCGGAGCGGGCGACAGTATGCACGCGTCCGGGGACTCTGGTGCCAATACAAATCGCGCTGTGTCGGCAGAGGCTGGATGGGCGGGTCTACCGTTCGGTCCATGAGCCGCTCCCGACCTCAGGTTCCGTTCACGACGCGCCACGCCCGCAGCGGCATGGTGTGCAGCGTCGACTATCTCGCAAGCGAGGCCGGCGTGTCACTGCTGCACGCCGGCGGCTCGGCAGCAGACGCAGCGGTGGCGGCTTCGGCGGTGCTTGCCGTGACCACCCAGCATATGTGCGGCATGGGCGGCGATCTGTGGGCGTTGGTACACCACGCCGACGGCACAGCCCCCGCGGCGCTCAACGCGAGCGGCCGGGCCGGCAGCGGCGCCGACCCCGATGCGCTGCGCGCCGAGGGCCGCACACGGATGCGATTCCGCAACGACATTCGCAGTGTCCCGATTCCGGGGTGTGTCGACGGTTGGCTGGCGCTGCACGGGCGGTTCGGGCGCGCACCGCTGGCGGAGGTCCTGGCCGCCGCCATCGATCTTGCCGAGGGCGGCTTCCCGCTCTCACCGCATGGGGCCGCCGCCGCGACGCTGCTCGAAGGCGTCGCCAACTCCGGGGACTACCCGGCGGGCAGATCGCCAGGCGATCTCATCCGCCGACCCGGCGTCGCTGCCGCCTTGCGCGAGATCATCGAGGGAGGCCGGGAGGCCTACTACGAAGGCGACTTCGGCAGCGACCTCATCGAACTGGGTCGCGGCGAGTACGCCGCAGCCGATCTGGCTCGCTCCCAAGCGGATTGGGTGACGCCGTTGCGCTCGGAGGCTTGGGGGCACCGTCTGTGGACGGTGCCGCCGAACTCGCAGGGTTACCTCACGCTGGCGGGATCGTGGATTGCCGACGGCCTGGACGTGCCGTCAGATCCCGACGAGCCGCTGTTCGCACACCTGCTCGCCGAGGCTGCGAAACAGGCCGGGTGGGACCGGCCCGTGGTCCTCTCCGACAGCGCCGACGGCGATGCGCTGATCTCGCCGAGCAGACTCGCTCCGCGTCGGGCCGCCATCTCGCCGGACGCTGCGTCTCAGCTCGGTGCGAGCACCGGCGCCGGCGACACGATGTACCTCGCGGCGGTCGACCGAGATCGCATGGGGGTCTCGCTCATCCAGTCGAATGCGTCGGGCTGGGGTGCAGGGCTGTGGACGCCGACGCACCGGATCAGCCTGCACAATCGCGGCATCGGGTTCAGCCTCGACGAGGGCCACCCCGCCGAGTACCGCCCCGGGCGGCGTCCCCCTCACACGCTCGCCCCGGCTCTGGTCCAGCGTTCTGACGGTTCGCTGCGTGCCGTCGTAGGCACCATGGGAGGCGATGCGCAGCCGCAGATTCTGCTGCAGGTGCTCGCTCGTTCGCTGGGCTGCAATCAGGACCCTGCACAGGCCATCGGTGCTGGCCGCTGGCGCTGGGGAGCTGTCGAGGGAACCGGCTTCGACACCTGGGCCGATCCCGCCCGATTGGAGCTCCGCATCGAGGGCCACGCCGCGTGGGCAACGACGGGCCGGCTGGCCGATCTGCAGCGGCGAGGCCATCGGGTGGGCACCGATGCCCCGCACGACAATGCCTACGGGCATGCGCATCTCATCGAAGTTCACGACGGCGTGCTCGCCGGCGCCGCCGATCCGCGGGCACTGACGGGATCGTCCGCGGGCTACTGATCCGGCCCCGGCGGCAGCGGCGCTTCGCGAGTCCAGCCGCCGCATTCGTCGGTCTCGAAATACTGGCCGTCCGCCAGGTCGGCCCGACGGCCGAATGCGTCGCCGAAGTGCGTCGTCACCACAGATCTCAGCGAACCGGTCAAGTCTGTCGTCACGGCGTAGTAGCACGCGGCACCGATGCTGCGCGTCACATAGCGTCCGGCCATGAGGTCGACGCCCACCAAGTACGTGCCGTCACGGTGCACGACCGACGCCGGAACGCCGACGGCAGCTGCGGTCTGGCCGACTGAGGAGGCCGCTGCGACCGTCGAGACCATCGACGGCTCGGAGCGTCCTAGCCACACAGCCATGCCAGCAGCGCCGACGACCATGCCGAGCACGAGGCTGCCGACGAGCCGGAAGACAGCAGATGCAGGGGGCCTCATTGGCTTCCATGCTTGCAGACTGCCTCCATGTCCGGTCCCACGCCAGGCCGCAGTGCCGGGGGCATGAGACGCAGCCTGCGGCGGACTGCCCTCGGCATCGTTGCGGTGGTCGCTCTGGTCGCAGTGGCGCCCTCGGCCACCGCCGCAACGGACGGATCAAGCGTCGAGCTGCCGACGGACTTCACGACAGCAGTACGAACCGCGTACGCGCGAGCTGTGCACGACGTCGGTGTTGCCTACTTCACGACACACCGACGCACCGAGCCGAGCCTGAACGGGCTGGTGATCGACCAGGTTCCCTCTGCGCCCCCGGCTGGAGGCCATCCGCTGGTGTCCCGTCTCGTGGCGCACGCGAGCCGGCGCGACCTCGCGCCCGCCGATGCTCTGGAGAGCCATCTGGCATCGAAGCTCATCAACTCATCGCCCTGCAGCATCGCTTGGCCGCACAGACACCGTGGACAGGCGGCGGGCAGCGTCGTCGAGCACCGGTGCGTGCTCATTCCCTCGCTCGATCCGGCCCCGCTCGGCGCTCTCGAGCTCGTCGCGGCGTCACGGACGGCGAGTTCGCCGATCAGCCCGTTCGACCTGCTGACGGCCGCATTCGAGACGGCCAGATGGCGGCCCGCCGGCATTCACCCCATGACAGCCGAAGCCGCGCGCTTGGCTGCGGCGCAGATGCGCCGACGCACCAGCGGGCTGGATCGGCCCTGCCACGTCACTGCGCTGTGGATCGCCGCCGCCATCGTCGCCGACACGCCCGACATCCGGCTCGTCGGCGGCGGCTACTGGGTCGACACCGACCTCGTGCTGCATCACCTCGGCGCTCTGGCACGCCACGCTGCGAGACGTGGGTGTCAAGCGGCCGATGCCGCGCTCGGCCACACGGCTGCCGACGAACTCGCCTTCTGGGATCCCTCGCACGTGCTCGCGATCAGTGCCCGTGCCGACGACGGCATCGCCCGCACGCTCGACGATATGACCGCGGGCGCCCGTCGGGCTGGGCATCCGCCGGCGGACCTGCTCGACAGCGACTCGAGTGGCATTCCGGCGCCATTTCGCGGATGCGACGCCGTACAGCGGGTGGCCTCGGCGGGCGACATCGTCAGCGTGAGCGGCTTCAGAGTGCACGAGTGCCTCGCCGACTCGCTGAGGCAGATGCTGAGGGCGGCCCACAGCGACGGCATCGTGCTGGGCGGCTGGGGATGGCGCGCCACTGCCGCCCAGATCGAGCTGCGGCGTGCGAACTGCCCGCTGCCGCCGCGTGACTCGCCCGACCACTGGAGGCAGCTCTCGTTGCTGTCGTCGTTCCAGTGCAGCCCCCCGACGGCGCGGCCGACCACGTCGCAGCACGAGTTCGGGCTGGCAGTGGACTTCACCTGTGACGGCAACTCGATCTCCTACACCAGCCGCTGCTTCAGGTGGCTGGCCGCGAACGCGCACCGGTACGGTCTGTACAACCTGCTGACCGAACCGTGGCACTGGTCGACCACGGGCCGCTGAACACGCCTGCGGCCTTGCCCGGCATCGGAGCGAGGGTCGCTACATCTTCAGCGGCTCGGCCACCTCCAGTCGCGCGGGACCGAGCGACCGGGCAACGAAGAGTGCTGCATACGCACGGTCGCGGAGATCGGACGCTTCCAAGGCGTGAGTGGGATAGCTGGCCACCCCCATCGAGAGCGTGACGCCGGTGTGATAGGAGCGGGCGGTCACCTCGCGACGCACCCGATCAGCGGCCCACACCGCTCCCCCATGAGGTGTGTCGTCGAGCACAGCGGCCAGGATCCCGTCGGTGCAATGGCAGACGGTGTCTGATTCGCGCAGCGTGCCGCGCACCAGACGCGTCGCAAGCCGCTGAGCTACCCGGGCCTGCGTACTGCTCAGCCCCTCGAAGCCGTCCACCTCGAAGAACACCACCGACAGCGGCTGGAGCGCCCGCCTGGCCAGCGCCAGCTTGCGGTCGAGAAGTATCGCGAAGATGCGCACATCGGGTAGTCCCGTGACGGGATCGAGCACAGAGTCGAATACGCCGGGGGTAGAGCCCCCGGCGCCATGGCGAGCCATGGAGCGCCAGAGTGCCACTGTCGAGCGATTCGCACAATGCCGAACCGCCAGACGGCGATTGCCCACGGAGCTCACCGCCCCTCGCATCCGCACGGGGCCAGCGTCGCCACCGCGTCCAATGTGCGGCTCCGCACTAGCGTCGGCGCATGCGCATTGCACGACATCTTGTGGACGGTCAACCCGCCCTGGCCGTGGTGACAGACCAAGAAATCGCAACGCTGGACAGCGACCACACGGACCTGCCGTCGCTGCTCGAAGCGTGCGACGGCGACCTGAGGGCCGCAGTCGAAGCCATGTCGACGGGCCCCACCACGCCGTTCGACGAAGCGAGCCTGCTGTCGCCGGTGGGTCGGCCGCCGACCATCCTCGCCGTGGGGCTCAACTACCGGGCCCACGCAGCCGAGGGCGGTCGTGAGCCCCCGAAGGTGCCGATCATCTTCAATAAGCACCACCACTGCATCATCGGACCGCACGAGCCCATTCACCTTCCAGCGGCCGCACCAGACATGGTCGACTACGAAGGCGAACTGGCCATCGTGATCGGGCGGGCTGCACGAGCCGTGTCGGCTGCTGACGCCGCCGACTACATCGCCGGCTACACGATCATGAACGACGTCAGCGTGCGCGATTGGCAGCGCGCAAGCCCGACGATGATGATGGGCAAGTCGTGGGACACCCACGGGCCATGCGGACCGTGGCTGGTGACCAGCGATTCCATCGACCCGCACGACTGCCGCCTGATCACCGAAGTGAGCGGTGAAGTCCGCCAAGACGCCAAGACCGACGATCTCATCTTCGATTGCTACGAGATCGTCGAGCATCTCTCGACTGCCTTCACGCTGGAGCCGGGCACGGTCATCGCCACAGGCACTCCCGAAGGAGTCGGAGCGTTCACCAAGCCGCCAGCGTTCTTGAGCGACGGCGACGACGTGTCCATCACGATCGAGGGCATCGGGACGCTCACCAACCCGGTGATTGCCGAGCCCGTCTAGAGCTGCTGGCCTGGGGCAGTCGTGATGCGGCCTACGACAGCACCGGCGGTGCTGTCGGGAACGCCCGACATCAGGCAGCAGTTCGAATTCGACTACTCGCTGGACGCTGGCAGATCGCTCGGGCGCGTCAGCGGCAGAGGTGCCGTGGGCCCCGTGCTCTACGACGGTCCCGACATCTGGCGCACCCGCGACACTCCGGCGGGCGAAGCCACGCTGCGCATCACGCGCTCAGGGCACATCGCAGATGTGGCCGCGTGGGGACCAGGCGCCGAGGTCGCCGCGGCAGCTGTGCCGGCGCTGCTCGGCGCCCATGACGATCCCTCAGCCCTCGTGCCCCACGATGCCGTCGTGGCCCGCTGGGTGCGCCGCTGGCCTGCACGCCGGCTAACGGCCACCGGCACGATCTGGGAGCACGTGGTGCCCACAGTGTGCGGCCAGAAGGTGCCGGGGCTGAACGCGAAGAACTCGTGGCAGGGAATCCTGCGGCGCTGGGGCAGGCAACCTCCGGGCCCCGCCCCGAGTGCGCTGCGGCTGCCCCCGAAGGCGGAGCTGATGGCCTCGCTCGCCTATCACGAGTTCCACCGCTTCGACATCGAACGCCGCCGTGCCGAGGCGATCATCGCGTTCGCCCGCCGCGCCGACACGCTGGAGCGGCTGGCCCAGTGCCCGCCACAGCAGGCTCGCGAGCGCCTGCAGAACGTCAGGGGAATCGGCCCGTGGACAGCATCGATCGTGGTCCTGCTCTGCCACGGCGATCCCGACTCGCTGATCGTCGGCGACTACCAGATCCCCAGCTACGTCACCTGGCACCTAGCCGGCGAACGACGCGGCGACGACGATCGCATGTTCGAACTTCTCGAGCCCTACGAAGGCCAGCGAGCCCGCGTGCAGGCACTGGCCAAGTCAGCCGGCCCACCCCCACGCCACGGCCCCCGCATGCCACTGCAAGACCTACAGAACCGCTAGCAAGACGCACAGACGCGATAGCGGAGGAGGCGGCAGGAAACTCTGCGACGTTGCGACCAGCTGGATCGCGGGAGCAGAGGATCCTGCCGCCTCCGCAGCGGGCGACAGCCGGCTGGGAGCACCAGCTAGGGCAACAACGCCTCGGGAATGTCGACGATCTTGGCCCGCAGGTACTCCCCTAGCGCCTTGGCCTGAGGATCCTGCCGCGTCGAAGCCGCCACACCCTCCTCCAGCAGCCCGTGGAAGATGAAGTTGAGGCTCCAGATGTTCGGCAGGTCGTATCGATCCACCCGGTGCTCGGCGGCCTCGGGCATCAGATCGGCAAGTCGCTCGACAGTCAAGAAATCCGACAGCCACCAGAAGGCCTCAACCGAGCGGGCAAAGATGCCCAAGTTCGCGTTCGGCCCCTTGTCTCCGGACCGGGTGCCGTACAGCGTGCCGAGCGGCACCGCCCGCGTCGGCCCTCCGGGCGGCTCCACGCGTTCTGCCAGCGCCGTCTCAACCCTGTCGGATGAAGCCTCGGCGGCCGCACCGTCAGGAGGATTATCGGGACCCGTGTCGGGCGGCGTGCTGTCGATCACCGTTCGACGACCGTCCACCACCACCTGCATCGGCACCAGCGACGCGTCGACCAGCGCAGGCCAGTACACGCCGAAGGGCTGGCCCGGCCCGGGGCCCCCGCCGGTGCCGAACATCCCTGGAATGGAGCACAGGCCTATCTCGGTGCCCGCATTCGAGAATGCTCGGCCGACCTTGCGCTCATCAGGGTCCTTCACGATGATCTTGTAGACGGCGACCGCTTCCTCGTTGGTGCCCGGATCGGCCTTGTGGGTCGGCAGGAACTTGCGCACCACGGTCTCGTAGTCGTCGGGGCCGTAGGGGCAGGCATGCCAGAACTGGCGCTCGATGAGTTCTGCCTTTGCCTCGATGTCCAGCCCCGTCAGCCCGATCGAGATCTGGTTGCGGAAGCCGCCCTGGTAGTTCATGGCCACCTTCAGCGTGGGCGGCGCCGGCTCGCCCCGGGTGCCGCTGATGCGCACCCGGTCTCGCCCGATCTGGTCCAGCTCGATGGTGTCGAAGCGGCTCACCACATCGGGGTTCATGTAGCGCTCGCTCTGGATCTCGTACAGCAGCTGGGAGGTGATCGTGCCGACCGAGACCTCCCCGCCGGTGCCGGCGTGCTTGCCGATCACGCTGGAGCCGTCAGCTGCGACCTCTGCCCACGGAAAGCCCGGGTAGGTCATGTCGGCGATCTCGGTGAAGAAGCTGTAGTTGCCGCCGGTGGCCTGCCCGCCGCATTCGATCACATGCCCGGCCACGATGGCGCCGGCAAGCGCATCCCAGTCGTCACGGGTCCAGCCGTGATGCCACGCAGCGGGGCCGGCCACCACGGCTGCATCGGTGGCTCGCCCAGTGATGACGATGTCTGCGCCCTGGTTCAGCGCCTCGACGATTCCCCAGCAGCCGATGTAGGCGTTGGCGGTCACGATTCGATTAGCCAGTTCGCCGAGGGGCTGGCCGGTGTCGAGATGGGCGAAGTCGTTGCCGGCTGCGATCAGCTCCCCCAGCCGGTCGGTGAGGTCGTCACCGTCGACATAGGCGATCGACGGGCTCAGGCCCAGCCGGTCCGCCACCTCGGCCACGGCGTCGGCGCACCCAGCCGGGTTGAGACCGCCCGCGTTAGACACCACCTTGATGCCCCGGTCCAGGCAAGTGCCCATGACTTCCTCCATCTGCGTGACGAAGGTGCGGGCGTAGCCGGCGCCGGGTCGCTTGGCGGCGATGCGCGACAGGATGAGCATGGTCAGCTCGGCCAGCCAGTCGCCCGTGAGCGCATCGATCGGGCCCCCCGACACCATCTCCTTGGCGGCAGAGAGCCGGTCGCCGAAGAAGCCGCTGCAGTTGGCGATCCGGATGGGCGGTGCGGTCGTGGTGCTCATATTCGCTGCTCGTCCTGTCGGGAGGCTCCGATGCAGGGTAGGTCACCGCTCTGCGAGACTTCCGACCATGGCGAATCCTGTGCTCCTGCTTCACGGCTTCACCGGCTCGGTAGCGAGCACCTGGCAGCCGACCGGCATCATCGACCTGCTGTCCGACGGTGGCCGTGAGGTCATCGCGTGGGATCTGCCCGGCCACGGCTCGGCAGAAAAGCACCATGATCCGGCCGGCTACGCCGACATGGAGGCCAAGCTGGTGGAGCGGCTGGCGGCCGAAGTCGGCGAGCAGACCGTCGACGGCGTCGGCTTCTCCATGGGATCACGCACGCTGCTGGCCCTGGCGGCCATGGCACCCGAGCGCTTCGGCCGCCTGGTGGTCTCGGGCGTCGGGCGGAATCTGTTCGAACGCGACGACGAGCAGGCCGAGCGCATCGCACGCGGTGTCTCCGGGGAAGCCGAAGCTGATGACGTGCACGCCCAGACCTTCGCCCGTTATGCCGCCGAACCAGACCAGGACGGCCAGGCGCTGGCCGCATTCATGCGCCGCAAGCACGCGCCGCTCGGAGATGACGAGTTTGCACGCATCACCCATCCCGTGCGGGTGGTGCTGGGCACCGAGGATTTCGCCGGCCCTGCCGACCCGCTGCTCGACGCCCTGGCGGACGCTTCGTTCACCGAACTGCGCGGCTGCGACCACTTCGCCACGCCGAAGAACTTCGGCTTCATCGACGCGGTGATGGAACACCTCGAGGTTTTCTGAGCCCTGCCGCTCGCAACCGGGCCACCAACTCACGGCTGTTCACAGCAACTGCTCCCGCTTGCAGCGCCAGTTCTCGCTCTGTCTCATCGACGTCGTAATGGTCACCCTGGAATGCGGCCCGCCGCTTGCCGATGAGCGCTGCGAACCGGTGCAGTTCGTCATAGCTCTCGTCGGAGACGAGATGAGCCCAGCGGCGACCGCGCCACGGCCAGCGGGCCTCGTCAACCAGGATTGCCATCGGTCCAGCTTGGTATATGGCCCTCCGGCCGCGCTGGACAGCGGGGCGACATAGGCTTGCCTTCCCTACGAGGCGCCTGACGGGGGGAGGCGCTGTGTGATTGGGCAGATCCAGCGCGTACGACGGCCAGCTCGGGCCTTGGCGCGCGCTGGCGCAGCCGCCCTGCTCGCATTCGCCGGGATCGCCATCGGGTCCCACCACTCCGTGCAGGCGACCGAGGTGCCCGTCGACATAGCGCCGGTCAGCCAGCACCTCAACGCATGCTTCCCCGAACCGGCGCTCCCGCGGCTCCCGTATATGGGCCCCGCTATCGAAGGCGCTCTCATCTACGACGACTGGATCGCCTCGATCGTCGCCGCAGGGCAAGCCTGTGAACCGCTGCGCGTGCCGCTCTTCGGCGAACTCCGCATGCCCCTCGCTGATCCTGTCATGACCTCAGAATTCGGCCCCCGCTACCACCCGGTGCGCAAACGGTGGCTGCCGCACACCGGGGTCGACCTCGTCGACCGGGAGCGGCGCTGGCGCGTGCCCGTCTTCGCTTCCGGCATGGGGACCGTCATGGCAACCGGGAGTTTCGCCGCGTACGGCCGGTCGGTCATCATCGACCACGGATGGCGCGTTGCGACGGTCTACACACACCTCAGCAACGTGAGTGTGCGTGAGGGCGACCATGTGGAGGCTGGCGATCGGATCGGACGGCTGGGTTCGACCGGGGCGGTCACCGGTCCGCACCTGCATTTCGAGCTGCGCCTGGGCGGTGCTGCCGTGGATCCATTGGACTACGTCGCTCCCTGGCCCCAGCCGCCGCCGGGTCACGCCTGATCGTCACCCGCTTCGACCGGGTCGTCAGCTTCGATTTCATCTTCGTCGTCATCACCCTCGTGGGTCTCGAACAACTCGGATTCGATGAGCTCGTGCCGTTTGATGTACGTCGACACGAACGCCTGAACCGTTGCGGCCGCCGGCACCGCCAGCAGCGCGCCCGCCGAGCCCAGCAGAGCCGCTCCTACCAGCACTGCCCCGAAGGCCACCGCGGGATGGATGTTCATGGTGTGGGCGGTCACCCGCGGCGCGAGCAGGTAGTTCTCGATCTGCTGGTACGCGAGCACCACCACGGCGACCCAGAGGGCTGTGATCGGTTCGTCGAGCAAAGCGATGAGCATCGGCAGCAGTCCTGCCAGGTACGTGCCGACGACCGGCACGAACTGCGAGAGCACGCCCACCCACATCGCCAGCGGAATCGGGAACGGCACACCGATGATGGCGAATGCCGCCCAGTGCGCCAGGAACGCCGCCATGGCGAGCAAGGTCCTCGAGTAGATGTAGCCGCCGGTCTTGTCGATCGCCAGTTCCCAGCCGCGCATCACGGCGGCTTGGCGAGCGGGATCCAACGCCGAGCAGACCAGGCGCCGCAACCGCGGTCCGTCCGCAACCAGGTAGAACGTGAACAGCGCAACGGTGAGCATCTGTATTGCCACGTTCACCACGGTCGAGCCGACCGACACCAAGTTGCCCGCGACATCGCCGAGCAGCGATGCTGCACTCCCGCCTTCGGTGAACTGGGCTCTCAGGTCGTCGGTGCTGAGCTGAATGCCGAATTGCTCGTCTGCCCACCGCTCGATGTCGGACAGATAGCCGGGAGCAGCGTCGATCAGCTTGGTGATCTGGTCGGCCAGCACCGATGCCATCGCCGCAAGGAATCCCGCAGCCGCCAGGGCGAAGGCCGAGAAGACGACGGCCGTGCCCAGCCCCCGCCTCCAGCCCCGGCGCGCCAGCCAGTTGACCGCTGGCTCCATCGCGAACGACAGGAAGAGCGACACGAGCAGCACCACCAGGAGGTCGCGCAGCTTGTCGAGCAGCCACGCCGCGGTCGCGAGGCCGACCACCGCCGCCATGAGCAGGCCGATAGCGCGCGGCACCCAGCGAGGCATCCGGTCTCGCTCGGGCAACCGGAGCTCCGCCCTGCGCCGAGCCTCACTTGCCATGGTCGCTCCCGTGCCTGGCACTCATCGCGTCGAGAACCGCCGCGTGCAGCAGCCCGTTGGTGGCGACGCCGTTGCGGTTGCGGTACTCGGGCCGGCCAGCAACGTCGGTGAAGGCTCCACCGGCTTCGGCCATGATCACCGGCATCGGCGCCAGATCCCAGGTCTCACACACCGGGTCGATCATGGCCTCAGCCTGCCCGGTCGCCACCAGGAAGTAGCCATAAGCGTCGCCCCATGTGCGCATCATCGCGCCACGAGAGCGCAATGCCTCGAACTGGGCTGGCTTGAAGGTGTTGTAGTCGGACGTGTTGACGAGCGCCCCGTTGAGGTCAGGGTGATCGCTCACCGAACAGCGGTGATCGCCGAGCCAGCAGCCGGTGCCCCTCCCGGCGGCGAGCGTCTGCCCGAGAACCGGCAGGTCGATGACTCCCACCAGCGGACCGTGAGGATCCACCAACGCCACGAGCGTCGCGAACAGGGGGACACCCCGCACAAAACCCCTCGTGCCATCGATGGGATCGACGATCCAGGTCCGGCCGTCGGGCCGGATCGAGCCGCCCTCTTCCTCGCCGAAAATCGCGTCGTCGGGAAACAGCTCGGCGATCCGGTCGCGGACGAGGCGCTCTGCCGCCCGGTCGGCTTCGGTCACCTCGGTGCCGTCGCGCTTCCAAGTGACGCCGAGGTCGCGCCGGCCGAACCATCGCAGCGTGAGCGCGCCGGCTTCGGTTGCGATGTCGCGGACAGCCGCAACCAGCGACTCACCTGCCGGGCCGCCACCTGCCTGCAACGCACTCACTCGCCGCGGCCTGTGCCTTGCCAGGGCAGCCGTCGCTGCCGCGGTGCCTCATCGGCATCGTCAACGACATCCGGGTTCAGCGGGAAGTTCAACACCGGCACCGGCAGCTGCCGGGCGATCCGTTCCGAAGGCAGCAGCACCAAGCGTGAGGCGCCCGTCGGCGGGCGCTGGGAGAACAGCACCACCAAGTCGGCGTGATGCTGGCTGCGCGAGCGCACCACCGCACCAGTGAAGCTCTCGTTGCGCAGCGAGCGGAACTCGAAGTCGACATCGCGGCTGCCGCAGAGCTCGCCGATCTTGACGGCGTGCGGCTCGTCACGCTCCCCCGGCATCAGCACGACCAGCGACGACCGCCACCGCGCCGCTTGGTCGATCAGCCATTCCGGCAGCTCCACCGGCACCGGCGCCGCCACCAGCACGCGATGGGGCAGCTCGAACTCCTCGGGGGCGGCACCGTCATCGTCGTCGGCGGACGTCCAGCCGCGCAGATCCCGGGCAACGAGCAGCGGCCCGACCAGCTCGAACAGCACCACGGCGCCCAGCACCACCGTGGCGGCCTCGGCGCCCGGGTCGCCGAGCCGCTCCGATGCGATGACCGCCAGGCCCACGGCAACGCCGGCCTGCGGCGTCAGATTGACCCCCAGTCGCAATGACCTCCGCCAGCCCAGGCCCCCCACCAATCCGCCGCCGAGACCTCCGACGATCTTGGCGGCAACGCGCACCACGATGTAAGCCACACCCACCAAGCCCACCTTGGGCACGTCGGAGAGGTGGATCGAGGCACCGGCCAGCGCGAAGAACAGCAGGTACAGCGGCTGCTCGATGGTCTTGATCGTGCGGAACAGCCGCACCGAGAATGCCTGCGGCGACACCGTTGCCGCAGTGGCACCGGCAACCAGCGCGGCCAGCGGCAGCGAGATGTCCAAGAAGCCGGCGACGGTCCACCCGATCACGATGTGCACCAGCACGAACAGCAGGAGCTCGCCAGAGGTTTCGATCTGGAACCCGAGGCGCGAGATGAACCAGCCCCCGAGCAGTCCCAGCACCGCGCCGCCGATGCCGAGCTGCACGAAGTCGAGCACCGCACCGCCGACATCGGCTGCCTCGTCGGAGAGCAGCACGGCGATGGGCAGGACTGCCGCGAAGGTGGTGGTGGCCAGCGCATCGGACACCGCGTGGGTGCCCACGATGCCGGTGGGATAGCTGCCGCGGGCGCGCACCGAGCTCACGATGTGCGCGATCGTCATCGGGGCACCCGCCCCCGCCAGCGCTCCCAGCACCAGCGCCACGGGACGGTCAGCCCCCAGCCTGCTGGTCACCCAGAAGACCGCGACGGCGCTCAAGGCGAACTGGACGACACCGGTGGTCAGCGTCCAGCGGGCGGCGCGCAGCGCCCGCACCGAGACGCGCTCGCCGATCACGAACATGAGCACGGCCAGCGCCACCTCGGTGACCGGGCGCAGCGCGATCAGCGAGGGCTCGTCGATCAGGTTGATGACAGGCGGCCCCGAGGGGCCGAGCAAGGCGCCGACGATGAGGAACGCGACCAGCTCGGGCAGGTGGTGGCGTGCCAGCAGCCGGCTGGCGAGGTACGCCAACCAGGCGAGGACCGCGAACGCGACGAGCGTGTCGTTCACTGTCGTGTCACCGCCCCGGCAGGCGCCAGAACCATGTGCTCAGGGAGTCGATCAGCTCCCAGATGACTCAGGCCCAGGTCAATCAGTGGCAGCCGAGACCGGCTCGAAGTTGGGGTCGCGCTGCTCCACGAAACTCTGGACGCCTTCCTTGAAGTCCGGTCGTGTGAGCGATTCCCGCATGAGCGCGTTGGACTCCTCCAGGGCGTCGCTCCGTGCCTCATCGAGCTGTCCCCACACCTGGCGCTTGATCTGGGCCATCGACCACGGAGCGCTGAAACGACCCAGATCACGCGCGTAGCTGATTGCCTCGTCGAGCAGCTCGTCGGGCGAGAAGACCCTGCTGACCACACCCATCTCCTTGGCCTCCTCGGCCAGGAAGACGCGGCCCGACATGAGAATGTCGAGCGCATTCGACGGACCGACCACACGGGGCAGCATCCACGAGACGCCGTGCTCGGCAATGAGGCCGCGTCGCACGAATGCACTCGTGAACTTGGCGCCCTGAGCCGCGAACCGGACATCGCACATCATGGCGTGCACGAAGCCCAGCCCGGCGCATGCTCCGTTGATCGCTGCCACCACCGGCTTGGGGATGGACAGGGCGTAGTCGTGACGCTCGTTGCGCAGGCGGGGCGGGGCCTCGTCGGAACCTTCGCCCTGCCCGCTGCTGATTCCCTGCAGGTTGTCCATGTCGGCCCCGGCGCAGAAGCCTCGGCCTGCCCCGGTCACGACGATGGCTCGAACGTCAGGGTCGGCAGCGGCCTGGTCCAAAGCGTCGAAGTAGCCGGTACCCAGCTCGCCGGTCCAAGCGTTCAAGCGCTCGGGACGGTTGAGCGTGATGACCGCTACGCCGTCGTCAGCCTCATACAGCACTGTGTCGTTCATCCGGCTTCTCCTTGCTGGTGCCGCCGCGGCCACGCTACTCGCGCTAGTTAGGAGGCATCTCTTCGACGGTGACGGTGTCCATCGTGTCGCCGACCGCGATGGCAAGCGCCACGTCCATCCCCTCGGTCACGTAGCCGAACAGGTTGTAGGCGGGCTGCAGTTTGGCACGGCAGTCGTCGATGCAGATGAAGAATTGGCTGCCGTTGGTGTCCGGCCCTGCATTGGCCATGGCTACGGCACCGAGCGTGTAGTCGCCCTTCACGGGCTCGTCAGCGAATCGGTACCCCGGGCCGCCACGGCCAGATCCCTCCGGGCAGCCGCCCTGGATGACGAAGTCGGGCACGACTCGGTGGAAGGTCAGCCCCGTGTAATAGCCGTCCTGCGCCAGGTTGACGAAGTTGTTCACCGTCACCGGGGCGAGTTGGGGGTCGAGGTCCATGACGATGCGGCCTTTGGACGTGTCGAGGGTGACACGCCAGATCGCATCGGTGTTGATGTTCATTGCAGGTGCAGAAGCCATGAAGCAGCGACGCTACCTGTAATGGCCCTTTTCGGGCGAACGCCGGCGAAGCTTCGGCGTTCGCAAGAGTCGGCCGGCGAAGCCTTGGCGTTCGCAAGAGTCAGTCGGTGGAGCGCAGTGTCTTTCCGGTGAGCGAACCGGTGTGCTCACCGTCGCGCATGAACACCTGCCCGTTCACCAGCGTGGCGTCGTAGCCGGTGCCGCGCTGGATGTAGCGGCCCGCGCCGCCCGGGAAGTCGTAGACGTACTCAGGTCCCGACAGCGAGAGGCCATCGACGTCGATGACATTGATGTCGGCGAACCGGCCGGCTTCGAGCCGGCCCCGGTCGACCAGCCCGAACAGGTCGGCCGTGTCGGAGGTGATCCTGCGGATGCCCTCGGGCAGCGAGAAGAACCCGTTGTCCCGCACCCAGTGACTGAGGAAGAACGTGGGCTGGCTGGAGTCCATGATCTGGCCGACGTGGGCGCCCGCATCGGCGAGGCCCATCACGATGGAGTCGTGGCTGAGCATCCGCTCGATCGCGTCGAAGTCCTGATTCAACACCGGCAGGCTCAGCATCACGGTCCCGTCGGAGCGATCGGTCGCATCCAGGAACAGTTCCACCGGCGACATGCCGGCTGCCGCCGCCTGTGCCTCGAGCGTGCCGTCGGGTCCGATCCGGTAGTTCGGGTTGACCGCATCGAGCAGATACAGGCGGCTCAGGTCGACAAGCGAGTTCGCCATGCCGGTGGAGTTCTTGCCCGACGAGTTGGCCTCCTCCACCAGGGCCGCACGGGTCGCTGGGTCGCGGATCGCCTCAAGGCGCCCAACGACATCGAGTTCGCGCAGCGATCGCCAGGTCTCGCCCGCTCGATCCCACGGTGTGCGGTGCTGGATTCCGAGCACGACACCGATGGCACGACAGGTGGTTTGCGGTCGCAGGTTCGCGCCGGTGGCGTTCTGCTCGCTGACGTAGCCGAGCACCAGATCGCTCATCTCGGGCTTGCGGGCCGAATACACCAGGCCGAAGGTGCTGGGCCGGCCGCTGCGCCGCGTGATCTCGCCGAGCACCTCGATCTCGTGACGGCCTCCGGCGAAGTCCGGCCCGGCGGCTTCGAAGCGAGGCGCCGACTCGAAGACACCCCGGCCGTGGCGGCCCAGCACGTCGCCGAAGGCGTACAGCTCGTTGTCATCGGCGAAGGTGCCCGGGATCGGGCGTCCGTCGGGCGTGCGATGAAGCAAGGTGCGCGAGGTCGAGAAGCCCAGCGCGCCGGACCCCATCGCCTCGTCCACCAGCTCGCACATCGCTGCGATCTGGGATTCCGATGCAGGACGCTCGTCGAGGCTGTCGGGGCCCATGGTGTGCCAGCGGACGGCCACATGGCCAACCATGCCGCCGACGTTGAGACCCTTGGGCATGCCGTCCAAGAAGGCCAGGTACCCGCCGTAGGAACGCCAGTCCCACGGGAGGCCCTGCATCATCGACTGCTTCGGGATGTCCTCTACAGACTCCATGACCTCGGCGATGTACTCGATGTCCTCGGTCTTCACCGGAGCGAATGTGACCCCGCAGTTGCCCATCACCACTGATGTCACACCGTGCCAGCACGAACTCGAGCCGATGGGGTCCCAGGCCAACTGCGCGTCGAGGTGCGTGTGGATGTCGACGAATCCGGGCGTGACGACCTTGCCGGCAGCGTCGATCTCTTCGCGACCCGGCGTCTCCACCGTGCCGACCTCGGTGATCCTCTCGCCGTCGATGGCAACGTCGGCAACCTTGGCATCGCTGCCGGTGCCGTCGACCACCAAGCCGCCTCGAATGACTGTGTCGTGGGACATCGCGCGCTCCCGTTCGTGTGAGGTTCCCGACCAGTGAGCTTATGCCCGCAGCGGGTCGGCCCGCCGTGTCTCCGCGCCCCGCTGCTGGCTTCGGTACTCTCGAATGGATGCCGACTCCCCAGAGGGCTGTGACTGGAAGGGCGACTGCCGTGCACCAACCCGACTCCCGCCGAGACGCTGAGCCGCAAGGCAACACCGCACGCTGGCGTGTGCTTGCTGCAGCGCTGGCCGCTGCAATGCTGGTCAGCGCCTGCGGCCTGCTGAGCGACGACGACACCGACGCGACCACAACCACCGCCGCTGACGACGCGATGATGTCGGACACCGAAGACGAGCCCACCACGGTCGTGACGGCCGCGCCCACGACGACAGCCGCCGGCGATGACATGTCCGAGGACGAGGCCGGTCCCGACGTGACCGTCGAATCGAAACTGTCGACCGCCGGCTTGGGGCCAGTGCAGATCGGGCACTCGCTGGAGGACGCCCGGACCGCCGCTGGTTCCCTGATGATCGCCGTTCCCGGTGGCTCAGACGCCTGCCGCTACTACACGGTCCAGAACGGTCCCGAAGGCGTCCGGTTCCTGGCCGTCAATGCCGAGATCGTGCGCGTCGACATCGAATCCGGTCCGATCACGACGATCTCGGGCTACGGCATCGGCTCCACCCGGAGCGAGATCATCGAGGCCTTCGGCGACAGGATTGAAGACGGACCCGGACTCTCAGCGATCCAGTACGTGCCGGTGGACGCCCCCGACATCGACAAGCGCGTGGTGTGGGAAGTCGACGAGGCGGGCGCGGTGATCTCACTGCGAGCCGGGCGGCTCCCCCACGTCGAGCCCCGGGTGGCCTGCGCCGGCTAGCCGGCTCAACTGCTGACGGCGTCGCCCAGGTTCTTGACGACGTCGATCCATAGCTGCGTGGTGAGCGCCAGCGAATCGACATCGACGCGCTCGTCGTTGCCGTGGAACCGCAGCATGAAATCGTTGGAGTTCACCCGGTTGCTGAACAGCCCCGCGCCGTAGGCCACGGTGCCTTTCAGGCGAAAGAAGCGGGCGTCGGTGGCACCGACGATCAACTGGGGGATCACCGGCGCACCAGGGTGAGCCTTGGCCATCAGCTCGCTCAGCAGCTGCCACATCGGCGTGTTCGTCGGCGAGAAGCTGGCGGGATCGTCGTGGAGATGCTCGATCTCCACCTCGTCGAACAGCTCGCCGAGCGCTGCCTGCAGGTGCTCATTCACGGCGACGGGATCGCCCGGGGCAGTGCGGATGTCAACCTCGATCTCGACCTTGTCGGGGATGATGTTGGTCTTGTTGCCGCCGCCTACGACATTCGGGCTGAACGTGGTGTGGCTGCACGCGTGCAGGTGGCGCGCCAAGCCCGGTGAGTCGATGCCCGCGACGGCGTCGTAGACGCGGCCCGGGTCGAGCAGCGCTTCGCGGGTCTCGTCGTCGACTCTGAGCGTCGAGACGTGGTGCTGCCACATCTCGGTGAGCTGAGGCGCCGGCCGGTACTCGGCGATGCGGCGCACGATCTCGGCCGCCTTGATCAGGGCGTTGTCGGTGCCGAACGGCATCGAGCCATGGCCGGGTGTCCCGCGCACGGTGAGCCGGCGCCAGCCGATCCCCTTCTCGCCCGCAGCCAGCGTGATCTTGGTGCCCTGGGGCGTGTGGTTGGGCATCCCGCCGAACTCGGTGAGCACGTAGTCGCACTCGATGGCATCCCAGTGGTGCTCGGCCATCCACTTGGCTCCGTAGGTGCCGCCGGCTTCCTCATCGGCAACGCCGAAGTAGATGACGTCGCCCTTCGGCCGGTACCCGCTGCGCACGATGTGACGGAACGCCACCGCCATCGACGAGGTCAGGTTGAGCATGTCGACCGCCCCGCGTCCCCACACCTCGCCGTCCACCAGCTCGCCGCCGAACGGGTCCCGGCTCCAGCCGTCGGCGTTCACCGGCACCACGTCGGTGTGGCCCATCAG
>CAZAFV010000043.1:0-7389 GCA_964484385.1 uncultured Acidimicrobiales bacterium
GACGTTGATTCCCACGATCTGCGACCCCGAGAAGCGGGCGATCTCCCGCAGCGGGCCGCCGATGCCGCAGCCGAAGTCGGCGACGCGCATGCCGGGCTGCAGGCCGAGCTTGAGTGCAAAGAGGTGCTCTTGTCGCGCAATCGACGCACGACGGCTCTCGCCGGGAACCCGCGGGGCAAAGTGAAACGACTCGCCCCAGCCGTACTCGTACAGATCGGTCGCAAGGTCGTAGTAGTTCTCGACGAAGTTCCGATGATCGGTGGCGCGCCGGTCGCGACCCTTGCGGCGCCCGAAGTCGAAGCTGCGTTCGTGCGCACCGACGCTCGACTCGACGTCTTCGGGATCCAAGGACCGTCTGAGTATCTGTGAGAGCCGGATCGGCATGGCGGTGGTCTCTGTGCGGTACGTGCTTTGCTACGAGGCGTCGAGAAGGTCGATGTCTGGGTCGTAGGCTGCGGCTGCGAACCAGAACGTGTCGATGTGCTCGATGGGCTGCAGCTGGGCTCCCGCCAAGGGGCCGTCGAGCGCCCGGCCGAGTATCGACCATGTGGAGCCGGTCTGGTCGTCGATGAATGCTTCCGGCCCGGACGAGCTCGCAGCGTCGGGCATGCGGCTGAACGTCAGGGCCTGACCGTCGACGTTGCGGTCGAACACGCCGGTCGCTCCGACATCACGGCCGAATGCCACCTGCTGGTTCTGGATCGGCGTCGCCGTGCCGGGGAGATGGAAGGCAACCACCGGCACGCCTCCCAAGTCCAGCGGCATCACGCCTGCTGAGCTCAGCGTGTCGAGCTGCACTGCGACCGAGGCACCGCCGTGGCGGACGACCAGTACGCGGGTCTGCGGCGGCAAGCGATCGTCGGGAGGGCCGCCAGGAGGGAAGATCGGATTGCCCTCGGGAGTGTCGTAGTTGACGTAGGCATTGGTGCCGTATGAGCGCCCGAAGCCGCCGGGGCGTGTCATCACGAGGCCATTGGGATGCTCGTCGAGAAACGTCTCCCATGCCACGGTGGCCACTGGGATCAGCTCGAGCTGGGATCCGGTGAGCGCGCCGGCGATGGCCTGACCGGTGTAGTGGGCCCACAGGCTCTCGGTCTGGCGGTCGTACATGACGAGTGCCGAGTTGTAGAGCCGGCCCGAGGTGCCGAAGTCGAAGATGCGATCGCCGATCTGGCGGTAGTACCCGATGGCCGTGTTGCACAGCGGGCAGTAGGTGATGGTGACCGGCTCGCCGCCGACGGTGTCGTTGACGATCTCGTGCCACAGCAGCACCTGCGTCGGGTAGGCGCGGGCATCGCCGTTGAGCGCGAGCGTGACCACTGCCTCCTGCGGCTGCAGGAAGCCGACATCGGTGGCCCGCTCGAACTCCGGTGCATCGATGGAGGGGATGCCATCGGGCAGCGGCCCGCCGGAGAGGACATCGAGGGGCGACACCAGCGGTTCGGGCAGCAGGGGTGCGGTCATGCCTTCGCGCAGCGCCGAGACGGTGGACTCACGCGGGCCGCCGGGGATCTGGACGACCTTGACGTCCACGATCACTTCGGCGGGTGTGGTTGGCGGGGGCGCTGTGGCCGTCGTCGCCGGTGCGGCGTCAGTGTTCGCCGCCTCGGTGGTGTCGGGTTCGGATGGCTCGTCGCCGGACGAGTCGTCGGCACACCCAAGCGCGATGAACATGAGCGCTGCGGCGAGCAGCCCCAGCGCGACGCCGACGCGACGCCGACGCACGGGCGCCAGCTTCAGCCGGAATCGATTCAGACGGCGGCTGGCCGTCTCGCCGGCGCGGATCTCAGCCGGAACGGACGCCACTGTCGGAAGAGCCATCGTGCGACGCTACTCCGGCCATTCGCGCCCCCATGTTCAGGGCGGCGACGCAGGTGCGCTCCGGCAGATGCCACAGCGCCCACGAAGCAGCCGGTTCGTCGACGAGGTGCCGGGCGTTCGTGCAGCGCTGCGCCAGATCATCGTGGGCAATGACCAGCTCGGAGCACGGTCGGTCGCCGGCCTCGAGCTGCACCCGTTCGTGAGTGATCTCGGGCAGCTCGAGGCGGTACAGCCACAGTGCGTACTCAGGCACCGACGACCGATCGTGAGCAAGACACGTCAGGCCGTCGTCGACGGCCTCGGACACAGTGCCTGCCGAGACGACCTGGTCTCGGGCGACTGCACCGACATCGGCCAGGTGGCGGTGATTCGAGACCGTCGCGACCGCTCCGAGCACGAGCACTGCCGCGACAAGTGCAATCAGCGCGACGTCGGGGATCTTCGCCGTGCGCTGGCGAGTATCCCGGCGATCCATGTCAGATATAGGGGGTGGCGAGGTCCCATCCTCGCCGAGCACCGCTCGCCTGCGCAGCGCTGCGGCGGCCAACAGCACGCCGAGGAGCGTCAGAACAAGCGCCGCCACGGCCACGGCGCTCAGCCGCTCATCGAGCCACGCCCACGCCGGGCTGAGCGACAGGGTCATGATGCGGCGCGGCGCGGCGTCGTAGCCGCCTGCAACACCGACGACCACCGCGCACGCGACCACCGCCACGGCCGCGGCTGTCCCGAGGACGGCCGAACCGCGAAACGGCAACTGGCTGCGAGGAAACACCGCTGGCCCTGGAGATGCACCGATGCCGGACGTCGCCGATCCGCCCCGAGGCGTCGTTGGCCGGGCCGCGAGCCAGGCCAGCGCAACGACAGCCAACGGCACCGCCCATGGGTCGACATAGCGCCCGTACAGCAGCGCGTCGGCCCGTGCGCTTCCAGTCAGCGTCCAACCGCCGAGCAGCACCGCCCCGAATGCGCCAATCGCCAAGCAGACCAGCGCCGCCGAGAGCGCACCGGGGATGCCGGCATGTTCACGCGGCATCCGAGCGGCCGGACTGCGCTCAGCGTCCCCGGACATACGCCCTTCAGGAGGCCGCCGTCCGAACAGCCCGCCGGTTGTCGCTGCCGGTCTGGCCGGTGCAGTCAGCGCATCCTCCTCGTCGGAAGGCCGCCTTCGGACGAACTCGAAGACGACGCCCAGCCCGGCCACCAGACCGATCAGGCCGAGGCCCACCGTGCCCCCGCCCAGCGCCAGCAGCTGTCCCGACACCGTGGCGACGGGCTCGGCGCCGCGATCCAGCTGTGCAGCTTCGCTCAGCCGCTCCGCCGGCCAGGTGTCGGTGAGGGTCAGCGCCACGGCCGTCGCGGCGCCGCCGGCGACCAGTCCCGCACCGAAGGCGGCCCAGGAACGGCGGCCGATGCGGCACAGCAGCGCCGTTGCCACGACGGCCACCACCAGCACGATCATGCGGGCATGCAGTGCCACTGCCAACGTGGCGAACAGCCCGGCACGGGCCCACGCACGCTGGCTCGCCGCGGAGCCGGCATGCAGCACGGCGAAGGCCACCGCTAGCGCCACGATGAGCACGAACAAGGAGAGCAGGGTCTCGGGCCAGGCGATGCGCGAGGCGCTCGACAGCGACGGATGGACCGCCGCGACCAGCCCCGCTGCACCCGCCACCCACCAGCGCCGCGAGCCCACCAGGCCGAGCCGGCCGGCCACCACCACTGCGGCGACCGCCGCCAGCGAGTTGACGACCAGCGCGAGGTAGTGCACCGCCTCTCCCTGCGTCCCCAGCAACGAGACCTGTGCGACGGCCACCAACGGCGCAATCAGCAGCCCGTAGCCCGGCTGGAACGGGATGTGACCCAGCGCGAGCCCGTCGCCGCCGACCCATTGGGCGATTCCCAGGTATGCCGGCACATCGGGCACCGCCACCGGCCCGCCCGCTACGACTGCGGTGCGCAGATGCACAACGAACACGGCCAGCACGACGCACATTCCGATCGAGGCCCACATGAACGCTCGCGGTGGGTCGCGCCGCATACCGCTGAGAAGGCTGTCACACCCCGGCGCGCCCCGAAGCCTCTCCCCTAACATCAAACGGGGCCTACAGGGAGGTTGAACCGATGGCGGCGAGCCAGGTAGCAACTGACGCGAGCACACGTCCGGCGGTCAGCATCGACCCGGAGACGGGTCGCAAGATCTTCAACACCCGAGCTGCGAAGGCGTCAGAGAAGATCGACGGCGTGGGCTACTCGGTCAACGCCGACGAGCATCTGAAGGAGCTGCCCCCGCCCCCGCCCGGCGCCGTGTTCAACGCCGAAGAGCAGGCCAAGTACCGCGACTTCAAGGAAGCGCGCCGGGGCGCTGCCGACTACATGGCCATGGAGGGCGAGTTCAAGCGCTACCTCGACGACGTCTATTCCGAGCCGCCGATCGAGCGCGAGGCGCTCGACGACGAGTGCGAGGTGCTGTGCATCGGCGCCGGGTTCGCCGGGCTGCTGCTGTGGCACAAGCTGAGCAGCGCCGGCTTCACCGACGTGCGCTTCTGCGAGAAGGGCGGCGACGTCGGCGGCACCTGGTACTGGAACCGTTACCCGGGCATCGCCTGCGACGTCGAGTCGTACAGCTACCTGCCGCTGCTCGAGGAGATGAAGTACATCCCCACGATGAAGTTCGCCTCGGGCTTCGAGATTCTCGAGTACTGCCAGGCGATGGCCGACAAGTTCGGCTTCTACGACCACTGCCTGTTCCACACCACCGTCGACTCCACGGTGTGGGACGAGGAGACCGGCCGCTGGACCGTCTACACCGATCGCGGCGACGCCATGAAGGCTCGCTACGTGATCCTGGCCAACGGCATCCTCACCAGCCCGAAGCTGGCCCGCATCGACGGCATGGCCTCCTTCGCAGGCGAGTCGTTCCACACGTCACGCTGGGACTACAACATCGACCTCGAAGGCAAGCGGGTGGGCATCATCGGCACCGGCGCCACCGCCGTGCAGGTCATCCCCGAGATCGCCAAGGTGGTCGGCGAGCTGTACGTGTTCCAGCGGACGCCGTCGTCGATCGACGTGCGCGACCAGCGCGAGACCGACCCAGAGGAGATCGCCGAGTGGTCGAAGGAGCCCGGCTGGGCACGGGCCCGCCGCAAACGCTTCTCCCGCATCTCGTCTGGCCGCACCGCGATCAAGGCCAATGACGACTACCTGGCCGGCCGGGTCGACGACTTCAAGGAGCGCAAGCAGCACGCCCGCAAGCTGTCGCCCGACGAGCTGGTGCAAAAGCAGCTCAACACCAACTTCCGGATCATGGAGCAGATCCGTGCACGGGTGGACGCGATCGTGGAAGACCCCGCGACCGCCGAGGCGCTGAAGCCGTACTACCCCTACGGCTGCAAGCGCCCCACCTTCCACGACGAGTACCTGCCCACGTTCAACATGCCGCACGTGCACCTGGTGGACACTGCCCCGATGGGCGTGCAGGAGATCAACGAGCGGGGCGTGGTGCACGAGGGCATCGAGTACCCGCTCGACGTGCTGATCTACGCCACCGGGTTCCAGTGGATGGCGACCTCGACGTTCAACATGATCAGCGGACGTGACGGTGTGACGCTGAGCGAGAAGTGGCAAAGCGAGGGCACCCGGACGTTCCTGGGCCTGCACAGCCACGGGTTCCCGAACCTGTTCATCGTGTCGGGCCCGCAGGGCGGCGGCGGCAGCTTCAACTTCACCGACGCCATCGACACCCACGGCGACTACATCGTCTGGATGCTCACCGAGATGCGCGACAAGGCGTGGAACGTGGTGGACATCACTGAGGACTCAGAGGTGAACTACGCCGAGCACTGCCGGGTGGCCGACATCACCACAGCCCCGCTGCGCGACTGCCTGTCGTATTACAACGGTCATGGCGACGCGCAGCCGGGCAGCTTGGCGTACTACGGCGGCGGCTACTGGCACAAGTGGCGGATCGCCGCGCAGGAATCGCTCGACCCCTACCTGTTCGAGTTCAAGCCAGACCAGGTGGCCCAGCCCGCCGGCTAGCCCGAAGCCGCCTGCCGGCTAGCCCAGCGCAGCCCGTCAGCTAGCCGAGCGCCGGGCCGGCCGAGCCTGTTGCTGGCCGGTTGCGACGGTCATCGGTTGGACCACTTCACCTGGCGGCGTTCGAGGAACGACGCCATGGCCTCGCGGCTGTCCTCGGTGAGCGACGACATGATCTGCGTGCGGTTCTCGAGGTCGATGCCGGCGCGCAGGCTGCCGATCTCGAGGTTCGACCACATCACTTCCTTGGTCATCCACACGCCGAAGGGGCTATTGGCCGCGATCTCGGCGGCGACGCCCAGACAGGTGTCCATGAGGTCGTCGTCGGGGACCACGGCGCTGACCAGCCCGATGCGGTCGGCTTCGGCCGCGTCGATGACGCGGCCGGTGAGCAGCAGCTCCCACGCCCGGGAGGCGCCGATGAGGCGGGGCAGCATCCAGCTCACGCCGATGTCGCAGCCCGAGATGCCGAGCCGCACGAAGGCCGTGCCGAACTTGGCGGTCTCGGCGCAGTAGCGGATGTCGGAGGCACAGGCGATGGCAAACCCGCCGCCTGCGGCCGCGCCGTTGATGGCGGCGATGATCGGCTGGCGCACGTCGCGCATGTGGTGGACCAGTTCGGCGATCTCCTGCTGGACGGCCATGCCGCGCTGGGGGCCGCCGTGGTCCTCGGTGCCCGGCACCGTGCCGTACCCGGTGAGATCGAGCCCGGCGCAGAAGCCCCGGCCGGCGCCGGTGAGCACGATGGCCCGGGTGTCGTGGTCGTTGTCGACAGCGCTGAGCGCGTCGTGGAGATCGGTCACGAGCCCGTGCGTGAGCGCATTCATGCGTTCGGGCCGGTTGAAGGTGATACGGGTGACGCCGTCGGCGGGCGCATCGATGCTCAGGTTCTCGTAGCCGTCGGACATCGGGGCATCCTCTCGCTCAGCAGCCGCTGTGTCTCGCAGCGTTCGCTGTGTCGTGCAGCGACAGCACAGTAGCCAGCGGTGCCGGAGCGGCCCCGAGCGATACCGCAGAATGTGCCGATGGCTGGCGGGAACGGCAGCGAGCGCCGCACACGGCGAGGGCGGTCGAGCAGGGTCGCTGCACGCACCGCTGCGCCGCTGCCGTCTGCTGAGCAGCTCACGCCGCGACGACGCATTCCCACCTATGAGCTGCTCGACGATCCAGCGCTGGAACAGCTCGAGGCGCACGCCGACTGGATCCTGTCGGAGATCGGCGTCGAGTTCCGTGGCGATGACGAGGCGCTGGAGCTGTTCCGGGAGGCTGGGGCGCAGGTGGACGGCGAGCGGGTGCGCTTCGAGCCCGGTTTGGCTCCGCAACTCTGCTCGACCGCTCCACGCCAGTTCTCCATGTGGGGCCGCGACGGTCGACGCATCGAGATCGGTGGCGATCACGTGCTGTTCACGCCGACGTATGGCCCCCCGTTCGTGACGGATCTGGACGAGGGCCGCCGCTACGCCACCATCGACGATTTCCGGAACTTCGTGAAGCTGACCTGGATGTCGCCGTGGCTGGCGCATGGCAGCG
>CAZAFV010000043.1:7489-22286 GCA_964484385.1 uncultured Acidimicrobiales bacterium
TTCCGGAACTTCGTGAAGCTGACCTGGATGTCGCCGTGGCTGGCGCATGGCAGCGGCACGGTGTGCGAGCCGGTCGACGTGCCGGTCAACAAGCGCCACCTCGACATGGTGGACGCACACCTGCGCTGGTCGGCCAAGCCGTTCATGGGCGCAGTGACCGCCCCCGAGCGGGCCGAGGATTCGATAGCGATGGCCCGCATCGTGTTCGGCGCCGAGTACATGGAGACGCACTGCGTCATCCAAGGCAACGTGAACGTGAACTCGCCGCTGGTGTGGGACGCCACCATGAGCGGCGCGCTCAAGGCGTACGCCCGGGCGAACCAGGGCTGCCTGATCTCGCCGTTCATCATCGGCGGCGGCATGGGGCCCGTCACCCAGCCGGCTCTGGTCGCGCAGGCCCATGCCGAGGCCATGACCGGTATTGCGCTCACCCAGCTTGTGCGGCCCGGCTCGCCGATGATCTACGGCAACTTCCTGACCACGATGGACCTCCGCTCGGGTGCGCCCACGTTCGGCACGGCGGAATCCACGCTGGCGACCTACGCGATCGGCCAGCTCGCCCGGCGACTGGGCTTGCCGTTCCGCTGCGGCGGCCACTACACGGCCTCGAAGATCGCCGATGCGCAGGCCATGCAGGAATCGGCCGATGCGATGACGCCTGGACTGCTGGCTGGGGCGAACTTCATCCTGCAGGCAGCGGGCTGGCTGGAAGGCGGGCTGACACTCGGGTACGAGAAGTTCGTGATGGACGCCGATCGCTGCGGCATGCTGCATCGCCTCATGGAAGGCTTGACTGTCGACAGCAACGAGCTCGGAGGCGAGGCGTTCAGCGAAGCCGGCCCGGGCGGCAACTACCTGGCAACCGCCCACACCATCGCCAACTTCGAGACGGCCAACTTCGAAGCCGCTCTGTGCGACACTCGCTCGTTCGAGCAGTGGTCCGAAGAGGGTGCGCTCGACATGGCCCAGCGTGCCAACCACCAGTGGAAGCAAACCCTCGCCGACTACGAGCCGCCCCCGCCTCTCGACCCCACCGTCGACCGCGAGCTGCAGGCCTTCGTCGACGACCGCAAATCAGCCGTCCCCGACGCCTGGTACTGAGCGGGGCGAGCCCGGGCCGGGCCGGGGCTGTCCAACTAGCTTCGCCGCATGGCGCAATCGCTCAGGTTCGGGATCGTGCACGACTTCCGCTGCCCGTCGGGCAGCGACGTGACCATGCCGCAGGTGTACGCCGAGACGTTCGAACAGGTGGTGCTGGCCGAGCAGCTCGGCATGGAGCTGTGCTGGTTCACCGAGCACCACTTCATGGCCGACGGCTACCTGCCGAATTTCGTGCCGGTGGCGGGTGCGGCAGCGGCGCTCACCAGCAGCATCCGGTTCTCCACCGACATCTGCCTGATGCCGTTCCGAGACCCGGTGCGGCTGGCCGAGGACTTGGCCGTGCTCGACAACATCTCCGACGGCCGCATGGAGCTCGGCATCGGCATGGGCTACGCCGCGCATGAGTTCGCTGGCTTCGGGCTGCCGCTCAGCCGGCGGGTGTCGCTGACCGAGGAGGCCATCGAGATCGTGCGGCTGGCGTGGTCAGGCGAGGCGTTCAGCTACGAGGGCAAGCGGTACACGTACCGTGATCTGCGGGTCACGCCCGAGGTGGTGCAGCCCGGCGGGCCGCCGCTGTGGGTGGCGGCCACGAGCCGCGCGGGTGCCCTGCGGGCTGCCCGCTTCGATACGAACCTGCTGCCTCAGGGTCCGAAGGCTGCTGTGCTGGATCCGTGGAAGGAAGCCCTGGCCGCTGACGGCCGGGATCCCGGCGACAAGCGGGTGGGGATTATTCGCGGTGTGTATGTGACCGACGGCTCGGATCCCGCGGACGACCCTGTCTGGGAGGCGGTGGCCGCGGCTGAGAAGTACCGCCGCGATGTCTATGTCGGCATCATCAAGGCCAGCGCCGACCACAAGCAGACCGCCCGCGAGCGTGCGGCCCGCACCGGTCCGCGCCAGCCCGATCCGCTGAACCCGCTGGTGTGGACCGTCGGCGACGCCGACCATTGCGTCGCCGAGCTGACCGCCATGATCCGCGACCACGACGTCACCGACCTGGTCACCTGGGGTGGCCCACCCGGCCTGCCACCGTCGGTGATGAACGCCTCGCTGGAGCGCATGGCCTGCGACGTCAACCCCCGCATCCGCGCCAACTTGGCCTAGCGACCTTGTGTGTCTTGGCGCGCTGGGCTGGTGGGCGCAACGGTAGGTCTCGACACCTGAGTCAGCGCCTCGACGCCCGGCCAGCGGCGCGCGCGGTGCCGTAGGGTCGCGGCATGGACATTGCTGACCGTCTGGAACTGCACGAACTGCCGGGCCGCTACGGCGACATCATCGACGACCGCGACTGGGACCGGCTGGGGACGATCTTCACCGACGATGCGGTGTTCGACCTGACCGACTTGGGCGCGCCTCGCCTCGAGGGCCTGACCGCGATCCGCGACTTCATGGCCGATGAGGCCGAGCATCCGCGCACGCACACCATGACCAACATCTACGTGAACGAGACGGCGGACGGCGTCGAGCTGAAGTTCCGCATCCTGGCGCTGCTCGGCGGCGGCAAGGTCGGCACCGCCTCGTATCACGACCTGGTGGTGAAGACGCCTGACGGCTGGCGAGTGCAGGACCGCATGCTGAAGCGCCGCCGCACGCAGGTGTACCCCGACTGAATTCTCGCGGCTCTGATTCGGGGCCGCGGGAGACAGTCGAGACGTCAGTCGGTCGCCGGGGCGCGGCTGTCGAGCCAGGCGCGCCAGCGGGGGTCGTCGCGCTCGGCGGCAGCTGCGCCCTCGGAGCCGTAGAGGTACAGCCACACCGAGACCATCGTGAACCCGCCCCCGTCCTCGGAGGTCAGAAACCCGGTGCCGGGTGCGGGGGTGTCGAGCAGCAGGCTGATGCGGCGCGGGCCGGTGCCGACGACCGTGCCGCCCATCTTCGTGTCGTCGTCGGCTGCCACGTCGAGCCGCTCGCCGACGCTGGGTATCTGGCCGATGCCGAGCCCGCCGGCGAGGATCTCCCAGCCCTGCTCGGGCGTGACCGGCCACATCACCATGGGGAGCGCGGAGGTGGCGGTCTGGCCGGCGAAGTGCTCGAGGTGGAGTTGCAGGTTGGACATGAACAGCTTCCAGCCGTCCACCATGGCGTCGTACTGGGGGTCGTCGTCGCCGAAACCGGCGTTGTGCAGCCGCACGGTGCAGGTGTTGTCGTCGTGCGGCTCGACGATCCACTCGAACGTCAGCCCGTCGACACCCTCGCCCCCGTCGAACACGATGCGTCGCGGCGGCTCCCAGACGGCGATCCGGCCTTCGATCTGCATCTCCGGCTCGGGGCCGAACGACGCCGTGCCCACTCCCCCAGCGCGTTCCTCAACGGTGTGAGGCACATACCACGCCGAGATCCCCGGCCCAGTCGCCACCGCCCGCCACACCGTCTCAACGTCGCCGATCACCTCGACCGACAAATCAATCACTCGTCCCGTATCCGTCATGCCCTCAGCTTGCCTTGTTCCAGCACAGCCTGCGACTGCAGCGCCCTTCGTGCGCAAGTGCAGCTATCTAGATACCTTGCTATCTCGCCGTCGAGCACTTACGCTCATTCGCAATCCTGCTGCGGGGAGCATCGGATGCCCACACAGACCGACACGAAAAACCTGACGTTGCGCATCGACCGCGCCTTGGCCGATCAGGCCCGAACCGTCGCTGATGTCGAAGGATCGACCGTGAGCGACGTGATTCGCGGCGCTCTCGCTGAGCATGTCGAGCGTCGCCGCCAGGACCCTGAGTTCCAAGCCCTGCTCCGACGGAACCTCGAGCGTCATCAGGAACTGCTGAACATGTTGGTGGACGGCTGACACGCGCTACCACGAGTTCAATGACGTCTCGTATCGTCGAAGTTCCTTGGAATCAAGGAAACGCAATCTACTCGTGCAACTCCGGCAATTCCGAGGTCGCCGATTCCTTACTCAATTGCGAAAAATCAAGTCGCTCGAGTCGCTCTGTACCACAGGCCTCGCAAAGGCCCTCCAAAGCCCCTCGCACCATTTCGACCGCGATCTGGAGCCCGTTATCTGCGCCGTTCTTACGTAGGTCCCACCAATCAAGGTAGAAAAAATCAGAACTGCCTAGGGCCTCGCCCGGTAGACCTGTCGCGTGTGTCTTGTCGTCGACAACCGTACAAGTAAATCCCAGTGAGTCCAAGCCTGCGAGCGCATCCTTGAGATCCACGACAGTCAAGCCCGTTACCCGACGGAGTAGGTCGGCATTAATGTGCATATTGTCGGGCATGTCTCCTTGGCAGCCATAGGTAAGCAGTCCGATAACCGCCTTCCGTTCGTTCGTCTCCATACGGCGCAGCGCATTAAAAAACGACCTTGCGGCACCGGCTGTCTCCTGCTTGCGGTCTTCGTCACTTTCGACATCTAGCAACCCATAGAGTAAGTCTAGAGATTGCGGAAGATACTCGTCCCTCGTCAATTTGCCAATCTTAGCCGCTATTAGGTCCGCAAACTGTTGTGCAGACTTGTTTCGTAGATCAACATACCGAATGGTTGATCGAAGGCCGGGTAGCGGTGTGTCATCAAATCGAGCCGGCAGTACATATTCGCCTTTCTCCTCCATTGCGCGCGCAAATGCACTCGCTAACTCCTCTTGAGGCCATCGTTTCCTTGCATAATCTTCGGACACAAATACCACACAATAGTGGCATTCATTCTGGAATACTTCACTAAGTCGGACATGCAGATCTTTACCCCAGAGCTCGACTTCTTCCTTATCGTCAAAGAATGTCCGAATGCCCCGAGATGCGAGTTGCCGATGTACTAACTCAATATACTCGTGCTGCTCGCTCGCGTAGGAGAGTCCCACATCGTATCGGTATGTACTTGAATCAGTCATTGCAAACTAAGTCTTGATAGCAGATGTAGTGGTGGCATTGTTCGTACCCCTCGGCATTGCCCGGACGATGGTCCTTAGTTGACTGCGTCGAAGCCTCATCATAGTCGCGACGGCGAGCGGATTATTCTTCGCGGCTAGGCGAAAGATCAGCGCGCGACCCCCGGCAATATCGCACGTATCGCTTCTTTGCCGAAGCGATCGGCAAGGAAAGTCTCGATCTCGGCGGCGGGAACGGCACGGGTGGAGTTGTTGCGGCGCTGGTAGAGGGTGTCTGCGCCTCTGGGATTCTTGACCCAGATGGCGCGGGAGCTGGCGGGGACGTCGATGCGGCAGATGTCGTGGTCGTCGAGCTGGTCCATGCGGATAGTGAGGCGGTTGGAGCCGACGTGGCCTAGGCGGCTGTCGAACAGCGTGTCGAGCCAGTTCACGAAGCCGTCGGCGTTCGGGGGCTTGACCTGGGCGTAATCGTCGGCGAGACCGACCGGTTCGCCGTCGTCGGTCACACCGATGAGCAGTGTGCCGCCGTGGTCGTTGAGCATCCCGGCGACGGTCTTGACGATCACCTCTTCCATTGCCTTGTCCCTGCGCTGCTCCCGAACGTTCCACCTGGCGGTCTGCTTGTACTCGACCTCTCGTGTCTCACCGTCGAGCAGTTCTTCGGTCGAGCGTGCCCATGTAGCGTGCGCGCCGAGCAACTGCTCCATGAGCAACGCCCGTACCTCCGGATCGGCGCCAGCAAGCTCGACCAACTCGTTGCTGACTTCTTCAGCGACGGTCGGCAGCGTGGCCACGACTGTGGTCGGGCCGGCTGCGGTTTCGGGCGCGTCGTACACGCTTCGCTGATCGTCGAAGTAGCTGGTGTAGATGTGGTCAAAGACGTTGCCGACCTTGCGGTCGAACAATTCGGGGCCGTAGACCTCAGGCAACTCATCGTCCAGGACGTCCCGGATCGCAACCTTGACGGCGGAACAGGTCTGTTGCTGCTTCTTCCAATCGAGGACGAGATGCTCCGCGACACGCTCGAGCAGCAGCTTCGCGGCACCCTTAACCTTGCGAGCCTCCGACTCGGTCAACTCCGGATCGGGCTTGGTGAGCAGGTCGAAGATCGCCAGTTCGGCCTCGCTCAGGTCCTCCCGAACAGCCCGCTGTTCTTCCTCGGTGAGTTCGTCGTTGATGGCCTTGAGTCGGCGGAGGAACTCCTCGAGGTTGTGGGTGCCAGCGTTGTAGTCGTCGATCAGCTGCCGGAATCGCTCGGCGAGATCGAGGCGCATCGGGTTCTTCCGCACCGCGTCGTCGAGGCGTTGCTCAAGATCCTTCTCGATGGCCTTGGCGACGGTGCGCTTGTTGGCGGCGAACTGGAACGCAAGCTGATCGAAGTGCAGCTGGCTCAGGTCGATGAGTGGGTCGGCACCGCCGGCCGAGCGGATGATGTACTCCTTCGCGCCAACCGACCGGTCGAGCAGATCGGAGACCGAGTCCATCACCTCGCTGATGTCAGGCGTCTCGGACGATGACTCGATCTTCGATGCGATCGAGCGGATCACTGCCACCCGATGTGTCACGGCCATCGCTTCGGGATCGGGCAGCAACGACTTGAACGTCTTGCGCACTCGTCGCGCCAGGGCGATGTATCGGCGCCGGGTCTCCTCGTCGACCAGCAGCGCCTCGACAGCGGCCTTCTGCAGCGCAATGAACTCGAACCCTTGCGCCGATTCCAAGTCGTGAAGGTCGATGTCGTGGGCGTCGCAACAGTCGATGGTCTCGGCAAGGGCTGCTTCGAGATCGGCGATCAGCTCATCCTTGGGACGAATCGGCGAGTCAACATCCCTTCCGACGTCGTCACCGTCGGTGTCTGGCTGCTCCGCCGCATAGATCGCAAGGGCGCGCTCCAGGTTCCGGAACACGCCCACGTAGTCGACGATGAGACCGTTGTCCTTGTCGCCGAACACCCGATTGGCCCGGGCGATGGTCTGCATCAGCACGTGGTTGCGCATCGGCTTGTCGAGGTACACCGTCGACGTCGACGGCGAGTCGAAACCGGTCAGCCACATCGCACACACGAACACCAACCGGAACGGATCGTCAGGGTCCTTGAATTTGGAATCGAGATCCTCTTCGACTATCCGCTTGCGGTGCTTGGCGATGTCGAGTCCGGCAGCAGCCATGTCCGCCACCTCGTTCTGCGCCTGGGACACGACCACGGCCATATCGGTGGTGCGCATGAACTCGACCAGCGACTCCAGGTGCGGCCGTTCCACCTCAGGCGTATCGGCCAGCTTCGCCTCGAGCTCGGCCAAGTAGCGGGCCCACTCGGCTTCGACCAGGTCGAACATGCGCACCGCGGTGGTCTTGTCGATGGCCACATACATGGCCTTGCCCCGGAACCCGCGGTTGACGAAGTGGTGGACCAGATCGGAGGCAACCTCTTCCAAGCGCTGCGGCCGGGTGATCAGCTCGTACTGCTGCGAGAATCGCCGGGCGACGGCTCGCTCCTGGGCGTCATCCAGCTCGGCTTCTTCGAGCAGGTCTTCGAGATCGTCGTCGAAGTCGTCGTTGGTGAGCTGCAGCTCGGGAGTGCGGTTCTCGTAGTAGAGCGGAACGGTGGCGCCATCGGCGATCGAGTCCCGAAAGTTGTAGATCGAGACGTAGTCGCCGAAGACGCGACGTGTTTCTTCCTCGCCGACGATCAGCGGCGTGCCGGTGAACCCAAGGTACGAGGCGTTGGGCAGCGCAAGACGCATGTTGGCGGCCAACGTGTCGTACTGGGTTCGATGAGCCTCGTCGGTGATGACCACGATGTCGTCGCGCTCGGACAACACGGGCATCTGCTGGCCCTGCTCGGGCGGGATGAACTTGTGGATCAGCGTGAACACGTAGCGGTGATCCTGGACCAGCAATTCCCGCAGATGAGCCGAGTCTTCAGCGTGCACTCTCTGGCCGGCGGTGATCACGCCGGAGTCGGCAAATTGCTCATAGAGCTGCTCGTCGAGCTCCTTGCGGTCGGTGACCAGCACGAACGTCCAGTTGCCGGGTTCCTGGCGGAGCACCTTCTGGGTGAACCAGAGCATCGACAGCGACTTGCCCGATCCCTGCGTGTGCCAGAACACACCGAGCCGGCCGTCGCCTTGCTGCAGCGCTCGCAAGGCCTCCAGCGAGTTGTTGACCCCGAGGTACTGGTGGTTCTTGGCTAGCGCCTTCACCAGACCACCGGGACGTTCGGTGTAGGCGATGAAGTTCTCGGCGAGGTCGAGCGTCCGGTATCGATCGCAGGTGCCCCGCAGCGCTGTCTCCAGCGACACGATGCCCTGCTCGCCTTCGGAGTTGATGCGTTTCCACTCTGCGAAGTGCCCCCACGGGGCGAAGGTGGAGCCGATCCGCGTGTCAGAACCGTTCGAGAGCATGACGAACGCGTTGAACCAAAACAGATGAGGAACCGTGTCGCGGTAGTCGCGCAGATTGTCCTCGTAGGCGTCGTGGACGTTCTTGTGCGACACCTTGAGCTCAATCAGCACCAGCGGGATGCCATTGACGAACAGCACGATGTCAGCGCGCCGCTTGTACATGTCGCCGACAATCCAGAACTGCGAAACGGCTAGCCAATCGTTGGCGTCAGCACGGTCCCACGCGATGAAGCGGACGGTGGCGGTCTGCTGGGTTCCCTCATCGCCAGTGATCACAACCTTCGCGCCGTCGCGGAGCAGTTCGTAGACCTCCCGATTGGCCCGTACATGATCCATCGCGGATCGATCTTGAACGAGCTGGTCGATCGCTTCCCCAAGGACGGAATCGTCTATCCCTTGGTTCAGTGCCCGTAGAGCATCTCGAAGTCGATGGGTGAGGATGGGCTCTGATTGCGAATCCCTGCCGAGCGTGCCTGCGGGGCCAAGCGTCTCCTCAAAGCCCGAGGCGCTCTCCCAGCCGAGTTGCGCCAGCCGCTTCAACGCCGGCTGCTCGACCAGTTCGTCCTCGGTCAGGCCCGATGAACTCACACCCCCGCCGCTTCCAAATCCAATTCCAGGTTTGACACGTCCAACTGGCCGGATACCAAGCGTGGCAGCAGAAGATCGCGTGACTCGCGCAGGACCTCCACTTGTCGAAGCAGAATGTCCGCCAGGCTAAGCATGGGCCGCACGGCTCTTGCATAATCCGCCACTAGTTCCGGCGTAGGAGCAACTACCGCCATAGACATCACATCCTCGGGCTTCACACGTTGATGGCTAGTCGAAGTGCCCCCGGCGGTGGACGCGAGCGCACCTGTGAATCCGGTCGACGACACCAACCCGTATACGTAGGCCAGTGGCCAACGTGCGCATTGCGACAGCACCAGAAACTCTGTTGACGACACAGCCCGCCGAGAGCCGTTCGTGACATCAACCCGCCAAATGCGTGGCAGGCGGGGATTCAGCTTTGAAACCAAGACGCACTGATCTGCCAACAAGTATTTTGTACTACGGATCTCGGCGCCAGTATCGATATTCGGGCATCGATTGGCATCAAAGGCGGGAATCGAATAGTGATCGAATTCCTCTTCTGCGTAATCCAGCGGCCTAATGTTCCTTCTATGAAGTTCAACTTCATCGCGAAGGCACGATATCGTCCAACCCTCAGGGATCGGGCCTAGGACAGAGTCGATGAGTTCGACGCGGTCATGCCCTGGATATCGGAAATCAACGAACCATTCGCGATACAGCAGTCGCGCTGTATCCTCCAAGATCTCGGCGCGCCGCCGATTGTTCTCGATGAGCTCATCGATACTCCGCAGATGCTGGCATATGGCATCCTGCGTCACTAACGCAGGCAATCGTACTTTGGCTTGATAAATGCGTTCCGGCGCAGTGTGTCGTACCGTTGAACCAGTCGCCGTTGCCCGTAACCACCAACGGACGATGTCATCATTGAGAAGGTAGTAGAGAAAATCAGCATCCACTTCGTTGGATATATTTTGTACGAGTCCAAGCCTTTGGTTGTGGAGAAAATAGCCAGATTCCGGAATTCGAATGGTGCTCCCCAAGATCGGCGCATTCTGCTTGAGATCCGTCATGGCGATCACCAAATCGCCTTCGTTGAGGACGTATTCCTCAGGAAACTCGCCTTTATAGAAAGTGTCTTTGTCACGCCGGCGAATCAGTTCACCGGCAGAGTTGAAATTGCCGGGCGTGAGCACGAGGAACTTGCCGTCGTCAGCAAAAAACTTTCCCTTGAATGCATAACCATGCTTGATTTGGCACAGATCGCCAATGCTAGTTTCAATCCACACGGTCACGATGAGGTCTCGCGTTCAACCATCCGCAGATTGGCCGCAACGCGGCTGCCGAGTGATATGGCTTCCTCTGTCAAGATGTCGAACTCTGCTGCGATCTGTCTAATCGAAAGGGAGAATTCTTGTTTGTCGAATACCTGCGATGACCTGCCGACGTATCGTCCGGGATTCAGGCTCCATCCCTGCTCACCGATTTGGCCAATTGACGCTTCACCACATAGGCCTGCAACATCGACATAGCTACCGACGGGAAATACATCGTGAATCAACTCACCGTCGTTGGCATCAAGTTCAAGTGCTTGCCCACGCCAGAGTCGGACTATGTTGGCAATAAGCTTGATTTGCCCTGCTGTCCAGTCGCGGTGAGCTCGATCGATCTGGTTGTAGATCTCTCTGGCATCGATGAACAGCACTTTGTCCTCGCGGTCAGTGCCTCGCCTCCCGCGGTCAAGGAACCAAAGCGTCACCGGCAGGGTCACCGTGTAGAACATGTTCGTCCCGACGGCGACAATCGCATCGACGCAGTGGTCCTCGATCAGTTTGCGACGGATCTCAAGCTCGCTGCCCCGGGCATCCGATGCGGAGTTGGCCATCACGAAGCCAGCCCGGCCTGTGCCGTTGAGAGCCGAGTAGAAGGTCTGGATCCACAGGTAGTTGGCGTTGTCGGCTATGGGCAGGCCGAAGGGGAACCGGACATCGTCTTCGAGTTTGGTCTTGTCGACCTTGTCGACGTTGAACGGCGGGTTGGCCATGACGAAGTCGAACTCGCCGAACGAGTCGTGCAGGTCCTCGTAGTAGGTGTTTCCCTGCCGGATGTCGCCGCCGAGGCCGTGCACGGCAAGGTTCATCTTCGCGAGCCGGACCGTGTCAGCCACCCGCTCCTGACCGTAGATCGAGAGCTTCCGGCTCGGGTCGTCGCGGTGGCGCTCCACGAAGTGCGCCGACTGCACGAACATGCCGCCCGAGCCGCAGGCGGGGTCGTAGATCTTCCCGTGGAACGGCTCGAGAATCTCCACGATGAGGCGAACGATCGAGGTCGGCGTGAAGAACTCGCCGCCGCCGCGTCCTTCGGCAAGGGCGAACTTGCCCAGGAAGTACTCGTAGATCAGCCCGAACCCGTCCCCCTCGATGGCTTCCGGCAGCGTCTGCAGCAGTCGCAGCAGCTCGCCGAGGATGTCGTCGGGGATACGGGAGTAGTCCTTGGGCAGGACGCCGCGGAGGTCCTGGTTGTGCTCTTCGACCGCCTCCATCGCCTTGTTGATCGCCTTGCCGAGGTCAGCGCCTTCCGGCAGGTTCAGCAACCGCTCGAAGCGGGACTCCTCCGGCAGGTACAGCGCTCCGATGGCCTTGTAGTCGTCGGGGCCGATCTTCCGACGGGCGCTGCCCTTGCCCACCTGATCGGTGGCTGCGGCGAATCGCTGATCGGCGTACCTCAGGAAGATGAGCCCCAGCACGGGCGATGCGTACTCGGACGACTTCAACTCCGAGTTAGCCCGCAGCTGGTCGGCCGTCTCCCAGAGCTTGCTTTGCAGTTCACCAAGATCTGTCGCCACACCCATCCCTCCGACGAACCGCCACATTCTTGCCGCCGAGCGCAAGGCCGTGTCGCGACGACGCCAAACGGGCGCACCTGCTGGCTCGTAGAAAATCGTTCGCCTCGCCCGCCCAGTGCCCAATACTGTCGAGCCCATGGCCAAGACGACCGTGCGGATCGAGAAGGAGGACTGCCAACTGCTCGAGCGGCTCGCGCCCAAGTTCGGCAGCCGTGAGGCCACAGTGCGCGAGGCGCTACATCGGCTGGCGGCAGATCACGACCGCAAGGAAGCCTTCGACGCGTTTCTCAAAGCATGGGACGAGGAGGACGGCCCCCTCAGCGAGGAGGAAATAGCCGCCGTAGCGAAGCGTTGCGGTCTGTGATTCTCGATGCGGGATTCTTGATCTCGGTAGACCGTGGCGAACGCGCGACGCGGGCCGTCTTCTTCGCCGACAATGCGCCGCAACAGCTGCACACCAGCCACCCTGTCGTGGCGCAAGTCTGGCGAGACGGCAGCAGGCAGGCGCGATTGGCGAGCTTCCTCAAACATGTGACGGTCCACCCGCTGGATGACGGCATCGCCGTCGGCCGCTTGCTTGCGCGGTCTGGCACCTCGGATGTCGTAGACGCGCACCTAGTCACGCTCGCTGTGCGACTCAACGATGAGGTACTGACAGCCGACCCCCACGATCTGAAGGCAATCAGCGACTCGCTGGGCGCCACGGGCCCTCCCATTCGCTCTTGGCGGGGCTGACGTGGACGTGCCAGCGCATGCAGGGAGCGTTCACAAGCGACAGAGCTGATGAAGCGCAAGGGCCCGCCGAAGCGGGCCCTGCACCCAACCACCGAAGCGGTTGGGGGAACTGGCGTCAGGCTACGACTGCTGGTGACAACTGCGACGGCGCTGCACGTCTCGCCCACACGCGAGTTGTTGGCATTGCGTCGGCAGGCGCCCAATACAGTCGGCAGCGTGATGGGGGCAAGGGTGCGGCTCGACAAGGAGACCCGGCTGCTGCTTGAACGAATCGCGCCAGAGTTCGGCGGTCGAGAGGCCACCGTGGGCGAGGCGTTACGGCGACTCGCAGCCGATCACGACCGCAAGCAGGCGCTCAGCGACTTCCTCGAAGCGTGGGAGGCCGAAGCAGGCCCGCTCAGCCCTGACGAGGTCTCGGCGCTGGCCGAGCGCCACGGCTTGTGACTTTGGAACCCTTATCACTGGTGCGGACGACATCTCTCGCGGGGACACGTGGTCCAACAATGACAACAAAAGACAACAACTGCAACAAAAGCAACAAGTCCAACAACAGCGCTAACGTCAACGACATACGACGCGCCGGCGGCGGCATCTGATGTGCTTGGCCAACCCCTTCGCTCCGACGGACGGCACTCGCCGAGCCCATCCGCCAGCGAGGCGGCCGCATGTCGCCCGAGGCGATCGATCACGCCGTGGAGGCTGCTGGCGGCTACCCGTTCATGGTGCAGTTGGTCGGCTTCCACACTTGGGAAGCTGCCGCCGAGCCCGACACCGTCGTCGCCTAGAGCGATGCCGTCGAGGGCGCTCAGGTGGCTCAACAGCACATCGGCCAGTTGGTCATCGCACCGCTGTGGAGAGACCAGCCAGCCTCGGCCCGGCGATTCCTAGCGGCCATGGCCCACGACGACGGCGATTCGCTGCTCGCCGATATCGCTCGACGAATGGACGTGACCAGCGGATATGTCAGCGTCTACCGCGCCCGCCTCGTTAAGTCCGGCCTGGTGGCCGACGTCGGCAAGCGAACCGTGGCGTTCGCGCTGCCGAGCACAAGACGCTGGATCAGAGCCCTCGACGAGTTCTCCTACATCAGCGAGAGCCTGCACCTCAACGAGGAGCGCAGCGTCGGCTTCACCCTGCCCCACGATTGACACTGTTCGGAGATGACGACCCACCACGCTCACCGAGGCTGGCCACGCCTACACACCTGACAGGATGGTCCATGTCATGAAATGGACGCGTGCGCAGCGGGCAGCAGCGCTGGAACGCTGGGCGGACCGGGTCGCACCGGGCGATCTGGTCGAAGCCGACAGCGTTCGGCGGGCACGCGAAGGCGAAGCGATTGCCGAGTCGTACCGGCAGATGCCGCAGGGGCGAGACGAGGACGCAGCAGCGTTGGCCAATTCGATCGCCATGACCGAGGCCGAGCCGTCGTAGCTCGGCGTGAACTGTGACTGCTCGAACCGCCGAACCACAAAGCCAGGCCCGCTCAGGTGTACCCCGACTGAGTTGTTTCGGTGGTCCGAAGCAACGACGCCTCGGGGAAGTTGCCGATAGCCGCTACCTGTCGAGGCGCCTGTAGGCATCTCGACGGTGCGCCACCCGGAGTATGAAGACTTCCCGTCGCGCATCGTCGATGCGGAAGTCGATCCGGTACGTGCCGCGGCACGCCGCCATGCTCCACAGCTACCTGTCGGCGCGTGATGATCCCGACGTGCCGGATCCGTCACCGGCCGAGGCCGACCAGGTGCAAGCAGCAGTGCGCGACTGGTCGGCCGAGGTGGTGCCGGCCGCCGTGCGTGTTGCCACTGCCACCTTCGCCCACGCCTACGAGTGGGCCAGCACCGATACCAAGCGCTGGGACCCATCGGTCGTCGGCTACGCCCATGCCGAGGCCTACCTGTCGATCCACCATCTGCGCCAGATCACCGACTCGTACGACCTCACCAACGGCGCTGTGTGCAGCTACGCCTGGTGGTGGTGCCACGACCGCCAATTCGGCCTGGTCAGCCTGCGGGAGCTGGCGAGCACCTGGTAACGCCGGCCTGGGGCAGCGAGGCGAACAGCGCGATCAACCGCTACGGGCCGAGCGTGGTGATGGGGGCGACAGTCACACCGTCTGACCGCTCGTAGGCATAGCCGCCTGCGGTGATCACCAAGAGCCTCGCCGGCTCACCGGTCGTGTCGAGGTCGACTTTGCCTTGCAGTCGACGCAGCGCAGCAGCGGCTTTGTCAGGCCCATCACCGCCGCCCAGCTTGATTTCTGCGGCGATCCACCGCCCGTCGGATCGCTCGATGATGGCGTCTACCTCACAGCC
>CAZAFV010000044.1:0-22181 GCA_964484385.1 uncultured Acidimicrobiales bacterium
CGCCTCGCCGGCGGGCACCTTGATGATGCGCGGCACCTTGGCCATGATCGGGCCCGAGGGGATGCCGTCGAGCAGCTGGTCGACGATCTTGGTGGCCTCGCGGGTCTCCTGCAGGCGCACCCAGTAGCGGGCGAACGAATCGCCGTCGGGATGGGTCCAGACCCGCCAGTCCACCTGGTCCCAGGCGAGGCCCGGGTTGGCGTCGCGGCGCAGGTCCCAGTCGACCCCGCTGGCGCGGAGGTTGGCGCCCGACAGGCCGTAGCTCAGCGCCACGTCACCCGGGATCACGCCCACACTGCGGCAGCGAGTCTGGAAGATCTCGTTGCCCATGAGCAGGTCTTCCATCTCGTCGCAGAAGCCGCGCATCTTGGCCATGACGGCGTGCGTCTCGGCAATCCAGCCGCGGGGGATGTCGTCTTTGAGGCCGCCGATGCGGTCGAAGTTGGGGTGGAATCGGCCGCCGGTGACTTCCTCGATCTGGTTGAGCACCCGTTCGCGGTCGCGGAAGGCGAAGAACACCGGGGTCAGCGCGCCGACCTGCACGCCCATGTCGCCGAGGAACAGCGACACGTTCGCGATACGGCTCAGCTCGAACAGGATGGTCCGGATCCACTGCGCACGGGGCGGGGCCTCCACGCCCATCAGCTGCTCGGCCGCCAGGATGAAGGGCACCTCGTTGGCGAAGCTGCCGAGCCAGTCGATGCGGTTGATCAGCGTGGTGCACTGGGGGTAGGTGCGGACCTCGCAGAGCTTCTCGTAGCCGCGGTGCATGTAGCCCATGAGGGGCTCGGCGGAGATGACCTGCTCGCCGTCGAGCTGGCAGGCGATGCGCAGCGTGCCGTGGGTGGCAGGGTGCTGCGGGCCGATGTTCAGCGTCATGTCGCCGGTGTCGAGCTCGACATTGACGCGGGCGTCGGCGGCTTGGGCCGCCACGTAGGCCTGCTGCTCGCGCAGCGCAGATGCCGTCGGCGGGGGGCTCATGCGCCCGCCCCAGACGCCTCAAACTCGGCCATCACCTCGGCCTCGAGCTGGGCTTCGAGCTCGGGCGGGATCTCCTCGATGTCGACCACGCCGGGCCACGGCTTGACCGCACGAGCCAGCAAGGGGAAATCCTTGCGCAGCGGGTGGCCCTCAAACTCGGTGGGCAGGTAGATGTGCTCCAGGTTCGGATGGCCGTCGAAGACGAGGCCGAACATCTCGTGGGCCTCTCGCTCGTGCCAGTCGGCCCCGGAGAAGATGTCGATGATCGACGGCACCGATGCGGGAGCGCCGTCGGCCTCGGGCACGTCGGCCTTGATGAGCACGGCGGCGTGTCGGGCCGGCGAGTGCAGGTGTGCGAGCAATTGGAAACGGGTCTGGCCGCCCCCTAGCCGCACGGTCTCCTCGGCCGTGGCGCTGGATGCTTCGTCGTCTTCCTCGCCGACGCCGGCGGCGTCGAATTCGGTGTCCTCGTAGCGACCTTCGGGCGCATCGGTCCAGTCGATGGCCGACAGGAAGCCGAAGTAGGCAAAGCCTGCATCGCGCAGCGCTGCCATCGCGCCATGCCACTGCTCGATGTCGATGCGCAGCCAGAGGTTCTGGCCGGCTTCCACATGGGATTCGACCACCGCATCGCCGAGCAACTCGGACAGTTCGGCGGCGAGCGCTTCACGCGCCTCGTCGCCCATCTGGTCGTCGGGCTGCTCGTCGCCAGCGTCTTCGGCCATGGCTACGCCTGCGCCGATCCCGCGGGCGCTGCCGGCGCCGCCGGCGCAGTGCGCGATGCTCCCGGCGCTTCTGGCACCACTATCGGCTCGCCGCGCCAGCGTTCTTGCATGTCCTCGCGCTGGATGCGCTCCTGCAGCAGCACGATGCCTTCCAGCAGCGCTTCGGGCCGCGGCGGGCAGCCGGGCACGTACACGTCGACCGGGATGACCTGATCCACGCCCTTGGTCACCGAGTAGCTGTCCCAGTACGGCCCGCCGCAGTTAGCGCACGAGCCCATCGAGATGACGTACTTGGGCTCGGGCATCTGCTCGTACAGGCGGCGGATGACCGGCGCCATCTTGTCGGTGACGGTGCCGGAGATCACCACCAGATCGGCTTGGCGCGGGCTGGCCGGGAACGGGATGACGCCCAGACGCATCACGTCATAGCGGGGCGAGCCGAATGCGGCGCCCATCTCGATCGCGCAGCAGGCCAAGCCCCACTGGTACACCCACAGCGAGCGTGCCCGGCCGAAGTTCAGCAGCCAGCTCAGCGGCTTGGGCAGTTTGACCTTGTCAACCAGTGCCATTGCAGGATTCCCTCAGCCCCTCACACCCAGCGCAGGACGCCCTTGCGCCATGCGTAGAACAGGCCCAGCACCAGGATGAAGATGAAGATCGCCATCTCGACCAGGCCGAACAGGGCATAGACCTCGAGCCGCGTCGCCCAAGGAAAGATGAACACGGCCTCCACGTCGAACAGCACGAAGAGCACCGCGAAGACGTAGTAGCGGATCTGGCTCTGAGTCCAGTCGCTGCCGACCGGATCGACGCCGCTCTCGTATGCGATGAGCTTCTGGGGCGTCGGTCGCTGCGGCCGCAGGACCCGTGCGACTCCGAACATCGTGAAGGCCATCAGGACTGCCGCTGCGCCGAAGATTGCGACGGTCAGATAGCTCCGCAAGAGGTCGGACACGGACCGCAACGCTAGCGACTTCGCGCCACCCTGCGCCGAATCTGCGACCTGCGCTGGAAGCCAGAGATGCGGCGGCAGTTCTGCACACAGAAACGCAGACCGGGGTGCTCCCGGATTCGTTTCGTGCCGTCACATTTGGGTCACATTCGATTCTTACGTTGCACCCCAAGTCAGAACCTCACGAAAGGAGAATGACATGGGGTCGACGAATTCAAAAGGAAAGAAATGGCTTGCCGGAGCACTCGCAGGAGTCACGCTGTCGGCGGCTGCGCTGGGCGGGTTCGCCGTCGGCGCCGGCGCCGGGAAAGGCCCCGAGATCAGCGAGAAGGCAGGCAGCCAGGTCATCGGCGACCGCGGCGGCGATGAAGGTGCCGAGGCGAACCCCACGCACGCCGAAGGCGCTGAGGGCGCTGGCGAAGGCGGCAGCGGGGAGATCAACGAGGCGCTGATGTCGAGCCCGGTGATCCCGCTGGATCAGACCTGGACCGGCAACTTGGGCGGTCTGGACGTGGCGGCCAGCTACGACACGGCGACCCAGACCGTGCGCACCTCGGTTCGCAACACCACGCCGGAGACGCTGTGCTACGTGCAGTCCGAGCCTCACATGAAGTTCGGAGCGCAGACGGTCGGCGAGCTGGGGCCTGAGCAGCTCGGCGATCTGGCGCCTGGCCAGTCGGCGACATCGGTGCTGCCGGTGGCAGGCGAGCCATCCATGGCCGGCGTGCCGTTCGACGGGTACGTGGTGCACATGGAGGTGTTCGACTGCAACGGGCCCGGCCCCATCCCTCACACCGGAGGCGAAGGCGGCGAGGGTGCTGAAGGAGCGGGCGGCCACGCTGAAGGCAACGAGGTCGGCGGCGAGCGCGGCGGCGAGGTCACCGAGGCTGGCGGCGAGAACGACACTGCGGTGGCGCTCACGCCGGGCCAGACCTACGACGTGACCCGCAACGGTGCCCGGCTGGTGCTGGCCTACGACCCGGCGACCAACAGGTTCGACGGGACCGTGACCAACACCACCAGCAGCGTGCTGACCCGAGCCCGGGTGGAGATCCACCTCTCCAACGGCACCGAGCTCGGCCCGACCACGCCGACCGACTTGGCACCGGGCCAGACGATCCAGATCAGCTTGCCGGCCACGCAGGCACCGTTCGCCACCTGGAGCCCCCACGCCGAGGTCGGCAATGCCGAAGTCGGCGAGGGCGGAACCGGCGGTGGCGAAGGTGCCGAGCGTGCAGGCGGCCACGCCGAAGGCAACGAGGGAGGCGCCAGCTGACACGCAAGGCGATCCCCCGGTCTCCACGGCAACGAGCCGTCCAGGCCGGGGGATCTGCCGCGTGAGTAGCTCTACAGGATGATCGACAGGACGGCGTCTCGGCTCCATTCGAGGAGGGTCTGCGGGAGCACGCCGACAACGACGGTTATGGCAACCGCGAGGCTGATGGCGAACACCGATGTCAGCGGCAGGCCGCCCCAGCGAGGCCGGCCCGCTCGGGCGGCCGGTGCGCTGTCGTCGCCGTCGGCCGAATCCTCAGGGGCGTACATGGCCAGCACGACTCGCAGGTAGGCGAAGGCGCTCACCACCGCTGTGACCATGGCTACTACGGCGAGGACATAGCCCTCAGCGCCAATGGCCGCCCGGATGACTTCGAACTTGGCCACAAAACCGGCCGTGAGCGGAACGCCGGCCTGCGCCAGCAGCAGCACGGTGAAGGCGAGTGCCAAGACGGGGCGGCGGCGTGCAAGTCCGCCGTAGCGGCTCAGCGCGTGGGGAGGTGATGCGTCAGTACCGCCTGCGCTCGCATCTGCAGATTGCTGTTCCGAGCCGAGCACCGACAACACAGCGAAACTGCCCAAGGCCATGAACGAGTAGGCGATGAGATAGAAGACTGCCGACGAGACAGCGCCGGTCGCGCCGGTCGTCAAGACGAGCGACTCCTCGCCGGCGACCCTCACGATCCATCGGGCCGCTTCGCCGCCGCCGGCCACGGCGGAGAGGCCGACAAGCACGAAGCCTGCGTGGCTGATCGAGCTGTAGGCCAGCATCCGCTTCACGTCGTTCTGGCAGATGGCCATGACCGCGCCGACAGCGAGCGTCGCGAACGCCAGCCCGACCAGGATCGGCGCCCACGCAGTGCTCTGCTCCGCGACGGCTACGTACAGCACCCGCGCCAGCGCGGCGAAGCCGGCCGCCTTGGCGATCGACGCCAGGTAGCCGGTGACCGGGCTGGGCGCGCCCTCGTACACATCGGGCGCCCAGAAATGGAACGGCACGGCGGCCACCTTGAACCCCAAGCCGACGAGCAGCAATGCGATGCCCGCAAGCAGCAGGTAGTCGGTTTCCCTGATGGATCCGAACAGGAATCCGCCGATCCCGCTGAGGTTCGTGCTGCCGGTGGACCCGTACACCAGCGCGATGCCGTAGAGGAAGAACGCCGAGCTGAACGCCCCCAGCACGAAGTACTTCATGGCCGACTCGCGTGCCGACGCCCGCCGCCCTGCCAGTGCGATCAGCACGTACAGGGCGATCGACAGCGACTCGAGGCCCAAGAACAGCACGATGAGGTCGTTCGCGCCGGCCATGACGACCGCACCCGCGGCAGAGGCGAGCAGCAGCGCCGCGAACTCCGGCGGCGCCATGTCATAGCGGTCGAGGGCCGAATGCGCGACCAGCGCTGTCATGACCACTCCGGTGCCTACCAGCACGGTGAGCAGCAGGCTGAAGCCGTCGCTCACAAAGGCCCCGTTCAGGGTGGGTCGGGGTGCGGCGTCCCAGGCAGCCCACTGGACGGCGGCCACGATGGCTGCCGCGGCGCCGGTGGCAATCGAAGCAATCGTGGACACCCAACCCGGCAGCGCCCGGGATGCCAGCGAGGCCACCAGCAGCAGCCCGAGCGCAGCGCCGACGAGGATCATCTGCGGGGTGAGCACCCACCAGTCGACGGTTGGGGCTTCGAAGGCGATCTCGACCTGGCCCATCAGTGGTCGTCCTCGTCGTGCTCACCGGTGCCGTCGCTGGCCGGGCCTGCGCTGTCACGGATTTCACATTTGTCGAAGACAACGACGGGATCGGCAGGGTCGCTCGGCTCGTCGGAGCTATGCACGGTGACGTGCATCACCAAGCACTTGGCGGCGGGCTCGGTAGCGGTGAGAAGCGGCTTGGGATACACCCCGAGCGCCACTACAGCGATGACGAACGGTGCCAGCGTCAGCAGTTCTCCCTTGCGTAAGTCGGCGGTCTGGCGGTCGGCCGCTGTGGGCGGCCCGTGGAACACCCGCTGGTAGGCCCACAGCAGGTACAGCGCTGCCAGGATCACCCCGGTGGCAGCGATGATCGTCCATACCGGCCGCGTGTCAAACGAGCCGATCAGGATCAGGAACTCGCCAACGAACCCGTTCAGCCCGGGCACACCCACCGACGACAGCATGATCAGGGTGAACACCCCGGCATAGACCGGCGCCGCCGACTGGATGCCAGCTAGCTCGTCGATCTGGCGTGTCCGGCGCCGCTCGTAGAGCATCCCCACCAGCAGGAACAAGGCGCCGGTGCTGATGCCATGGTTGACCATCTGGATCACGCCGCCGCCCACGGCTTGGGCGGTGAAAGCGAAGATGCCCAGCACGATGAAGCCCATGTGGGCCACCGAGGAATACGCAACGAGGCGTTTGAGATCACGCTGCATTGCCGCGGTGATCGCGCCCCAGATGACGCCCACCACACCGACCGTCACCAGCACAGGCGCGGCCCAGTCAGACGCCTCGGGGAACAGGTACAGGCCGAAGCGCAGCAGGCCATAGGTGCCGAGCTTCAGCAGCACGGCCGCCAGCACCACCGAGCCCGCTGTGGGTGCCTCGGTGTGCGCATCGGGCAGCCAAGTGTGCAGCGGCACTACCGGCACCTTCACCAAGAAGGCGATTGCGAACGCCACGAAGCAGAGGCGCGCGGTGTTCTGATCCAGAAGGGAACCGTTTCCATCCAGTCCTTCTGCGAGCGTCTGAAGGTCGAACGTGATGCCGCTGTCGGGCGAGCCGAGCACGGCGGTGGCCACGATCGCCACGAGCAGCAGCGCCGAGCCCGCCATCGTGTAGATGAAGAACTTCGTGGCGGCGTAGCGGCGGCCCTCGTAACCCCAGCCTGCGATCAGCAGGTACATGGGCACCAGCACCACTTCGAACATCACGAAGAACAGGAACAGGTCGAGGGCGACGAATGCGCCGACCGAGCCGGCCTGCAGCAACAGCATCCATGCCGTGTAGGGCTTGGGGTCGTGGTGCGGGTCGACGCCGGCCAGCACGATCGGCACCACCAGGCTGGTCAGCACCACCAGCCACAGCGAGATGCCGTCGACGCCGACATGCCATGAGATGCCGAGCGCCGGGATCCACGACTGCTGGCTGACGAACTGGAAGCCGTCTCCGACGGTTGCAGCGTCTGTTGCTGCAGTGACGTCGAATTGCCACGCCAGTGCCAGCGCCAGCGCGCCGCCGATGGCCGCGAACAGCGTGCCGAGCGGGCGGGCCAGATCGGGACGGCTGCGCGGCAGCAGGGCGACGATCAGCGCGCCCACGGCGGGCACGAAGATCAGCGCGTTCAGCAGCGGGAAATCGCTGGCGGAGCCCGAAGCGGCAAGCAGGGCGCCCATGGCTAGGAGACTCCCCGCAGCGCGAGCCAGACGACGAGGACGACCGCACCGACAGCCACGCCCGATGCGTAGTGCCGCAGATAGCCCGACTGGAGGGGCCGCACGGCTTCGCCGAGCATCCGGACGAGCTTCGCCACGCCGTTGACAGCGCCGTCGACGAAGCGCCGGTCAGCGGCGGCGGCGGCCTCGAATGCCTTGGTGCCGGGGCCGCCCACAAAGTTGGAGATGGTCGAGTCGACGTAGAACGCATTTTCCAGCAGCGCTGGTTCGAGCTTGTCGGTGGAGATGCGCGCCTGCAGCCACGCTCGAATCGCGAAGGCAATGCCGCCAAGCGCCACCACGACGGCCGCCAGCGCGAGCCACAGCTTCGTGCCAGTTCCCGATCCGAAGTGATGCGGGTGCGCCAGGACGGGTTCCAGGAAATGCTCGAGCACCAGCCAGTCGCCCACCAGCGGCAGGTTCATGACTCCGCCGATGGCTGCTGCCCCGGCCAGCACCACCAGCGGCAGGGTCATCGTGGCGGGCGACTCGTGCGGATGAGCGCTGTCATCCCACCGCTGGCCGCCGAAGAACACCAGGAAGGTCTGGCGGCTCATGTAGTAGGCGGTGAGCAGGGCGGTGACCAATCCCACGGCCCACAGCAGCCAGTGCTGTTCCCGTGCGGCCAGCAGGATCTCGTCCTTCGACCAGAAGCCCGACAGCGGCGGCACACCGGCAATCGCCAACCAGCCGACGATGAACGTGACCGCGGTGACGGGCATGGCTGCGCGCAGCGCGCCCATCCGCCGCATGTCCTGCTCGTCGCCGAGACCGTGGATGACCGAGCCGGCACCGAGGAACAGCAGGCCCTTGAAGAACGCGTGGGTGATCACATGGAAGATTGCCGCCACGTATGCGCCCGAGCCGATCGCGAGGAACATGTAGCCGAGCTGGCTGACCGTGGAGTACGCGAGCACCTTCTTGATGTCGTGCTGCGCCACCGCGGCGAGCGCCGCGAAGAGCGCCGTCGCAGCACCAACGATGGCAATGACCAGCAGTGCCCCCTCTGACGCGTCCAGCACCGGGTTGAGCCGCGCCAGCAGGTACACGCCGGCGGTCACCATCGTGGCCGCATGCACCATGGCCGAGACCGGGGTGGGGCCCTCCATGGCGTCGGGCAGCCAGACATACAGCGGCAGCTGGGCCGACTTCCCTGCAGCAGCGAGCAGCAGCAGCAGGGAAACGGCCGTGGCGGTTCCGGTGGCGAGCGCCGGCGCCCCTGCCGCCAAGCTCTCCGGCCCGGCGTAGGACACCGTGCCGAGCGCGGTCCACAGCAGGAACGTGGCGATCATGAAGCCGAAGTCGCCGATGCGGTTAGTGACGAAGGCCTTCTTGCCGGCGGTGGCCGCTGTGGGTCGCTCGTGCCAGAACGAGATGAGCAGGTAGGAGCAGGTGCCGACACCCTCCCAGCCCAGGAAGGTGACCACGAGATTGTTGCCCAGCACCAGCATGAGCATCGAGAACAGGAACAGGTTGAGATACAGGAAGAACTTGGGGTACTTCGGGTCGCCGTGCATGTAGCCGACCGAGTACAGGTGGATGAGCGTGCCGACACCGGTCACGAACAGCGCCATCGTCATCGACAGCGGATCCACCAGCAGCGCAGCGTCGACCTCGAGGCCGCCGATCGGCATCCACTCGAACAGCTTGGAGACGGCCCAGCGACCGGCGTGCCCGCCAGCCCCGTCGTCAGTCGACTCGAGCCCCAGCAGCCCGGCGAACGTGATGAGCGTCAACAAGAACGACCCGGCACTGGCCGCAGTCGCCAGCCAGCCAGCCCGGGGCTCGCCGAGGCGCGGTCCGGCCAGCAGCAGCACCGCGAACCCGGCGAGGGGCAGCGCGGGGATGAGCCAAACCAACTCCACCATCGACTCAGCTCCCTACACCGGTCGCCGGGCGAAGCCCTGACAGCGCCATAAGTCGTGCTCTTCGAGGTTCGACCACTGCCTCAGTCCCCCGGCCTCAGCCCTTCAGGGCCGACAGGTCATCCGCTGTCGCCCGGGGCGAAGCGCGCAGCACCGCCACCACCAATCCGAGACCTACCACCACCTCGGCCGCCGCAACGACCAGCACAAACAGCACCACCGTGTGCCCATGCACATCGCCGAAGCGGTCGGCGAAGGCAATGAAGCTGAGATTGACGCCGTTGAGCATCAGCTCGACGCACATGAGCATGATCAACGGGTTGCGCCGCACGAGCAAGCCCGTGCCGCCGATGAGGAACAGCATCGCCCCCAGCGTCAAGTACCAGCCGGTAGTCACCTCGAGGCCGCTCACTGGCGTGCCTCCTGCGGCGCTGGAGCGTTCTCGCCAGGAGGTGATTCGCCGTACCCACTGCGTCGCGCCAGGATCACCGTGCCGATGACCGCCACGATGAGCAGCAGCGACGTCAGCTCGAACGCATACACATAGTCGGAGAACAGTGACCGGGCGATCGCGCTGACGTCGGTTGCATAGTTCGTGGCGACTGCATCGGCTTCGGCTCCGACGATTCCTGCCTGCTCAAGCTCGTACGAACGAGCGCCCTTGAAGATCCGGTCGACCGCGGCGACCAGCCAGACCAGCACGGCGGCACCGCCGAGGCCGAATGCGGCCGCGGTCCACCGCTGGGCCGGCAGAGCGCCCAGCGACAGCTCGGCGGCTCGATCCACGCCCAGCAGCATGATGACGAACAGGAACAGCACCACGATGGCGCCGGCGTACACGATGACCTGCACGGCGGCAATGAAGTGGGCCTGCAGCGCGACGAACAGCACCGCAATGCCAAACAGCGTCATCACCAGCATGAGCGCCGCGTGCACCGGATTGCGCGACAGCACCACGCCGACCGCGCCGACGAGACATGCGGCACCGGCCACCGCGAACACCACCACTTCGACCATCAGTGATGATCTCCTGCCGCAGACGCGTGGCCGTGCTCGTCGAGGTCGGCCGGCTCGTCGCCGGCTGCGGGCGGTTCGTCTTCGGTGCCGTCGTAGTCGGCGTGCTGGCCCTGCTCGGGCGCTCGCACGCCGTAGCCCAGCTCGCCGCTCCAGCCGACACGGCCCTCGTAGTCGGGCTGGCCCGACGGCGAGGTGGCCCGCATCCAGCCCGAGGTGTGCTCGTCGTCGCCGTCGTGCCACAGCTCCCATGGCTGCCGCCGGGGCCGGCCGTCGTCGTCGGTGAGCAATTCGTCCTTGGTGTAGATGGCGTCGCGGCGGGTGGGGAAGCTGAACTCGAAGACCTTCGTCTCAGTGATGGCCTCGGTCGGGCAGGCTTCCACGCACAGGTCGCAGTGGATGCAGCGCAGGTAGTTGATCTCGTAGACGTAGCCGAAGCGCTCCCCCGGCGACACCGGGTCATCGGGCGGGTTGTCGGCCCCGCGCACGTAGATGCACCGGGCCGGGCAAACACCCGCGCACAGCTCGCACCCGATGCACTTCTCCATGCCGTCGGGGTAGCGGTTGAGCACGTGGCGCCCGTGAAAGCGGGGCGGCTTCGGCCGCTTCTCCTGGGGGTACTCGGTGGTGACCCGCTCGCCGAAGAGCTTGCCGAACGTGACCTTGAAGCCGTCGAGGTAGCCCATCAGCGTTCCTCTCCCGGTCCAGCTTCATCTGGCGATGCACCTGCCTGCATCATCGCCTCAAGATCTTCATCTTCAGCACGCTCCCCAGCCGTGTTGCGCTTGGCTGCGCGCAGTGCCGCCGCCAGCAACGTCCAACCCAGCGCGAGTCCGACAGCGCTTACCCCCAGCACCACCACCACTTCTTGCAGCGTGCTCCAGCCCTGATCGACCACCAGCTGTCGTAGCCCCAAGAACATCAGCCAGAACAGCATTACGGGAATGAGCACTTTCCAGCCCAGCGACATCAGCTGGTCGTAGCGCAGGCGGGGCAGCGTGGCGCGGAACCAGACGAAGACGAACAGGAACGCGAGCACCTTGGCAAGGAACCACACGGTCGGCCACAACCACGTCCAGCCGAAGAACACCGGCCCGGCCGTGCCGCCGAAGAACAGCGTCACCATGATCGCCGACATCGTGATCACGTTCATGAACTCGGCCAGGAAGAACAGGGCGAACCGGATCGACGAGTACTCCGTGTGGAAACCGCCCACGAGTTCCTGCTCGGCTTCGACGAGATCGAACGGAGGACGGTTCAACTCCGCGGTGGCAGAGATCAGGAACACGAGAAACGGAACGAAGCCTGTCGTGATGAGGAGCCACTCATTCACGCCGCCCGCTTGAGCCCTCACGATCTCGTGAGTGGACAGCGTGCCTGCAGTGATCACCACGGCGACAACGGACATGCCCAGCGCGGCTTCATAGGAGATGGCCTGTGCCGAGGCCCGCACCGATCCGATGAGCGGGTATTTCGAGCCCGAAGACCAGCCCGCCAACATCACGCCGTAGACGGCGACCGAGGACATCGCGAGCAGCAGCAGGATGCCGACGGGGGGATCGGCCACCTGCAGGATGGTCTCCTTGCCGAAGAGCGTGACCGTGCCGCTGCGGCCTGGGGTGTCGGTGAAGACACCGCCGATCGGCACGATCGCAAAGGCGACGAACGCCGTGACCGCCGAGATGTAGGGCGCCAGCCGGAAGACGAGGGGATCGGCATTGGCAGGGCGGAGGTCTTCTTTGAAGAAGAACTTGATGCCGTCGGCGAGCGCCTGCAGCAGGCCCCACGGCCCGGCCACGTTGGGGCCGATGCGGTGCTGCATGTCCGAGATCAGCTTGCGTTCGAACCAGATCATGAACATGGTGGCGACCAGCAGGGCGGCAAAGGCCACCCCCACCTTGGCGCCCATGACCGCGATGTCGCCCCAATCGACACCGTCCGCGAACAGCGGGTCGCCAGTCATCGCGACACCTCGCCGGCGCGGGTCTCGATCCGCACGTCGGTGACTGGTGCCGTCACGTCGATCAATGCCCCCACGTCGATGTGGGCCGATGGGAACAGCACGACGACGTTGCCGCGGGCGATGCCGGCGTCGGCCACGATCGGCAGCCGCAGCGCACCGCGGTCGGAGTGCACTTCGACTTCAGTACCCGATTCGACACCGACTCGCTCCAGGTCGACCGGGTGCACTCGCATCACCGTGTCGGCCGCCAGCGACGCCAGCGCAGGCGTCTGGCTGACCGTCACGCCGCCGTCATACAGCTTGCGGCTGCAGACCAGGCGGAGGCCGTAGGCGTCTCGCGCCGGAGCAACGTGTTCGGGCGGGAACTCGGGCTCGAAGGCCGCTCCCAGCGTCACCACGCCGTCAGCGGCGAGGTCAGGGCCGACCGCCGAGGCGTGCGTGGCGCACACGGCCGCTATCTCGGCAGTGATCTCGCCGACCGACAGGAAGCCGAGGTCACCGCCGCACAGCACGGCCAGCTCGGCCGCGATCATCCAGTCGGGGCGGGCTGAGCCGGGTGCGGTCACCAACTCGCCGACGGCCGAGACGCGTCCCTCCAGATTGGTCGTGGTGCCCGACTTCTCCCCGAACACAGCGGCCGGCAGCACGATGTCGGCCTCCGCCGCCGACTGGCCCACGAACGAGTCCACCGCTACGACCGTGCCTGCGCCCGACACGCCGAGGCGCGCCAGCATGCTGTCGGGGAAGTCCGTCAGGGGATCGGCGCCGAGCAGGAAGAGCACGTCGATCTCTCCGGCGGCGGCTGCCGCGAGGATTCCGGTGGCGTCGTGCCCACGTTCGCCCGGCAGCTCGCCCCACGCCGCGGCGAGCTCCTGCGGCGGGCTGGCGCTCAATGCCCGCCCCGGGAGCATCCCCGGCGCCAAGCCCATGTCGAGCGCGCCGCGGACGTTGCCTCGACGCGCGGCGACGAGGAAGCGGGCGTGGGGGATGCGGGCGCTGATCACCGCGGCCACCTCGGCCGTCGCTTCGGCGGATTCCGACACCGACGAGCGGCCCAGCACCACGACGACCGATCCAGATGCCAGCTCGCCGGCCAGCGAGTCATCGCCGTCGAGCAGGTTCCGCAGCACAGATGCTGCCTCGCCGCCGCGACACTGCTCGCTGCGAACTGCGTTGCGCGTGAGACCGGTCGTGGTCGGGGCGATCTCGACCAGACGAGTCGTACCCGCTCGCGCTGCGCCGCGCAGACGCAGGTGCAGAACCGGCAGCTCCTCGCGGAGGTCTCCGCACACCAGCAGGGTGGTGTCGGCGCTGCACGCCTCGTCGATCGTCGCTGCCGGCAGGCCCACTGCCAGCTCTGCGGGCAAGCCGTCGCCGAGCTGCGCATCTACATGGTCGGTCCGCAGCACCGTGCGGGCCAGCTTCGACCAGGCGTAAGCGTCCTCGTTGGTGCCGCGGGCACCGCCGAGCACGGCAATCGCGCCGGGTCGGGCCGCCTTCACCGCAGCGGCCACAGCACCGAGGGCACTCCCCCAGTCAGTCGGCTGGAAGCGGCGCAGCGGCTCTGCGTCCGCGAAGTCGGAGGTGGCGCCCGACGATGCGCGAGCCTGCAGCGGCGCCGTCACCCGCTCTGGGCTCGACACCGAGCCGAAGGCGAAGCGGCCCTTGTCGCACAGCCAGCCGTGGTTGACCGGGTCGATGTCGACGCCGAGGTAGCGCACCAGCTCATTGCGCGACGACTGCACCGCGATGCGGCAGCCCACGGCACATGTCGTGCAGGTGGATTCGGTCTCCACGAGATCCCACGGCCGCGCCTTGAAGCGGTAGGGCGCGGCGGTGAGCGCACCGACCGGGCAGATCTGCACCGTGTTACCCGAGAAGTACGACGAGAAGGGTTCGCCGGGGAACGTGAGCACCTGTGTTTCGTTTCCCCGCTCGGTGAAGTCAATGAGGGGGTCGCCGGCGACCTCGTCTGCAAAGCGGGTGCAGCGGTCGCACAGGATGCAGCGTTCCCGGTCGAGGTGAACCAAGTCGGAAATGGGAATCGGCTTCTGGAAGTGCCGCTTCTCCTCCACGAACCTGGACTCGCCCGGGCCGTAGGCCATCGTCTGGTCCTGCAAGGGGCACTCGCCGCCCTTGTCGCAGACCGGGCAGTCGAGCGGGTGGTTGATGAGCAGCAGCTCCAGCACGCCTTCCTGCGCCCGCCGCGTCCGCTCGCTGGTGGTGTCCACCACCATCTGCGGCGAGACGGGGACCATGCAGGAGGGCTGCAACTGCGGCCCCCGCCCGGTGTCGATCTCGACGAGGCACATGCGGCACATGCCCACCGGGCTCATCCGCTCGTGGTAACAGAACCGCGGGATGTGCACCCCGGCACGATCCGCTGCCGCGATGACCAGTTCGCCCGGCTGCGCATCCACGGCGACGCCGTTGATCGTCACCTCCACGGTGCTCGGCGCGGCTTCGGCAGCTGTGGCGTCAGACACGGATGGCCACCTCCGAGACTGAATTCGGTGCAGGGCCATCAGACGGCCCGGTGTCGAGGTGCGCGTTCGGCGCAACCCGGGCCTCGAATTCCTCGGGGAACAGTGTCATGGCCGAGTGCACCGGGGCGAACGCGGACGGTCCCACAAAGCAGATGGTGGTCATCTGGTACGGGAACGGCTTCGGCTCGAGGCCCCGTTCGGGTACCGCGGCGTGGGGAAAGTCGCCAGGGCAGATCGAGGCGCCCACTTCGAACAGCACGTCGAGGTCGCGCGGCGTGCCGGTGCCGTCGCAGACGCGCCGCAGCACCCGCTCCAGCCAGGTCGCCCCTTCCCGGCACGGCACACACTTGCCGCATGACTCGTGGGCATAGAACTTCGTCAGCGTGAGCGCTGCGGCGGGAATGTCGGTGGTGTCGTCCATCACCATCACTGCACCGGAACCCAGCATCGACCCCTGCGGCCCCACCTCGGACGCCTCAAACGGCAGGTCGAGCTGTGTCGGCGTGAACCACGGCGCTGAGCCGCCGCCCGGAACAAAGGCCTTGAGCTCGCGGCCCGGATGCATGCCGCCGCAGTAGTCGTCGCCGTAGATCAGGTCTCGGAACGTCGTGGTGCCGTTGGTGATCTCGTACACGCCCGGGCGCTGCACGTGCCCGCTCACCGCCACCATGCGCGTGCCGGGCGACGTGGGCGTGCCGATGGCGGTGAACGCATCGGCTCCGTGTCGCAGGATCCACGGCAGGTTCGCCAGCGTCTCCACGTTGTTGACGATGGTGGGCTGGCCGTACAGCCCGATGGCGGCCGGGAAGTAGGGAGGCTTGAGCCGCGGCATGCCCCGGTTGCCCTCCAGGCTCTCGATCAGCGCTGTCTCCTCGCCCACCACATAGGCGCCGGCGCCCCAGTGCAGCACGATGTCCACCGAGAAATCGGTGCCGCAGATGTTGCGGCCCACCCAGCCGGCCTCGTAGGCCTCGTTGAGGGCCTGCGCCACACGCTCCTGCGCCACGGCCATCTCGCCGCGGATGTACAGGAAGCACTGCGATAGCCCGACCGCGTAGCAAGCGATGAGGCACCCCTCGATGAGCTGGTGCGGGTCGAGCTCCATCAGCAGGCGGTCCTTGTAGGTGCCGGGCTCGGACTCGTCGCCGTTCACCACGAGATAGCGAGGCCACACACCGGGCGGGCAGAAGCCCCACTTCACCCCGGCGGGAAAGCCGGCGCCGCCGCGCCCGAGCAGGGTCGCGCTGCGAACCTCGCCGTGGACCTCTTCGGGCGTGCGGCCGAGGGCAGCACGCAGACCCTCGTAGCCGCCGGTGGCCAGGTAGCGCTCGAGCGTGTAACTGTCGGGATGGTCGAATCGCTCGGTGACAATGCGGGGCGCATCATTGGCCACGAAACCGGGCGCGTGGGGAATCGTGTACGACGCCATCAGCTGAGCCTTCCGCCGTCGGACGCGGACCGCACGCCAACGCGGCGGCTGGGGGCCCTCATGCTGAACCTGCCCCATTGCTGGCGGCGGCTGTAATCCAGACCGGCGGTTCATTGACCGCTTCGGGCGGCACAGCGCCGACGGCTCGGCCTGCCGGGATGTGCTGGCGCACGCGAGCAGTGACCCCGTGCGGCGGGATCTCGTCGTCGAGCGCGCCCGCAGCTAGGTCGTCAACGAGCTGGTCGAACCCGTCGGCGTCGACCCGGTAGCGGTAGCGGTAGTTCACCTGCAGGCAGGGCGCCTCGGTGCAGGCGGCCTGGCATTCCGCAGATGCAAGGGTGAACAGGCCGTCAGGGGTGGTGCCGCCGGCGCGCACGCCCAGCCGCTCCTCGGCGTGTTCCATGAGCTCGGCGGCGCCTGCCAGCGCGCACGACATGGTGGCGCAGATGTTGACGAGGTACTTGCCGACGGGCTCCCGCTTGAACATCTCGTAGAACGAACAAGTGCCGAGCACCTCGGCGGGCGTCGTGTCGACAAGCTCGGCGATCTCCACCATCGCTTCCTCGCTGACCCAACCGGCCTGTGCTTGTGCGACATGCAACAGCGGGATCATCGCCGACCGGCGCTTCGGGTAGCGGCCGATGATCTCGCGCGCTAGCGAGCGGTTCTCCTCAGTGAAAAAGCTCACCGGCTGATCCCTCCACCGTCGGGCGCGGAGCAGGCAAGAACGCGGCGGTCGCGAACCCTCACCGGTCCACCTCCCCCATGATCGGGTCGACTGAGGAGATGATGGCGATGGCGTCGGCCAGTAGACCTCCATACATCAGATGAGGCAGGCTTTGCAGGTTCACGAACGACGGCGCGCGGATGTGCACCCGCTGTGGCTTGGGCCCGCCGTCGGAGACCAGGTAGCAGCCCAGCTCGCCTCGGGGTGACTCGACCGCCACGTACGTCTCTCCGGGCGGCACCCGGAAGCCCTCGGTGAAGATCTTGAAGTGGTGAATCAGCGCTTCCATCGACTCATCGATGCGCGCACGCGGTGGCGGCGTGACCTTGCGGTCCTCGGTGCGGTAGGGGCCCTTCGGCATCTTGTCGAGGCACTGCTCCACGATGCGCATCGACTCGCGGATCTCGTTCAGGCGGATGGAGTACCGATCGAACGTGTCGCCGTAGGCACCCACCACGACGTCGAAGTCGACCTCGTCGTAGGCCAGGTACGGCATGGTCCGACGCAGATCCCACGCCTCGCCGGTGCTGCGCAGCAGCGGCCCTGTGGCCGACATGGCGATGGCCTCGTCGGCGGTGATGACGCCGACGCCTTGAGTGCGGTCTCGCCAGATCGGCTGGCCGGTCATCAAGGTGTCGAACTGCTCGAGCCGGTCGGGCAGCACCGTCAGAATGTGCTCCACGTCGTCCTGCCAACCGTCGGGCAGGTCAGCTGCCACGCCGCCGGGGCGGATGTAGTTGTGGTTCATCCGCAAGCCGGTCACGTTCTCGAAGAACCGCAGGATCTCCTCGCGTTCCTTCCACCCGTAGAGCATCATCCCGACTGCGCCGAGATCCATGCCGTTGGTCGCGAGAAACAGCAGGTGGGAGCTCATCCGGTTCAGCTCGCACATCAGCATGCGGATCCACGTGGCTCGCGGCGGGATCTCCGTTCCCAGCAGATCCTCGACCGCGAGACAGAACACCAACTCGGTGAACAGCGGCGAGGCGTAGTCCATACGGGTGACGTTCGTCGGCCCCTGCAGGAACGTGAGGTCTTCGGCGGTCTTTTCCATCCCGGTGTGCAGGTAGCCGATGATCGGCTTGGATCGCAGCACCGTCTCGCCCTGGAGCTCCATCGCTATGCGCAGCACGCCGTGGGTGGATGGGTGCTGCGGGCCCATGTTGATGAGCATCGGCCCGTCGCCAGGCTCTGCTGTGACAACCTCCACATCATCTTCGACAACAGCTGCATCCAGCGCAGCCTCCTCGGAGATTCGCAGCACGGCGTCTGCCGGTCGGCGGATGGCAGCGGCCGTTGCGGTGCTCATCGGCCTTCCACCGCCTTGAACTGAACCGGGATGGCACCGATGGCGTAGTCCTTGCGCAGCGGGTGACCTTCCCAGTCGGGCGGCATGAGAATGCGGCTCGGATCGGGATGATCGCTGAAGCTGATGCCGAACAGGTCGGCCGCCTCCCGCTCGGGCGCCTCGGCACCGGGATACAGGCCCACCGCCGAGGGCACCTGCGGATCGTCGGCCGGTACTTGGGTGCGGATGCGCAGCCGGCGCCGGCCACGGAGATCCAGCAGGTTCACCACCACTTCGAAGCGTTCCGGCTCGATGCCTGGCGCTACGGCGCGGCCGCGGTTGGTGAGCCCGTCCACCGCACACACGTCAACACACAGCTCGAAGCCATCGGCAGCAGCCATGCCGAGCACATCGAGGTACTCGTCGCGGCTCGGATGGAGCACCTGCTGGTCACGCTCGTCGGTGCATGGCACGCCGAACATGGTGGGCTGCTCAGCGATCTCTGTCGCTGGCGCGGCGTCGTCGGCTGCTACGCCCTCGTCTGCCATCAGCGCGCCGCCGTGCCCGAGTGCGGCACTCCATGTGCCGCCGGGTTCGACTGCGGCACTCCATGTGCCGCCGGGTTCGACTGCGGCACTCCATGTGCCGCCAGATCCACTGCAGCGCCGCCGCCGCCGCGCTCGGCTCGGCGCCGGGTCAGCTCGCCGGTACGGATCTTCTCGTGCAGCGCGAGGATCGCATGCAGCAGCGTCTCGGGCCCTGGCGGGCAACCGGGTGCGTACATGTCGACCGGAACAACCTGGTCGACGCCCTGCACGATGGCGTAGTTGTTGAACATGCCGCCGCTGGAGGCGCACACCCCCATGGAGATCACCCACTTGGGCTCCATCATCTGGTCGTAGATGCGGCGCAGGATGGGGGCCATCTTCTGGGAGACCCGGCCGGCCACGATCATCAGGTCGGCTTGGCGGGGAGAGGCCCGGAACACCTCCATGCCGTAGCGGGCCAGGTCGTAGTGGGCCCCGCCGGTGGCCATCATCTCGATGGCACAGCAGGCCAGGCCGAAGGTGGCTGGCCAGCAGCTCCGAGCCCGGGACCACTTGACCAGCTCTTCGAGCTTGCCGGTCACGAAATTGTGGTCGACACCTTCCAACCCTTGATCGAGAACGACCTTGGGATCACCAAGCAATGGCAGCTTCATTTGTCGCCCCCAAGTCGCTCCTGGCACCACCGACTCTTCATGCCGCTTCCTCCGGGACGCCTCGTCCGTCCAAGCCCACTCGGCGGATGGTGGTGTCGCTGGTGCGGCGAGCCGAAACCTGGGGGTCACGCCGCCACATCGGGCGAGACGGCCCCCAGTCGAGGGCGCCGTTGCCGATGAGGTACACAAACGACTCGAACACGGCCAGAGCGAAGATACCCATGGCCACCAAGCCGAACAGTCCCAGGCCTCGGTAGGACACCGCCCAGGGATACAAGAAGACGATCTCGATGTCGAAGACGATGAAAATCATGGCGATGAGGAAGAATCTCACCCCGAACCGCTCCGGAGCGTCGGTGCTCTCCTCCACCCCGCACTCGTAGGGGGCCAGCTTGGCTTTGGTCTGGCGCCGGGGGGCCAGCAGCCGGGAAGCGCCAAAGCTCAGAGCGGCGAACAGCACGGCCAAGACTCCGAGAACGAAGATCGGCAGGTATTGGCCGGTCATCGCGGTCTACCCCGATGTGATCATGGCGCCGCGCCCTCGCCCTCCAGGCGACGGCGGACTTCCAAATCACGGGTGTGGAGCATCAGCAAAGACACCAAGAACAACAAGCCGGAGCCGATGGCCACCAGAATACCGGGCAGGCGGAACCGGCCCAGGTTACGGCGCAAAAGCACCGAGATGACCGGCTCATCGGGGTCGATCTCAGCCGGTGGTGGGGCTTGGCCGGCTACCGGCTCCTTGTAGATCGACCGCTGCACCTGTACCACCGTGTAGTTGGTGGGATGGCGGGGCATGGTGCTGGTGATGACTTTGTTACTTACCCTCTCCCAGACCCCGTTGTTGAGCCTCTTCGGTTTGCCCCCCTGCTGGTAGGCATCCAGTACCACGAAGGTGTTGCTCTGCTCGTCGGTCGCCCCGAAACCCAGATCGGCTTGGATCAGATAGTCGCTGGCCGCGGTTATGGCCTCACCGGCGGCCTGGGTGGTTTGGAGGTTCCAGTCGCCCAACACTAGCCAGCCCCGGCGCTCGGCCTCCTCGGTGAGGTCGGGGGCGACGCCCTTCAACTCGCTCAGGGTCAGATCCTCGTTGCGGATGCGCTGCTCGTCGGCCAAACGCTGCACCTCGTCCTCAAGGTCATCGCCGGTGAGCTTGCGGGGGTCGCCGTCGGCCAGGGCGCTATGGAAGGCATTGACCTCGTCGCGAATGGCACCGGCGTTGATGGAGTCGAGTTCGGCCCGCTGAGCGCTGTCGCCCAGCACCCGGACCACTTGGATCGCCTTGGGGAGGCAGTCTTGGGCCCCCAACGTGGAGCACGTCAGCGGGTTGGGTAGATCGTCGAGTATGCCGGGAGGGGGATTGGCCTCGTTGTCGGTCACCGAGGGGTTGCCGATGTGGATGGCCTGGACCTCCCAAGTGGGGCGGGCCCCTTGGAGCCCGATGCCGTACAGGGCCCACAGCAAGGCCATCATCGCCGTCCAACCGAAGATGGCTGAGATGGCTATGAGGCTTCCCAGGCGGAAGCCGGTGTTGGTGGAGATGATGAGCCACACCGATCCCATGAGGATGGCCGAGCCCAAAAGCACGGTCAGCAGGCCGCGGACCTCGTTGTCGAACGAGATGGCGGCCAGCGGGCTTACTGCGGCAAGAACCGAACCCATGCTCACAACCCCCGCTCGTAGGCCACGATGTCGGTAATCTGGTCAGCGGTGAGCATGCCCGGTCGGGGGCTGCCGTCTTCCAGCGTGCAGAACCCATAGAACGGGCTTTGCTCATTGGAGTCCCGATCGCCCACACACTCTCCAAAGGCCGGCATCTGGCCCCCGCCGTCGCCCTGGCCGAAGTTGCCGTAGCCCACGCCTTCTTGCGAGCCGATGGTGACGAAGCCCGCGTGATCCTCAGCGGTGTCGAATTGCCGCAGGGTGGCTCCATTGGTGAGGTTGGGACCAAACGCCCCGCCACCCGGAATGTAGGCGGGAATCAAGCTCCCGAGACGGGCGACTACCTCAGCCTCTTCGGCAGATCCCCGAGCCAACACCACCGGTCCGGCGCCGGGGGTTGCTTCCGGTCCGGTAAAGCGCCAAGAGTCCCGCGGGGTGTGGCAGCGGGCGCAGCCGTACACCCCGTTGTTGAACAGCAGCTCACCCCGTTCAGGTGATGCCAGAGCCCGGATGTACTGCTCACTGGTCTCCCGGAGTTCCGCTTCCATGGCGGCCACCTGTCGGGCGGCCGCTTCGGCGGCCGCTTCGTCAGCCCCCGCAGCCGCCACCGCTTCGTTGGCCGCCGATAGTCGGTCGCTCAAATCGGAGTTGGCGGCCAGCACGTCGTCGCGCACCTGAAGGACGAGGCCGTCGAGCACTTCACCCTGTAGCTCCTCGGGGGTGAGCTGGATGCTCTGGATGTACTGGATGAGCTCGTCCACCTGCTGGGTGGTGAGGGGTCCGCCGCCGGGGGCGCCCCACGCCTGCATGGGGGTAGGAGGCCGCCCATAGTTGAGGATGTGACGCACCTCGTCTTCGGAGAATCGATACAGCGCGGTGGTGAGCGCGGGCACCTCCCACTCGATGGCAGCAATGAAGTTCCCGGCGTCGTCGGTTATCGACGTGGAGGTGGTGCCGCCAAGACCGCCGCCGCCGTGGCAACTGGCACACCGTTCTTCGTATTGCTCAAAGCCCCGACTGGTGAACTGCCTCCGAGAGTCGTCCAAATAGCCTTGCTGGCGACCCGGCTCGCCCAGCCAGTAGAGGGGCAAGGCCACACCGATGATGACCAAGGTGACCAGCCCGCTCACCAAAGCGAGGTCGAGTTTGGAGGTCTCCAACTCCTCATCGCTCAAATAGGGCTTGCGGTTGGGGGCCAGCTCCAGC
>CAZAFV010000045.1:0-21922 GCA_964484385.1 uncultured Acidimicrobiales bacterium
GGTTGCGGGGGCTGTCGGTGTAGCCCTTGCGGAAGATCGACCCGGGCCGGAAGATCGACGTCCAGAACTGGCTGTCCTGCATCCAATCGGCCGCCTGCTGCTGCGCGTTCTGGAGACGCTGCGGCAGCTTCGGCTTGGTATCGGGGGATTCGAGCGTGTTCGCCATATCTCTTCGATCTAGGTGGACCGGGTCCTTCGCAGTCTCAGCAGTACGGGCATTCCCGCCGGCCTACAGGCGCATCCCGTAGGCGTAACCGTGGGTGTGGGTGCGGCCGTGGACATCGCCCGACGGCGGAGGATTGTTGCTGACCCGCCCCAGCGTGATCACGCCGGTCGGGCAGCGGTCGACGCACAGCGCACAACGGGTGCACACGTCGTCGTCGATGATGAAGATCGCGTTGTCGGTGGGGTCGAGCCCCGGCAGATCCACGCCGACGGCCTCGTCGACCGCCTCGGTGGACACGTACCAGATGCACTTCCACGGGCAGATGTCGACGCAGCCCTCGCACTGGATGCACTCGGACTGGTCGATGTTGATGAACTGCTTGGGCTTGACAGCCGCATCGAGGTACGAGGCGTCGACCTGCTGCAGCAGGTAGTCGTCCCGGAACTTGGGCATCGGCGGGTTCGCGTCGTTCGCAGCCATTCGTCTTGCCCTCAGTTGCCCTTGACCAGCGGACGGCCGTAGTCGGAGATCGGCTCGGCGGTGGGTTGGGCCTTGTCGCGCTTCTGCCACCACATCGCCAGCACCGGCAATCCGATGAACGCGATGAGGTGCTCGATGACGACCACGATGTCGCTGACCTTCTTGAGGTCGATGCGCGTCGGCGGGAACAGGATCGGCGACTCCATGAACTGGCCTTCGGTGACCAGGAAGCGCTCCACCGACCAGCCCCACTCGTTGTCGGTCAGGCGGATCCAGCGGTCGGGCACGATGCCGAACACCAGCAGCATCAGCATGAAGACGTAGGCGGCCCCCAGCATGGCTTCGCCCCAGGTGGTGGGGCGATCGGTCGGACGGCGCTTGCCGTACCACACCAGCAGGTAGACCATCAGCGCGGTGACGAGGATCGATGTGACGAGTGCAACCACTCGGTGTTCCTCCCGCGTTCTCCCGTCGGCGTGTCAGGACTGTTGCGAACTGGCCCAATCGATAGTGCATCGAGTGCGTCAGCCGCAGCGAGACCGGGGCAAAGATTACCGGCGCCCCGGCCATGGCGCGTGATGTTCTAGCACGACAGCCAGCACTCGCCACAATTCGGGCAGAGCCATTCGGACGGTCCATTCGGATGGCCCAATCGGATGTCGCAGTCTGCGCCATCGGCGTGGCTGCATGGCAGACTTGCGCCTCGGTGCGTTCGGGCGCATATCGTGCCCTGCGAACTTGGCACTGCCGCTGTGCCAGAACCCCTGGGGCAACCCCGCGGAGGATCCCGTGACCGAAGTTCCCGAGTACCTGCTGGAGCGCTCGCGACAGCGTCGCATCGCGCTGGGGGTCCTCGAAGACGACGGCAGCGGTGGCGGCGGCGATGCGGGCGCAGCAGCGCCCGCAGCCGGAGCAGCCGCGGCCGCTGGGCCGACCCAAGCCGAGATGATTGCTGCCGCGCGCGAGGCGGCACAGCTCGAAGTCGAACCTGAGGCTCCGCCCGATCCGTCATGGGTGATTGCGGCCCAGACACGGCATCGGATTCCGATCTGGGTGCTGCCCGTGCTGTTCTGCCTGCCGCTGTGGGCGTTTGTGTACGTGAAGCTGACCGAGCCGCCCCCCGAACCGATCACCGCCATCAACGAGGGAGCGGCCACCTACGCAGTGCGGTGCTCGAGCTGTCACGGCGGTGACGGTTCTGGTTCCGATGGAGGCCTGGTGGGACGCCCGCTGTGGGACGGCGAGGTGCTGCTGACCTTCCCGAGCCTGGACGACTCATTCATCGAATGGATCTCGGTGGGCTCCGAAGGCCTCGGACTCGGGCAGGTCTACGGCGACCCCAACCGGCCCGGCGGCGCACACATCTCGGGCGGCAGCGACAACGCAGCGGCCATGCCCGCGTTCGGCGATGTGCTCAACGACCATCAGCTCTATTCGGTCGCGCGCTATGTACGCGAGGTGATCGGCGGTGAAGCGATCAGCGACGAAGTGGCAGCCGAGCGCGATGCCGAGTGGGAGCATCTCGGCGGCGGCGCCCTGTCCGGTGGCGGGGGTGGCGGCGGCCACTAGGGCCATCTCTGCGGCGCCACGGCGCCCATGCCGATTCCCCACCGAGCGGGAACCCTGATCGTGATCACGGCACCTTGACCCAGACACTCGACAGCGATGTGCTCGTCATCGGTGGCGGGCCAGCGGGCAGCGCTGCCGCGTACTGGCTGGCACAAGCGGGACGAGATGTGCTGCTCATCGAGCGCTCGACTCACCCGCGCGAACGCGTCTGCGGCGATGCACTCACACCGGTTGCTGTGGGCGAACTTATCGACATGGGCTGCGATCCCGGCGCTGCGCGCTGGCACCGGCATCACGGTCTGCGGATCACCGCCCACGGGCAGAGCCTCGAGGTGTCGTGGCCCCGGGGCGAGCAATGGCCCGGCTATGGCGTCGTGGTGCGCCGGTCGCGCCTCGACGCGCTGACGTTTGCCCGAGCGCAGTCGGCGGGGGCGCGCGTCCTCACCGCCACGGAGGCCACGGCTCCGCTGATCACCGACGGTCACCTGCGTGGCTGCATCGCTCGGGGCGGCAGCGGCGCGCTGCACGAGAACGCAATTGCACGCGCTCGCTATGTCGTCATCGCCGACGGTCCGCGTTCGGGCTTCGGCCGGGCGCTCGGCACCGTGCGCACCCGGACCTACGCGCAGGGACTGGCGATGCGGGCCTACTACCCCACCCCGCGCCACGCCGAGCCGTGGATCGAGTCGGTCTTTGCGTTGGCCGATCGCGCTGGGAGCCAGCTGCCGGGCTATGGCTGGGTGTTCCCGGTCGGAGATGGCACGGCCAATGTGGGAGTGGGCCTGCTCAGCCACCACTACGGGAACGAGGCCATCTCCCTTGAGCAGCTCTTCGAGCAGTGGACGCAGCAGATCCCTGCGCACTGGGAGATCGATCCCGCGGGTCCTCGCAGCGAACCGGCAGGCGGCCGATTGCCGATGGGAGGATCGGTACGCCCGCGCTCGGGACCGAATTGGGTAGTGGTCGGCGACGCAGCAGGCAGTGTCAACCCTTGGAACGGCGATGGCGTCGGCCCGGCACTGGCAACCGGCCGGCTGGCAGCCGAGGTCATCGGGCGGGCACTCGACGCCGACGACGGACTCGAGCTGCGGCGCTACGAGGCTGTGCTCGCCGAGCGCTGGGAGCGATACCACCACCTCGGTCGGCTGACAACCCGCGCGCTGGGCCAGCCTGGGCTGATGAGGAAACTGACGCAGCTCGCGATCCGCTCTCCCCGCATGGGGAACCTGGCCATGCGCGTCTCGACAGATCTGTTGCAAAGCAGAGCCAGTCCGCTCGGCCCTCGGGGCATCTACCGGGCGGCGGCCGGGATGGCGCGGCTCTGGCGCGACCGCACCTGAGCGCCAGGTGAGTTAGGCCTGCGACGCGGCTGAGGCGGCGTCGGCGATGGCGGCGAGGGCTTCGTCGATGATGTCGGGGGTGTGGGCGAGGCTGACGAAGATCGCCTCGTAGGCGCCGGGCGCGAAGGCCACGCCGCGCCGGAGCAGCTCGGCATGCAGGCGGGCGTAGGCCTGCTCATCGGTGGTGCGGGCTTCGTCGTAGTCGGCCGCGATCCAGCCCGGCCCGGCGACTGGGCCGCAATACAGGCCCACGAGCGTGCCGACCTGCACGACAGCGGCGTCGAAGCCTGATCGAGCAAGCGCCTCGCGCAAGCCGTTGGCGAACTGGCCGGCACGGGCCTCCAGCTCTGCATAGGCCGCCGGCGTGAGCTGCTCGAGCGCCGCCAGCCCCGCTGCGGTGGCGAGCGGGTTGCCCGACAGCGTGCCGGCTTGGTACACGGGACCAGTCGGGGCCAGAGTCTGCATGATCTCGGTGCGTGCGCCGAGGGCGCCGATGGGCAGGCCGCCGCCGATGACCTTGCCGAAACACGAGATGTCGGGCGAAACGCCAAATCGCTCGGCGGCGCCACCGCGTCCCAGGCGGAAGCCGGTGATGACCTCGTCGAAGACCAGCAATGCGCCCGCTTCGTCGCAGGCGACACGCAGGCCCTCCAGGAAACCGGGCACTGGCGGCACCACGCCCATGTTCGCCGCCACCGGTTCCACGATGACTGCCGCCACCTGGTCATCGAGCTCGGGAACCTCGTTGTAGGGCGCGACCAGCGTGTCGGCCACGGCACTCGGTGGCACGCCAGCCGAGCCCGACAGGCCGAGCGTGGCCACGCCGCTGCCGCCGGCGGCCAGCAGCGAATCGGCGTGGCCGTGGTAGCAGCCGGCGAACTTCACGATTTGCGGTCGTCCGGTGAACCCTCGCGCCAGCCGGACGGCCGTCATGGTGGCTTCGGTGCCGCTGCTGGTCAGGCGAACCTGGTCGACTCCTGCCGCGGCAGCGGCGATGCGCTCGGCGAGTGCCACCTCGCGTTCGGTGGGTGCGCCGTACGACGTCCCGTCGGCCGCGGCCTTCGCGACAGCTTCGGTGACCGCCGGGTGGGCGTGACCCAAGATGATCGCCCCGTATGACTGCACAAAGTCCACATACCGGCGGCCTTCGACATCGAAGACGTACGGCCCTTCGGCTCGCGCAACGAAGTACGGCGTGCCGCCGACCGACCCGAACGCCCGCACCGGCGAATTCACGCCTCCGGGAATCACACGTTGAGCAGCCTCGAACAGGTCGGCGTTCGTCGAATGCGGCTCGCTCACGGCCTCGCAGCGTAGGGGTGCCGCTGTCTCACCGGGACTGCATCAGCCATGCACCGCGGCAACGACGGCCTCGACGAGACCTGCATCGGTGGGGCCGTCGGCTACTGCGGCGACCGGCACGTCGGCTTCACGGCAGGCGGCGGCCGTGGTGTGGCCGATGCACACCACTTTGCCGGTACGGGGGATACCGCCGATCTGCGACAGATGGCCCCGCACGGCAGAGGGCGAGGCGAATACGACGGCATCTGCGCCGGACACATCGGTGACCAGATGGTCAGACAACGTGGGCGTGACGATGCGGTATGCGCTCACGGCATCAACGTTCCAGCCTCGGGCACGCAGGCCGTCGACGAGTTCGGGGCGGGCCTGCGCCGACTGGGGCGCGAAACACCAGTCGTCGGGGCCCGGTTCGGGAAACGCCGTAGCCAGCCCGGCCGCATCATGTCGTTCCGGCACCAGCGTGACTGGGCGGTTGATCTCGGCCTCGACGCGCGCGGCCGTGAAAGGTCCGACAGCCGCTGTGCGGATGCGTGCGAAGCGGCGGCGAACGCCGCGCCGGTCTGCACGAGCGAACGTGGCTGCCACCGCATTCGAAGAGGTGAACGCGACCCAGCTGTACTGCTCCAGCCGCAGCAGGGCATCGTCGAGCGGTTGGCCGCCGTCGAGCGGGGGCACCACCGCAATCGCAGGTGCCACAATCACCGTGGCCCCGCGTTCGCGTAGTGCCGTCACCAGCGGGCTGGCCTGGTGCGAGGCCCTCGTGACGACGACGGTGCGGTCGGCGAGTTCGCTGAACTGGCTCTCAGACATCGTCAGCCCAGCTGGCCCACGTCGCTGCGTCTGTGCCGGTTCGGGCCATCAGCTCTTGGGCCAATGCCGCGCCCAGCATCTCGCCGTCGGCATCGCTGCGAGTCGTGCGCTCGATGCCGTCACGGTCGTGCGCGGCGAGTATCGCTGTCATGCTCAGGCGGCCGTCAGCCTCGACGATGGCATGGGCACCCGTGGGCAGGTCGCAGCCGGCGCCCAGCGTTCGCAAGAACGCCCGCTCGGCGTGGACGCATCGTGTCGTCACCTCGTCGATGACTGCGCCGGCGGCAGCGGCCGTGTCAGCGTCGTCAGTGCGGTATTCGACCGCGATGGCGCCCTGCCCGGCTTGAGGCACGATCTCGTCGGGGCTGAACCGCTGGGCGATCCGGTGGGACTCGCCGAGACGCTCGAGCGCTGCCGCCGCCACGATCACGGCGTCGACGTCGGGCTCGGCGGCTGCGGCGATGCGACGAGCCATGTTGCCGCGCAGACCGGTGAAGCGCAGATCGCCGCGGAGCGCCGCGAGCTGGCACTGGCGGCGCTGTGATCCGGTCGCCACCACACCGCCGCGGGGGATTGCATCGAGCGCCAAGCCGACGAGTGCGTCGCGCGCGTCGCCCCTCACCAGGCAGCCTGCCAGCGTCAAGCCCGGGGTCGGCTCGGAGCGCATGTCCTTGGCACTGTGCACGGCGATGTCGGCGCGGCCGTCCAGCACCGCTGCTTGCACTTCGGTCACAAACACGCCCCTGCCGGACATATCCGAAATCGGCGTGGACACGTCGAGATCGCCGGCGGTGCGCACGGGCACGAGCTCGATGTCGCCGGGGGCGGATCCGGCTGCTTCCAGCGCAGTTGCGACGGCGCGCGCCTGCCAGGTTGCCAGCGGGCTCGATCGTGTCGCGATCCTCACGCAGCCGGCATCTAGAGGTCGAACAGGTCGCGCACTGAGTCTGCGAGCCGGTCGCCCTTGGCCTTGCCTGCCGCTGACCTCAACGCCACGGTGGGCTGATGCATCAGCTTGTTGACGAGCGCTGTTGTCGCGCGCTCGAGCGCCTCACGTGCGTCGTCGTCGAGATCGGGGTGAGCCGTCAGTGCACGTTCAAGCTCGGATTGGCGCACTGCTTCAGCCATGCCGCGCAGCGATTCGATGAGCGGTGCCATCTCCCGCGCGGTGCGGTCGGCGGAGAAACGCTCCGTCTCCTCAGCCAGGATCGATTCGACCGCCGCCACCTCCGCTTGCCGGCCCGCCTGACCGACCTCAGCAAATCGCGACAGGTCATCCATGTCGAGGAGGGTGACACCGGGAAGGCGAGCCACAGCCGGGTCGACATCCCGCGGCACGGCAATGTCCACGATCAGCAGCGGGCGACCGGCTCGTCGCTCGATGATCGCTCCGACGCTGGCGTGATCGACGATCACCGAGCTGGCACCGGTGGACGTCAGCAGCAGATCGACCTCGACCAACGCATCTTCCAGGCTGCCGAGCGGCAGGTGGTGGCCTCCGACCCGAGCCGCCAGGGCTTCGGCGTGCGACGGCGTGCGGTTGGCTACCTGCACTGCTGCAGGACCAGCTGCCGCGAGTGCGACGATCATGCCCTCGGCCATCTCGCCGGCGCCCACGACCAGCACCTGAGCATCCTCCAAGGTGCCGAGATGGTTCTTGGCCATGCTCACGGCCGCGTGGCTGATCGAGGCAGTCCCCCGCGCGATGCCGGTCTCAGTGCGCGCGCGCTTGCCAGCAGTGATGCTGTGTCGAAACAGTCCGTTGAGCACCGCGCCCGCGGTGCCCTCGGTTCGTGCCGTGTCCCATGCGGTGCGGACTTGGCCCAGGATCTCGTGCTCCCCGACCACAGCGGATTCCAGGCCGCTGGCCACACGGAACAGGTGACGCGCCGCGTCGTCGTCGTAGTGGACGTAGAGATGGTCGGACAGCTCGGCGGGCGCCGCACCCGACAGCGTGCAGAAGAAGTCGCGCATCTCGCCGAACGCCGCATGGAATTTCTCGGCCACGACGTAGGCCTCGGTGCGGTTGCACGTGGACACGACCACGGCCTCGCTGACGTTCGCGCACGATGCGAGATCAGCAAGTCGTTTCGGCACGTCGGCGGCGGCAACCGTGCAGCGCTCCAATAGCTCAAGCGGTGCGCTGCGATGGCTCACGCCCATGACAACGATGGACACGAGGACTACCCAGGGTTCGGAAATGCGGCCCGCACAGTCTCGCCGATTCGGCACCCCGTTTCCACGCGTTCGACGAAAGATCGCGCGGCAAATGGGGCCACAGAGCGGTCAGTCGAGAGCTACGAGCAGCTGGATGGTTGCGGCGAGCAGGATGACCGCAGCGAGCGCGGCCAGCACGAGCGCTGTTCGAGGTCTCATGTCACCCTCTCATGTCACGGTCTCACGCTGTAGGGCGCAGCCGGACTTCGGTGCCCACTGCGAAGCCAAGATGAGCGGCGCTCCCGCCGGCGATCGTCAACTCGAGCAAGCCGAAGGGATCGTCACACAGGGCGAGGTTGCCTGTATCCGTCGACCCCGCAGGTGCCAGCCGGACCGACTGCGAATTCGCTGTCGCGGGCTGTGACGCGCTCGCGCCTGCCGCCCATTCCATGACCAGGAGATCGCCGAGGGCTGCCAGCGTCTCGCGGTCGACGTTGAGCTGCACTGTGCCCCAGCGCGTCACCGACAGCACTTCCGCGGTCACTGAACCGTCATCTTCGACGCGGGGCACCGCAACGAGCGACGGCAGCAGCAGTGAGGGGTCGATCGGCGCGCCCAAAGCTCCAATCGGCGCTCCAGCCGCCAGCCGGCCGGCTGCGGGCGCGAGCACATCACGCGCCGGGTGAAGCACGGATTGGGGCTCGCCGCAGTCGGCGGCCTCGATACGCACTGCGATGTCCGCTCCGCCGACCGCCGCCACCGCAGCCGCCAGCACGCCGTTGTCAGAGCCGACCAGCATCGACTGGCCGTCACCGACCGAAACCGCGATAGCGGGCCTGTCCAAACGGCGTCCCACCGATGCGAGCACTACGCCCGGCGCTAAGTGCGGCACGCTGCGCGCCAGCATCAAGGCCGCTGTGCGCGTATCGCCCGGATCGATCTCGTGGCACAAGTCGATCACGGCGGCATGGGGAGCGGCCTGTCGAACGATCGAGTGGATGACGCCGACCGACTCGTCTGCGGTGCCTAGATCGCTCAAGCACGTGACCGTGTCGAAGGTTGTCATGGTTTCGCCGTCCGGCTCAGCCTCCCGGCGCTCGATCACGCTGAGCCGAGTTCGGCGGAGCGGCGCGTGGCGGCTTCGACGGCCGCAGCCAATGCGGCGCGCACGCCGTGGCGCTCCAGTTCGCGGAGCCCAGCCGCCGTCGTGCCGCCCGGCGACGTCACGTCGGCTCGTAGATCGGCCGGCGAACGTCCCTCGGCCAGCAGCGTCGCGGCACCCAGCAATGTCTGGTTGGCCAATTCCGCCGCCACCGGTCGGCCCAGGCCCATGAGCACCCCTGCCTCGATCAGTGCCTCGGCCACCAAGAAGACATACGCCGGCCCGGACCCAGACAGTCCGGTCACCGCATCCATCAGGTGCTCGGGGACGCGCACGACGCGGCCTACTGCCCCAAGGATCTCCTCGGCCCATCCGAGGTCATCTTCGGTGGCTCGGTCGTTGCCGCAGATCGCCGCCGCACCCTCCGACACCAGTGCGGGTGTGTTCGGCATGGCACGCACGATCGGGACGCCAGTGCCGGCAGCGGCGTCCAGCGTCGGGAGCGTGACCCCGGCGGCGATCGAGAGGACGCGGTCGGTGCCAGCGGCCGTGACCGCGGCGGCAACGGTTGGAATGACCTCGGGCTTGGTGGCGAGAATGGCGCCGGCCGAGGCCGCAACGTCGCCGGAGACAGCGACGCCGTAACGATCGGCCAACTCATCACGGCGCGCGGCAATCGACTCTGCAACGCAGATGCTCTCGGCACTGCGGCCGGCTGCGAGCAATCCGCCCAGCAGCGCTTCGCCCATCTTGCCGCCGCCGACGATCAGCAGTTCGACCTTGTCCGCCATGCGGTCACGGTACCGGACCGCATCGGGACCACTGCCGAGCCCGATGGCGGTGCCGGGGCACTCGCGGTGAGTGGGACGCTTCCCTGCGGCCTGCCGGCGAGTGCCCCGGCAAAACTCAAATCAATCAGAAGTCAATGAAAAGTGTCAAATAATTTTCGATGGCTAGTTCTTGAAACCCAAGCGGATCAGCGTCGTGAAGTCACGCTCGATGTACGCCCACAGCGACCCGACGATCCGATCCAGCTCGTCTTCGTCGACGCAGTGGGTGGGCAGCTCCCCCGTCAGGAACACGGCGTCCTCGGGACCGACCCCGTATTGAGCACCCACCAGCGAGTAGTTCCGGCGCAGAACGAAGTCGGCCACCTGGTCCGGTCGGTGCTGCGGTGTCGGCAGGACGTAGGACTCATACGCCAGTGTGCGCTGGCGCAGCGTCAGCCAGATGGCGATGACATCGCGCGATTCCCCTGCCAGTCGTACGTACCAGCGCCGCGGCACCTCCTCGTCACGAGTCACGTCGAGCAGCATCGGGCGCTCGCCGGGACCGCCATCGGCCTGCGAGCGCGCCCAGTCGGCAAGCCAGTCGTCCATGCGGGCCTCGAGCAGATCGAGCTCGGCGTCGGTTGCCGGCCGACGGGTCACAGGCAGGCGACGAGCTCGCGCCGGGCCGCGGTGTCGAGCACTTCCAGCGCCGCGGCCGCACTCGCTCGCCAGCTGTAGCGCTCGGCGCGGCGAGAACCGGCGTCGCCCAGGCGCAGCGCCAGCAGCGGATCAGCAAGGATGTCGATGACTCGGCGGGCGAACGCGTCGCTGCTGCGGTCGGCGATGAGGTAGCCGGTATCGCCCTCCACGACGTTGTCGCGCAGACCGCCGACATCGGACGCTACGACCGGTGTGCCGCAAGCTGCGGCTTCGAGCGCGACCAGTCCGAATGATTCCGAACGGCTGGGCACCAGGCACACGTCGGCGGCCCGGTAATAGGTCGACAGCAGGTAGTGCGGGAGCGGATCGACGAACCGCACATGGTCCGCAACCGCCAAGTCGTCCGTCAGCGCCTTCAAGCGGGCCAGCGTGACCTCGCCCTGCGGACCGCTGGGCCCTCCCACTATGGCGAGCTGGGCTTGAGCGCCCGCTGCACCAGCAGCTCTCGTGGCTGCGAGCGTTTCGATCGCCAATTCGGCGCCCTTCAGCGGCTGCAGGCGGCCGACGAACAGCAGCACCGGTCCTGGCGGGAGGTCGATCGCCGCACGCGCCGCATGGCGCTGACCGGGCGCGAACATTGCCCGGTCGACGCCGGGTGTCAGCACGTGGAGGCGCTCGGGCGCGACGTCGTACAGCGACCTGAGCTGGGCAGCCTCAGCGGCGCCGGAGGTGAACACGACGTCCGCGCAGTCGATGACTCGTTGCTCAGCGTCGCCGCGGTGGCGAGGCTCAGCATCGCCGTTGCTCGTCTTGACGCGCCCCAGCGTGTGAAAGGTGACCGCCAAGGGAATGTCCAGGCGGTGCTTGAGCTGGTGCCCGGCCATGCCGCTCAACCAGTAGTGAGCGTGAATGGCGTCGACCGGGCGATGTGCGAGGTGCTCGCCGACGCTGCCGGCAAATGCTGACACGACCGCCGGCAGATCATCCTTGTCGAGCGATGGGGCACCGGCATCGATGTGGAAGACCACCACTCCCGACTCCACTTCGAGCTGGTCGGGCTGCGATGGATCGGTGCGGCGTGTGTAGATGTCGCAGTCGACACCGAGATGCGCCAGCGCGGCAGTGAGTTCACGCACGTACACGTTCAAGCCGCCGCCATCGCCGCTGCCGGGCTGGCGCAACGGCGATGTGTGCATGCACAACACGGCAACCCGCAAGACGCGGCCATGCTCGCCGAGCATCTGGCGGTCGGGTACTTCGGGCGCCACGGCCGATAACGCTACGCAGATCGCCGCAGCGTCACGAACTGAGCGAACCGCCGCTCCGCGCCGGGGGGACCTTCAGATGGCGAGGAGTCCCAATCCCCACATCCACGCCAGGGCCGTGACGCTCAGCGAATCGAGCCTGCGCACGGCCCACTCCCCGGCCAGTCGCTGCCACGCTCGCTGGAGCCCGCCTGCAGGCTCCGCTGCGCTGTGGCTGCTGGCTGATCGACTGCCAGCGTTCTGCTTGTCCGCCGGGAGATGCTCTCGACGCGCGGCAAACGCGGTGTTCGGCCTGGCGAGCGCGGGGCCGAGCGGCAGAGTCAGCACCGCGAGCACGCCGAACCTGATGACATCGGTGGGTGCAAACGGCGGCACGCTCAGGCCGGTCAGGGCGAAGACGGCGATCACCGCGGCGATCGCTCCCATCAGCGGACCGCGCAGCCCCGGCTGCCGACCCGACGCACTGAGGTGAGCACTGGCGTCGTACACCGCAGCGGCGCTCACGAGCACGAGTGCCGCTCCCAGCGAATAGCGGGCGACGGCCGCCAAGCACGCGGCCGCGATACCGACCTGCATCCACGTGCGAATCAGCAGTCCTGCGTTGGCCACGAACCGCAGCGGTGATGCCTGCCTCCCGGGCACAGCCGCGCCTGGGCGGCGGGGCCGCAGGGCTGCGACCACGATGAAACTGGCGGCGACGGCCGCGCCGACGACTACCCCCGCGAGGCGGGTGTCGAGAACGCCGGCGAATCCGACTGCACCGGCAAGTGCGGCGGCGGGCAGCCGATGACTCTGGGGAAGCACCAGCGATTCGGCAGCCTGCGGCCTCGCCCCCGTTCCGCTCGACGTCGGGCGAGTCGCTCCGGCGCGGCTGCGAACGCCCGCGGCCTGCCAGGCACCGAGCATGGCGACCGCTGTCATGGCGATGCCGAACGTCACTGCCCCCGCCCACAGCGCGCCGATCAGCCCGGCGAACCAGATCAGTCCACCAGTGATGGTGGCATCACCCAACGCGACCGCAGGGCCCAGCCACTGCGCTGCTGCAGAGGTTCGCGGCCGCGCCGGCTCAAGATCCGGCGACGCTGCCACGGTGCAGCCGCCGCTCAGCCGCCCGAGACGGGCGGCAGGACGGCGATCTCGTCTCCGGTGCTGAGCTGCGACTCGCCGAGCGCCGGTTCGCCGTTCAGCCACACCCTGCTGGCGGCCAGAACAGCGCTGAAGCCCTCGCCGAAACTCGCCTTCGCCCAGTCCAATGCTTCGGCGACCGAGGACGCCTCGATCTGAGTGCTGCCGACGCCAGCCGCTTCGCGCGCCCCCGCGAACAGGCGGATCGTCACCGTCGGCATCGCTGCGATGCTACCGATCACGTCCCAGAGGCAACGAGGATGAGCCTCTAGGGTCGGGCGCCGTGACACAGCATTCAGAGTTGCTGGCGGTGCGGCATGGTCAATCCGAATGGAACCTGCGCGGCCGCTGGCAGGGACAGGCCGATCCCGTATTGACCGGCCTCGGCGAACGGCAGGCGGAGATCGCCGCCGACGCCTTGGCAACGACGCTCGCTGCAGCGGATGACAGCTGGCGGACACCGGTGATGCGGGGGCGCGATCTGCACACCGGTCGGCATGCGTTCGACCTGCCTGCATTCGACTTGATCGTGTCCAGCGATCTGCAACGGGCGCGGCGGACCGCCGAGATCATTGCCAAGCAGCTCGGCGTGAGCGACGTCGTGACCGATGAGGCACTGCGCGAGCGCAGTGCGGGACCGTGGGAAGGCCTCACCCGGGCCGAGATCGACGAGGGCTGGCCCGGCGATGTCGCAGCGAGGAGGTGGCCGCCGGGCTTCGAGTCTGAAGACAGCATTGCCCGGCGGCTGCTGCCGGCGCTGCGGCGGCATATGTCCGTCTGCGGCCGCGTCCTGCTCGTGGGCCACGCAGGTGTGCTCAAGACAATCGACGCGCGTGTGGGTCTCGGCGACGAGCGGGTGCCGAACCTTGCGGGCCGCTGGTTCTGGCTCGACGGCGCTGCAGCCGACGCCACCTGGAGCTGGGATCAGCTGGAGCCGCGCAACCGAGTCGAACTGGTCTCGTCGAACATCGACCTCACCATCGAGTAGCCGCGCCGGCTCTCAGGCCGCCGCCGTTCAGGACACCGCCACTCAGGATTCGGTGAGCCAGGCCGTAGCCGCCGCTGCATCGATGTCGTCGTCGGCCAGCAGGCTCAAGGTTCGTTCCGCTCGTGCCAGATCGTCCTCGATGGCATCCAGCTCGGCCTCGCTGAGCAGATCCGGCTCAGATGCCGCGGCGGGCATCGCGGCTGCAGGAGGCGATTCTTCGGGCCCGGATGCTGGAGACACTGGCGTCAGGCTAGAGCGATAAGCCCCACCAGTAGCCTCGATACGAGTGCCGGAGCGCCGAATCGGTGCCTGCGGACATCGGGCCGCTAGCTCATCGGGTAGAGCAGGGGACTTTTAATCCCAAGGTGCCGGGTTCGAGTCCCGGGCGGCCTACCGCAGCCGTGAATCGCGGGCTTCGAGCCAGCTCAGGCCTCACCTACAGTGCTCGCCGTGGTGGCAGTTCCGATACGGCGCCTCGACCCCGACCTTCCGCTTCCGGCGTACGCCAAGCCCGGCGACGCAGGATGCGACCTGCTGGCCGCCGAAACGGTCACGCTGGCCGCAGCCGGCGGCCGGGCCATGGTGCCAACCGGCATCGCTGTGGCAATCCCGCCCGGCTACGCAGGATTCGTGCAGCCCCGCAGCGGGTTGGCGTGGCGGCATGGGGTCACCTGCGTGAACTCGCCCGGATTGATCGACAGCGGCTACCGGGACGAGCTGCGGGTGCTGCTGCTGAACACCGACCCCAGCGAGCCTTACGAGATCCAGCGCGGCGATCGGATCGCCCAACTCGTCATCCAGCGCGTCGAGCAGGCCGAGTGGGACGAGGTGGATTCTCTCGACGAGACCGAGCGGGGTCTCGGAGGGTTCGGGCACTCAGGCCGCTGAGTGTGGACGCGAGACGCCGGACGAACACGTCGCGATATCGCCGGAGTCTCAGGCCCACAGAGCTTGCAAACCGTCGTGTCACACCCCACCGGTAGCCATGACGGCATGGCCACGAACCCGCCGACGCAGCCACCGCTCACCCTGTTCGATCTCTCCCAGTTCGAATTCGAGGCCGACCGCACCGCCAAGGCGCCGTCCCGGCCCCCGTCCACGGGGCTGGCAACCAGCGGCCTTGCTGTCGCGGGCGCTGCCCGGAAGGCCGCGAGCGTCGCATCAGTGAAGGCCCGCCGGCGCCGCGCACGGGCACGGCTGGCGAAGCGTCGCTACCTCGCCGACACCGAGGGTTACGAGCGGATCGAGCAAACTCGCCGCGCCTTGAACCTCGTGGCCGACTAGCGCCCGCCGTCGTCGGCTGCGTCCTGACGCAGGGCGGCCGCCGCCATGTGCGCCCCGCCGATCTGGTGTGGGTTGATGACGCGATCAGCACCGGCTTGTTGCAGCTTCGGCAACGCGTCACCCGAATTGGCTCTCGCCACGATGAACAGCTCCGGGCACAGGGCGCGGGCGCTCAAAGCGACGTAGAGATTGTCGGCGTCGGAGTCCAAAGCCACCACCAGCGAACTGGCCCGCTCGAGCCCGGCATTCCGCAGCGTGCTGTCGTGGGTGGCGTCGCCGGGCACCAAGTGCAGGTCGCCGGGATCGACGTCGGAGTTGCTGTCGATCAGCACCACATCGGTGCCTGCGTCGATCATGGCCGCGGCGATGGCTTGGCCGACCTGGCCGTAACCGCAGACCACCGCGTGGCCGGAAAGACTGTCGATGGAACGCTGCATGCGCCGCCTCCTGATGTGGTCGTCGAGCCGTCCCTCGAACAGCATTTCAATGACAACACCGATCGTGTAGAGCGAGGTGCCGGTGCCGAGCAGGATGAGGGCGATCGTGAAGAGCTGGTAGCGGCCTCCGATGTCCTCCGGGTCGCCATATCCCACCGTCGAGACCGTGATGACGGTTTGATACAGCGCGTCGAGCAGATCGAGGCCGAGCAGCACATAACCCGCCGTGCCCGCGGCCAAGATGGCCGTGAGCACGCTGAGACCGGCGATGAGACGCTCGACGGGCTCGAGCCCGCCTGAGACAAGGCGTCGCCTCGATTGGCTGCGAGATCGCTGAGCGCGGCGCGACCGCCGTCGTTGCAACACGCCCTTCATCGCTCGAACGCTATTGCGGCTAGCAGTCCGGGTCGTGCCTACCATGCAGCACGTGATGGTCTGGCTGGACCTGGAGATGACCGGATTGGATCATCGGCGCCATCGAATCGTGGAGATCGCCACAGTGATCACCGACGATGCACTCGACGTGATTGCCACAGGACCGTCGTTGGTCATCGGAGCCTCACAGGCAGACCTGGACGCGATGGAACCGGAAGTTCACACGATGCATGCCAGCACCGGGCTGCTCGACGAGATCGGGACGTCGCAGGTCACTGTGGCTGAAGCGCAGGAACGCACGCTCGCATTCGTGACCGAACACGTTCCCGAGGCGCGCACTGCGCCGTTGTGCGGGAATTCGATCGGGACCGACCGCCGCTTCCTCGACCAGTACATGCCGGCGCTGGAAGAGCACCTGCACTACCGCGTGGTGGACGTGTCGTCGATCAAGGAGCTCGCCAAGCGCTGGCGGCCAGACGTCGCTGCGGCCTGGGCGGATCTGAGCCGATCCCGCGCTGGCACCACCAAGCATCGGGCGCTCGACGATGTGCTCGAAAGCATCGATGAACTGCGCTTCTACCGCGACCAGTGGCTTGAGTCGAGTGCGACTGGACCGACTTCCGAAGCAACCGCGGAGCCCGGCACAGAATCGAACGCTCCTTAGAAGGTTGGGGCGGCTCGCTAGTCTGCACCCCGTGTCACGCCCGACTCGCGAGGAACAGATGCCGCCCGACGGCAAGATCACTGAACTCGCGCCCGACGTGCGCCGGCTGCAGCTGCCGATGTCGATGCCCGGTCTCGGGCACGTGAACTGCTACATCCTCGACGACGATCGTGGCGCCGCCCTCGTCGATCCCGGTCTGCCGGGGCCGGCCAACTGGAAGGCGCTGATGGCAGGGCTGGCCGAAGCCGAGGTGCCGCCGGAGCGCATCCACTCGATCATCGTCACCCACAGCCATCCAGATCACTTCGGGGCCGCGGGGCGCTTCCACCGCGAGTACGGCGCCGATGTTGTGACCCACAGGCATTTCCGGCTGTGGTGGGACACCGCCGACGAGGACGAGGAGGCGCTGGAGCAGGTGTCCTCCGACGGCGAGAACAACGAGCTCGTGGCCGACCCCGTGTACGGCGGGCGCGACACCGGTCCGGGCGGCCCTACACCATGGGGCGGTCAGCGCTACAAGATGCCCATTCGGGCCAAGCTCGGCTACTGGGCGATGCGCAATGGGTGGGGCGGGCGCTGGTTCGCCACGCCGCACCCCACGCATCACGTCGAAGACGCCGACCGGATCAAGCTGGCGCGGCGTGAGTTCGTGGCAGTGCACACCCCCGGGCACACCATCGATCACCTGTGCCTGTTCGATCCCGAGGGCGGGCTGATGATCTGCGGCGACCATGTCCTGCCCACGATCACGCCGCACATCTCGGGTATCACTACGGCGCGTGACCCGCTGAAGGACTTCTTCACCAGCCTCGACCGGGTCGCCAGCTTCGACGGCGTGACGATGGGCTTGCCGGCCCACGGCCAGCCGTTCACCGACCTGTCGGGGCGGGTGGATGACATCAAGCGTCACCACAACGAGCGCCTGGACCTGCTTCGCACCTCCTCGGACCGGCTCGGCCGTGCCCCCGTGCAGGACTACATGAAGCAGCTGTTCAAGGAGCGTTCGTGGGGCCCGATGGCCGAGTCGGAGACGTTCGCTCACTTGGAGCATCTGCGCTACATCGGCGAAGTCAGCGTCTCCCGGCGCCCCGACGACGTACTCGAATACGAGTTCGACTGAAAATAACTTGACACGGCCTGCCGCCACGTGGTGCTGTTGGCGCCGCTGCGGCCTATCGTCGGGTATCCGCAGCTGGCCACCAGCCCCGACCATCCACCGGATTGGATCCCCAATGTTCGACCACGGCGCCTACACCACAGCGCGTGCCTGCGGGTATCGCGTACGGGTGCCGGCAACTGGCGTGCGCTGTTGGCGGCCCGTCACCCGCATGCGGGAGCGCGGCACGGCCATCGGCCAATTCGCGGCGGCGGGTCGGGTGCCGGTCATGTTCCAGCATGCGGTGCGCGGTCACGGTGCCAACCCGACGGCAACGACCAAGCGTCACCGCCTGCGGCCTTCGGAGTATCTGATGTAGTCCACTGAGACACCAGAACTCTCCGAACGGCCGCTGGGACAACCCGGCGGCCGTTTTGCGTTTCCGGTGCACGCACCGACACCACTGCCCCTCAACCACCACCACTTCGCAATCCACACGACACAGGAGACAGCTCATGCTGGAACTGGTCATCGACAACACCGACAACGCAGCGGCCCTCACCAATGAGGGCTGGCGCGCACGGGGTCGCTGCCGCGACCTCGTGGGCACCCTGACGCCGCTGTTCTTCTCGGAGAACTTCTACGAGATCGCTCGCGCCAAGGCCATCTGCTCGGCCTGCCCGGTGATGAGCGAGTGCTTCGACGCCGCCAAGGCACGCCACGAGCCATGGGGCGTGTGGGGCGGCGAGCTCTTCGAGAACGGGCGGGTCTGCAGGGACAAACGCCCGCGCGGCCGGCCGCCCAGAAGCGGCCACCCGCAACTCATGATCGAGGAGGTGCCGCTGCCTCCCGACTTGGCCCGCGCCTGAGTCTTCCCCTGCTCAGGCGCGTCCTCCGAGTGGACCCAACCCCTGCGACGGGTCCCTCCGCTGGGTCTGCCGACCCCCTCCGGCAAACCCGGCACCAAGGCCTGCAGTGCCCCCGCAGGCCTCATCTCCACGGCCCGCCCCGGTGAACTGAGGCTGCCCGAAATGGGCGGCTGACAGCCCCGGGGCGGGCCGTCGAGCGGTGATGCAATGCGGCCATCGCGGTTCGTCGGTGCAGCCCCGTTGCCGCTGCCGTCCTGAATCAATCGCCACGAGGGGCGCAAGTAGCCTCGCCCCTGCATGAAGTCACCGGGCGGCGCACGCTGGCGGGCACAGCTCAGGGGCTGGCGCGGCGGACTGTTCGCCTTGCTCGGCCTCTACGCACTCGGGGCGACGGTGTTCCTGCTGGCTGGCGGCGGGCAACCCGCCATGACCTCGCTGGTGGCGATGGAAGCCGAAGTCGAGGGCGGCGAGGCTGCAGCCGACACCGGCCAATCCAGCTCAGTCGACGCGTCCACTGCCGACGGGGCTGCAACCGATGCGGCCGGATCAGTTTCCACAGCGGCCGCAGCGCCAGAACCTCCCCCGGCGTGCAACGACATCGACCCGGTCGAGCACGACGTGGATCCGGGCCTGACCGGCGTGCACGCTCTGGACTTCGTGACGCTCGAAGAACAACCCGCAGCATTCGCCGGCTACGCAGGCTGCCCGCTGATCGTGAACTTCTTCGCGTCGTGGTGCGTGCCCTGCGTCACTGAGATGCCCGACTTCGAACGCTTCTGGAACGAGCACGGCACGCAGGTGGCGGTGCTGGGTCTGGCAGCCAATGATCGGCTGGAAGACGCCATTGCCACGGTGATCGACCGCGGCGTGACCTACCCCACCGGGCTCGACGAGGGCGAGCTGTTCATCGACTTCGGCGGGCTGGGCATGCCCACCACGGTGTTCGTGTCGCCCCAAGGCCAGATTCTCGAAACCCACAGCGGTCTGCTCACCCTCGAAGACATCACCACCCGAGCAGAGGAGCACTTCGGGCTATGAATAGCGCTCGACTCACCTTCGCTTTCACAGCCGGCATCGTGGCGACCATCAACCCGTGCGGTTTCGCCATGCTGCCCGCGTACCTGTCGTTCTTCTTGGGCATCGACCGCCGCGCCAGCGAGGGCAGCTCCCGCGCCGGCGTGGGACGGGCACTGGCCACCGGCGCCGTCGTCACCACCGGCATCGTGGTGGTGTTCGGCATCGTCGGCATCGCGCTGTCGGCGGGTTTGAGCGCCCTGCGCGACTACGTGCCGTGGGCAGCCATCGTGATCGGTGTCGGCCTCATCGCACTCGGCGTCGCCATCCTCGCCGGCTTTCGCCTGACGGCATACCTGCCCAAGTTCGAGCGAGGCGCCTCGGGCCGGGACGTCCGCTCGCTGTTCCTGTTCGGCGTCAGCTACGCGGTGGCGTCGGTGTCATGCGGGCTGGCGACGTTCCTGGTGGTGGTCACTGCTTCGGCCGGCGACGACAGCTTCGTCGGCGGCATCGTGTCGTTCGTTCTGTATGCGCTCGGCATGGGACTGGTGCTCACCTCGCTGGCCGTCAGCCTGGCGCTGGCGCGCGGCTGGCTGCTGAGCAAGCTCCGCGTGCTCATGCGCTACACCGACACGATCGCGGCAGTGCTGATGATCGCCGCCGGTGCGTTCACCATCTGGTACTGGTTCATCGACCTGACCGACCGCGGCGGCGATGGGCTGGTGGTGACGGTCGAACGGTGGAGCAGCAGCCTGAGCAACTGGGTCGCCTCGGTCGGCGGGCTGCGGCTGGGTCTCGTGATGAGCATCGTGCTCGCCATCGGCGGCATGGCCATGCTTGTGTCCGGACGCGGCGGCGACTCAGCGGCGTCGGACCTCGCCGATGAATCCTCTGAGCCGGATCAAGCGGGCAGTGCCGCTGAGGTGCTGAACTAAGCCACCGTGGCACTGCACCTGAAGGACCGCACGCTCCTCGATGCGGAGCGGCCATTTGCCGAGCTGCTCGGCCGGCCGGGTGTGACCGAGGTGCTGCGACTCCGCTCGCGATTCGGCTTCATGGCGTTTCACGGCGGGTGGCTCGAAGAGGTCACCGACGACATCGCCTCGGCGGCCGCTGAGCGCAGCGGCGCCTCGGTGTATGCGTGCCTGCAGGGCCCCGACGATCAGTGGCACCTGCCCAGCCACTGTTTCGATCCCGCCGACTCGCCGGTGCTGCGCGAATTCCTCGACCACGTCGACGTCGTGGTGGCCGTGCACGGATTCGGCAGCCCCCGGCTGCTGCGTGCGGTGCTGCTGGGCGGGCGCAACCGGACGCTCGCGGCCCACGTTGCGGTGCACCTGATCGGGCGGCTGCCGCACTATGAGGTTCTTCACCGTCTCGACGAAATCCCCAAAACGCTGGCCGGCCAGCACCCGCGCAACCCCTGCAACCTGCCCCGCGGCGGCGGCGTCCAGATCGAGCTGCCGCCGCGCATCCGCGGCAAGAGCCCGATGTGGACAGGATTCCGCGGCCCCGGACGGGTGCCCCATCACGAGGCACTCATCGAAGGCTTGGCTGCGGCGGCCCGTGCATGGACGGCCCCGGAGGATTCACACGGCACCGGCAGCGAGCTGGTGCCCGAGCCTGCTCTGGCCGACTGAGACGCCCTCGATGTCATTGCGCGTCGCAGCCACGGTTGCGGCAGCAGGAATCGTCGGTGCCGCCATCCGTTGGAGCGTCGCCACACAGGTTGACGACAACTGGGCGCTGCTCATCGTCAACGTCATGGGCTGCGGCATCGTCGGCTGGGCAACCGCCCGCCACGAGCGGATCCGGCACCGCGGACCGGTTCGACGCGGCATGAACAGCACCGGCCGAAGTGTTGCGGGGCCGTCGCCCGGGCTGACGGCTGGCTTCTGCGGCGCACTCACCAGCATGTCGGCGCTCGCGCTGCAGCTCGCGAGATACCTCGACGACGGCCGCATCGCGATGGCGGCGGCATGGCTCGGCCTGACGGCTGCGGCCTGCACTGCGGCATTTGTGATGAGCCGCTTGGCTGTCGTGCTCGGCTACGGAAGACGGCCATGACGGTGTTCGCAACGGCAGTCGGCTTCGGCGTCGCGGCCGCGGTCGGCACGTTGCTCCGCTGGCGGGCGAGCACCACGCTCGGGCCGGGCGGGACGCTGCTCATCAACATCGCCGGCGCCTTCGCACTCGGCCTGCTCGCGAGTACATCGGGCGCCCCAGCAACCATCGTGGGCACAGCGGGCCTCGGGGCCCTCACCACCGTGTCGGGCATCTTTCCCGAGAGCGCACGTCTCATGCGGGCCAGCCGGCTGCTGGCACTCGGCTACGTCTCGCTCACCATCAGCGGCGCAACCGCCGCCGCCGCCGTGGGCCTCCGGCTCGTCTAGCTGTAATGCCCACAGAGGTTGTTGACAGTTCGGGTCGTGGGATGAGTTGAGCCTCC
>CAZAFV010000046.1:0-21067 GCA_964484385.1 uncultured Acidimicrobiales bacterium
ACGACCGAGCGCTTGGACGTGTTGTAGTGCCACCACCACAGCGCCTGTTCCCGATCGGGCTCGTCGCCGGCGAACGGCTCGTAGGCGCGCATCGGCGACCCGCCGGGCGGCTCGACCACGATGACATCGGCGCCCATGTCGGCGAGCAGCTTGCCTGCGAGCGCGCATCGTTCTGAGGTCAGCTCGATGACGCGGACACCGTCGAGGGGGCGGGGGCTTGCTGGGGACGAGGCATCGAACGCAGACATCAGATGACCCCGTCGGCTTCGAGCTCGGCAATCTCGTCGGCGCTGCGGCCGAGCACCTCGCCGAACACGTACGGGTTGTCCTCGCCCAAGCACGCAGCGCCACGGCCGATCGCCCAGTCGGTCTCCGACAGGCGGACGGGCAGGCCCTCGACCCGGGTGTCACCTACGGCGCTGTGCGGCACGGTGACCCACAGGCCCCAGTCCCGGGTGCGGGGATCGCCGTCGATGCGCTCGCTCGGGCGCAGCACCGGCGCAGCGGGCACACCCGCCGCGACGAGCGATCCCGCAACATCGTGCTTGGGGCGGCCGGCCGTCCAGCTGCCGACTAGACGCTCCAGCTCGTCCTCATGCGCCAAGCGCCCGGCGAGGCGCGCCCACCGCTCGTCGCCGGTCCACGGCTCGCCGACCGCTCCGGCGAAGCGCTGCCAGTCGTCATCGTGGCGCACCGCAATCGCGACCCACTCGTCGTCGCCGTCGCAGGCCCATATGCCGTGAGGTGCCATCGCGGGTGACTGGGATCGGTTGCTGTTGGGCATCCCGCTTCGCCGGGCCGGGCGGCCGTTCACAGTGAAGTCCAGCGACGCGGCGCCATGGAGCGTTCCTGCTGCCTCGATGCACGCGAGGTCGACCCATTGGCCCTGGCCGGTGCGCCGCCGGTGGAACAGCGCCATCAGGATCGCCGTGGCCATGTAGTAGGCGCCGGTGTGGTCCATGAACGAGTAGCCCCAGCCGGCGGGCGGCAAGTCGGGCAGCCCCGACTGGAACGTGAGACCCGACACGGCCTGCACGATCGGTCCCCACGAGCGGAAACTGCCATAGGGCCCATCGGCCCCGAAGCCGCAGTTCGACACGTAAACGATGTCGGGTTTGATGCGCCGCAGCGCTTCGTAGCCGAAGCCGAGCCGCTCGAGCACGCCGGCCGCGAAGTTCTCAGTGACGGCGTCGCTGACCGCAACCAGGTCGCGGAGCAGTTCTTTGGCCCGGTCGTCGCGCAGGTTGAGCGTGATACCGAGCTTGCCGGCGTTGTGGTTGTTGAACGAGCCTCCGGCTTCGATGCCGCGGTGGTCGCCCACGAATGGCTGGGTGCCTCGCAGGATGTCCCACTTCCCCTGTCGTACCGGGTCTTCGATACGGATCACCTCGGCGCCGAGAGCCGCCAGGATCTTGGTGGCGCCGGCGCCCGCGAGCTGCCCGGTGAAGTCGCAGATGCGGGTGCCGGCCAACGCTGCTGGTTCAGCCGTGGGCCACACCGGCGAACGGTGATCTGGCCCGATCACGGTACGAGGTCGCGCATAGGCGTACGGGCGCGGCCGGGCTCGTTTGCCAACGCTCGCGCGCGCTGTTGGCAGCCTTCGAGGGCATCTCGCAGCGTTGCCGTCCATGCCGTCATGTCCGGTCGCCTGGCACGGCCGCCATCGGGTCCGGTCGGCGGCGCGAGCGGCTCCCCCACCACGATCGCTACCTGCGTCCGCTTCGGGAACTTCGCGCCGCTGGGCATCGCCTCGCGCGTGCCCGCAATGCCCACCGGCAGCACCGGTGCCCCCGACTTCGCCGCCAGCCACGCAGTGCCGTCGAACACGGGGCCGATGTCGTCGGAGGGCTGACGTGTTCCCTCCGGAAAGACCAGCATCGCCGCGCCGCCCTTGAGCAGGCCGAGCGCTGCGCGCATCGCATCCAGGTCGGCCTCGCCGCGTCGCACCGGAAACGTGCCGATCGAGCGCATGAACCAGCCGAGCGGCTTGGGATGGAAGAGCTCCTCTTTTCCGAGGTACCGGACCCGGCGATGGGTGAGGCCGCCGATGAGAGGGCCGTCGAGGTGGCTGCGGTGCACCGGCGCGTAGATCAACGGGCCGTCTGCCCGCAAGCGTTCGAACCCGGCGGCGCGCAGCCGGAAAATGCGAAAGAGCAGGATGCGTATCAGTCCCCGCGCCGCCCGCCACGCCAGCAGCCCAGCGAGACCGTCATCGGCCAGCAGTCCGCCCGGCCTGGTCAGGTGTCGCAATCGCTTGCCGATGTCCACACGGTGATTCTGGCGTTTCTCGGTGGTCGCGCGACGACCCGGCCCGCTGACCAACGGCGATGGCCGGGCATGCCAGCCACCGTGGGCATCCGCCTGACGGTCGGCGCTGACTACTCTGCGCGTCAGAGCGAGGGGAAGCACGATGCCGGTTCCTTCAGACATGGTTGGCGAGGTGATCGGGCCGATCACCCACGATGTGGACGAGCGCTGGACCATGGCCTACGCAGCGTCGCTCGGCGACACCCACGATTGCTATTTCGACACCCTGGCAGACGACGGCGTGGTGGCGCACCCGATGTTTGCTGTGTGCCCGGAGTGGCCGGTCATCGTGGCAGGTCGCGACATCTCGGACCGGTGGGGAATCACGCCCGACGAGGTCCGGCGCTCAGTGCACGCCACCCATGACTTGACGGTGCACCGGCTGGTGCGCCCCGGCGACCATCTCACCACCAGCGTCACCTACACCGGTGTCGAGCAGCGCAAGCCCGGCACCTACCAGACCATGCGCATCGACACTGCCGATGCCGATGGGAATCCGGTTGCCACGACGTACCAAGGCGGGGTGTTCCTCAACGTCGAGACCGCCGGTGGCAACAGGCCCGACCCCGACGCCCCTGCCGAGCCGGACTTCGGCGACCTGCCCACCGAGCCGCTCGCCGAGATCGGGGTGCCAGTGGCACACGGGGCAGCACACGCCTACACCGAATGCGCCCGCATCTGGAACCCGATCCACACCGACGCCGCGGTCGCCCGCAAGGCCGGGCTGCCGGGCATCATCCTGCACGGCACCGCCACGCTTGCGCTGGGCGTCTCGACCGTCGTCGACGCCGTTGCCGACGGCAATCCCCACCGGGTGCGCCGGATCGTCTGCCGCTTCCGCGCCATGGTGCTCATGCCTTCGACCATCACCGTGCGCATCTGGGACGTAATCCCCATCAGCGACGGCAGCGGCGCAACCGAGGCCGTGCGCTTCGATGTGCTCAACGCCGAGGGCGGCCCCGCGATCGACCGCGGTGTCGTCTTCCTGAGCGATTGACCTCAGCCGCCGAGCGACGTCGGCGCCTCGACGTCGCAGAGCCAGTCATCAAGCAGGTCTGTTGCTGCGGCCCCCGAACGGATCAGCTCAAGTGTTGAGCGAAATGATCCAGCGTGCGCTGCTTGGCAAGTGCTGCAGCATCGGGGTGAAAGCTGGCACGCGCGTCGCAGTTGAAGCCGTGATCGGCACCGTCGTAGATGTGCACGGTGATGTGATCCCAACGCTCGTCAATGGCATGCACATTCTCGAGCGGGATGCCGTGGTCCTCGGTGCCGAAGTGCAGCAACAGCGGTGCGGTGGGTCGCTCGTCGAGGTGGGGCATGATCTGCCCGCCGTAGTAACCCGACGCCGCCGCAATCTTGCCGGCCAAGCGGGCTGAGGCCACGTAGCACATCGACCCGCCCCAGCAATAGCCGACGATGCCGACCTTGCCGCCGTCGGCAGCGCAATCGGCCGCCGCCGAGATGTCGTCCATGACCTGGTCCACAGTGAGATCTTCGAAGGCGATCTTGCGCCCGACGTCAATGCCCTCGGCGTTGTAGCCGAGTTCGACGCCGCCCTGCACTCGGTCGAACAGTGCGGGCGCTACCGCCAGGTAGCCGTCGGCCGCATAGCCGTCGGCGACGCTGCGGATGTGGTCGTTCACACCGAAGATCTCCTGCACGACCACCACACCGCCCTTGGGCGGGCCGTCAGGATCGGCCCGGTATGCGCTGAAGGTCACGCCGTCTGAAGCTGTCAAGGAAATCGTCTGTCCCATGGCGCCAATGTCTAGCGGCCCGAGCACCGCCGATGATTTGGCAGCCACCACTTTGGCCGCCGTCCACGGGTTTCCTAAGGTGCTCGGTCATGGACGGCCCCGGCGAGTCAAGCAACGAGCACGACCTCGCAGCCGAGCGACATCGGTGCGAGCGGTGGTTCGTTCACCGAGGCCTGCCGCACCTGATACACGACTATTCGGCAAGTTCCGATGTGCTGACCCGCGCTGCGCCGTTTCTGGCACTCGTGGTATTCGTCGAGTTCTTCCTAGTGTTCGGAGACCGGTGGACCGGCTGGGCCCAGGCCGGAATCTTCGTGGTGGGTTCAACTGTGATGGCCGGCGCAATGGCGCTCGTGAACCGGATCCGCGGCCGACGCCTGTGGCAGCTTCCCGAGCGGTTCGGCATCACCGAGGTGCTCGCCTATCTCGGGCTCGGCGCCGTCTTCGCCGGTCTGGGATCTTCCAATGCCGTCATTGTCGACGCAGCGCTCGCCCTGGGTTTGAACGCGGTGCTGCTCGTCGGCGCGTACGTAGTGACGAGCTGGGGCCTGCTGCCGATGGTGCGGTGGTCGGTAGGCCAACTGTGGCGCCAGGTGGGTCAGATGATGACGCTGCTGGCCAAGTCGCTCCCGATACTGCTGGTGTTCTCGGCGTTCATCTTCCTGAATGCCGAGATGTGGCAGGTAGCCAACGACTTCACACTGCCATTCTTCGGCATGGTCGCCCTGCTGCTCATGGCAGTCGGGGCGCTGTTCGTCATCATCTCGGTGCGACGCCTTGCGGTGGACATGGCCCGCTTCCCGTCGTGGGCCGATGTGCGCTCTCGCTGTGCGGAAACTCCGGTGGCGAATTTGGTGCCCACCGAGGAGGCCCCGCCTCCGGACTCACCGCCGCTGGGACGCCGGGCTCGATTCAATGTCAGCCTGCTGCTGTTCGTGGCCCAGAGCATCCAGATCGCGCTGGTGGCGGTGATCGTGACGTGCTTCTACGTGCTCTTCGGCATCTTCACCGTGCGCGAGAGCACGCTGCTGCAGTGGACCACGCTGAGCCAGGTCACCTGGGAAGGCTCGTGGGTCGTGCGTCTTCCGCTCTGGGGCGAGGACCTGCTGTTCAGCCGCCAGCTGGTGCTGGTGGCGGCCTTCATCGGGCTGTTCTCCGGGCTGCAGTTCGCCGTGTCAGTCGTGCTCGACTCCAGCTATCGCTCAGAGTTCGCCGAGGACATGTCCGAGGAGCTTCGCGAGGCACTGGCCGTGCGAGCCGTCTACCACCGAACCCTGGTCACCGAAACGCCCTGAGGCGCCGGCGGTTTGGGGCTACGAGAGCCCCATGCTGTGCCTGCCCACCTCAGCCTGTCCGCTTGATCAACGACCCGATCTCCTCGGCAGCTCGGTAGCGGGACGCGAAGCTCGGCAGCACCATCAGCTGATCGAGACCGGCAGCCTCAAGCTCGGAGATCTTCTCCACCAACTGATCGGCCTGGCCCACGATGCAGGCTGCTTCGATGAGCTCCGGAGTCGCGAACTGGACCTCGTCGGGGTGCAGATACGTGCCGTGGCCAGCATGGATGCGATAGTGGCGTTCGGCTTCCGGACTCTGCTCCACCAACGCGACATAGTCGTCCCACACGCTGCGGAGGTGGGGCGGCGGATCGACCCCGAACTGGCGGAAACGCTCATAGGCATAGTGAAGGCCCATCACCGCCATCGGTCCACATTGCTCGACGACACGATCCGAGGTGAGGTCCTCGCCCGGCTCGAGCACCGCCATCGCCGTCAACGTCGTCAGCTGGAAGCTGTCCTCGTCGAACTCGCGACCGGCACCGGCGGCGCCGCCTGCAGCATTTGCCAGGCAACGCTCAACTGCACTGCGCTGGGGTGGCACCGCTGCGATCAGGCCGTCACCGTACGCACCGGCGAGGGCCTGCCCCTTCGGCCCGAACGCCGAAACGTGGATCGGCACCGGATCGATGACGTTGACGAACCCCAGCTCGGCCATCTGGAACGCGACGTCAGTGGTCTTCCCCCCGTGGGTGAACGGTGCTTCTTCGCCCCTGAGCAGTCGACGGGTGGTGTCGAGGAACGCCTCGAACTCGACCAGGCGCGCTGGCTTCCGTGCCATCAGCCGCCACGCCGTGAAGCCGTTACCCACGCCCAGGAACGTTCGACCGGGAGCCAACACGTTGATGGTGGCGATGCTGTGCGCTGTGACCGGCGCGACCCGAGTATCGACGACCGATACACCAGTACCCAGCTTGATGCGCGTGGTGCGGTCGGCTGCCAGTGCCATGCACGAGTAGCAGTCAGACCACAGCATCTGTGAGTCGGCGAACCAGGCCGCATCGAAGCCCAGGTTCTCGGCCCGGACCACCAAGTCGATGTCGTCGATCTTCGAATGCAGACAGATCCCGAACTCCATTGTCTCCCCTCTTCGTGATGCTGGGTGTGAGAGGCGCTGGCGGTTCCGGCCGTTGATCACCTAACTCTGGTCACCGAATCGCCCTGAGGCGCTGGCGGTTTTGGGGCTACGAGAGCCCCATGCTGTGCCTGATGTTCATGGGGCTACGAGAGGCCCATGAAGCGGCGGGCGTTGGTGTAGACGACCTCGTCGCGCAGGCTGCTCACCTCGTCGTCGAAGCTCTCGAAGGTTTCGTTCAGCTCGGCGAGCGCGCCGGGGAAGGTGCAGTCGTAGTGCGGGTAGTCCGATCCCCACACCACGGTGTGCGCCAGGCCCATCGCGGCGACCTGCTCGAAGGCTTCGCCCTCGCCGGCTTCCATGGTCACGAAGCACTGCTCGGAGAAGATCTCCGTGGGGTCGCGCTTGAGCCGCGGCACGAGGTGGCCCATGGCCTCCTTGTGCTCGTCGAGGCGGTCGAGCCAGTAGGGCAACCAGCCCAAGCCCGACTCGAAGAAGCCCACCCGCAGCATCGGGTGATCATCGAGCACGCCCGAGGACACCATCTCCATCACCGAGGCCATCTGCTCGAACGGGTGGCAGACCATATGGACGTAGAACTGGTTCTCGTAGCGGGTCTTGGCGAAGCTCGGCATTCCCGAGCCGAAGCTGCCGTGGATGCCCACGGTCAGGTCGTGGTGCTCGGCGGCCGACCACACCCGGTTCATCTCGTCGGAGAACAGCTCAAGCCCGCGATAACGCTCGGGGCGGAATGTAATGCCGGTCAGTCCAGCGTTGGCGACCTCTTCGATCACGGCCACAGAGCCGTCGACTGACTGCAGCGGGCACACGCCCATGCCGAACAGCCGGTTCGGATCCTCCGAGCAGAAGTCGGTCATCCAGCGGTTGTAGGCACGGGCATTCTCGACGGCGATATCGGGGTCGTTGATGTCACCCGAGATCAGCATGAGCGACGGGAACATCAGCGCCGCATCGAGGCCCTCGTCGTCCATCACCGACAGGCGGGCGGCCGGGTCGTAGCTGCCGGGCACGATGTCGTCCCAGGTGACATCGGTGCCGTAGGCGTGCGGGATGCAGGCCGGCGCGATGCCGTTGCGCAGCCTCTTGCCCTCGACGAACATGGCGTCGCTGCCGTCGTCCATGATCCGGCACTGCGCGATCAGATCCCGGTACTTGGGATCGGCGTACTCCTCCCACACCGACGTCGGCTCGGCGATGTGCGCGTCCGCGTCGTATACCGGCACCTTGCCATTGACCGGTTTGGGTCCGCGGCTGCGGTCCTGGGTAGCGGATGTGGTCTCGGTCACCGTCATGTCACGGCCTCCCCATTGCCCCTGTGCACCCATTCTGCCCCACTCCCGAGGCCCGGCGCTCAACGATCAGGCGGGCGCGGGAGCCCCTTCGCTGACGCCGGTCATGAGCAGGCCGACACGGTCGGTAGTGGCCTCCGCGCGAGGCAGATCGCACATGGCACGGCCCTCGAAGATCACGACCACCCGGTCTGAGAGCTGCATGGCCTCGTCGAGATCCTCGGTGATGAGCAGGATCGCTGCGCCGGCCGCTCGCTTCTCCAGCAGGCGTTCGTGCACGTACTCGGCTGCGCCGATGTCAATGCCACGGGTCGGCTGGGCCACGACGAGCACGTCGGCGTCGGCCGAGAACTCCCGGGCGATGACGACCTTCTGGATGTTGCCGCCCGACAGGTGCGAGGTCTCGGTGCTCAGCGCCGGGGTCTTCACCGTGAAGCGACGCACCAACTCCCAGCAACGCTCGGCGATGGTGCCGAACTGGAGCAACCCACCGCGAACGAAGGGCCGCTTGTTGTAGTCGACGAGCATCAGGTTCTCCGACACGCTCATCTCGCCGACGGCGCCGTGACGCATGCGTTCCTCGGGCACGAATGCCACACCACGCCGGCGCACCTGTTTCGGCGACGGTGCAGCGATGGTCTCGCCGCGAACCTGCACGGTGCCGGACTCGATGGGTCGCAGGCCGAAGATCGCTTCGGCTAGCTCGCGTTGCCCGTTGCCTGACACACCGGCAATGCCGACGATCTCCCCGCTCCCCACCTGCACGGAGAAGTCGTCGAGTGAGATGTTCCCCCGGTCGCCGCGGACGTGAAGGCGGTCCACGACCAGACGCTGGTCGCCGGCATCCTGATCGGGCACCTCACGGCCCAGGCGCACCTCTCGCCCCACCATCATCGACGCCAGACCCTCACGCGTGGTCTCCGCCGGTGTGGTGCGCCCCACGACCTGACCGTCTCGCAGCACGGTGATCTGGTCGGAGATCACCATGACCTCGGCCAGCTTGTGGGAGATGAAGATGAGCCCGCGGCCCTCGTCGGTCAGCGATCGCAGCGTGGCGAACAGGTCGTCGACCTCGGGAGGCGTGAGCACCGCCGTCGGTTCGTCGAGGACCAGAAGCCGTGCATCCCGGTAGAGCGCCTTGAGAATCTCCGCCCGCTGTCGCTCGCCGACGGCGAGCTGCCAGATGTATGCATCAGGGTCGATGACGAGCCCGTGGCGCTCGGACACCTCCATCAGCCGCTCGCGCACGGGACTCATGTCTGCCAGGCCCCGGCGCCCGTGCAGCCCCAGCGCCACGTTCTCGGCCACCGTCAGCGTGGGGACCAGCATGAAGTGCTGGTGGATCATGCCGACGCCGTGGTCGATCGCGGCGGCCGGCGAGGGAATGTCGACAGGCTCCCCGCCGATCTTGATCTCGCCTTCATCGGGCCGGTACAGGCCGTAGAGGATCTTCACGAGCGTGCTCTTGCCCGCCCCGTTCTCCCCCAGCAAGGTGTGCACCTCGCCGGGCTGGACCACCAGGTCGACGTTCTCATTCGCGACGACACCCGGGAATCGCTTGGTGATGCCGGTCATCTCCAGCATCGGCGAGGCCGGGGCCTGGCCCCGCAACTCAGCCGTAGCTGAGAGCGGCACCGTGGCCCCGGCCGCCGTGTTGTCTGTTGGTTCGACCATCCCCGAAGTGCCGCCGATCAGGCCAGCGGAATCCGCTCGGCGTGTGCGGCGGGTCGGTGGTGGCCGTTCAATCTCGTCCTGCCTGCTATTGGCCGGTCGAGATCGAGCCGTCCGAGATGCCAGCGATGATTTCCTCCGCAGCCGCCTGGATCCCGGCATCGAGGCCATAGCCATCGTTGAACTCGATGACGATGCCGCCGTTGGCAAGCGTGGCGGTCATCACCTCACCGCCGAGCGTGCCGGCCTCGATCTTGTCGATCATCTCGTTGAGCAGCACCTCCCAGTGGTACACCTGCGAAGCCACCACGATGCTCTCGCCGAGCGCCGTCTGATTGGCCTGAGTGCCGAACCACGCCACGCCGTGCTCGTTGGCGACGCCGGTCGCACCCACGACCATCTGCGCCGAACCGGTCAGCACGTCGGCATCGTTGGAGATGTGGGCCTCGGCGGCTTCGGCTGCGAGCGCCACGTCGCTGAACGAGTCGGTGTAGACGATGTTGGTCGTCACCGACGAGTCCTGTGCCGCTACGCCAGCCGCGAAGCCGTCGACGTACAGCTTGGCGTCGCCGACCTCGATCGGACCGATCACGCCGACGACCCCAGTGCCGGTGATCTGGGCTGCAACGGTGCCAGATACGTACCCGCCCTGATCGGAACGGACCGTGTAGGCGAAGACATTGTCGAGGCCCTTGAAGTCGACGGCCGTGCCCCATGCGAAGGACGTGTCCGGGAAGTCAGGTGCGATCTCCTCGAGCGGACCGCCGTATTGGCTGCCATGTGCGATCACCAGGTCGAAGCCGTCCTCGGCGTAGCCACGGATCGCGGCAGCAGCTTCCTCCACGATGAATGTGCCGTCGGTGACCGCGACTTCGATCTCGCGCGTCTCGCCGACTGCGTTCACCGCATCGACCATGCTCTGCGTGAATGCCAAGTCGTTGCTGGCGCTCGGCGCGACGATGGCGATCCGGATCGGACCCGCCTCTTCCTCATCGGCGCCGGTGCAGCCCGCAGCGAGCAGCAGTACGACTGCAGCGACCGCTACCAGCCTGGCTACGAGCGATCTGCGTGTGGTGTGTCTGAACATGTGAACCCTCCCGGATCGGCCGTGTCGCGGGCTCTCGCCGGATCTGTTCGCAGCAGTGCGGCGCGGCTCGGCGGAGCCCCGGGCCTGCAGGCGATGCTAGGCGACCCCGAATAGGCGCGATGCTCCCGTGCCTGCACCATCCGCCGCGACCTCACATGAGGGAACCCTTATGGCCGCCGTCAGTTGTCTCGTTCGAACGGAACCGTCAGCGCCGACGGCGCCCCGATGCGACGGCTGACGAGCACGAGCACCACGATGGTCAGTATCGCCGGCGCCATCGCCGCGATCGTCGAGTTGGCGCCGACGATGATGCCGAGCGTCTTGAGCTGCAGCACGGTGGACGACACGACGCCGAACAGCAGCGCCCCGGCCATCACCCCGCTCGAGCGCCACGCCCCGAAGTACACGAGCGCCACGGCGATGAACCCCTGCCCCGAGGTGAGGTTCTGCTGGAAGATGCCGACATCGAGAGCCAAGGTGCCGCCCGCGAGGCCCGCCATGACGTTGCCGATGATGATCGCCTGCGTGCGCACCACGTTGACTCGCACGCCAAGGGTGTCGGCGGCCTCGGGCGTCTCGCCTACGGCTCGCACGTTGAGCCCGAAGGTCGTGCGGTTCATGGCGAACCACACCACCGGCACCAGGGCGAACGCCACGTAGGTGAGCACGCTGTGCTGGAAGAACAGCTCCCCTACCACCGGCAGGTCCGAGAGCCCGCCCATGTCGAGGCCGCGGAGTCCGTCGATCGGCACAGGCGTGCCCACCTGCTGACGGAAGAGCAGATCGGTGAAGCCGAGACCGAACAGGAAGATGCCGATGCCGCTGATGCCCTGGGTGGCATGCATGACCACCGTGATGAAGGCGTACACGACGCCCATCGCCGCACCGGCGGCCATGGCCGCAATCACGCCAGCGACGACACTGCCGGTCCGCAGCGCTGTGATGTAGGCGGCATACGCGCCGATGAGCATCACGCCTTCGACGCCCAGATTCAGCACGCCGGCTCGTTGACCGATGGTCTCGCCCAGTGCCGACAGCAGGAATGGCGTCGCCAGCCGGATGCCGGATGCCAAGGTGGCGACGAGCACGCTGACGGTGAAGAAGTCGCTCACGCCCGGCCTCCGTAGCTCGAGACCTCGCCCGCCCACGTCCTGAGCCGGTCGCGCAGTCGCAGACTCCCCACCACGAACACCACCACGACGCCATTCAGCGCTACCACCAATGCTGCAGGCACTTGGACTGCCCGCTGCATGTCGCTGCCGCCGGTGAGCATTCCCCCGAACAGGAACGACGCAGGCACCGTGAAGATCGGATGGAGCGCACCGAACAGTGCCGCCACGATGCCGTTGAAGCCGGCGTTCTGCGTGAACGCCGCCGCGCCGCCCTCACCGATCAGCCGGTGCGATTCGCTGCCGAACACCAGCACTGCCCCGGCGATACCGCAGCAGGCCCCGCTGAACGCCAGCGCCTGGGTGACGCTCTTCTTGACGGCCATGCCGGCGTATTGAGATGCATCGGGGTTGTGGCCGACGGCCCGCAATCGCATGCCGAGCGCGCTGCGGAACAGCAGCAGGTAGCCCAATACTGCGACCAGGATCGCTATGAGCACGCCGATGTGCAGCCGGGTTCCTCCGGGGAGCAGGGGCAAGTCGGCGTTGGGGCTGAGCCGGCGGGTCTGCTGGATCTTGATGGCGCCCGGCTCGATCAGGAGATCCTGGAGCAGGAAGCTCAGGAAGTGGAACGCAACGAGGTTCATCATGATGGTGGACAAGATCTCGTTGACACCCGCATAGGCCTTGAGCGCACCGGGAATCGCACCCCAGAAGCCGCCGCCGATCGCTCCCGCCACGATCACCATGGGCACCAGCAACACCCGCGGCACGTCGTCGAAGGCCATCGAGGTGACCGTGGCGGCGATCGCGCCCAGGATGATCTGACCTTCGCCGCCGATGTTGATCACGTCGGTACGGAATGCGATGCAGATGCCGACACCGACGAGAGCCAGCGGCATCGCTCGCACCGCGGTGTCCGCAAGGTTGTCGGCACTGCCGAATGCACCCGTGACCAGCTCGCCGTAGGCCACCAGGGGGTTTGCGCCAAAGGCGAGCAGCATGACGGCGCCTACCAGCAGGGCGGCGACCGCAGCGAACGCGGGCACCGCAACGCCCACGAAAGGGCGCATCAGGCGCGCCAAACGGCTGACGGCTATGTCGCCAGACGCGTCTGTGTCATCGGCTTCTGGTGCTGTGCGCGCCATCCCCCCGTCGCCTTCTGCGTTCCCGCTCGCGATCACGCGAACTTAGAGCGTGCGCAGGGGGTCAGTCGGCGTAGAGCACCCGGAGCCCCCGGCTGACGGCCGGGCCGACCACGGTGTTGTGGTTCTCGTCGGGAAAGACATGCCAGGTCGAGTCGATGTTGCGGTAGCCGCGGGCAGAGAACTGATCCCAGAACTTGGCCTGGGGCGAGTACTCGTCGGTCTCGTTCTCGCCCATCGACATGAAGACCTTCACCTTGGGATCGCCGCCCGCCTCGGCGTGCTCGGCTTCGAGTCGGAACATGACCTCGTAGTCCCACCACACCGATGGGCTGGCCAGCAGGTAACGGGCGAACATGTCGGGTGCGTTGAACAGCACGTGCAGGCCGAACAGCGCCGTGAACGAATGGCCTACGTAGGTGGGCTCGCCGATGTGGTACCGGTCGTACAGCAGCGGCATCACGTCGCTGGCGAGCCACTCGCGGAAGGGCTCGGCCTGGCCGGTTTCGGCGGCAGGCGCACGGATGCCGGTCATCGGCGGCGCCTCCGCTGGTGTCACCGTGTAGTCGATCGCGCGCAGGTCGAGCATCTCGCGCATGTCGGCGGTGTCGTGCGCGATGCCGGCCACCACGCAGCGGGGCGTCTCCCGCGACATCGACAGGATTCGGGTGGTGTCGACCGCCGTGCCGAAGGTCCACGGCGCGTCGCAGCAGACGACGAGCGGGTACGGCTCGGAAGCATCGGCCCGGTAGCCCATCGGAAGCGCCACCCAGAGCTGGTAGCTCCGATCGGCATCACGCCGGTGAAGGATGTGCGTATCAATGGGCCACGCACCCGAGTTAGCCACGGCGGCGATGCTATTGCGGAGGGCTACAGCTTGGGGCTGATCATCGTGAGACCGTCGCCGATAGGCAGCTCAGCGCCGTGCCTCTGTGCGACGGTGAATCGGTGTGCGCTCACCACAGGAGCGTGAGACCTTCGGCCGCCGCAGCGTCGTTGAGCTGAGAATCGAAGCAGCCGAATGGACAGTTGCCGAGTAGGCGAGATGCAGCCAGCGCAGAAGCAAGCTGCACAGCGTCATAGGCGCGCAGAGGGTGACGGGCTACGAGGTCGATTGCAGTGCGAAGGATGTCCGTTCCCACCTCAATGAGCACGGCGTCGCTACGTGACGAGGTTGCGTCGATGTCGGCCAGGAATCGCCGACACAGAATCTGAGCATCAGGTGCAGAGATCTGACCGACGCGATGTTTGCGCCACAACGCGGCAGGCACTTCGACAGCGGCCAGATCGCTGGCAATCACTGGTGGCGAGACGACCTGCACCAAGTCGCTGCCCGGCTCGTCGGCGTAGCGCTTGACGAGAGCGGACGAGTCCAGGAACGCCGTCACCGGTTGGTGCGCACCAGTTCGGACAGCGGTGTCCCCTGACCCGCTCGTCGGCGTGCGGCGGCAACGGCATCCTCGTCGGGCCGCTGCGCGTCGGGGGCATCGAAGCCAGAGAGCAGGCCGGCGAGCCGCAGGCGCGATCGGATCTCGTCAATGGCATTCGACGAGAGCGATGGATCGGTGGCCGCTTGTGCGATCCGCGTGATGTACTCGTTCATCGAGAGGCTCTGCTCCCGAGCGCTCATCTTCACCCGAGCTACGAGCTGCTCATCTGCTCGCCACGTGATTTGCTGCATGACATCATGCTAGCAGTCATGCAGTCATCACATCGATAAACCCAAGGGTCTCCTACCCACCCGAGCGGCGACTGATCATCGTCAGGCCGTCACCGATCGGCAGCAGCACAGAGCGCGTGCGCTCGTCAGCAGCGACGTGTTCGTTGAACGCGCGCATCGCCTCGGTGGCCTCTTCGTCGCTGGCGGCGTCAGCAACCGTGCCGCCCCGCAGCACGTTGTCGACCAAGATCACCCCTCCCAGCGAGAGCCGGCCGACGATCTCGTCGTAGTAGGCGGGATAGCTGGACTTGTCCGCGTCGATGAACGCCAGGTCGATGGACGGCTCGGACGGCAGCGCACCCAGCGTGTCGAGTGCCGGCCCGATGCGCAGGTCGATGCAATCAGCCACGCCAGCGCGCTTCCAGTAACGGCGGGCAATGGACGTCCACTCCTCGGACACGTCACAGCAGATGAGCTGTGCTCCCGGCTCCAGGGCGCTGGCAACGCACAATGCCGAATACCCGGTGAAGGTGCCCACCTCGACGGCGAGCCGGGGGCGAAGCGCTGTCGCCAGCACCGTCATGAACGCGCCCTGCAGCGGGCCGATCTGCATGCCGGCCACCCGACCGAGCGACGCCGTCTCCGCTATCAGCTCGCGCTGCACCTCGGTGGGCTGCAGCGAATGTGCGGCCGCATAGAGCGCAGCGCTCTCCTCCACAAACAGCGAATCCCGAGACACCCGGGCGAGGTTATGGCCGTCGCACGACCGACGAGAGTGTCGCAGCTCTCATCACTGACATCGCCGAGAAAACCCTTCTTGTCCTCGGGCGCCGGGGCATCACACTGGCTCGATGCGGCGACGACACCTGCGAACGCTTCAGCGCATGCGAGGTGTACCCACGCCGACAGACATCCGCTGGGCCGAAGTGGTTTCGTTGCTGTCAGCGATGGGCGTGGACATCGTTGAACGAGCTGGCTCACGAGTACAGTTGGCGAAGGGTTCGCGCTCGATGGTCGTGCATCGGCCGCACCCGAGACCAGTAGTGACACGGCACACGATCCGCGACATCGTCAGGTTCATCGAGTGCATCGAGGCTGATTGATGCTCGAGTACAAGGGTTACATCGGCGAAGTCTCCTATGACGACGATGCAGACGTGTTGCACGCGCGCGTGATCAACAGCGGCTCCTACGCCATTGCCAACGCCGAAGCCGCCGATGCCGCCAGCCTCGAGCAAGAATTCCGGTGCTCGATCGACGTGTACCTCGAAGGGTGCAAGGAACTCCAGATTGATCCGATTGCTCCGGGGCCGGGCTCTGTGTCGCATCCTCAGTCTGCATAGCGGACGCGCTGGCCCCGACTGACGGCCGGACCGACCGCGCGGTCCTCTTCGAGCGACGTGTACCGCCAGCGGAGCAATCTCGGACTGGGTCAAGCAGAATTCGGGAGTTCGCGCCAGAGCCTGTGGGAGTTACATGCCGGTACTGCGATCTCACATCGACACCTCCGCCGAGTGGTTCACCCAGAACTGCGACGACATGCGAGAGCAGCTCGCAGAGCTTGACGAGCTGCAGCAGCAGGCTGCGGCCGGCGGCGGGCCTCGGGCCATGGCACGCATGCGCAGCCGCGACAAGATGCCGGTGCGCGAACGGATCGCCATGGTGCTCGACCGCGACTCGCCGTTCTTCGAGATCAGCTCGCTGGCCGGCTACTGCTCGAACTACGCCGTCGGCGGCGGGCTGGTGATGGGCATCGGCGTCGTGAACGGCGTCGAGTGCATGATCGAGGGCAACGATCCCACCGTGCTGGGCGGGGCCATCACGGTGTTTGCGGGCCGCAAGATCATGCGGGCCATCGAGATCTGCCGCGACAACCGCATGCCCTACATCCAGTTCGTGGAGTCGGCGGGCGGCGACCTGCGCGGCGACGACGATCCTGAGCGCCAGATGCTCGAGCAGGAGAGCCACTTCGCCGAATCCGGCCGGCTGTTCTATGACGTCACCGAGCTGTCGAAGATGAAGATCCCCTCGATCTCGGTGGTGTTCGGCAGCTCCACCGCCGGGGGCGCCTACCAGCCCGGCATGAGCGACTACAACATCTTCATCCGCAACCAGTCCAAGGTCTTCCTGGGCGGACCCCCGCTGGTGAAGATGGCCACCGGCGAGGACTCAGACGACGAGACGCTCGGCGGGGCGCAGATGCACGCCGAGATCTCGGGCCTCGCCGACTACTTGGCCGAGGACGAAGCAGATGCCCTGCGCATCTGCCGGGAGGTCGTGGCGCACCTGAACTGGCGCAAGCTAGGTCCCGGGCCGAGCATGCCGGCCGATCCCCCGGTGCACGATCCCGAAGAACTGCTCGGCCTGATGCCGCGGGATCTGCAGGCCATGATCGACTGCCGCGAGGTCATCGCCCGCATCGCCGACGGCTCCCGCTTCGAGGAGTTCAAGGCCCGCTACGGCACCACGCTCATCTGCGGCTGGGCCTCCGTGCACGGCTTCCCCGTGGGAATCCTGGGCAACAACGGCCCGCTGTTCAGCGACAGCTCCGAGAAGGCCACGCAATTCATCCAGCTCTGCAACCAGCAGGACATTCCGCTGGTGTTCCTGCAGAACATCACTGGCTACATGGTCGGCAAAGACTTCGAGCAGGGCGGGATCGTCAAGAACGGCTCGAAGATGATCAACGCCGTGTCCAACTCGATGGTGCCGCACATCACCGTCATCCTGGGCAACAGCTATGGCGCGGGGAACTACGGCATGTCGGGGAGGGCCTTCAACACCCGCTTCACCTACCTGTGGCCCACCGCCAAGATCGCCATCATGGGGCCCAAGCAGATCGCAGGCGTCATGTCGATCGTGCGGCGGGGCCAGGCGATGCGCCGCGGCATCGAGTTCGACGAGGACGCCGACCGCAAGATCACCGAGCAGGTGGAGCACTATCACGAGCTGAAATCGCTGGCCCCCTACGCCAGTGGGCGCGTCACCGATGACGGCGTCATCGACCCCCGTGACACCCGTGACGTGATCGCGATGTCGCTGTCTGCATGCCACAACAACGTGGTGAAAGGCGCCGATGGCTTCGGCGTCTTCCGGATGTAAGGGCGGCTGGGTATGACTGATTCTGAGCTTCGACCGATCCGGCGCCTGCTCGTGGCCAACCGCGGCGAGATCGCCCGGCGGGTGTTCCGCACCGCACATTCGATGGGCATCTCCACCGTTGCCGTCTATGCCGACGGTGACGCTGAGGCACCCTTCGTGACCGACGCGGACCTGTCCGTGCCGCTCGGCGGCCGCACGGCGACCGACTCGTACCTGTCCATCGACAAGGTGATCGCCGCAGCCGAGAACAGCGCCGCCGATGCCGTGCATCCGGGCTACGGCTTCCTGTCGGAGAACGCCGACTTTGCCCAAGCGGTAATCGACGCCGGCCTGACCTGGGTGGGGCCTGCACCGGCGGCGATTGCGGCCATGGGCGACAAGCTGGCCGCCAAGGAATCGATGATCGCTGCCGGCGTGCCGACGCTGCCGTCGGTGCCAGTCGTCGACTCGATGTCGAGCGATGACCTGGCTGCTGCCGGCACCGACGTCGGCTACCCCCTGCTGGTCAAGGCATCGGCGGGCGGCGGCGGCAAGGGAATGCGCATCGTCGATTCCGCCGACACCCTCGCCGACGCCGTTGCCGCTGCCCGGCGCGAGGCCGCCGGCGCATTCGGCGACGACACGGTGTTCTTGGAGCGCTACCTGCCTGCGCCGCGCCACGTGGAGATCCAGGTGCTCGGTGACACCCACGGCAACCTGGTGCACTGCTTCGAGCGGGAATGCTCCATCCAGCGGCGCCATCAGAAGGTCATCGAGGAGGCACCGTCGCCCGCCGTGACGCCTGCGCTGCGCGACCGCATGGGCGCCGCAGCCGTCGCGGCCGTTCGCACCATCGGCTACCACTCGGCCGGCACCGTCGAGTTCCTGCTCGAGGGCAGCGGCGACGACGCCGAGTTCTGGTTCCTCGAGGTCAACACCCGCCTGCAGGTCGAGCATCCAGTCACCGAGGAGATCACGGGCCTCGATTTGGTCCGGGAGCAGATCCGCATCGCGGCCGGCGAACCGCTGGGCTACGGCCAAGACGACCTGACCATCCGCGGGCATGCCACCGAGGCCCGCCTGTACGCGGAGGATCCAGCCAGCGGATTCCTGCCCGCCACCGGCACGGTCGAATTGTGGGCGCCAGCGCGCGATCCGCAGGCACGTTTCGATTCCGGCATCGAGGTGGGGTCGGTGGTCGGCACCGAGTTCGACCCGATGCTGGCCAAGGTGGTCATGGCGGCGCCGACGCGCACAGAGGCCGCGCTCGGACTGGCGTCGGCGCTCGACGGCACACGATTAGGCGGCGTGGTCACCAATCGTGACTTCCTGTCTGCCGTGCTGCGCAGCGATGAGTTCCTGGCCGGCGACACCACGACGGATTTCATCGATCGGGTGTACTTCGGGAACGCTGGGGAGGACCCCAGACCGAGCGGCGGCCTCGCTGCCTCCGAACCGGCGCGCCACCCGATGTTCGTCCACACGGCCGCTGCGGCAGTTGCGCTGGTCTCCCAAGAATGCAACCGGCGTGACGCCATTCGACTGCGCTTCATGACTTCGGGGTATCGCAACAGCGTCATGCCCGACGAGGTGCTGCCGCTGTCGGCTGCGACCGGGAGCGAACTCATCGAGGCCAGCGTGCAGTACCGCCGCCAGCGTGACGGCACCTGGAAGATGCGGGTCGGATCACTGCCCCAGACAGGGCCGTACGCGGGCATCGGTGCAGACAACGGCGACACTTCCGACGCAGTCGAGTCTGATGACGCAGCCGAGGCTCCGGGGCACAGCGATTGGTCGGTACGCGTCCACGGCATCACGCTTCGCCCCCTCGCCGGTGCAGACGCAGCCTCACCCGACGCCATGAGCGCCGACAGTGTCTACACGGGCGATGTCGACGCAACCGTCGACGTCGAGGTTCCGGTACCTGGACTTGCCGGGTTTCGAGGCGCCTGGGCGGTCAGCCGCCGCGGAATCCGCTGGTTCGCGACGGGGCCCGTCGGCGGATCGGTCACCTTGGTGCAGCGGTCTCGGTTCCCCGATCCCGATGCCGAAACAGTCGAAGGCGGCTTGGTCGCTCCGATGCCCGGCAAGGTGCTGATGGTCGATGTACAGCCCGGCGACCGGGTGGCCGCCGGCCAAGTACTCGTGGTGATGGAGGCCATGAAGATGGAGCACCAGATCACCGCACCAGCAGACGGCGAGGTGAGCGAAGTGCGGGCTGCGGTCGGCGACCAAGTCGACAACGGCGAGCTGCTGGTGGTGATCGCCGCCGACAGTTAGCGATCTGACCACGGTGCCGATGACCACGGTGCAATAGCGTCGGCCTTCCGATCCTCGAACGAGAGATTCCGGCTTCTCAGGCATGAGTTACGACCTGCACACACTCCGTGGGGACGTCTCGGGCGGTGTCACCGCAGCGGTCATATCGATTACCCCTGCTGTGACGTATGGCGTCGCGTCGGGGCTCGGAGCTGCGAGCGGCATCTACGGCGCACTCGCCGTGGGCTTCTTTGTGGGCGTCTTCGAACGATCACGGCCGCAGATGGGATCGGTGAGCGCCCTCTTGGCCATTGCGATGGCCGCGGTCGTCGCGACTCACGCCGAAACCGCCGCCGAGGCGTTCACGATCGCGATGCTCGCCGGGGTGATCCAGCTCGTCCTGAGCGTGCTGCGCATCGGCAGCTACGTCACCTATACGCCGTATTCGGTGATAGCCGGGTTCACGTCGGGGATCGGCGTGATGACGGTCATCTCGATGTCCAACGCGTTCATGGGCGATCCGGTCAAGATCACCAAGCCCGTGAATGCAATTCGGAACTGGCCTGAAGCGTTTGACACGCTCAATGCCAGTGCCCTGGCCGTCGGGCTGGCGGCGCTGGTTGTCTCGGTGCTGTGGCCGAAGCGACTGCGCAGATTCCTGCCCGCCATGATTGCGGCATTGCTGGCCGCGACCCTCCTCCACGTCCTGTGGTTGAGTGACATGCCGACGCTTGAGGGCATACCGCGCTCGCTGCCAGACCTGCAGCGTCCCGAACTCTCGCTGACCTTCCTGGCAGGTGCGGTGGTGCCGGCACTGACCATTGCGCTGCTCAGCACGGTGCGAGGTCTGCTGGGCGCGTTGGCGGTAGATGCGCAGACTCGCACTCAGCTCGACCCGAACAAGGGCTTGCTCGGCACCGGCATCGGCAACGTCGCAGCCGGCCTGATCGGCGGCCTGCCGGGAAGCCCGACCTTCCTCTCGTCGATTGTGGCTTGGCGGATGGGATCTCGTACTGCGATCTCACCCATCATTCGCTCGCTGACGCTTCTGGCACTGGTGCTGGGGTTGGCGCCGCTGTTCGCCTATGTACCGCACGCCGCGTTGGCAGGAATGCTCGCCGTGATCGGCTGGCAGCTCATCGACTGGCGTTTCCTGGCACGGCTTCGGCGAGTGCAGCGCGAGCACCTGCTGATCATGCTGACCACGCTCGGGATCACGGTGTTCGTGGACCTGGTGACGGCCGTGGCGGTCGGACTGATCGTGGCGGGC
>CAZAFV010000047.1:0-19436 GCA_964484385.1 uncultured Acidimicrobiales bacterium
CGGATCCGGCTACGGCGGCAATGCACTGCTGGGCAAGAAGTGCTTCGCCTTGCGGATCGCATCGACGATGGCCCGAGACGAGGGCTGGCTGGCCGAGCACATGCTGATCGTGGGCGTGACGCCCCCCGACGGCGAGACGGTCTACGTGGCGGCTGCGTTCCCGTCGGCCTGCGGCAAGACGAACATGGCGATGATGATCCCGACGCTGCCCGGCTGGAAGGTGCGCACCATCGGCGACGACATCGCCTGGATGAAGTTCGGAGACGACGGCCGCCTGCATGCCATCAATCCCGAGGCCGGCATCTTCGGTGTCGCGCCGGGCACGGGCGACGACACCAATCCGAACGCGCTCGGCACGATGTGGGGCAACTGCATGTTCACCAACGTGGCGCAGACGCCCGACGGCGACGTCTGGTGGGAAGGTCTCACGCCGGAGCCGCCCGAGGGCATCATCGACTGGCGCGGCAACGAGTGGTCGGCCTCCGGCGGCACGCCCGCTGCGCACCCCAATGCCCGCTTCACGGCGCCCGCCGGGCAGTGCCCCTCGATTGCGCCCGAGTGGGAGGATCCCGCCGGCGTGCCGATCTCGGCGATCCTCTTCGGCGGCCGGCGAGCAACCACGGTTCCCCTGGTGGCGGAGGCGTTCGACTGGGAGCACGGCGTGTTCCTGGGTTCCCAGATGTCATCGGAGAAAACCGCTGCCGCTGCGGGCGCCATCGGCGAAGTTCGACGTGACCCCTTCGCGATGCTGCCCTTCTGCGGTTACAACTTCGGCGACTATTTCCAGCACTGGCTCGACATCGGTCACATGCCGGGAACCCAGCTGCCAAAGCTGTTCTACGTGAACTGGTTCCGCAAGGACGCCGACGGCAACTTCATCTGGCCGGGCTTCGGCGACAATTCCCGGGTGCTGAAGTGGGTGGTGGAGCGCGTTGGGGGCCACGGAGAGGCCGTGCCGACAGCGATCGGCCTGGTGCCTCCGCCCGAGGCGCTCGACACCAGCGGCCTCGACCTGACCGATGCCGAGATCGAAACGCTGCTCGGTGTCGATGAAGACGATTGGCGAGCCGAGATCGACATGATCGAGGCGCACTACCGCAACCTGGGCGAGCGCCTGCCCCCGCCGATGCGTCACCAGCTCGACCTTCTGGAAGAGCGGCTCGGGCTCTGACCCGCGGCGCTGAACGGCGCCCCACGGCCGGCCCGCCAGGATCGTCAGCTGCCCAGGAACATGGCTCGGATGGCGAGCCCCATGATGAACAACGCGCCGAGGCCGAACAGCTCGTAACGACGGTGTTCCAGCTGCTGGCGGTAGGCGTAGACGAAGAGGACCGCGACTGCGCAGCAGACCCCGTAGAAGACGTGGAATGCCGGGGCATCGACCGCGGCAGCCCGCATCAGGACAACGCCCGCAGTGAGCTGCACGAACACCAACACCCATGCGCCACTCAAGAGCCACCACAGGCTGCGGTGACGCAGCGTCTGCCAGCGCCTGGCCCCAAGCGCCCACAGCCCCGCCACGCCGTTCGACAGCACCATCGCCCAGCCCAGCGCCGTATGGACCGTCGCCCAGACCTCAGCGCTCACTGAGGCGGCGACTGTGTCTAATGGTCCCGCCGCTGAGGCGGCGAGACGTGCTGGGTGAACAGGTGGATGAACATCAGCAGGTTTTGGGCGTCTCCGTGGCCATTGGCGAGGTTCAGTTCGCCGGGACGGCGTGCCTCGGTGTCGCTGAGCTTCATGACGTCGAGCGCGCGCAGTAGCCCCACCGGGGCCCCAGCCGACACCAACTCGCCAATGTCGCGCACGATGTGACGGCCCCGAAGCCCCTGAGACTGGATGAGGCTGCGCAGCAACAGGCGGGCCAGCGCGCAGGCACTCGCCGGAGACACGTCGGCGACAGCGACAGCTTCGGCATACAGCGGCACGAGCTTGCGATCGAGTCCCGGAGGTGCGTCGCTCGGCTCCCGGCCTTCCTGCTCGCCGGCGCTGGCCGGTCCCGCAGCGTCGGCTCCTGTGTCAGAGAATGCGCTCAAAGCACGACCTTCTCGTTGCGTCACCTATTGTTTCCCGCTCTTGTTCGCTCCGCTCACGGGCCGCTCGGGCCACGGCTTCGCCATTCGGCTCAGCCTCTCAGGCGACGGCACCGGTGTCGCGCAGCTTTGCGATGTCGTCGGGGTCGTAACCGGCGATGGCCAGTACCTCATCGGTGTGCTGGCCCGGATGCGCCGGCGGCCCCTGCACGGCCTGGACCGTGCGGCTGAAGCGGGGCGACGGGCTCGGCTGGATCACACCGGCCACCTCGCAGAACACGTCGCGATGGACGTTGTGAGGATGCTGCGGGGCCTCCTCCAGCGTCAGCACCGGGGCGAAGCACACATCGGTGGCATCCATGATCTCGCACCACTCGTCGCGGGTTTTCGACCTGAAAACCTCCGCAATGCGGTCCTTCTGGTGCGGCCAGCGGCTGCGCGAGTGCTGCTTGGCGAACTCAGGATCCTCGTCGAGGCGGGTGAGGCGCAGCAGCTCGGCGTAGAACTGCGGCTCGATCGATCCGACCGAGATGTAGTTGCCGTCGGCGCACTCGTACACGTCGTAGAAGTGGCTGCCGGTGTCGAGCAGGTTGGTGCCGCGCTCGTCGTTCCAGACCCCGAGCGCCCGCATGGAATGGAACATCGCCATAAGCGTTGCGGCACCGTCGACCATTGCTGCGTCGATCACCTGGCCTTGGCCGGAGCGCTGCGACTCGAACAGGGCGCAGGCCACGCCAAACGCAAGCAGCATGCCGCCGCCACCGAAGTCGCCCACGAGGTTCAGCGGCGCGATCGGCGGCTCTCCCTTGCGGCCAATGGGATCGAGTGCGCCGGCCAGCGCGATGTAGTTGATGTCGTGCCCGGCACCCATGTGATAAGGGCCTTCCTGACCCCAGCCAGTCATGCGGCCGTAGACGAGTTGCGGGTTGCGTGCGAGACACTCGTCGGGTCCGATGCCGAGCCGCTCCATCACGCCGGGCCGGAATCCCTCGATGAGCGCGTCGGAGTGCTCTGCCAACCGCAACAGTGCCTCGATCCCGTCGGAGTTCTTGAGGTCGAGGCCGATCGACGAACGACCACGGGCGAGCACGTCGATCGGCGGGGTGTCGGGGTCGCGGTCGCGCACTCTGGCGGCGCGGTCGATGCGGATGACCTCCGCCCCCATGTCCGAGAGCATCATCCCGCAGAACGGCCCGGGGCCGATGCCCTGCAACTCGATGACGCGAACGCCTGCCAGCGGTCCAGTGCCCATCGTCACTCCCGATCTCGTGGTTTCCCGGCGGTTGATCCGCGGGCAACGCTACTGCGCGCTGGCACGAGCCTCCCCGGCCGGGTTTGCTGACGGTGCCGGTACCCCCAGCGCTCGCGCGATGCCGTTCGCAACGCGCCGGACGGCGGCGGGCGTGCGTGTCCCCCACCAGAACAGGTCCTGGCCGTCGATGAGACGGACCGGGCCATACGCGTCGAGCTCGTCGAGATTGCGGCGGTGCCACTCGTACGGTTCGGTGGGAGCGAGGACCAGATCGATCGGCTCGCTGCGCAGATCCTCCTCACTCAGGGTGGGGTATGGCTCAGCCCGGTCGGCGAACGCCACCTGCACGCCGCAGTACTCCAGCAGGGAAACACCGTATGTGGCGGCGCCGACGGTCATGTACGGCCGTCGCCAGATCGGCACGAACACGCGCACGGGCTGCTCTCCCCCGCCTCCCCCGCCTCCGCCGCCGGGCCGACGCAGTGGCGGGAGCTCCGAGCGCTCCGGCAGCGGTTCTGGCTGCCAGTCGACGCCGACTCGGCTGGCCAGCCGAGCCAGTTCCGGCTCCACTTGATCCAGCGATGCGATGTGCAGCGCTTCGACCTCGATGCCGTGGGCGATCAGCGCGTCATGGTCCTCTTTGCGATTCTCCTCGCGGTCTGCGACCACGAGGTCGGGCTGCAGTTCGGCGATGGCCTCGATGTCGGGGTTCTTGGTGCCGCCGACATGTTCGAGATCGGGTCGCTCGCAGAAGCGGGTGCACGCGATCGGGTCTGCGCCCCATGCAGCCAGCGTCTCCGTGACGCTCGGGACGAGGCTGATGACTCGCACCGACAGCAGGCTAACGAAGGTCCAAGTTCGGTCTAGGTTCGCCCCGTGAGCGATGCGGCGCCCGCAACCGATCCGGGTGAAGCTCTCCCGCCCGACGACGGACTCGATTCAGCCCAGCGTGCCGCAGTCCGCTCCCCAGCGGCGGCGCTGTTAGTGGTGGCCGGCCCGGGAAGCGGCAAGACCCGTGTGCTCACGCAACGAATCGCGTGGCGAGCCGCCACCGAGTCGATGCAGGCACAGCACGCCGTGGCAGTGACATTCACTCGCCGCGCGGCACGGCAACTCTGGTCGAGGCTCCGGGCACTGGACATCCACGACATGGGTCCGATCGGCACGTTTCACTCGATCGCCCTTGCCCACGTGCGGCAGCACGACGCAGACCGCGGCCGGGCAGTGCGCAAGATCCTGCCGAACCGAGCGACGCTCAGCGGCGAGCTCTCGGAGCACCTCCAGCATGCCTACGGTGCGAGGCCGCCGATCACCGTCGCCAGGGCGCTGCGCGAGATCGACTGGGCGAAGGCGAACGATCTGTCGGTTGCCGACTACCGCGACGGACCGGCGCTGCGGCGGCTCGGGCCCGCCGCCGCGGAGGCAGCAGCTGAGCTCTACGACCGCTTCGAACGCCTCAAGTCGCGCCGCCGGCTGCTCGATTTCGACGATCTGCTCGCCGAATGCACGCGCCTGATGCGTGCCGACGAGCACTTCGCTGCGGCGCGGCGCTGGCTGCACCGGCACTTCTTCGTCGACGAGTTCCAGGATCTCAACCGGCTGCAGTGGAACTTGCTGCAGGAGTGGATCGGAGGTGCTGAAGCGGTGCACAGCGGCGGCGCCGACATCTGCGCCGTCGGCGATGCCGACCAGGCGATCTACGGATGGAACGGTGCCGACAGCCGGTACATCGCCGAGTTCGAGCGCCGTTTCGCAGGGGCGCAGGTCGTCCGCCTCGAGCTCAACTACCGCAGCCACCCCTCGCTGGTCACCGCCGCGCAGGCCCTCATGAACGCCGACTCCGAGCCGGTCGCTACAGACATCGGCAGAACGGCACAGTCGCCGGCACGACCTCACGAGAACGGTCCCTCGCCAACCGTGACTGCGTTCGACGATGCTGTGGCAGAAGCCGCCGGCATCGCCAGATGGATCGCCGATCGTCATGTCGGCGGCGTGCGCTGGGATTCGTTCGGAGTCCTCGCCCGCACAAACGCCCAACTCTCTGACATCGCCGCCGTGTTCGACGCTCGCGGCATCCCCTGTCGCCTCAGCGGGCAGCGAAGCCCGTTCCTGCAACTGCCCGCCACCCGGCAGGTGCTGGAGCGCCTCCGCACGACCGGTGATCGGTTCTCGACAGCAGTCTCCGACATGCGAGCTGACGTGCAGGATGCCGGGCCAGGCGATGCTTCCGAGCCAGCGCTGGCGCGAGTGCTCGACCTCGCCGACGCCTATCTCACCGAGATGTCCCGTACATCGGGCCGCACGTTCAGTCGCAGCGGTCCTACCGGAGAGGGTTTCGCCACGTGGGTCAGCTTGCTGTCGGTCAGCGACCGCGAACTCACCGCAGATTTGTTCGACAGCGATCATTCGGGCGTCCGCTTCGATGTGCGGGATGGGGCCGTGACACTGGCGACGTTTCATGCAGCGAAGGGCCTGCAGTGGCATCACGTCGTGATCGCCGGTGTAGAGGAAGGCTTCGTGCCACTGCGCCGCGATGATCCCGAGGAACGGCGGCTGTTCTACGTCGCAGTCTCGCGGGCCGCCCGCACGCTGCATCTCACCTGGGCACGGCACCGATCTGGGTCTGGCGCGGCAGACGGGCCTCGCAGTCCCTCACCTTGGTTGGCACAGATCGCAGCCGCCACCGCCGAGCCCCCACCGCTGTCACCAGACGACGCTGCCTCCCGGCTCGCCGCCGCCCGAGCCGTTCTCGACAACTCACGCGAGCACTGAGCGGATCAGATCGCGAGATCAGCGAATACCGGCGTGTGGTCCGAGGGCTTGGTGCCCTTGCGAGCGTTGCGGTCGATGAGGCAGAACTGCGTGGCCGCGACCACTGGCTCGGTGCCCAGCAGCAGGTCAATGCGCAGGCCGTGACGCTTGTAGAACGCGCCGTCCCGGTAATCCCACCAGCTGTACAAGCCGTCGGCGTCGTAGTGCTCGCGAAAGATGTCGGCCAGCCCCCAATCGCACACCTCGGCGATGGCATCTCGCTCAGGATCGGTGACGTGCGTGCGCGGCTCGGGGTTGTCGGGGTCCCACACGTCCCGGTCGTCGGGGCACACGTTGAAGTCGCCGCCGACCAGCACCGGCTCGGCCGGATCGGACGTGGCCTCGAGGTGGGCACGCAGCCGTGCAAGCCAGTCCAGCTTGTAGCGGTAGTGCTCATGGTCGACCGCACGGCCGTTGGGCACATAGACCGAGCTCACCGTGACACCGCCGCAGCGGGCCGAGATGATCCGAGCGTCCAGGTCGGGCTCACGGCCGTCGGCGAAGCCGGCGACGGGATCGTCGATGCCAACGCTCGACAGAATGGCCACGCCGTTCCAGCGGCCTTCGCCGTGATGCACCGAGGCATAGCCCTGCGCCTCGAAGTGCAGGTGCGGGAACTGCTCGTCGGACATCTTCGTCTCTTGCAGCAGCAGCACGTCCGGCTCGGCATAGTCGAGCCACTCGTCGACCCGTTCCAGCCTGGCGTTCAGGCTGTTGACATTCCACGTGGCAATCCGCACGCCACGGACGCTAACTGCCGAAATCAGCGGGCGAGCGGCTTGTAGGTGATGCGAGTCGGGCCTGCATCGGCGCCCAGCTCGCGCTTGCGGAAGGCCTCGTAGTCGGTGAAGTTGCCTTCGAACCATCGCACCACGCTGTCGCCTTCGAAAGCCAGCACATGGGTCGCGATCCGATCCAAGAACCAACGGTCATGGCTGATGACCACGGCGCAACCGCCGAACGACTCCAAGGCAGCCTCGAGCGCACGCAGCGTGTCCACATCGAGGTCGTTGGTGGGCTCGTCGAGCAACAGCACGTTGCATCCGCTGGTCAGCGTCCGGGCCAAGTGCACCCGGTTGCGCTCGCCGCCTGCGAGGTCGCCCACACGCTTCTGCTGGTCCGAGCCGGTGAAGTTGAACGATGCGACGAACGCCCGGCCGTTGACCTCGCGGGCACCGTCCAAGCCAGTGATGCGCAGCGTGTCGTGCCCATCGGTGATCTCCTCGTAGACCGTGCGGTCGGGATCCAGCACCGCCCGTGACTGGTCCACATACGCAATGTCGACCGTCTCGCCGATAGTGATGCTGCCCGCATCGGGCAGCTCGTCGCCGACCAGCAGCCGGAACAGCGTGGTCTTGCCGGCACCGTTCGCGCCGACCACCCCGACGATGCCGCCCGGCGGCAGCCGGAACGCGAGATTGTCGAACAGCAGCTTGTCGCCGTAGGCCTTGACGAGACCCTCGGCCTCGATGACCTGCGAGCCGAGACGCCGTGACATCGGGATCGTGATCTGCAGCGCATCTGCTCGGCGCTGCTCATCCGCAGCCTTGCGATGCGTCGCCAGCAGTTCCTCGTACGCGCTGACGCGTGCCCTGCTCTTCGCTTGCCGGGCCCGCGGCGACATGCGCACCCACTCCAGTTCCTGGGCCAGCGTGCGGGCTCGGGCGTCGGACTGCCGCTGCTGCGAGACCAGCCGCGCGTTGCGGTGCTCGAGCCACGCGCTGTAGTTGCCTTCGAACGGATGCGTGCGGCCGTGATCGATCTCGAGAATCCAGCCGGCGACGTTGTCCAGGAAGTAGCGATCGTGGGTGATCGCGACGACTGTCCCTGAATAGTCGGCCAGGAACCGCTCGAGCCATGAGACCGATTCCGCATCGAGGTGATTGGTCGGCTCGTCGAGCAGCAGCAGGTCCGGGTGGGACAGCAGCAGGCGGCACAGCGCCACGCGCCGTCGCTCCCCTCCCGACAGCGTGGTCACGTCGGCATCGCCAGGCGGCAGACGCAGAGCGTCCATGGCGATGGCGACCTGGCGGTCCAGATCCCAGGCATTGGCCGCGGCGATCCGATCCTCCAGCTCTGCTTGGCGGGTGCCGAGCGCGTCGAAGTCAGCATCGGGCTCGGCCCAGCCGGCCATCACTTCCTCGTAGGCCGTCAGCAGGGCGGCAGTCTCGGCAACACCCGCCATCACGTTGCCCTCGACATCGAGCGCAACGTCGAGTTCGGGTTCCTGGGGCAGCAACCCCACCGACGCCTCGGGCGCCAGCCTCGCGTCGCCGACATAGCCGTCGTCGAGGCCGGCCATGATGTGCAGCAGCGTGGACTTGCCCGAGCCGTTGTGGCCGATCACGCCGATCTTCGCACCCGGCAGGAACGCCAGCGTGACGTCGCGCAGAACCTCCCGGTCGGGCGGGTAGAAACGCCCGAGCTTGTGCAGCGTGTAGATGAACCCTGACTCCATCAGTGCATCGCCATCAGCACGTCACGGGCAGACGGTCATCGCAGCTCGAAGCCGACGAGTGCTTCCAGCTCGCGCAGGGCCTCGTCGGGATCGGTCACTTTGATGGCTGCCATGCCCATTGCTGCAGCCGGCTTGCAGTTGATGCCGAGGTCGTCGAGGTATGCCGTGCGGGCCGGGTCGATACCGAGCCGTTCACAGGCCAGCTCGTAGATCCGCGGATCGGGCTTGCGCAGGCCCACTACCGACGACTCGACCACCACGCCGAACAGCTTCATCACCTCGGCGATCGCCGCGGCCGTGGCGGCATCCCGGGACATGCCGGCGCCGTGGCCCGTTCTCACGTTGTTGGTGATGCAGCCCACCGGCAGGCGCGCGGCAAGGATCTCCAGCGCACGCACCATCCGCGGGCGCAGCCCGCCGCTGAGGCACGCCAGTACCTGCGCGCCCGATACCTCGTGTCCCCGGTCGGCAGCCTCTGCCTCGAACAGCTCAGCGAACTCGTCGACGCTGACCTCGCTGCGCTCCAGTCGCGCCCACGCATTGGTGTCCGGATTGGTGGCATTGATCTGCCGGATCGTGTCGCGCGGCACGCCGATGCGATCCTCGTAGCGGTTGAACGCTTCGAATGGGCTCTCGGTGATGACACCGCCGAAGTCGAACAGCACGGCATTCACGGTCGCCGAAGCAGGCTGGCTGTTGTCCCCGGTGCGAGGCGATGGATTGGCTGTGCTGGCGGCGCCGCTGGACACGGACCGGCACGCTATCCACGACGCGGCCGGTCGTCACGACTCCGCGCACATCGCGCGATTATCGGGCGACAATTCGCGCGTGACGCGCATGAATTCGCGCTTATCGCGCGAATATCCACCTAGAGCGCGCGAGCGTTCGCTAGGGTCCCGCCATGGCTACGGACACTTCGGCGTCGTCATCGGAGACCGCAACGCAGACCACCGCACCCAAACGCAAGCGGTGGAAGAGCAGGGCAGTGTCGCGCACCGTGGACGCTGGCAATTCGGCCTACTGCGCCGTCTGCGATGAGCTCATCAAGTTCCGGGCGCGCATCCGTGCAGAGCAGATCATCTGCAACGTGTACGTGAAGAACCGTTGGGATCGCGTCGAGCACTACCACCCGGAGTGCTACGAGGAAGCCGGCGCCCCCTACGGCGAACCCAAGGGCTAGGTCGGGCGCCCGGCCGCTTGCGCAGCGGGCGCAATAGCTAGAGCACTTGGCTCAGGAACAGCTTGGTGCGCTCTTCTGCTGGCTCCGTGAAGAAGTGGTGAGGCGTGCCGACCTCCACGATCTCGCCCTCGTCCATGAAGATGATCCGATCGGCCACCTCACGTGCGAAGCCCATCTCGTGCGTCACGACCATCATGGTCATGCCCGAGCGCGCCAGCTCCTGCATCACGTCGAGCACTTCCTTGATCATCTCGGGATCGAGTGCCGAGGTGGGCTCGTCGAACAGCATGACGCGCGGTTCCATCGCCAGCGCCCGCGCGATCGCCACACGCTGTTGCTGACCGCCTGAGAGCTGGCCGGGGAACTTCTGCGCCTGTTCGGGAATGCCGACGCGCTCCAGCAGCGACTCGGCCAGTTCCTCTGCCTCGGGTCGCGACTTGCGGCGCACCCAGATCGGGGCCAGCGTGATGTTGTCCATCACCGTCAGGTGCGGGACCAGGTTGAACTGCTGGAAGACCATGCCCACCTCGGAACGGATCTTCTCGATGTTGCGCAGGTCGTTGGTCAGCTCGATGCCATCCACGATGATCTGACCGCTCTGGTGAGCCTCCAGCCGGTTGATGCACCTGATCCAGGTGCTCTTGCCGGATCCGGAGGGCCCCAGCACAACGACGATCTCCTGCTCCTTGATCGTTGCAGTGATGCCGCTCAGGGCCTGGAAATCGCCGAACCATTTGTCGACGCCGCGGCACACGATCATGTCGTCGCGTGCGGCGAGCTCGTCGGACACCGCGATGGTGGCGTCACCGTGGGCCGGTTGCGTGCTCATGGTCGATTCCCCTTTGTCTGCGACACCGTTTCCCCGCTCTTGTTCGCTCCGCTCACGGGCCGCTCGGGCCACGGCTTCGCCTCCGGCCGTTCCCGCTCATCGCTGGCCCAATCCGACACGTTGTTCGAGCCGCTGGCTGTACTTCGACATCGCGAATGCCACAACCCAGTACACAGCCGAGACAAACAGCAGCCCCTCGCGCCGGACGCCAAGGAACTGTGACTGGTTCGGTATCACCGAATTGGCCATCCGCAGGAAGTCGAACAGCCCGATGATGGCCAGCAGCGAGGTCTCCTTGAACGTGGCGATCACCTGACCCACCAGCGGCGGGATGGACACTCGCAAGGATTGGGGCAGAACGATGAAACCCGTGCGCTGGGTGGTGGTCAGCCCGACGGCGTCAGCCGCTTCGTATTGGCCGCGGCGGATCGACTGCAACCCCCCACGCACGTTCTCGGCCAGATACGCCGCGGAGAACAGCGTGTACCCGAGGATTGCTGCAGCCAGCTCTGCCAGCTCCATACCGTCGGGCAGGAACAGCGGCAGCACGACGGAGAAGAACAGCAGCAGCGTGATGAGCGGGACGCCGCGGATCACCTCGATATAGACCGTCGAGAGCACCCGGAAGATCGGCTGGCGAGATGTTCGGGCCAGTGCCAGCAGCACCCCGATCGGGAACGACAGCATGATCGTCAGCACCGAGACGAGCAGCGTGACGCTGAACCCGCCGATGAACATGTCCGTCGGCGTCTCGACGGTTGACGGCGAATTGATGACGGTCGCGCCGTAGAAGACCACCAACACCGCGAAGAGCCACGCTCCCACAAGCTTCCGGCGCTGAGCGGCCACGCCGGCAAAGTTGGGCGCGAACAGCCCGGCGACTGCCAGCAGCAGGAAGCCGATGCGTGCAACCTGCAGCATTGAGTACCAGCCGAAGAACGCCGAGACCCAGTGGAACGCGGCCAGCAGCAACAGGCCGATCGCCGCCAGGCGGCCGACCTCGCCGGCGTCGCTGCGCGTCAGCCACCACAGCACTGCCGAGCCGGCCACCCCAAAGGCCAGCCCCATCGGCAGCATGGTCGAGAACACATGGGCATAGTCGAGCTCGGGATCGCGCATCACGACCCAATAGAGGAAGAACGGGCTCAGCACCCATGCCAGGTTGACCGTCATTCGGGTCTTCGCCAGGGCGTCCCGAGGCAATTCCGGCGCTCCGTCGCCTTCGGCCCCGCTCTCGGACTCGTCGATGTCGTCACTGGCGTCGGCCGCCGCTTGCGCCGAGGCGATGGCGCGGTTGCGCGCGAGCCGGCCGATCCCGTAGCAGCCAAACAGCAGCAGCCACATGACCGTCCATGGCATCCTCGTGCTCATTGCCACGAGCTGTCCAGGTTCGGCGATGAACTCGCCGTCGGCGAATCCGTAGTGGCCATAGGGCATCACCCAGGTGGATGCCACCAGCAGTGCCGGCAGACCGAAGACGAGCCAGGCCACCCCGATCTCGATAGTGCGACGGCTCAGATCATCGAAGAGCAGCCACAGCGCCAGACCGAGCCCGAACAGCACGAGCGCGATGACCCACCACACCCATCGATCTGCCATCGCAGCAGCGAAGGACTCGCGCACCAACTCGCCGGCGCTGTCGCGCATCGCCTCACCGGCTGCGTCGGTGAGCGCGCTGGGCTCGCGTATCAGCACGCCGACGGCGACGAGTGCGCCCCCCGACACCAGCCAGCCCATCAATCGCTTCAGCGTCACGCCGCCCCAGCGGGCCCAAATGCCGGCACTCAGCCCAGCGAGCACCATGACGATCCCGACTGTCACCCACACGCGGACGTACTGATGCTCGGGATAGGCCTGGGTGAACAGGAGTCGCAGATTGGTGCGCACGGCAATCCACGAGCGCTCCTCGCTGAACATGAAGTTCAGCAAGCCGCGGTAGGCGAACAGCGCAACGAGGATCGCGAAAATCGTAAGAATCGAGTTGCGAACGTTGGGGAAGAGGTTCTCGCGGATCCAGCGGCCGGGCGGCAGGCTCGGCCGGTCAGGCGGAGTCGCCGCGGGGCCGACCGGCTCGGCCGCTAGGGCGGTCGATGCGGCGGGCAGCATCGGATCGGTCACCTCAACGCTCCACGATCCGCAGCCGGATATTGAAGAAGTTGACGACGGCGGAGATCGTCAGCGAGCAGGCGAGGTAGAACAACATCCACACCGCCATGACCTGCAGCGTCTTGCCGGTCTGGTTGTAGACGGTCTGGCCGATCTGAACGAGATCGCTGTAGCCCACGGCGATCGCCAGCGAGGTGTTCTTGGTGAGGTTCAGGTATTGATTGCCCACCGGCGGCAGGATCACCCGCAGTGCCTGGGGCAGGATCACCCGCCGCAGCGCCGTTGAGCGCCGCAGGCCCACAGCCTGTGCCGCCTCGCTCTGGCCCTTGGGCACGGCCAAGATGCCGCCGCGCACGATCTCGGCGATGAACGCCGCTGTGTAGAACACCACGCCGAAGTAGACGGCTGCAAATCCGATGGGCAGGTTCAGGCCGGCGGGCCCGTAGTTGGGGAAGTTGCCCGGCTGCACGATGTCGGGCCGCATCGCGTCGATCGGCGGACCGGTCCGGCCGTTTCCGAACTTGTCTGCGAGCACGCCAAGGCCGTCGCTCGAGGAGTTGACGATCCAACTCGACAGCCCGGGCCACAGCACGGCCACGAAGAGCACCACGATCACCGCAGCCGCGACTGCGAAAATCATGCGGAACCAATCGTCGTCGGTGAGCCGCGTGAGACCCGCCGGCGTGCGGTGCTGCGCGAGGAAGCGGCGTATCCACCACACCGCTACCCCTGCGGCGGCCAGCGCAGCGACGAGCTGCACCGCCCCCTGCGGGATCGAGCCGACCGCGTCCGACAGGCCGCCGAAGATGCTCCCCAACCAACCGAAGATGGGGTGCACCCACCACCCCACGATGGCGAAGGCTGCAACGATGCCGGTTGCCCACGCACCCGCATTGGTCTGTGTTCCGGTTTGCTCGCGTCTGATCGCCAGGCGCTTGAAGACGACGCGCGCGATGACACCGCCGATCAGCATCACGACGGCCCATTGGTAGAAGCCGTCGGCGACGAACGCGCGCGGTATCGACAGGCCCTTGTTCGACAGGTGAATCCAACCGGGGACCGGCCCCATGCCGAACGAGACGTTCGGCAGCGACGCCAGCACGGCGGCATACACCAGGATCTGCACCAGCAGCGGGATGTTCCGCAGCGCCTCCACATACACACCCGCGAGGCGTCGAAGCGGCCAGTTGGAGGACAACCGGGCCAGACCCACCAGCACGCCGACCACCGAGGCCAGCGCTATTCCTGCGGCCGCCATGCGAATGGTGTTGACCATGCCGACCCAGAGCGCCCGGCCGCCGGAGTCGGGGTTGGTGTCGATCCCCCAGCCGACCTTGATGCCGATGTGGTCGGAGATGAAGTCGAAGTCGATGTTCGCGCCGCGGGCTCGCAGGCTGTCCCCCGCCTCGGTGGCAAGGAACCACATTGCTGCCAAGACGAGAATGAGCGTGCCGACCTGCGCGATCCAGCGCACGACCGTCGCGTCCCGATAGAACGGCGGACGGGTTCCCAGCGTGCTCAGGGAGGCGTCACGGTCCGGCGCTCGGGGGTCGCTCACCGCAGGTCACCCTACGCGACGAGGTCGCATGCATCGGGCTATTGCATCGGGTGCATTGAGTCATGCAGTGATCGGCTGCCCGCGCCGACGCGCGCAACGGCCCCCGACCCGGTCGGGTCGGGGGCCGCGCCAATTGCTGTTGATCACTCGCCAGCCGGACCGGGCGACGCCCAGCCGGCAGGCATGCGATTAGCGAGCAGGCGGTGCGTAGATGAGACCACCCGCGGTCCAGCGCGCGTTCGCCGAGCCGTCACGGCTCAGACCAACGGGGCCGAGGTTGCGGGTGTAGACCTCGTCATAGTTCCCGACCTGGCTGATCACGTTGTAGAACGCGTCGGCCGACAGACCCATCTTGGTCTGCAGCTCGCCCTCGCCGCCGAGCATGCGAACCGCCTCAGCGTCGAGGTCGCCGCTGCCCATCATCGAGTCGATGTTGGCCGAGGTGATGCCCTTCTCATCAGCGATGATCATGGCGTACACGGTCCAGTTCACGACGTCGCCGAAGTTCGACTGGTTCTGGATGTAGACCGGGCCCAGCGGCTCCTTCGAGATCGGCGTCGGCGGGAAGATCACCCAGTTCTGGTCGCCCTCCTGCTTCACCTTGCGACCGACGAGCGCAGAGCCGTCGGTGGTCACCGCATCGCACGCACCCGAGATGAAGTTCTCGGTGACGATGTCGAAGTCTTCGAAGGTGGACAGTGTGATGTCGATGCCGGCTGCATTCGCAGCATCGGCAATGTTCTTCTCGGTGGTCGTGCCGGCGTTAGTGCACACCGTCGCGCCATCGAGATCCGACACTGTCGACGTGCCCGAGAAGCCGTCATCGACGCGAGCCATGAGCTGCTGGCCGTCGTAGTAGGTGGTCGGCCCGAAGTCGAGCACGAGGTCAGTGTCTCGGCTCTGAGTCCAGGTGGTGTTGCGCACCAGCAAGTCGATGTCGCCGGCCTCCAGCGCCGTGAAGCGCTCGGCCGCCGTCAGCGGCACGAAGTTGACCGCCCCGGCATCGCCCAGGATCGCTGCGGCTACTGCACGGCAGTAGTCGGCATCGAAGCCGGTCGTGCTGCCATCAGGCTGCGTTTCCGAGAAGGCCACTGCTGAACCGCTGACGCCGCAGTTGAGCGTGCCGCGATCTTGGACCACCGCGAGCAGGTCGCCGGAGTCCTGCGTCATTTCGACTTCGGCTTCCGGTTCTTCGGCCGCTGCCTCTGCTTCGGTTGTCGCCGCCGGCTCGTCGCCATCAACGTCCTGATCGTCGCCATCGTCAGAGCCGCATGCCGCGGCCACCAACGCGATCGCCATCAGCACGCCGCCGAGTCGCAACGCAGACCGCCGAGAAATCGGCGCGAATCGTCTATTCATAGAGAACATTCCCTCCATCGGTTGTCCATGACGCAGGCGCGCGATGCGCGGTGTTGCACTCCGCCGCACCTGACGAACCGCGAGGCTACCCGTACGAATTTGCAGCCCCGACACCATGGCCGAACATGCACGGCATTTAAGGTCACGCATGCAGTCATGAACTGTGTCGAGCGCGCCGTGGGCGTGTCGCAGGCACGTGCAGAGGGCACACTTGATCGATGGCCCAACCCGACGACCATGCTCTTGCCGCGAGCGTGGCCACCGAGACCGGGGCACTGCTGGTGGAGGTCCGCGAGAGGCTCTTCAGCTCGGGGGCCGGGACCTGGGAAGTTCGTGACACGGGAGATTCCGAAGCCCACCGGCACATCGTGAACCGGCTGGCCGAAGCACGACCCGATGACGCCATCCTCTCTGAGGAAGGGCGCGACGACCTCGCTCGCTTGTCCGCGGACCGCGTCTGGATCGTGGATCCGCTGGATGGAACACGCGAGTACTCCGAACCCGGCCGGTCGGACTGGGCGGTACACATCGCTCTCGTCGAAAATGGTGCGCCCACTGCCGGCGCCGTGGCGCTGCCAGCGGTAGGGCAGACACTGTGCACCGACCCCGAGCCGCTCCTGCCGGCGCCGCACAACGGGCAGCCGCGCCTCGTCGTGAGCAGGTCACGTCCCCCTGCGGCGGCGGTCATCATCGCCCAGGCGCTCGATGCAGAGCTGATGACGCTCGGCTCCGCAGGTGCCAAGGCCATGGCCGTGGTGCTCGGCATGGCTGACATCTACGCCCATTCGGGAGGCCAATTCGAATGGGACAACTGTGCGCCGGTCGCGGTGGCGCGCGCGGCCGGCCTGCACGCCAGCCGCTGCGACGGATCGGAACTCGAATACAACTTCGCCGACCCGTGGCTGCCCGATCTGCTGATCTGCCGCCCCGAACTCGCCGCCGACGCTCTCGAGGCGCTGCGGCAGGTGATCGAAGGCGAAGCCTGAGATCACCAATGAGACACAGCATCGAAGGCGAAGCCTGAGGGCCGCCGAGAGGGACACATGGAGCTGAAGGCAACGAAGTACTCCGTCGAGGGTCCGGTCGCGACGCTGACGCTGTCACGCCCGCATCGCCGCAACGCTTGGACCGGTCGGATGCACACCGAGCTGCGCTGGGTGCTGGAGCAGGCGGAGCAGGATGCGGGGGTCCGCGTGGTCGTGATCACCGGCGAGGGACGCGACTTCTGTGTGGGCGCCGACACCCAAGCCTTGGAGGGCCACAGCGAAAAGGGTGGCTACGACCCCGGCACGTCGGCCGATCTGGCGATGCCGGGCTACGGCGTGGCACCCGAGTTCGACCAGAACTTCGCGTTCATGATGGCGCTGGAGACGGTGACGATCGCTGCGGTGAACGGTGCAGCAGCGGGCGCTGGGCTCGTGCTGGCCTGCTATTGCGACCTGCGGTTCGCAGCACCGGATGCCAAGCTCACGGCCGCCCACGGGCCGCTGGGGCTGCCCGCAGAGTTCGGACTCTCATGGGTGCTCCCCCGTCTCGTCGGCATCACGCGGTCCAACGACCTGCTGCTGTCGAGCCGCAAGTTCCTGGCCGCCGACACCGATGGCTGGGGCCTGTTCAACGAGATCGTCGAGGCGTCTGAGCTCATGGATCACGTGTACGAGTACGCGTATGACATGGCCGCCCGGGTTGCGCCCAGCTCGCTGGCCACGACGAAGCGGCAGATCTACCTGGACCAGCACCGGGACGTGGGCACCGCCGTTTCCGAATCGGATCGGCTGCTCAACGAGATGATCCCCAGCCCGGACTACCTAGAAGGCGTCCGGGCGCTGACCGAGCGGCGGCTGCCCAACTGGCCTGAACGCTGAGCGGTTACGGCTCCATCACCGTGACGCCGCGCGTCACGGCCTCAGTGCAGTGACGCCGCGCGTCAGAGCTCGAGCACAGTGATCATGCCGGTGTCGCCATTCACTTCGATGAGAGCGCCATCGGGGATGCGTCCTGTCGCGCCGGTTGCCGAGATGACACACGGCAGTCCGAGTTCGCGGCTCACGATCACCGAATGGCTGAGCGCTGCGCCGACGTCGACGACGACAGCGCTCGCGCTGACGAACAGCGGCGTCCACGACGGATCGGTGAGCGGCGCCACGAGCACATCGCCGGGCGAGAGGGCGGTCGGGTCGCTGCTGTCGAGCACGACTCGGGCCCGCCCACGGGCGATGCCAGGGCAGCCTGGCAAGCCGGCGAGCGTCTCGCCCGCCGAGAGCTGTGGCAGTTCAGATTCACCTCGGCGAGGCCACTCTGACATCGGCGGCGGGTCGCCGGCGATGACGAACGGCTCCTGGCGCGACGCGGCGTCGTCCCACTGGGCCTGACGCTCGGCAATCACCTCTGCCCAACCGGTCGGATCGTCGAGCATCTCGTGGATCTCGGACAGTCGCAGCATGCCGAACTCGGTCTGCCCGCTGAACTGGCCCCGCTCGACGAGCCGCTCACCCAGCACCCGCGAGGCAATGCGGCACTCGTTCACGAAGCGCACGCAGTTGGTCTTGGTGCGCTCGCGCCCCGGCAGGTACACGGCTGCCGCACCGAGGGCCAGGTTGAACTGCATCTGGGTGTCGGGGTCGGCCTCGAGCAACGCGGAGATCTCTGCAGTCAGCGCCTCTCGCTGGGCGGCCAATTCTGCCCGGCGCCGTGCCGGCTCGGCATCGGCGGGCGCCAGGCGCATGCGGTCGATAGCCGCCAGCGCGATGTCGGGGTCGGTCTCCCACGTCGGGCAGCTCATCTCCCATTCGTTCGGCCCCCGCGAGCCGAACTCGTACATGAAGGTGGCGAAGGCCTCGTTGAACGCCGCGGCGTCGCCTGAAGGTTCCCCAGCACCGGCCGCAGCCAGGCGGTCGGCCAAGCCCACCGGTCCCTCGTCGAACAGCGCACCCAGCGCGCTCGACGCGGCGACCCGCCGCCCGAGCTCCCACATCGCGTCAGAGGGCGCTGCGGAGGCCACGTCGCCGAAGCCCGCCACCAGCTTGAGCGTGTCCTCGGGCCGGCCCAGCGCCGTGCACACCTGCTCGATCGCGCCCAGCGGCACCGCCGCCAGGAACGACACCTTCAGGTGGCGCGCGAACAGCAGCCGGAATCCGGCCCCGTCGCCGTAGCCCGACTGGAGGAAATCGTCGATCCAATCGATGATCTCGTGATCGCCCATCTGGGTGAAGTCGGGCCGCTGTGCACGCAGCTCGGCGATGTTCTGCTCGTCTTCGTGCACCTCCGGCAACGCCGGCGCCGCGAACAGCATGAGGAAGGTCTCGCCGATGCGCTGCTCCGCCGCGGGGCTGGCGTCGTCGGGATGCGGTTCGTACGGCGGGATGCCCGGCTGCTCGCCGAAGAAGGTCCGGTCGACGGTGTCGACGTCGATGCCGGGGGCGCGGGCGCCGAACACGCGACCGACGGCGGCGTTGAGATAGGTGTAGCCGCCGAAGACACCCAAGAAGACGCAGTTGTCGGGATCGAACTCGTCGTAGTCGAACGCGCCCATCTCCACATACGCATCGCGGAATCCCCACTCGGATATGCGAATGCCGTCGTCGTTCTGGAACGCGAAGTCGAACGTGCTCATCCTCACCGGATCCGGGAACACCTCGCCCACGTTGGCGCGCGTCCAGATGGGGTAGCGCTCCGAAGGCTTGGTGCCGACGAAGTAGCCGCCGCTCCGGTCTGTCAGATCCGCCATGTTCCCTCCCGACGGTGCTGAACGTGAAAGCACAGCGGGCCGGGGCGCCCCCGGCCCCCCCTGGGCGGGGCGCCGGCCCGGCGGGGTGTGGGGGGTGGGCGTCCCGGCCGCGGGGGCGACCCC
>CAZAFV010000047.1:19446-20187 GCA_964484385.1 uncultured Acidimicrobiales bacterium
TGACCATCGAGCACTACCGGGATCTGGGCGAGTTCACCTACGGCGCCTGCGAATCGGTGAGCCCGCTCGTCCGCCGTGTCATCTGCAAGAACCCGACGCCGTTCACCTATCGCGGCACCGGCACCTACATTGTCGGGCGCGGCGAAGTTGCAGTGATCGACGCCGGGCCGCCGCTCGCGAGCCATCTCGACGATGTCCTCTCGGCACTCGAGCCCGGCGAGACGGTCGGTGCTGCTCTCGTGACGCACACCCACAGCGATCACTCGCCCCTCACCGGCGACCTGGTCGCGGCCACCGGCGCGCTCAGCTACGGCTACGGCCCGCACGCCAGTGTGTGGAAGCTCGATCCCGACGATCGTGTCGACTTCTCCGGCTACATCAGCGCCGAGGAGCAGGAGAAGTACCAGGCCGAGTTCGACGAGCTGCCCGAGGAACTGAAGCGGGAAGGTGCCGACACCGAGTTCGTCCCCGATGTCGCGCTGGTCGACGGCGACATCGTCGCCGGTGACGGCTGGACGCTGCGCGCGGTGCACACGCCGGGTCACTGCTCGAACCACCTGTGCTACGAGCTGCTGGAGGAAAACTCGCTGTTCTCGGGCGACCACGTCATGGGCTGGGCAACGAGTGTCGTGGGTCCTCCCGACGGCTCGATGCAGGACTACCTCGACTCGCTGGCGAAGCTGCTCGAATTCGACCATGAGCGGTACTGGCCGACCCACGGCCCCCCGATTCCCGAGCCCA
>CAZAFV010000048.1:0-326 GCA_964484385.1 uncultured Acidimicrobiales bacterium
CTACATCCCTGATCTCGACGAGCGAGCGGCGGCGTTCTCGGCCATCGAGAACATTCCCTCCATTGCCGCCAAGGCCGATTTCTGTTTCCGCTGGATGGACAGCGTGTGGTCGCTCGACCAGCTCTCCACCGTCGAGCACCGCAAGGCCTTCCTGCTGAATCTCATCTGCTTCGCTGCGTGCATCGAGGGTCTGTTCTTCTTCGCGGCGTTCGCCTACGTCTATTTCCTGCGATCGAAGGGCCTGCTGAACGGCTTGGCGGCCGGCACGAACTGGGTGTTCCGTGACGAGTCGGCGCACATGAACTTCGCGTTCGAGGTGGTGCGCA
>CAZAFV010000048.1:336-8781 GCA_964484385.1 uncultured Acidimicrobiales bacterium
CACGATCCGTTCCGAGGAGCCCGACCTGTTCGACCAGGATCTCGCCGACCGGATCCGCGAGATGATCGTCGAGGCGGTCGACGTCGAGACGCAGTTCGCTCGTGACGTGCTGTCAGGCGGCGTGGCGGGCATGTCGGTTGCCGACACCCGGTCCTACTTGGAGTTCGTGGCCGATCAGCGTTTGGCTCAGCTCGGGCTGCCGAAGAACTTCGGCTCCAAGAACCCCTTCTCGTTCATGGAACTGCAGGACGTGCAGGAGCTCACCAACTTCTTCGAGCGCACCGTCGCCGCCTACCAGGTCGGCATCGAAGGCGAGGTCGCCTTCGACGAGGATTTCTAGGCGAGGTCGCCTTCGACGAGGACTTCTCGCTAGGCATCTGTCGACCCGTCGAAGGCTGCCATCAGTCGGTCGAGGGCAGCGGTCGGCGTCAGCCGGTCGGATCGCACCTCGTCTTCGAGCTCGGCGAGCAGGTCCTGGGCGCGCGTTGCCACACGTGCGCGCATGCGCTCGGCGAGCATCGAGCGCATCCAGCGCACCCGCTGGTCCGCCCGGCGGGCTGCCAGCTCGCCCGATGCCGACATGAGCCGGCGGTGCTCGGTCACGTGGCGCCACAGCTCGTCGAGGCCGTCTGCGGTCAGGCCGGAGCAGGTGATCACCGGGGGAGTCCACGTCGGCGAGGCCGGCTGGGTCATGTGCAGCGCGAGCTGGTAGTCGCGAGCCGCATTGCCGGCCCGCTCGACGTTGTCGCCGTCGGCCTTGTTGACGGCGATCAAGTCCGCGATCTCGAGGATGCCCTTCTTGATGCCCTGCAGGTCGTCGCCGGCACCCGGCAGCATCAGCACCGCGAAGAAGTCCACCATGTCGGCCACGGCGGTCTCTGACTGGCCGACGCCCACGGTCTCGACGAGCACCACGTCAAACCCCGCCGCTTCCAGCACCAGGATCGTCTCGCGGGTGACCCGCGTCACCCCGCCGAGCTGCCCGGCGGTCGGCGATGGGCGCACGAACGCCGCCACGTCGTTGGCCAGCGCCGTCATCCGGGTCTTGTCGCCCAGGATGGAGCCGCCGTGCAGCGCTGAGGTGGGGTCGACTGCCAGCACGGCGACACGGTGACCCTGCCCGGTGAGCATCGTGCCGAGTGTCTCGATGAGCGTGCTCTTGCCCACTCCGGGAACGCCGGTGATGCCCACTCGATGCGCACCGCCGGTGTGCGGCAGCAGTTCTCCCAGAAGGGCTTGCGCGGGCGCTGCGTCGGCAGGGAGCTGAGACTCCACCAGTGTGATCGCCTGACCGATGACCGCACGATCGCAGGCGCGCACGCCAGCGGCGAGATCAGCGACATCGACTTCAGCCATCGGTAGCAAGGTACCGGGAGCCGCTGCGACGGCCTGCCTGCGCGCACCGGCACTTCGGGCACAATGTGCGGGTGGGTTTGCTGAAGCGGATGCGCACGGGGGATCGTTCTCACCCGGCCGAGCAGTACCTGAACCAGGGCGATCACCTGCACGCACTCGTGCCGGCGCAGGGCGGGCTGCACCCGTTCTCGATGCTGGTGATCGGCGTGGCGGCGCTGGCCGGCATCGTGCTGACGGTGGATCTGCCGTGGGTGCAGGTCAGCCTGATTTCCACGACGGTCTTTGCGACAGCGGCAGTGCTGACCATGTCGCGTTACCGCCTGCTCGCGCTGACCGATGCCGACATCGTGGTCATGCGCACTCGGGCGCTGCGGCCGGCCAAGCCGGTCGAGCTGCTTGACCGCATCGAACGCATCGAGCCGTTCGACATTCGCGGCTCGGCGTGGGGGCAGATCGTCGTCGGCAGCGAGAAGCTGTGGGTGCACCGCCGCTACCACAGCCATCTTCACGACGCCGATGCACGGCTCGCCGCTGCGCCGCGTGGCATGCGAGCGGCTTCCAGCTCTGCGTACCGCGCTGCTCGGGCCAAGAAGAAGGTCCGTAACGTGGGTGGTCGCCACCGCTGAGCCGGCGGCGGTTGCGGGGCGCTAGCCGGGCCGCTCGAGCAGATCCAGCATCTCGGCGGCGGCTTCGGCGATGACCGTTCCCGGCGGGTAGATCGCGGCGGCGCCTGCCGAGCGCAGTGCGTCGAAGTCCTGCGCCGGGATGACGCCGCCGACCACGATCAGGATGTCGGGCCGGCCGAGTTCTGCCAGCGCGTCCCGCAGCTCCGGCACCAGCGTCAAGTGGCCCGCGGCGAGCGAGGAGGCGCCTACGACGTGGACGTCGTTCTCGACGGCTTGGCGGGCCGTCTCGGCGGGCGTGCTGAACAATGGGCCGATGTCGACGTCGAAACCTAGGTCCGCGTAGGCCGTGGCCACCACCTTCTGGCCCCGGTCGTGGCCGTCCTGGCCCATCTTCGCGATGAGGATGCGCGGCCGGCGCCCGGTCTGCTCGCCGAAGGCAGCCACCCGGTTGCGCACGGCATCGACGGCGGCCGCCATCGGATGGGTGCTGCCGTCGCCTGCGGCCGTGCCATCGTCACCCGAACTGTCGCCAGCCATCTCGCTCCCGTACACGCCGCTGATCGTGCGTATATGGGCAGTGTGCCGCCCGAAGGCGTCCTCCATCGCCGCGCTGATCTCCCCCACGGTGGCATGGCAGCGCGCCGCGTCGACGGATGCGGCCAGCAGGTTGCCCTCGCCGCTGCGGGCCACCTCGCGCAATGCGTCCAGCGAGCGTCGAACCGCATCGGCGTCTCGCTCGGTGCGCAGGCGGTCCAGCTTGGCCAGCTGGGCGGCTCGCACCTCGGCGTTGTCGACGCGCAGGATGTCGACTTCATTGGACAGCTCAGACCTGAAGCGGTTCACGCCGACGACCGTGCGCTGCCCGGCCTCGATACGAGCCTGGGTGCGCGCGGCGGCTTCCTCGATGCGCATCTTGGGAATGCCGGCCTCGATGGCGCGGGCCATGCCGCCGAGCTGCTCGACCTCCTCGATGTGGGCGGAGGCCCGTTGTGCCAGCTCGGCGGTGAGCCGCTCCACGTAGTAGCTGCCGCCCCAGGGGTCGATCACCCGGGTGGCGCCGGCTTCGTGCTGCAGGAACAGCTGCGTATTGCGGGCGATGCGGGCGCTGAAGTCGCTCGGCAGCGCCAACGCCTCGTCGAAGGCATTGGTGTGCAGGCTCTGGGTGTGGCCGTCGACGGCGGCCATGGCCTCGATGCAGGTGCGCACCACGTTGTTGTACGGATCCTGGGCGGTGAGCGACCAGCCCGAGGTCTGGCAGTGCGTCCGCAGCGACAGCGATCGCGGATTCTCGGGCTCGAAGCCGGCGACCAGCTTGGCCCACAGCAGCCGGGCGGCCCGCAGCTTGGCGACTTCCATGAAGAAGTCCATGCCGATGCCCCAAAAGAAACTCAGGCGGGGCGCAAAGTCGTCGATGCCCATGCCGGCGCCGATGCCGCAGCGCAGGTATTCGAGGCCGTCGGCCAGCGTGTAGCCCAGCTCAAGGTCGGCGGTCGCCCCAGCTTCCTGCATGTGATAGCCGGAGATCGAGATCGAGTTGTAGCGAGGCATCTCGGCGGAGGTGAACTCGAAGATGTCGCTGATGATCCGCATGGAGGGCTGAGGCGGGTAGATGTAAGTGTTGCGGACCATGAACTCCTTGAGGATGTCGTTCTGGATGGTCCCGGCGAGCTGGGCGGGAGCAACGCCCTGCTCCTCGGCGGCCACCACATAGAGCGCCAGCACCGGCAGCACGGCGCCGTTCATGGTCATCGACACGCTCATGCGGTCGAGCGGGATGCCGTCGAACAGCGTGCGCATGTCGAGGATCGAATCGATGGCCACACCTGCCATGCCCACGTCTGAGCTCACCCTGGGGTGGTCCGAGTCGTAGCCCCGGTGGGTTGCAAGGTCAAAGGCGACCGACAGGCCGCGCTGACCCGCGGCCAGATTGCGCCGGTAGAACGCGTTGGAATCCTCGGCGGTGGAGAAGCCGGCGTACTGGCGGATGGTCCACGGCTGGTTCGTGTACATCGTGGGGTACGGACCCCGCAGGTACGGGGCGAAACCGGGGTAGCCGTCGAGGTACGTGCGCCCTCCGGAGCCGTCCCCGCTGGCATCGGATTCGCTGTCGTAGAGGTCGGCGACGTCCGCGGCGACGTACAGCGGCGCGATGTCGATGCCTTCGGGCGTAGGGCTGGGCGCGGGGGCGCGGCCGGTTTCGGAGGCGAATCGCTCTGCCCACGCTGCTCTTGCTGACGATTCAGGCCGTGCCGATGACTCAGGGCGGCTCGCGCCGTTCGCATTCCGTCGGTCCGGCTCAGCGTCATCGAGCTGGAGGTTCGAGAAGTCCCCGATAACGCTCATGGCCCTGCCGCTCCGGTCACGGCTTCGCCGTTCGGCTCGGCTTCATACGGCGCTGCCCAGCGGTGCACGCCCAGTCCCGCCGCTGGCGTGCCGGCCGTCGAGCCGACGAAGCTGCCCGCCCCCGTTGCTGGCTCAGCGTGGGTGTCCACGAAGTCGGTGACGCCGACGAGCACCTGCTCGCCCGCCGCGATCTGCTCGTCGCGCAGCGCTCGTTCGGCGGCGATCGACGCCTCCAGCTCGCCGCTGGCCATCGCAGCGCACATGCCGCCGGTGGCTTCGATCTCTCGAAAGCGGTCCCAGGCCGTCTGCGCCAGCTTGCGCGTGAGGTCTTCGAGGTACCAGCTTCCCCCGGCGGGATCAATGACCGATCCGATGCGGCTCTCGTGGCGAAGGATCAGCTGCGTGTTGGCGGCGACGCGCCATCCCAGGCCGCTCGATGCCTGACCGGCACTGACGGTGTCAAAGGGTCGGACGGTGATGGCGTCGACACCGCCGTTCGCGGCTCCGAAGGTTGCCGTGGTGGCGCGCAGCATGTTCACCCATGGGTCGACGGCGCTCAGCATGGCCGTCGCGCTGACTGCGTGGAGCCGCATCGGCGGCCCCTCGTCGCCGGTGCCGTCGACCCCGCAGGTGCCTAGCACACGGGTCCAGCACATCCGCAGCGCCCGGCATTTGGCGGTGACCAGGAATGCGTCGGGCCCTGCGGACAGCGTGAAGCCCAGCAGGCGAGCGGCCGCAGCCGGGTCGAGTCCAGGCCCGTCGGCGTTGTCGCAGATCGCCCGCAGCCACGCCACCCCGGTCGCGAGCACCGCAGCCAGCTCGGTGGCGTCGCCCGCGCCGGCATCGGCGAAGACCGAACCATCGGCCTCCAGAGGCACGGCTCCAGGCGAGTGCTGTTCGATCTCGGCGGCACTGCGCGCTGTGGCGCACATCGAGGTGACGAGCGCGGCGCCGTTACCGGAATCGGCCCCCTGCCAACCGCTCGCGACCGCGGCGATCGGGTCGAGACCGAACCACGACTTCAGACCTGCGCGGTCCACCCCGTGATGGTCGAAGACATCCAGCAGAGCCGCGGCGTGCGCAGGCGATGCGCCGGACTGCAGGTGGATCGTCACGCCGGCACCGGCGGCCTCGCCGACGGCGGCAGCGAGCAGCGCTGAGTCGTCGTTCGCATCCCAGCCCCGGGCGACAGTGACGGCATCCACGCCCGATGTCGTGTCCACGGCGACAGCGTCTGGGGTGCTCGCGAATCGCACGTCGTGGATCTGGCGCACCTCCCAGCCCTGTGCGCCGCTCGCGGCGGTGGCGCCGCGGGCGAACGGTGCGCTGCCGGGCAGGCCCGACGGGTCAGCCTCGGTGCCGTGGCGATGCGCGGTGTACAGCGGGGCGGTCTCGATGCCGTCGAGCAGCGTCGTGCGGAGCGACGACAGCGACTCGCCCCGCAGCGCGCCTTCGGCCGCGGCCTCCCAGTCGCTCTCGGAGACATCGGCGAAGCCAGGATCGCTGAGCGCGGTGTCGTGCTGCGATGGGGGCGTGCGGGCCACGGTCCGCAGGGTAGCGGTCACTTTCCGGACGGGAATGTGGTTCTCTCGGGGCTCTCTCTTAGTGATTTGCGGGTGACCGTGGCATCCTTTGCCGCATGAATCCCCCCTCGTCGGCCGATGTCGCTGTCGCGCACTCAGCTGAGGGGAGCGAGCTCCCTCCGTATCGCTACAACGCCGAGATGGCGAACGAGATCGAGCTGCGCTGGCAGGAGCGGTGGAAGGCCGACGGCACCTACCGCACGCCTAATCCCATTGGCACGCCGAGCGACCCGGCAACCAGCAAGATCAAGCTCTTCATCATGGACATGTTTCCGTACCCGTCGGGTTCGGGACTGCATGTGGGGCACCCGCTGGGCTACATCGGCACCGACGTGTATGCGCGTTTCAAGCGCATGTGCGGCTACGTGGTGCTGCACCCGATGGGCTACGACGCATTCGGCCTGCCTGCTGAGGAGCATGCCCGCCAGACCGGTGAGCACCCCCGTGTCAATACGGAGCGGAACATTGCCAACATGTCGCGCCAGCTGGCCCGGCTGGGACTCGGGCACGACGACCAGCGTTCGCTGGCCACCACCGACGTCGAGTACTACCGCTGGACGCAGTGGATCTTCCTGCAAATCTTCAATTCCTGGTACGACACCGACGCGCAGCGAGCCCGCCCGATAGCGGAGTTGATCGAGCTGTTCGAGGCCGGGCAGAAATCCACCACCAGCGGCGCCTCCTGGGCCGACATGACCGATGTCGAGCGGCGTGTCGAGCTGGACGAACATCGCCTGGCCTACCTGGGCGAAGCACCGGTCAACTGGTGCCCTGCGCTGGGAACCGTGCTGGCCAACGAGGAGGTCACCAACGAAGGACGCTCCGACCGGGGCAACCATCCGGTCTTCCGCCGCCCGATGAAGCAGTGGATGATGCGCATCACGTCCTACGCCGATCGGCTGCTGGCCGACCTCGACCGGGTGGACTGGTTCGAGAGCGTCAAGCTCATGCAGCGCAACTGGATCGGCCGAAGCGAGGGCGCATACATCAGCTTCGCGACCGACGCCGAGCCCGGCAGCTCTGGTTCAGCCATGTCCAATGCGAACAGCTCCGGCTCAGCCATCGAGGTGTTCACCACCCGTCCCGACACGATCTACGGGACGACGGCGATGCTGTTGGCTCCCGAGCACCCACTGGTCGACGAGCTGGTCGCGGACGAGTGGCCGCCGGATACCGATCCGCGCTGGACCGGGGGTGCCGCTACGCCCCGTGAGGCCCTCCACGCATATCGGGCCCAGGCAGCCGCGATGACCGACTTGCAGCGCCAGACCGAGCGCGACAAGACCGGCGTATGGCTGGGACTGAACTGCCGCGTGCCCACGACCGGTGAGCCTGTGCCGGTGTTCGTCGCCGACTACGTGCTGATCGACTACGGCACGGGCGCGGTCATGTCGGTGCCGGGGGAGGACCAGCGCGACTGGGACTTCTCCGTCCAGTTCGGGCTGCCGATCATGCGCACCGTGCAGCCGCCGCCAGACTTCGACGGCGAGGCCTATGACGGTCCCGGGCCGGCCATCAACAGCGATTTCCTGAACGGCTTGGAAAAGGCCGACGCCATCGACGCCATCTGCGGCTGGCTGGAAGAGCGGGACTGCGGCCGCCGCACGGTCACCTACAAGCTGCGGGACTGGCTGTTCAGCCGGCAGCGCTACTGGGGCGAGCCGTTCCCCATCGTGTTCGACGAGACGGGCCTTCCCCTGGCGGTGCCCGAGGCCGAATTGCCGGTGGAGCTGCCCGAGCTGATCGACTGGGCACCCCGGGCGCTCGACGAGTCGTCGGAACCTGAACCGCCGCTCGGCCGTGCCACCGAGTGGGCCACCGCCACCTACGACCTGGGCGACGGCGAGCGCACCTACCGTCGTGAGCTGAGCACGATGCCGCAGTGGGCCGGATCGTGCTGGTACTACCTGCGCTACCTCGACCCGACCAACGACGACGCCCTGGTGGATCCGGAGGTGGAGCGCTACTGGATGGCTGACCCCGACGGCGGGGTCGGGGGTGTCGACCTCTATGTCGGCGGCGTGGAGCACGCCGTGCTGCACCTGCTGTATGCCCGTTTCTGGCACAAGGTGCTGTACGACCTGGGTCACGTCAGCGGCCCCGAGCCGTTCGGCCGGCTGTACAACCAGGGCTATATCCAGGCGGCTGCATACCAGGACAGCCGCGGCGTGTACGTGGAAGCGTCGGAGGTCACCGAGCGCGACGGCAAGTTCTTCTGGGGCGACGCCGAGGTGACCCGCCACTTCGGCAAGATGGGCAAGTCGCTGCGCAACGCGGTCACGCCCGACGACATCTACAGCGCGTACGGGGCCGACACGCTGCGAACCTACGAGATGTTCATGGGCCCGCTCGACCAGGGCCGTCCTTGGGAGACACACTCGGTGATCGGCTCGCACCGGCTGCTGCAGCGCGTGTGGCGGAGCCTGATCGACGAGCAGACCGGCGAGCTCACGGTCGCCGATGTCGAGCCCGACGCTGACCTCGAGCGCATGGTGCATCGAACCATCGACGCAGTCACCGATGCCATGTCGGATCTG
>CAZAFV010000048.1:8810-20054 GCA_964484385.1 uncultured Acidimicrobiales bacterium
ATCGCCCGCATCACCGAGCTGAACAACGAGCTGACGCGGCGGGGCGGCGCGACGCCCCGTTCTGTCGCTGACGTGCTGGTGCGCCTGCTGGCGCCGCTGGTGCCGCACCTGGCCGAGGAGCTGTGGTCGAAGCTGGGCAATACGACCACGGTCGTCTATGCGCCGTTCCCACAGGCCGACCCTGCGATGCTGGCGGCCGAGGTGATCGAGGTGCCCGTGCAGGTGAACGGCAAGGTGCGCAGCCGGATCACGGTCGACGCCGGCATCTCGCCGGCCGATCTCGAAGCTGCCGCGAAGGCCGACGAACGCATCGCCCAGCTCACCGCCGGTGCAGACATCCGGCGCGTGGTGACCGTACCGGGCAAGCTGGTGAACATCGTGCTCGCCTAAGCGAGCAGAATCGGACACGTGCTGGCGTAAGCGGGAGAACGACATGAGCGGCAAGGAACGGCGAGCGCTGGGCGTGACAGCCACCGAGACCCATGGCGGCAAACTTGCCGCCAAGGCGCTGAAGGCCGCAGGCGTGGAGTGCGTGTTCACCCTGTCGGGCGGGCACGTCATGGGCATCTACGACGGCTGTCTCGACGAGGGCATCGAGGTGGTCGACGTCCGACATGAGCAAGCCGCGACGCATGCCGCCGACGCGTGGGCCCGTCTGCATCCGGGCAAGGTGGGCGTGGCCATCCTGACCGCTGGTCCCGGCGTGACCGATGGCGTCACCGGCGTCGCCAATGCCTGGCGAGCCAATTCGCCGATCCTGGTCTTCGGCGGCCAGGGGCCGTTCAAGCACGCCGGCCGCGGCTCGCTGCAGGAGATGGACCATGTGTCGCTCATGCGGCCGGTGACCAAATGGTCGGGTGCGTGCGGGGAAACCCGCCGCATTGCCGAGTACATCGAGCTGGCTGTGCGCACGGCACTCAGCGGTGTGCCCGGCCCGGCCTTTCTCGAGATACCCATGGACATCCTGCATGGGCGCGTCGATCTTGACGCCGTCGAGGTGCCCCGGTTTCGCGACTACCGGGTGGCCGCTGCCGCTGCAGCCCCTCTGGTGGAGCAGGCGGCCCAGTTGATCGCCTCAGCCGAGCGGCCCGTCGTGATGGCCGGCACGGCGCTGAAATGGAGCGAAGGCGGCGATGCGTTGGCGGCATTCCTGGATGCCACGTCCGTGCCGTGTTACGTGAACGGCATGGCGCGCGGGGAGATCTCGTGGGATCACCCGTCGTTTCTCTCGCTCACTCGCAAGGAAGCACTCGAAGCCGCTGACGTGGTGATCCTGGCCGGCACGCCGCTCGACTTCCGCATGAAGTTCGGTCGCGCCATCCCGGCCGGCGCGCGCATCGTGCAACTCGACCTGGACGAGACGCTCATCGGCCAGAACCGCCCCGCCGATGTCAGTCTCGTCGGCAACCTCGGTGCCAACTTCGATGCGCTGCTCGACGTATTCAAGGCCACCGGCGTCACCGTGGATGCCAGCGCACAGCTTGCGGCGCTGCGCACGCGCGAAGTCGAGCTGGACGAGGCCCGCAGCGCCGAGCTCAACAGCGACGAGGTGCCGATCGACCCGCTGCGGCTGTGCCGCGAGATCGCCGACGCCGTCACCGACGACATGATCGTGATCGGCGACGGCGGCGACATCGTGGCCCAGGCATCCAAGGTGATCCGGGTGCCCAGGCGCGGCACCTGGATGGACCCTGGCCCGCTCGGCACGCTCGGTGTCGGGATGCCGTTCGCGCTGGCGGCGCAGAAGGCGCACCCGGACAAGCGGGTGCTGATCGTTTACGGCGACGGCTCCTTCGGGCTCAACGGCTTCGAGTACGACACGGCCGTGCGATTCGGGCTGCCCATCGTGGGCGTGGTCGGCAACGATGCGGCGTGGGGCCAGATGCTGCGCCCGCAGGCCGGCCTCTACGGCCAGGACCGGGTGGTGGCCACCGAGCTGAACTACACCCGCTACGACAAGGTGGTCGAGGCCATGGGCGGCCACGGCGAGCACGTGACCGAGCCCGACCAGATCGCACCTGCGCTTCAGCGAGCCTTCGATTCGGGTCTGCCGGCACTGGTCAACGTCGAGATCCGCCAAGACCGCGGAGCCATGAAGGGCTCCACCTACGTGTAGCCGGGCGACGCCACCCGACGAGGCGGCAAGCGCATGTGCGGACGGTTTGTCTCGGCAGCCAGTCTCGAACAGATAGCGGCGCACTTCGACACCCCGCTGCCGGGTTTCGACACACCCCGCAGCTACAACGTGGCACCCACGACTGACATCGTGGCCGTGGTGGCCAACGACCGCGCCCGCCAGATCGAGACGTTCCGCTGGGGCCTCGTGCCAGCCTGGTCCAAGGACCCCACCAAGGGCCCGCCGCTGTTCAATGCCCGGTCTGAGACTGCGGCGACGAAGAACTCTTTTCGCAGCGCGTTCAAACGGCGCCGCTGCATCGTGCCCGCCGACGGCTTCTACGAGTGGCCCCGGGCACCCAAGGGCACGCCCCGAGATGACCGGCCCCTGCCGCACTACATCACGCGCGCCGACGGCGCCATGCTCGCCATGGCGGGCCTGTGGGAACGCTGGTCACCGGCCCCAGCCGGCGATGCCAACGACGGCGCGGACGCAGATGTCTCCACGGGTCCACGCCAGGTCCTGCACTCGGCAACGGTGCTGACCACTGCCGCGAACAGCTTCATGGCGCCGATTCACGACCGTATGCCGGTGCTGCTGGAACGCTCGCAGTGGGAGGCGTGGCTCGACCCTGCCAACGACGATGTCGAGGTGCTGTCGGCCATGTGCTTGCCCGCGGATGAGAGCACCCTGCGTTCGCACCCGGTGGGCCGAGAGGTGGGCAACGTCCGCAATCGCGACGCGAGCCTGATCAAGCCCGCCGAACCGGATCAGCTCTTCTAGCCCTGCGCTGCGGGCGGTCTGGCTCAGTCGTCGAGCGCGGCGCGGATGGCTTCGGCGGGCCCGCTCAGCTCATCGGCCGAGGCCATCGGCAGCGGCCGGGCGAAGTTCATGTCGGCCATGGAGTTCACGGGGCACACGTGTATGTGGCAGTGAGGCACTTCGAAGCCGGCGACCACCAGCCCGATGCGTTCGGGTCTCAACGCCTGCATCTGCGCCTGGCCGATGCGTCTGGACACATCGAACAGGTGCGCCTGCAGGTCCGCCGGGACGTCCAGCCAGTGGTCGATCTCGGCGATCGGCACTACCAGTGTGTGACCCGGCGACAGCGGATTGATGGACAGGAACGCAACGCAACGGTCGTCGCGCCACACGAACGTCCCGGGCAGCTCGCCCTCGATGATCCGCGTGAAGATCGTGCTCATGCGCGCAGCCTAAGAGGCTGAGCCGACGGCATCTCGGTACTGTGAGCCGCGTGAGCGAGGCCTCCGATGCGCCGCCGGTCCCCGACCCGGGGTGGCGGCCGTTCACCGTGCCGAATCTGATCAGCCTGGCTCGCCTGTGCTGCCTGCCGTGGTTCGTGTGGCTGGTATTCGGTGCCGAGGACCGCTGGGCCGCTGCATTGCTGCTCGGCGCCCTCGGGGCCACCGACTGGGTCGACGGCTGGGTGGCGCGGCGCTTCAACCAGGTCTCCGAGCTCGGCAAGATCCTGGACCCCACGGCCGATCGGCTGCTGTTGCTGGTCGCGCTGGTGGTGATGATCGTCGACGGCTCGCTGCCGATGTGGATTGCAGTTCTGGCACTGTTCCGGGAGGGAGTGGTCGCCGTGGCGGCGCTGGTGCTGGGGGCACTCGGCGCTCGCAAGATCGACGTGACCTGGTGGGGCAAGACCGGCACGTTTCTCATGATGTTCGCTGTGCCGTGCTTCCTGGCGTCCCACAGCGACATCGGTGTGGCGGAGGCTTTCGGAGTGGCGGCCTGGGTATTCGTGGCGACCGGCCTGCCGATCCACTACTGGTCGGCGGTGGGCTACATCCCCCAGGCCTTCGACGCAGTGCGTGAGGGGCGCGCCGGCAGCGCCAGCGGCTGAGCTATCCGTGTGACAGCTATCCGGTAGGTTCGCGAGCATGGAGATACCCGCCGAGCTTCGTTACTCGAGCGATCACGAATGGGTGCGCCCTGCCGATGGCGGGGTGCAGGTGGGCATCACCGATTTCGCACAGGATGCGCTGGGTGATGTCGTGTATGTGGAGTTGCCCGAGATCGGTGCTCAGGTCACTGCCGATGAGCCAATGTGCGAAATCGAGTCCACCAAGTCGGTCTCGGACATCTTTGCCCCGATCTCGGGCGAGGTGGTCGAGGCGAATGTCACCCTCGAAGATGAGCCGCAGCTGGTCAACGAATCGCCGTACGGTGACGGGTGGATCTGCGTCATCGCCCCGACAGGCGACGCAGCTCAAGCGTCTGCCGAGATGGAGGCGCTGCTCGATGCCGATGGCTATGCCGCGCTGATCGCCGAGGACATCTGATCGTCATGGCCATCATCTGCGCCGTGTGTGGGAAGTCGAGCGCCGACGACGCCCGATTCTGTTCCAGCTGCGGCACTCGCCTGGACGCCACGGCCGATGCACCCACCGAAGTGCTCGCGCCTGTCGGCGTCACCGAGGTGCCGCCGTACAGCGGCCAGGCGGAGCTTGTGGTCACCTCAGGGCACCGATCGGGGACGCGGTTCGAGCTCGCCGGCGACCGGGTCACCGTGGGTCGCCACCCCGACAGCGATGTGTTTCTCGACGACATCACCGTGTCACGCCGCCATGTGGTGCTCGAGCTCGGCCAAGGGGGGCACATCCTGTACGACGTGGGCTCGCTGAACGGCACCTATATCAATGGCGTTCGCACCGATGGCGAGGTCATCTTGCACAGCGGCGACGAGCTGCAGGTGGGCAAGTTCAAACTGCTCTACCTGGTTGCCTCGGTCGGGCTGTGAGCGCCGGGGTCGAGCCTTCCTCACCTGGAGCACGACTGTCGATCGGCGAGGTCGTTGCGTTGCTGCGGCCCGAGTTCAGCGATCTGACCGATTCCAAGATCCGGTTCCTCGAAGATCGCAAGCTCATCTCGCCGGCCCGCACGCCGGGGGGTTACCGCAGCTTCGGACCCCACGACATCGAAGTGCTGCGCTGGATCCTCACCCGTCAACGCGATCAGTACCTGCCCCTCAGCATCATCGGCGAACGGATCGATCGCGGCGAACATCTTGCTGACATCTGGGGCATCGGCGTCACCGAGCCCGTCGAGCTGCCAGCCGCCGCTGAGACAGCGCCTGAGTCTGAAGAATCTGGCAGTCATGCAGCGGGTCCGACAGGCGGGCTGCCGGCTGACGACGCCGTCGTCGACCCAGATGCAAGCGACCAGGACCTCACGAGCCGAGACCCCGCCGTCCGGGCAACCGAGCCGGCTGCGGTGCCGGTCGTGAGCGGCGCTGCACTGCCGTGGGCCGCAGAGGACGACACCCACACGTACAGCGCGGCCGATCTGAGTGCCGAGACCGGGCTCACCCTTGACGAGATCGCCGAGCTGACCGACTTCGGGTTGCTCGTACCGCTCGCCGATGACGACGCGACTCGGCTGCGGCCGCCACAGCCCGGCGCAACACAACCCGAACCAGTGCAGGCCTCGTTGGGGCTGGAGCCGCCTGAGCCGCGCTACGGCAGCAGTGCGCTGCTCATCGCCCGCATCTCGCGCGAGTTCGCCACCTACGGTTTGCAGGCGCGCCACCTGCGTGTCATCCGCAATGCCGCCGTGCGCGACGCCTCCATGTTCGAGCAGGGCATCCAGCCGATTCTGCATGCCGGCGGCGCGTCGGCAGAGCTCGACGCGCAGCGGTCCTTGGGCCGTTTGACGGCGCTGTGCGAGCGCCTGCGGTCGGTGGTGATGGGGGAGCAATTGCGCCGTTACAGGCGTTAGCCCCAGGTCTCTCCGGCTCGATGCTCACAAGGGCCGAAGTAGTGTGCGTGGCATGGTCGAGATGGAGCTTCTTGGCGTGCAGGTGGAGATGCCCTCGCAGAGCCCGCTCTTGCTGCTGCGCGAGACCGGTGGTTCTCAGCGAGTGCTGCCGGTGGTGATCGACACCCCCGAGGCCCAGGCGATCTACCGCGGCATCGAGCAGATTCGCGTGCCGAGGCCGCTGACGCACGACCTGATGGCAGCCATGTTGGATGTGCTTGGCGCGACCCTCGTCAAGGTGACCGTCACCGACCTGCGCGATCGCACGTTCTTCGCCGAGATGGAGGTCACCATCGGCTCGGACACCCACACGATCTCTGCCCGGCCGAGCGACGCCGTCGCGCTGGCGGTGCGGGCCGACACCCCCATCTTCGCCAGCGAGTCGGTGCTGGACGAGGCGGGGCAGATCATCGAGCTCCCCGCGGATCCCCCTGACGACGTCGATCCCGACGAGCTCCTCGACGAGTTCAAGCAGTTCCTGGACGACGTGCAGCCCGACGACTTCGGGCCCGCAGCGGAGGCCGGCGACAAAGAGTGAGGCGCAGCGGCCGGATCGCCGCTGCGAACCCCTTGGTCGCCGGACGCTGTCGCCACGCCGCCCTTGCGCAGCAGAGTCGAGTGCTCGTACGCTCTGTAGGAGTGCAGATCACAACTCGGTAGTTCGCAGGGTGTGATTTGCGAGGCCCTGCCGCAACGGGGAGGAGAGAACGATGGCCGATCAGCAGCGCGTCCACACAGCTCTGGCATTGGGATCCGAGAACGACAGCCCACCGATGCCCCAGCCGGCGCCGTCAGCTGAATCTGACCCATCGGCAGTGCCCGAGGTCGCGGGTGCGCTGGCCGGAGGGTTCTTCGGCCCGCAGACGGCGGAGCTTGTGGGGATCAGCTACCGGCAGCTCGACCACTGGGCCCGTCAGGGACTGGTGAGGCCGTCGGTTGCCCAAGCCTCCGGCAGCGGCTCACGCCGTCGCTACTCCTACAACGACCTCGTCGAGCTGAAGATCGCCAAGAAGATGCGTGACCAGGGCATCGACTTGAAGTCGATCGCCCGCGCATTCGACTACCTGCGCAACCAGCTTGGAGGCGAGGTTGCCTCGGCGAACATCGTCATCAGCGGCAGCGATGTGCTGCTGGTCGACGACGATCAGGTGCTCAGCCTGTTGCGCCAGGGTCAGGCGGCCATGCTGACGGTGCTGCCGGTGGCGGGAGTGCGTCGCGAACTCGATGCCGACGTGGTGAAGCTGTTCCCCGACGAGCCGATCGCCACCCAGCTCCGCCTCGACTTGGAATAGCGAACTCAGCCCGGTTCTTCAGCGGGCGCGAACTGGAGCGACGCCGAGTTCATGCAGAAGCGGTCGCCGGTCGGTCGGGGACCGTCCCCGAAGACGTGTCCCAGGTGCGCTCCGCAGGCCTTGCACATGACCTCGGTGCGGATCATGCCGTAGGAGCGGTCGACCTCGGTGTCCACTGCCTCGTCGGAGACCGGCTGGGTGAAGCTGGGCCAGCCGGAGCCGCTCTCGAACTTCGTCTCTGAGTCGAACAGCTCGGCGCCGCACACGACGCAGTGGTACGCGCCGTTGTCGTGGTTGTCCCAGGTTTCGCCGGTGAACGGGCGCTCGGTCCCTGCCTCCTGAGTGACGTGGTACTGCATCGGCGTGAGTCGCTCCCGCAGTTCCGATTCGGAGAACGTGACGGCGCGTTCAGTGTCAGATTGCCCAGTCATGGGCACCACGGTAGTGACATGGCCGACCCCGAACAGGTCGCTTGCTGCTGGGGTGGACGGGGCAGCTAGGACGATCCGTTGGCGGCTTCGGCGTTGACCGCCCGGACGATGTCGATCATCGCTGCCAGCGTGTCCAACCGGGCTGCGGCGGTGGGCCCTTCGGGCTGCAGGCGCAGAACGTCCACGCCGGCGTCTCGATACGCCCGCACCTGGTCGGTGACCTGCTCGTGGGTGCCCAAGAAGTTGGTCTCGGTGACGAGACGGTCCGGCACCGCGGCCGCTGCGCCGGCCCGGTCGCCGTCGAGCCACAGGCGCTGCACGTGGCGGCATTCTTCGGTGAAGCCCGCCCGGCGGTAGGCGTCGTTGTAGAAGTTGGTGGTGGCCGATCCCATGGCGCCCAGCGTGAACGCCAAGCCCGATCGCCGCGGCTCGATCAGAGCGTCGAGATCGTCCCCGAACTCGACGGCACCGCCGGCTTGGCAGGCCACCGCTCCGGCAGGACGTCCGGCTGCGTCGGCTCCTTCAAGCACCTGGCCCCAGGTGACCTCTGGGTGGCTCGGCACGAAGCAGGTGCCCACCCAGCCGTCGGCAGCCTCGCCGGTGTAGCGCAGCGACTTGGGGCCGAGGGTCGCGAGCCAGATCTCGATGGCATCGTTCGATGGCTGAGCCAGCCGCAGCGACTTGCCCTGCCCGTCGGGCAGGGGGAGCACATGGTGGCGCCCCTCATAGCTGATCTTCTCGCCGGCGAAGGCTTGGCGGCAGATGTCGACGGTCTCGCGCAGCCGCCCCAGCGGATCGCCGAAGCGCACGCCGTGCAACCCCTCGACCACTTGAGGGCCGCTGACGCCGAGCCCCAGGATGAACCGGTCGCCGGTCATGGCGGCCATCGAGAGCGCAGTCATTGCCGTCATCACCGGTGCGCGTGCGGAAATCTGCAGAATTCCCGTGCCGAGCTGTACGCGCTCGGTAACAGCAGCGACATAGGCCAGCGTGCTGACGCCGTCCATTCCCCAGGCCTCTGCTGACCAGACGATGTCCACTCCGAGGCGTTCCGCTTCCCGCACGAAGTCGACTTGGGAATCCCAGTCACGCCGCTTGCCTGATGCGGGTCCCCCGAACTGAATCGCTGTGCGCACGCCTGGAACCCTAGGGGCTGAGCCCCGGGCCCGAGCGGCCCGTGCGCGGAGCGAACAAGAGCGGGGGGAATAGGCGGGCGGGTGCTCAGGCGGGGTGCAGGGTCACCAATCCGCCGAGCTGGGCGAGGTCCTGCAGGGCCTGGTCGTAGAAGAAGCGCGCCGAGCAGGCGTCACGCGCCCATGCCTCCTCCGCCGACGTCGGGTAGCGACCGACGGCGCCGATGCTCAGCTCGCCGGTGGGGGCGGAGCTGATCGTCGTGCGATTGCCCACGAGCAGTTCTTCGAGCGCGTCGCTCCGATCGCCCGGCTCGTCGAATACGAAGAGCCGCCCGCCGTCGGTCACGAACGGTGTGACGTAGTAGGTGCGGTCGCCTGCAGGCGTTTCGGTGTCGAGTCGCAGCATGAGCACGCCGTCAAACGGGGCAAACGGAGCGGACGGCGCATCGCCTGCGTCGCTGGTCTCGAGAGCCACGGCGGGCAGCGTACCGAGCAGCCGAGTTTTCACTAGGTTCAGCATGCGATCCGCCTCGGAGCGGATCACCTCACGCAGGGGGTAAGGAGCTATGTCAAGCGAGCAAGCCGGCTATCTGGATACCGAGTATTTCGGGTTCGAGCAGGCGTTGGGATCAGACGGAGTGCTGACCGTGACGTTCAACCGTCCCGAGTCGATGAACGCTTCGAACCACTCGATGAAGCGCGACCTGATCGAGCTGATTACCCAAGCCCAGATGGACGACGCGGTGCGGGTCGTGGTGTTCACCGGACAAGGGCGTGCATTCTGGGCCGGCGACGACCTCGGCGGCTACGAGGCCGAGCGTCCTTCGTCGATGCCGGAGATCTTCGGCGGGCATCACAACGCTGCAGGCACCTACAACAGCCTGCGGACGATCTCCCAAGCCGTCAACACCGCGGTGCGCCGTCTCGACAAGCTGACAGTCGCGGCCATCAATGGCTTTGCCATCCAGACGGGCTTCAGCTTCGCTCTCGCGTGCGATTTCCGGATCGCAGCACGATCGGCTCGCATGGGCTCCGCGACACTGCGCTTCGGCCTGCTGCCAGACGAGGGCGGCCAGTGGTTGCTGGTGCAGCACCTCGGCGTCGCCCGGGCGACCGATTTCATGATGCGCAAGCGGATCGTGGATGCCGACACCGCGCACGAGCTCGGGCTGGTGCACGAGGTGGTCGACGACGACGAGCTGCCTGCTGCGGCCGCCGAGCTTGCAGCCGAGCTGGCCGACGGTCCACAGGTGGCCATGCGCATGCTCAAGCGGTCGATCCTGCTGGCTGCGGAGATGACGTGGGAGCAGTCGCTCGACGAGATCGCCTCCAAAACGGCGATCACCGATCACTTGCCCGATGCTGCCGAGGGCGTGTCGGCTTTCCTGTCCAAGCGGCCGCCTGAATTCAACGACTGGCTCAGAGGCTGAGCCGGCAGGCGAAGCCGTGGCCGGAGCGGCCCGTGAGCGACAGCGAGCGAATGGCATACTGCCGCCATGGCTGCATATTTCATTGCTCAGTACACCGTCAACGATGCCGATGGATACCGGCGCTACCAGAAGGGTGCGGTGCCGACTATCGCTGCATCGGGCGCAAAGGTGATCGCCTTCGATGCGGCAGCCGAGACCATCGAAGGCACCCCGCCCGGCCCGCAAACAGTGGTATTGGAGTTCGAAGACACCGCAGCCGCCAAGGCCTGGTACGACTCCGCCGAGTATCAAGAGGTCGTCGGCCTGCGCCTTGAGAGCACTGACGGCTTCGCCATCCTGGCGCAGTCGATGAACCAGGGCTGACGCCGTGGAGCACGCCGAACAGATCAGCCACATCAAGACGCTGCTCGCACGGCTCGACTCCGGCACCAACGTGGATGCCGGCGGCGTGCGCTACAACCCCACGTCCGCCTATACCGACCGCGAGCTCGCACGGATCGAGCGGCGGGAGTTCTTCGACACCCACCCCCAGATGGTGGGGCTGTCCGGCGACCTGCCCGAGGCCGGCTCGTTCATGACCCAGGACGACCTCGGCACGCCGATGCTGCTGGTGCGGTCGCCCAGCGGTCGGTTCCGGGCATTCGTGAATTCCTGCCGTCACCGCGGCGTGGTCATCGAGACCGAGCCGCGCGGGCGCAAGCGCCGGTTTGCGTGCCCGTTCCACAACTGGACCTACGACGCCGACGGAGCGCTGGTCGGTCTGCCCAAGTCTGATCACTTCGGCGAGCTCGACCGCGACGACCTGGGGCTGGTGGAGCTGCCAGCAGTGGAACGTCACGGCCTGCTGTGGGTGCACCCGCAGCCCGGCGGCACGCTCGACCCCGATGCGCTGCTGGGCGACGAGCTCACCGCCGACATCGCCGGGTGGGACTTCGGCAAACTGCAGTGGCTGGGCTGTGATGCCTATGAGGTCGGCTGCAACTGGAAGCTCGCCATGGACACGTTCGGCGAGACCTATCACTTCCCCGTGCTGCACTCGGACACGCTGTCGAACGATTT
>CAZAFV010000049.1:0-19758 GCA_964484385.1 uncultured Acidimicrobiales bacterium
TGGGGTTCATCAACTTCGCCCACGGCGAGGTCTTCATGGTGGGCGCCATGACCGGGATGATCACCTCCAACAAGCTGGCCGACGCCGGCCTGTGGGAGTCGAACTTCATCGGCTCGCTGGTGTTCATCGTGGTGGTATCGATCATCGTGTCGTCGCTGACGGCGGTGGTCATGGAGCGGGTTGCCTACCGGCCGCTGCGGGGGGCGCCGCGGCTGATCCCGCTGATCACCTCCATCGGCGTGTCGTTCTTCCTGCAGAACGCGTCGGTGGTGCTGCTGGGGCCGGCCAGCAAGTCGTACCCCAACGTGCCGGACTGGGTGAAGGCCAAGCACACGTTCCTGCAGATACGGGGCGCCAAGATCCTGGTGATCGTGGTGGCTGCGCTGTCGATGGCGGCGCTGTGGTACTACGTCGACCGCACCAAGACCGGCAAGGCGATGCGGGCGGTGGCCGAGGACGCCGAGATCGCGTCGCTCATGGGCATCGACGTGAACCGCACCATCGTGAAGGTGTTCGCGGTGGGCGGTGCGATGGCGGGCATGGCCGGGATTCTGTGGGGAATCCTGTTCCGCAGCGTCATTCACACCACCGGTTTCCTGCCGGGCATCAAGGCGTTCAGCGCGGCGGTGGTGGGCGGCATCGGCCACTTGGGCGGTGCGATGGCGGGCGGGCTGTCGATCGGGGTGGCCGAGTCGGTGGGGCCGCTGCTGATCCTGGAGCCGCTGGGGGTGAGCGGCGTGTCGCAGCTTCGTGACGCCGTGGCGTTCTCGATGCTGATCATCGTGCTGCTGGTGAGGCCGGCCGGACTGTTCGGCGAGCGGCTGCCTGCGGAGGATCGGGCATGAGCCTCACGACGCCATCCGAACCGGGGCCGCCGCCTGCCCCGGAGCCCGGGCCGAGCGCTGGTGGCGCCGCCAACGGCCTCAGCAATGACGCGCCGCCGCGCCCGCCGTTCGCGCAGGACTGGCGTCGCATCGCTCGCATGGGTGCCATCGGCGCCGTCGGGCAGATCTTCATCTCGCTGTCCAACATGCCGGTCAAGCTCGATGGCCGGGCGATCATCGAGGGCGTCCTCAGCCTCGGCTACCTCTCGCTGGTGGTGCTGCCGCTGGCGGCAGGCGGCCGAGTCGGCCACCAAATCCGCCGGGAAGGCGTGCCCTACCACCGCCCCGGCGCCCACGAAGTCATCGGCGGGGCCGCATGCGGTGCGCTCGTCGGCGGGGGACTGTCGCTGCTGGCGGTGCTCATTGCCAACTTCGACTTGCGCGAGCCGCTGGTCAACTGGAGCCCGATCCTGGCCGACCTGCTGGGCTTCAACCGCGGCACGGCGTTCGCAGTGCTCATCTGGCTCGCCATCGGCACAGCCGTGGGCGCTGCGGGCGGCCTGCTGCGGGTCGTGCCGCCGGTGATGCGGCGCGTGCTGTGGACCATGGTGCTCACCCTGTTCGGCTCGGCGGTGCTCGAATCGCTGACCACCGACCTGGCCGAGGGCATGGGCATCGAGGGGCTGATCGACTGGTTCTATGCCCCCCGGGGCGGGCTCACCATCACCGGTGCCATCGCTCTCGCCGCCGGATCGGGAGTGCTGGCGTTCGTGGCCCGGGGCCGCATCAAGGGGGCTAAGGCCCGCATCGACGCGCTCGAAGGCCCCGCCCGCAACCGGGCGCATCTGGGCTTGATCCTGGCCACCGCTGCAGTGCTCGTCATCCTGCCGATGTTCGCCGGCAAGCTCACCAACGAGCTGCTCGCCAACGTCGGCCTGTTCGTTCTGCTGGCGCTAGGGCTGAACATTGTGGTCGGCCTCGCCGGCATCCTCGACCTGGGCTACGTGGCGTTCTTCGCTGTGGGCAGCTACAGCGCAGCGGTGCTCACCGCTGCCACATCGCCGAAGATCCACCCGGAGCTGCCATGGTTTGTGGCGCTCATCGGCGTTGTGCTCCTGACCGGGCTGGTGGGGCTGTTCATCGGCGCCCCAGTCATCCGCATGCGCGGCGACTACCTCGCCATCGTCACGCTCGGCTTCGGCGAGATCATCCGCTTGCTATTCCTGTCGGACTGGCTGTCGGGATGGTTCGGCGGCTCCCAGGGAATCACCAATATCCCGGGCGCGGAGATCTTCGGCCTGGCCGAGGTGGCCGGCACCGATCCGCGCAGCGTCTTCTACCTGGTGCTCGCGTTCTGCGCGATCGCCATCTACGTCTCGTGGCGGTTGGAGCGGTCGCGCATCGGCCGTGCGTGGATGGCGGTGCGCGAGGACGAGACCGTTGCCGAGGCCATGGGCATCAACACGGTCAACGTCAAGCTGCTGGCGTTCGTGGTGGGAGCCGTGCTCGGGTCGTTCAGCGGGGCGATCTTCTCGGCGAAGGTGGGCTCGGTGTTCCCCGCCAGCTTCCTGATCCTGGTGTCGATCGTGATCTTGGTGGTGGTCATCTTCGGCGGAATGGGCAACATCGTCGGCGTCATCGCCGGCTCGGCGGTGCTGATCGGCGTGCTCGGCGGGCCGAAGCAGCCGGGCCTGCTGGCAGAGTTCTCCGAGTTCAAGCTGCTCATCTACGGGGCGCTGCTGGTGTGGATGATGCTGGCCCGGCCCGAGGGATTGATCCCCAGCGTGCGCCGCACCCGTGAGCTGCACCAGGAGGAGCTGGCCCAAGACGCCTGGCTGCGCGGCCAGACCGAAGACGACAACGGCGAGGGTCAGTCATGAGCCCGGCGGCACAGCAGCCGATTCTGGAGACGCGTGGCCTCAGCGTGGATTTCGGCGGATTGCATGCGCTCGACGGGCTGGACCTGGCGGTCTACCCGGGCGAGATCGTCTCGGTCATCGGCCCCAACGGTGCCGGCAAGACCACGCTGTTCAACGCCATCACGGCCACGGTCGCCGCCAGCGAGGGCGACATTCTCTTCGAGGGCGAGTCGCTCATCGGTCTCGACCCCAACCGGGTCACCTCCCGGGGCATCGCCCGCACCTTCCAGAACGTCCGCCTGTTCGCCAACATGACCGTGCTCGAGAACGTGATGGTGTCGCAACACTGCCGCACCCGCCAGAGCGTGTTCGGGGCGCTGCTGTTCACCAAGGCGTTCCGCAACGAAGAGGCCGAGATCACCGAGCGGGGCAAGGAAGTGCTGTCGTTCTTCGGCAGCCGTCTGACGGGCTACCGGTTCGACCAGCCCGCCTACACCCTGTCGTATGCCAACCGGCGGCGGCTGGAGATCGCGCGGGCCATGGCCACCCAGCCCAAGCTCATCCTGCTCGACGAGCCTGTCGCCGGCATGAACCCCACCGAGTCTGCCGAGCTGACCGGCCTGATCGGGCGACTGCGCGACGAGTGGGGTTTCGCCATCGTGGTGATCGAGCACGACATGGAGGTGGTGCGCGAGGTTTCCGACCGGGTGGTGGTGCTGGACCACGGCGTGAAGATCGCCGAGGGCGACTACGCCGACGTCTCGGTGGACCCTCAGGTCATCGAGGCGTACCTCGGCCACGGGGCGACGGCATGAGCAGCGGTGAGCGCATCCCGCTGCTGGAGATGCGCAGGGTGAACGCGCACTACGGGGCGGTGCACGCCCTGCGCGACGTCGACCTGTCGATCTACCAAGGCGAGCTGGTGTGCCTTCTCGGCGGCAACGCCAGCGGAAAATCGACGACGCTCAAGACACTGCTCGGCATGCTGACACCCACCTCCGGCGAGGTCGTGCTCGACGGCGAGGTCGTGAATGATCGCCCGATCAGCTACCGGGTGGCCAGGGGCATCACGATGGTTCCCGAGAACCGGCGCCTGTTCAAGCGGCTCACGGTGCGAGAGAACCTCCAGCTCGGCGCCTATCTCCGCAAAGACAGCGACGGCATCGCTGCCGACATGGAGCACGTCTACGAGCTGTTTCCGCGCGTCAAGGAGCGGCTGGGTCAGAAGGCGGGCACGCTGTCGGGCGGCGAGCAGCAGATGGTGGCCATCGGCCGGGCACTCATGTCCCAGCCCCGGGTGCTGTTGATGGACGAGCCCTCGATGGGCTTGGCGCCGGCACTGGTGCAGCAGAACTTCGAGCTGATCAGCCAGATTCACGAGGCCGGCATGACGGTGTTCATGGTGGAGCAGAACGCCAACATGGCGCTCGGCATCGCCGACCGGGGCTGGGTGCTGCAGACGGGCCGTGTCGTGCTCGACGACACCGCCGAGGCGTTGCTGGCCAACCCGGCCCTGCGCACGTCCTACCTAGGCGGCGGCAAGGGCAATGACGAAGGCGAAACTGCCGCCGGGGACGCTGGCTGACGCCGAACGGCTCAGCCTCTAGTTCTGCAGCGGCAGGACGGCGTTGGCGACGCCTTCGAGCTCGGCGAACCAATCGTCGGGCTCGCCCACCAGCACGGGCACGAACTTCGACGCACCCACCTCGATGAACCGCTGGATCTGGTCGCGCAAGCCGTCCCAGCCGGTCGGGATGATGTCACCCGGGTCGGCATCGGGCGCCCGCCGTTCGAGGATTGCCTTGTAGCCGGGGCTGATCTCGCCGTGGGTGTAGGGGATGAGCACGCCGAAGTGCTCGGGATCCATCCAGCGCTCGTGCTCGTCGGCGGCCTCGTTCACGATCTTCCAGCCGGCTGCCGCGATGTCGGGCGTGCAGAACGACGGCAGCCACCCGTCGCCGAAACGCCCGCAGCGGCGCAGCTCCACTTCCGCCGCACCGCCCAGCCAGATGTCCATGGGCTTCTGGGCCGGTTTCGGCAGCAGCGACACCTCGTCGTAGTGGTACCAATCGCCGTGATGGGTGACGGGCTCGTCCTCCCAGAAGCGCTTCAGCAGCGGCAGGGCTTCGTTGAACATCTTCGCCCGCTCGCGGCGCTCGACGCCGAAGGCCGCCTGCTCGTGCACATCGGCCACGCCCAGCCCGAACGCCGGCAGCAGCCGGCCGTCGGACAGGCGGTCGAGGCTGGCAAGCTCCTTGGCGAGCACGGCGAGGTTGCGGCCGGGCAGCACCAGCACCGACATGCCGAACTTCATGCGCTTGGTGCGGCCCGCGGCGTAGGCCAGGCCCACGATCGGATCGGGGCATTCGCCGCCAAGCCGCTCGCTCAACCACAGCGAGTCGAAGCCGTTGTCCTCCAGCGCGTCCACGAACGGGTCGAAGGTGGCGTGGTCGTTGGTGAAGCTGCGCGTGCCCAGCCCGAAGCCGATCCGGATCTTCATAAGGTCCACGCTAGGGCAACGCTGCTGCTTCAACCCGGGTCAGCACCGAATTCAGGTCGATGCCCGGGCCGAGCCGAGCGCCGCCGGGCCAGCACCGCCGCGCGGCGAGCGCCTCGGCATGAACGGCGCTGCTGTGCGTCGTACCCTCGTGCGCTGACGGGCGAAAGCCAGCCGCAACGAAGGACTGTCGATGAGTGAAACCGCAGCGAACGGGCAGATCGACCTCACCTCGCCGTTCCGGCTCGAAGGGCAGGTGTGCCTGGTGACTGGCGCATCGAGCGGCTTCGGCGTCCGCTTCGCCCGGGTGTTCGCAGCGGCCGGCGCCAAGGTGGCCGTGGCCGCCCGGCGGGCCGACCGGCTCGAGGCACTGGCCTCCGAGCTGCCCGATGCGCTCGCCGTGCGGTGCGACGTGGGCGACGACGACGCCTGCCGAGACCTGGTGGCACAGGTGGTGGACCGCTACGGGAAGGTCGACGTGCTAGTCAACAACGCCGGCGTGAGCGACGCCATCAACCCCGGCGAGCAGGCCGACGTGGAGAGCTTCCGGCACGTGGTCGACATCAACCTGAACGCGTGCTTCCTGCTGGCGGGGCTCGTGGCCGCCGACATCATCGGCCGGGAGGCCACGGGCAGCATCATCAATGTGGCCTCGGTGCACGGGCACGTGGCCTCGGCGCCCAACCTGCAGCCTGCGTATGCAGCGTCCAAGGCCGGACTGGTGAACCTCACCCGCGACTTGGCCGTGCAGTGGGCCACCCGGGGCGTGCGGGTCAACGCACTGTGCCCCGGCTACTTCGAGACTGAGCTGACGGCACCGATGTTCGACGACGATCGCTCGATGGCGTGGATCAGCCGGAACGCCCCGATGCGGCGCCCCGGGCACGAACACGAGCTCGACGGGGCGCTGCTGTTCTTGGCCAGCGACGCCAGCAGCTACGTGACCGGCAGCTCGCTCATGGTGGACGGGGGCTGGACCGCCCGATGAGTGCTGCCCGCCGCCCCCATCCGCTTGTGCCTTGCGGGGGAGATTGGTGAGCCGGCCGGTCGCATCCGGGCTGCGAGTGGGTGCGGCCGCGCTGGCCGCAGCGCTCGGCGGCGGCTGGTGGCTGGCGTCGGGCCGCTGGCGGCGAACGTGGCGCGCCGACTCGCTGACCGGCGTTGCCACTCGAGACGGGGCACTGCGCCACCTGCAGGCCGAGCTGGTGCGCTCGACACGCTCGGGCCGGATGGTCGGCGTGGCGTTCTGCGACGTCGATGCCTTCAAGCAGGTCAACGATCAGCACGGCCACCTGGCCGGCGACCTGGTGCTCGTCACCGTGGCACAGTGCCTGCGCGACGCAGTTCGGCCATCCGACGTGGTGGCCCGCGTTGGCGGCGACGAGTTCGTGGTGGTGTGCGGCGGCCTGCGCGGCGCAGCCGACATGGAGATCATCACCGACCGCTTGCATGCATCGCTCACCCAAGCGCCTGCGAAGAGCGACACTGGCGACCCTTTGGCCGAGATGGGCGTCACCGTCAGCATCGGCAGCGCCACCGGACGCGGCGGCGAGGTCTCACCCGGCGCCCTGCTCCACGCGGCAGACCGCTCGATGTACCAGCAGAAGGGCTGGCGGTCCTAAAGCGGTCGGTTCCGTTGTCGCGCTAGCCGAGGGCTGGCGTGCCCTCGAAGTTGCCGGGGTCGTCGGCGGTGGGCAGCACCGGGCGTGCCCGCCAGTCCATGGCCTCTTCGACGCCGTCGATCACGTCAGACCATTCGGCGGCGTTCCAGCCCTGGGCCGAGCCGAGCACGCTGGCGTCCTGGGCGAGGTGCACGAGGGCGGGCAGCCGTTCCAAGCCCAGCGATCGAACGAACTCGCGCTCGGGATCGAGCAGCACGAGATGCTCGTCGGCGAAACGGCCCAGGAAGCTGCGGGCGCCCTGCGCATCGCTGCACACCACGAATGCGCAGCGCACGTCGGCCTCCTCGTACACCAGGAACAGCCGCGATGCCGTGGGCAGGATCCAGCCGCTCTGGTGCGTGTAGGGGTCGATGACGACGCCCATGAGGTTGAACACCACCAGCCATTCGGCCAGCGTGTGGGTGTGGCCGGTGAGCGTCTCGAGCTTGATGTCGGTGGACGGCGCGTCAAGCACGGCAGGCAAACTAGCGCTCCCGGTGGGCGCGGCCACGGTTCATGCGCCGATGCGCCGTTTGTCAGATCGGCGGGCGCAGCAGCTCGGCGGCCAGAGGGCAGTCGGCCCGTTGCCAGCCGGAGGCCGGCTCGATGCCGCCAGGCCCCACGACGTGGCTGAACAGGCCGATCGGCACGATCTCCTCGTCGCATTCCCACGGCTCGTCGGCCACGGAGCCCGCGGCGGCTTCGAAGAGCGGCTGTGGCAGCGCCCGTCCCTGCCCGACGAGGCACCACACCTCCACCCCCGACACGTACCCCACCGCCGCAGCGGCATGGGAGCCGCTGGCTGCGATTACGGCTTCGGGCCCGGCGGCAGCAGCCTCCACCAGGATCACCTCAGCGGTTGAGCATGCAGCCGCCAAACCCGCCAGCGGCACGTCGGTCACCTCGCAACCGTCGCCCGCAAGCCGCCGAGCCAGGCCAGCGCCCTCGCCGTAGGCGTCGATGATGCGCACCTCGATGTCGGCGCGCCGCCTCAGTCCCTCAGCGGCCAGGTCGGGCCAGCCCAGCAGGCACACCGTGGCTCCCTCGGGCAGCGCGTCAGCGGCGCGGTCGGCAGTGGCATCGGCTCGCAGCTCGGCCGCGAACTCGCGTGCATCCCGGTACGGCTGGGCCGAGGCGCACACCACGGCCGCCATCGACCACAGCGCGCCGGCGACCGGGTACTTGTCGAGGATGCGGCGGCACACCGTGACCAGCTCCAGCGGGTCCGAGGCGAGCGCGCCCAATGCCGATGCAGCCTCGCGCACCAGCACGTCCTGCGACAGGTCGCCCGCACGCGCCACATAGCGCAGGTGCTCCATCGGGTGCACGCGCCGACGCTATCCCGTGCCCGGTCGTGTCTTCCCGCGTCGAGCCGTCGCGGCAGCGCTTCCGCGCACAGGATGAATCCGACGTCGCTGGCGTCGGTTCGTCAGGGTGCTCAGGCGCTCTGGGTCTGCAGCCGGCGCGCGATCACCTTCAGGCACAGCGTTTCGTCGGCGCCCTCGAAGATCGACAGCACCCGGGCGTCCACGAACAGCCGGCTCACCGTGTATTCCTCGGCGAAGCCGAATCCGCCGTGGAGCTGCTGCGCCTCGCGGGTCACCCACTCGGCGGCCTTGCACACGTATGCCTTGATCATCGACGCCTCGAGCGCTCCGCCGCCCCGAGCCATCATGCGGGCCACCTCGTAGCTGTACTGGCGGGCGGCGGCGATGATCGCCGCCATACGGCCCAGCTTCGCCTGCGTCAGCTGGTAGTCGGCGATCGGCTGGCCGAACACCTTGCGCTCGTCGGCGTAGGTGCGAGCCTCGTCGTAGGCCGCCTGCATGACGCCAACGGCACGAGCCGCAGTCTGCAGCCGCCCGTTCTCGAAGCCGGCCATCTGCAGGTAGAAGCCCTGCCCGACGCCGTCGTCGCCGCCGATGAGGTTCTCTGCGGGCACGAACCAGTCGTCAAAGGCGATCTCGAAGCTGTGCATGCCCCGGTAGCCCAGCGTGGCGATGGCCCGCCCCTCGATGGTGCCGCCACGATCGTCGGTGAACTGGAAGTCGTGGCCCTCCGACTGGGGCTTGGGCACGATGAACAGGCTGAGGCCCCGGTGCGCTTTGCGCCGGTCAGGATCGGTGCGGGCCAGCAGCATCAGCACATCGGCCCGGCCGGCGAACGTGCACCACGTCTTGGTGCCCGAGATCAGCCAGCCGCCTTCGGTGGGCGATGCCGACACGACCAGGTTGGCCACGTCACTGCCGTAGTCGGGCTCGGTGACGGCGACCGCCACCATGGTTTCGCCGGTGGCGATCTGGGGGAACCAGTGCTTCTTCTGCTCCTCGGTGCCGCCCCGCTCCAGCGCTCGGGTGAGGATCTCGGGCCGGGTGATGAGCGAGCCGCCCGCGCCCAGCGATGCCCGCGACAGCTCCTCGGTGGCGATGACCATGCCGAGGTAGTCGCTCTCGGAGCCCGAGGCGAACCCGCCGTATTCCTCGGGCACCGACAGGCCGAAGCAGCCCAGCTCGGCCAGCCCGCCGATGATGTCCTCGGGGATGTCGGTGTCGCCCCGGTGGATGTGCTCGGCAGCGGGGGCGATCTTGTCCTCGCCGAAGCGGCGGAATGTCTCCGCCACGAGCTCGAAGTCGTCGTCGAGGTGGCTGGGCGCATCGAGGCCGGCCAGCGTGGCCACATAGGCGGGGTTGCGGTAGGCGGCCACGAAGTCGCGAGCGCCGTCGAGAGCACCGGGCTCGAGGCCCCACTGGGCCTCTCGGGCGAACAGCCGGGCGTGGAACTCCCCGAGGGCGTCGGCGATGAAACCGCAGGCGAGGCGGGCCTCGGCGTCGCCCAGCGCACCCCATGCGACCAGCGAATCGCAGATGCGCAGCGCCGAGGCGGTGTGCGCCAGGTCGTACAGGAAGCACTGGTGGTCGTCGCCCATGCCGACCGCATGGCTGCACGCACGGCTCAACGCCGCGTTGCCGACGGCGAGTGCATCGGCCGCGGCGGACATGTCCGGTTCGGTCACAGCAAGGGCAGCGTCGGCAGTCATCTCGTCCCCGTCGTCGTCACAGCCGCACAGGCTAAGAGGCCGCACGGATGGGCAAACAGCGGCGAATCTGAGCGGGTTCGAGACGGCTCGGTCGCCACACGGCAGTCGAGCCGGTCGGCGAGGGCCGTGCGCCGTACGATGACTCGGTCCACGCACCAGCACTACGGCTGTTGACCACCGCACGGAGGTTCCTGTGACCGTCCATGACCGCCCGTTCGGGCGCTACTTCGAGGACTTCGAGATCGGCGACGTGTACCGGCACTGGCCGGGCAAGACCATCACCGAGGCAGACGATCACCTGTTCTGCATGATCACGATGAACCACCACCCGCTGCACACCAACGAGTGGTTCGCCCAGCACGAGACCGTGCACGGCAAGAACGTGGTGGTGGGCAATCTCGTGTATTCGCTGGTGCTGGGCATGAGCGTGCCCGACGTAAGCGGCGCCGCCATTGCCAACCTCGAAGTCGAGACCTTGACGCATTCGCGCCCAACGTTCCACGGCGACACGATCTACGCGGTCACCAAGGTGCTCGACAAGCGTGAGTCTGGCTCGCGGCCCGACCGGGGCGTGGTGACCGTGGAGACCCGGGCGTTCAACCAGCGCTCCGAAGAGGTGTGCTACTTCCGCCGCAAGGTCATGATCTGGAAGCGGGAGGCTGGGCCCGAGCGCCGCTTCCCCTACAGCGACGAGGCAGCCGTCGGCGAGGGCTGATCGCTTGCGCCACGCCGAGTCGGATGCGCGTGGCTTGCGCCATGCCGAACTGATCGGCTGGTGGGATGCCGAGCGGCGAGATCTGCCGTGGCGGCGTACGCGAGACCCGTGGCTCGTGCTGATCTCGGAGGTCATGCTGCAGCAGACCCAGGTGGACCGGGTGCTGCCGTACTTCGAGACGTTCGCTGAGCGCTGGCCGACGCCGGAACATTTCGCGGCGGCGGAGCTGGCCGACGTGCTTGCTGCTTGGCAAGGACTGGGCTATCCGAGGCGCGCCCGCAACCTCTGGCGGACAGCGGCGATCATCACCGAACGGCATGGGGGCGAGGTACCCACCGATCTCAACGACTTGCTGGAGCTGCCCGGAGTGGGTCCGTACACGGCACGTGCAGTGCAAGCGTTCGCCTTCGGCATCGACACCGGTGTGGTGGATACCAACGTGGGCCGCATCCTGGCCCGCTGGACGGGTCGTCGGCTGGCTCCTGCAGAAGCCCAGCGGATTGCGGACGAACTGGTGCCCGCGGGGCACAGCTGGGCGTGGAACCAGGCGATGATGGACCTCGGGGCCCAGGTGTGCACCAAGCGCGATCCGGGCTGCGGCCGCTGCCCTGTGCAGTCATGGTGTGCGTGGGCGGGCGAGGTCTTGGGCTCGGAGCATTCAGGTCGACCAGATCCAGCCGACCGCAGCGCCGGGGTCAGTGCGCGGCAGGCGCCGTTCGAGGGCAGCGACCGCCAGGCTCGGGGCCGTCTGCTGGCAGCGCTGTCAGATGGCCCGCTTCCGACGGAACGGGCTGCTGCGGAGATGCAGCTCGAACACGATGCAGTCCGCGCTCAGCGGCTCGTCGCCGAGTTGATTGCCGAGGGCCTAGTCAGCCCAGCGGGCAGCCAGCTTTGCTTGGGCTAGGCGGCCACGCTGCGCTTGTTGGGCGCATGGCTCTAGCAGCCACGCTGTGCTGGTTCGGCTCGTGGCTCAAGCAGCTACGAGCTGTTCGATCAGCTCGTCGAAGGCCTTGTCGGCGATGGCGACCATCTCGTCGTCGGTGCGGTCCTGGATGGGATGCTCCACCCACACGGCCGCCGGGTCGAAGCCGAGCGCCTTGCCCTGCACCTCGGCGCCGTCGACGAACTGGACGGTGGCGACGAACACCGACGGGATGCCGCGGCGTTCCAGATCAGCGATGTCGTGCACACTGCACGACGTGCAGCTGCCTCAATCGGCTAGCGCTTCGATCACCACGTCGCACTTGGTGGCGATCTCGTGGCGCAGGTCGACTGGGGCCGGCTTGGTGAACGTGGGCTTGGAGTAGCGCTCGACGCGCAGGCCCCGCTCGGTCAGCCGTTCCTCGAGCCGGTTCAGGAAGCGGTCGCCGCGGGGCTTGCTGATGTCCAGCAGGCCCACGGTGAGGCCGTCCAGCGAATCGGGCCGGGTGACCCGTTCACGATGGGCGGGTGCCGCTTCGTTCGTCGGGTCCAAGACGACAGTGCTCATGTGGTCCCCCCTGTGTTGGAATCCGGTGGGCACGTCCTGATCGACTGTAGCCGCCCCGGGCCTCAGCGGCCCGTGAGCTTGGCCTTGCTATCGCCAAGGATCGATCTCGACGCAGACGGGCTGAGCGCCGACCTCGCCGTTCACCCAGCCGCCGATGACCGCCGAGAACAGCCCTGCTCCGCCGCCGCAGTGCACCAGGTGCAGGCCTCCTTCACGGAACTTCGGCAGGTCCGCCTCGGCGAGGAACTCCGGCACGCCCTCGGCGATGCCGCCAGCGCCGCGCACCAGCTCGGAGCCTGACCGGGTAGTCAGCTCGTTGATGCGCTCGGCAGTCTGCTGGCGTGTCCAGCCACTGTCGATGAACACGCGGGAATGGTCAGGCGCCACCGCGAGGATCGCATCGAAGCCCAGCACCAGCTTCGGATGGTGGATCGCATTCAGCGCTGCCGCCATGGTGCGGGCCAGCGACTCGGGATCGCGAGAGAGCTGGTCGACCACGGAGCGAGGCCCTTCGCCGGGGAAGGCTGTCACGGTGTTGGTGCCGGCCTCGAAGCCGAAGTCGGTGCACAGCGGGTCCCAGTCGGTGCCACCGCCTTCGCTGCTGCCTGCTTCCGAGGCCTCATCCACGCCTTCGATCTCGGCGAAGCAGAAGCCCACCTTGCCCGGCTGGCCGAGTGCTGCCCGGTCCACCTCGCCGGGGCGCCCGCCGCCCACGTTGCGCACGATGAGCTGCACCGCCCTCCCGATCGTGCTGTTGGCCCGGTTGCCCTGGCCGAACACGTTGATCCCGTTGTTCATGCCGATCTGTCGGGCGATGGGTCCGTTCACGATGAACACCGGCCCGACCGGCATGGTGGTGGCCAGCATCCCGTGCATATTGAACGTGTCGTTGCACACGGCGGTCAGCGCAGCCAGCACCACCGGGAAGTACTCGGGCCGGCAGCCAGCCATCACTGCGTTGACGGCTGCCTTCTCGACCGTGCAGTCGGCGAGATCGGGCGCGACGTTGGCCACTACCTCGTCGGGCGCACGCGACGTTCCCGCCAGCATCGCGGCCACTCGCTCAGCTGTGGGTGGAACCAGCGGCAAACCGTCCGACCAGCCCCGGTCGAACATCGCCTCGTGGGCGTCTTCCTGACTGCCGAATTCGACCCGACGAGCGCTCAGGCCCGAGCTGCCGAAGCGGGCCTCCAAGGCGTCGACGCGAGCTGGGTCGACCGAGAGCGAACCGCAGCCGGGCCGGTGTTCGGGCAGGTCGGCGCCCAAGCTGTCGAGCCGGGTGAACGATTCCCACTCGGGCCGGGACCAGCCCACGATGCGCCCGGCCTCGCCGCCGTCGGCGAACCGCATCAGCGTCGGCACCGTCTCTATGTCGTGATGCCACGAGAAGCCAAGGTCGGCATCGTGCACCCTGGCTGCGACCGCCTCGGGAAAGGCAGGATCGTCCTGGGTGAACACGGTCAGCGAGCCTCGGGCTTCGATGTCGGCCAGCACCGGCTCGATCAGCTCGCACGTGGGGCAGTCCCGTTTCACCACGGCCACCAAGCCGTTCCGCGGCACGCTCGCCGCTGCATCGTCGACCGTGTTCCCGTCAGCGCTCGAAGCCATGGCCGGAGGCTATATGTGGCTTGCCGGGGGCGGCCCGGGCGGGGTTCGGCTGTCTAGGGTTGGCGCCGTGACTGACTCGAGCGACCAGCCCTCCATCGACACCAGGCTCTTCCGGGATGTGCTGGGACATTTCCCGACCGGCGTCACCGCCGTCACCGCCGTGAACGAGGGTCGGCCGGTCGGCATGGCCATCGGCTCGTTCACCTCGGTATCGCTCGACCCGCCTCTCGTCGCGTTCCTGCCCACCAAGGACTCGACGACGTGGAACGACATCCGTGCCGCGGGCAGCTTCTGCGTGAACATCATGGCCCAGGACCAGATGGCCACCTGTGGCGTGATGGCCAGCCGAGCCGACGACAAATTCGCCGATGTCGAGTGGCGGCCCGGGCCCACCGGTGCGCCGATCATCGAGGGTTCGGTCGGCTATATCGACTGCACGATCGAAGCTGTGCACGACGGCGGTGATCACGACATCGTCGTGGGGCGGGTAGTCGAGCTCGAGGTGCTCGATGCGAAAGATCCCCTGCTGTTCTGGAAGGGTGGCTACGGCACCTTCGCGTGACGGCCGGCTGACGGGTGGACCGCGGTGATGAGCACCGCCGCCCGTCGTGTCTTGGTCGTGGTGATCAGGTGATGAGCGCCGCCGCCCGCCCTGCACCGGGCGTGCTGTTCTGGTGATCGGCACCGTCGCTCGCATTGCGCTGGGCGCGCTGTTTCTGGCATCGGGGGCGCTGAAGCTGCGCGACCCGTCATGGCCCGGCGCTGCCCGTGCGATGGGTGCGCCCCGTTGGACAGTGCCCCTCATCGCGCCGGTGGAGATCGTGCTGGGGGCTGGCTTAGCGGCGGGCGTCGCCGTGCCATGGCCGGCTTGGCTGGCGCTCGGGCTGCTCGCCGTGTTCAGCGCGGCGCTGGTGCGCGTGTTGCGACGCCCGCACGACGAGCGCCCCGCCTGCGCCTGCTTCGGCCGCTGGTCTGCGAAGCCGGTTGGCGCCGGTTCGCTTCTTCGCAACGGCGCGCTGGCCGCACTTGCTGTGCTGGCGCTCTTCTAGGCCACTCACGCCATCCGTGCTGTCTGCGCGTGGCTTGCGCCGCTCGTGCTGTCTGCGCGTGGCCTAGGCCACGCCGAGCACGTCACAGATGAACGCCAGGATGAACGCCTCATCGCGCCAGGCGTCGTAGCGGCCTGAGGGTCCGCCGTGGCCGGCGCCCATCTCGGTGCGCAACAGGATCGGCTCGGCCGAAGTGGTCGTCGCCCGCAGTTTGGCCACCCACTTGGCAGGCTCCCAGTACTGCACCCGCGGGTCGGTCAGCCCAGCGGTGACCAGCAGGGCAGGGTGGTCGGCCGGCTCGACGTTCTCGTAGGGCGCATATGACCGGATCGTCTCGAACGCCGCCGGGTCGGTCGGGTCGCCCCACTCGTCGTACTCGGTGACCGTCAAGGGGATGGCCGGGTCGAGCATCGTGTTCAACACGTCGACGAAGGGCACCTCGGCCACAACTCCGCAGAACAGTTCCGGGTGGCGGTTCACCATCGCCCCCATGAGCAGGCCGCCGGCGCTGCCGCCCCGGGCGCAGATCCGGTGCGGGTCCGCCCATCGGGCCGCAGCGAGGTGTCCGGCGCAGGCCGCGAAGTCGTCGAAGGTGTTGTGCTTGTTGGCGAGCTTTCCGCCCTCGTACCAGGCCCGCCCCAACTCGCCGCCGCCGCGCACGTGGGTCATGGCGAACAGCACGCCCCGGTCCAGCAGCGACAGCCGGGCCGTCGAGAACGACGCCGGCATGCCGATCTCGTAGGCCCCGTAGCCGTACAGCAGGCAAGGCGCTGGCCAGCTCACCGCGCTCGGCTTCCACACCAGGCTGATCGGCACCGCGGTGCCGTCGGGCGCCGTGGCGGTGATGCGCTCGGTTGTGTACGCCGTCAGGTCGACATCGCCGAGCACCGGCAGCTGGTCGAGCAGCTCTCGCTCGCCGCTGTCGAGATCCAGCTCGAAGATCGACGGCGGCGTCACCATCGACGTGTAGCCGAATCGGTAGCACCGGGTGTCGAATTCGGCATTCGCCCCGCCGCCCGCCTCATAGACCGGCTCTGGCATCTCGATCTCGAACGAAGGGCCGAGCTCGCCCGGGTTCGCATCGCCGCGTCCGTCGGTGCCGGTACCTGAAGTGCCGACACCGGCACCGTTCGGGCTCAACCCGCTCGGCTGGGCATCGCGAGTGTCATGAACCCGCAGCCGGACCAGACCGTCCTGGCGCTCGTGAACAACCACGAAGTCCTGGAAGCAGTCCAAGCCGTCGATGCGGATGCCTTCGCGCGCGCCGATCAGCTCACGCCATGTATTGCCTTCGCCCGGGGTATCGCTTCTGGCCGGTTCGTCGCCGGTGTCAGGGGACTCGCCCGTAGCCGGTGCATCGCTTGCACTGGGCACGGGGGCCTCCACCAGCCGGAAATCCAGCGCGCCGTCGTTCGTCACGATGAGCAGCCGGTCGCCCTGGTGATCGACGCCGTACTCGATGCCCTCGGTGCGTGCCCGCACCACCAACGGCTCGGCATCCGGCCGGTCGGCATCGACCAGCCGGTGCTCCGACGTGATCTTCGACTGCGAGCCGATCACCACGAAGCGCTCGCTGCTGGTCGCTCCCACGCCCACCCAGAACCGCTCGTCGTCCTCCCAGTAGACCTCGACGTCGCCGGCGGGGTCAGTGCCCACGAAGTGGCGGATCACCCGGTTGGGCCGCTGGGCGTCGTCGGTGCGCACGGCGAACAGCGTCGAGTTGTCGTTGGCCCACACCAGCCCGTAGCTGAGCTCGGCGAGCCCGCACCCCGGTGCAGGCACGTCGGGGCCGTCCAGCACCCGGCCGCTGGCGATGTCGACCACCGTCAGCGTGTACTTCTCGTCGCCGTCGGTGTCGGTGGTGAAGGCGAGCAGGCGGTGATCGGGGCTGACCGCCAGGTCGCCCACGGCGAAGTACTCGTGGCCTTCGGCCAACTCGTTCTCGTCGAGCAGCACCACCTCGTCGTCGTCGGTGCCGCCCCGGGGGCGTCGCACATGGATGACGTACTGCATCCCCTCCACGGTGCGAGCCCGGTATTCCCAGTCGTCCTTCGGAGTCGGCAGCGACTGGTGAGTTTCCTTGGTGCGGTCCTTGATCTCGCCGAAGATCTGCTCCCGAAGATCCGCCAGGTGGACAGTCGCGGCTTCCGTATAGGCATTCTCGGCCTCGAGATACTCCCGCACCGCGGGGTCGTCCCGATCACGCAGCCAGTGCCAGGGGTCGTCGGTCTCAGTGCCGTGAATGCGCCGCACGTGCGGCCGCTGCGGTGCCACCGGAGCCTGCGTCATGGAGCCCGCACCGTACCGCCCGAGTTGCGTCGATCACTCCGTCAATTCGGAGGCTGACCACTAGCGTGGCGGCGTGCCGATTTATGCGCTTGGCGATCATGTGCCCGACATCCACCCCGATGCCTTCGTGATGCCCGAGGCGATCATCATCGGGCGGGTGACGATCGGCCCGGAGGCGTCGATCTGGTCGGGCGCAGTGCTGCGCGGCGACGACAACGACATCTTCGTGGGGGCCGGCAGTTCAGTGCAAGACAACGCCGTGCTTCATGTGACCGAGGAATGGTCGACCACCGTGGGGGAGCGCTGCACCATCGGCCATCTGGCGCACATCGAGGGCGGCGTGGTACACGACGAGGCCCTGGTGGGCACCGGCGCAATCGTGCTGCACGACGCCGAGATCGGCGAGCGAGCGCTGGTCGGCGCCGGTGCCGTCGTGCCAGGTGGCATGAAGGTCCCGCCGGGCACCATCGCAGTCGGCACGCCCGCCAAGATCCGCGAAGGCGTCGACACCGCCCCGCTCATCATGCCCGGCGTGCAGAACTACCTCGACCGCCGAGTCCGCTACATGGGCGAACTCCGCCGGCTCGACTGACCGGCCCTTAGCTGGAGGATTTGTCGCTGGCCGCCGGCAGCGTCCCGCATTCGCCTACGTGCGCATTTGCCGAGTTTCGCTCCATTGCCTCAATCCAGTCGGACCAATCTTCGGTGGGTCCCCAATCGGCAATGAGTGCGAGCGATACCTCGGCCGCAGTCACAGGCTGCGTCGTGTATCGCTGGGCCTCCTGCACGGAAGTGGGCCGAGCAAGTCGCCGGTCCGATGTTTCACGCATCAATCCGGTTCGCAGACCCTCAGTCGGCCGTTGCGAGCCCGGCGCCGGGCGCTGCGGCAGCGGCCTCGGCGGGCATCCCGATGCCGAGGAAGCCCTCGATGCGTGCGAGCCGTTCTTTGACGTCGGTCACGTCGGCGCGCAGCTCGGCGATCTCTCCCTTGAGCTCCTTGCGCAGGTTGTTGATGGAGCGTTGCTGGTGCCAGATGAGTGCCACGATGCCGGCCACCAAAGTGACGAACTGCACGATGTCCATCGCACTCACGCTCCCCACGTCCTAGAAGTTACCACGGCATCATATTCGGCATTGCCGGGCGAAGCACGAGAATTAATAGAACACACTGAAATCTCTAACACGCCAGAGCCGAGTGCTCGCATCCCACGGCTGCCCTCGGCGCTGCCAATCCGGCGGCGGTAGCGTCACGGCCCATGAGCATGGGAAGCATCGACTTGGGACGCATCGGCATCTGGACGGGGGTGCTCGACGCACTGCCGTCCGCGCAGGGCGTGGAGTTCGTGGCCGAGGCCGAGGAACGGGGCTACGGGGCGTTCTGGATCCCCGAGGCCGTCGGGCGTGACCCGTTTGTGGCCGCCGCCCGGCTGCTGGAAGGCACCAGCACCATCAAGATCGCCACCGGCATCGCCAACATCTACGCCCGCGACCCCATGACCATGGCCAACACGCTGCGCACCATCGACGAAGCCCACCCGGTGCGGTTCCTGCTGGGCCTCGGCGTCAGCCACCACCACCTGGTCGAGTACATCCGAAAGCACGACTACTCCAAGCCGCTCAGCTACATGCGCGAGTACCTCGAGCGCATGGGCAAGGCCCGGTTCATGGCCCATGGCCCCCAGGAGCTGCCCGAGATCGTGCTGGCGGCGCTCGGCCCGAAGATGCTCGAGCTGTCGGCCACCGCAACTGCCGGCGCCCACCCCTACTTCGTGCCGCCCGAGCACACGGCGGTGGCCCGCGACACCATGGGCCCCGACGCAGCGCTGTATCCCGAGCAGATGGCCATTCTCGACACGAACGCCGACTCGGCCCGTGCGCTGGCCCGCAAGAACATGGCCATCTACCTGGGCCTGCCGAACTACGCCAACAACCTGCTGCGGCTGGGCTTCACGCAAGCCGACATCGACGGCGGCCCTGACGGCGGCCCGTCCGACAGGCTGGTCGACGCCATCGTGGCGTGGGGCACCGAAGACGACGTCAAGACCCGCGTGGATGCCCACTTCGACGCCGGCGCCGACCACGTCTGCGTGCAGGTCCTGGCCGACGACCCCCCAACAGCATTCGACGGCTGGCGCCGCCTCGCCCCGGCCCTGCTGAGCTGACCGCTGCGCTCCGCGCCCTGCACTCGGACCCCGACAGGGGTGGCGTTAGGCTGAGGTTGTGACTGATATCGCCGAGCCAACCGTCGGAATCGACCTCGGCAAGTACAAGCTGGGGTGGAGCGACGAAGAGGACTACGTCTTCAAGCCGCGCAAGGGCTTGGACGAAGAGATCATCCGCGAGATGTCGAGTCTCAAGAACGAGCCCCAGTGGATGCTCGACTTCCGTCTGCGGGCCTACAAGACCTTCCTGCGCAAGCCCATGCCCAACTGGGGCGGGGACATGTCGGAGATCTACTTCGACGACATCTACTACTACATCAAGCCCACCGAGGGTCAGGTCGACGCCTGGGAAGAGCTGCCCGACTCGGTCAAGGACACCTACGAGAAGCTGGGCATCCCCGAGGCCGAGCGCAAGTACCTCGCCGGGGTCACCGCCCAGTACGAGTCGGAAGTGGTGTACCACCGCAACCGGGAAGACCTCGAAGCCCAGGGCGTGCTGTTCAGCGACATGGACTCCGCCGTCAAGGACTACCCCGAGATCGTGCAGCGCTACTTCGGCACGATCATC
>CAZAFV010000050.1:0-7450 GCA_964484385.1 uncultured Acidimicrobiales bacterium
AAGCCCTTGTCGAACTGCATGCCCACGGTGAATTCGAGGTCGACGCCGAACGTGTTGGATTCCTCCACCGAGATGACGCCGTCCTTGCCGACCTTGTCGAACGCCTCGGCGAGCGTCTCGCCGATCGTGGTGTCGGCTGAGGAGATCCCGGCGACGCTGGCGATCTTGTCCTTGTCGTCGGAGACGTCGGTCGACATGTCGACCATCTCGTCGACAGCAGCAGCCACAGCGGTCTCGATGCCCCGCTTGAGCTCCATTGGGTTGGCACCGGCGGCCACGTTGCGCAGGCCCTCACGGACCATGGCCTGGGCCAGCACCGTGGCGGTGGTGGTGCCGTCGCCGGCGACGTCGTTGGTCTTGGTGGCCACTTCCTTGACGAGCTGAGCGCCCATGTTCTCGAACTGGTCGTCCAGCTCGATCTCGCGGGCGATGCTCACGCCGTCGTTGGTGATCGTGGGTGCCCCGAATGACTTCTCGAGCACGACATTGCGGCCCTTGGGCCCCAGGGTCACCTTGACCGCATCGGCCAGCTTGTTGACGCCAGCTTCGAGGCCACGCCGGGCCTCCTCGCTGAACTTCAGGATCTTGGGCATGTGTTTGTTCTCTTTCCCCTCGGCGCGCTCAGCGTCAGGCCACGATGGCCAGGACGTCGCGGGCGCTCAGGATGAGCAGGTCATCGACGGCCACGGTGATCTCGGTGCCGCCGTACTTGCTGTAGACGACGGTGTCACCGACGCCGACATCCATCTGGATGATCTCGCCCGACTGGTCGGAACGCTTGCCGGGGCCGACCGCAAGTACCTCGCCCTGCTGGGGCTTTTCCTTGGCGGTGTCGGGGATGACCAGGCCGCTGGCGGTGGTTTCCTCCGCGTCGCTCGGACGCACGACGATGCGGTCCTCAAGTGGCTTCAGGTTCATGGTCGGCAGTGCCTCCTGTGGCGCTGTGCCCTGTCTGGGGCGTGTCATGGAACTGCCCGGCGGCACTTAGCACTCTCACCGGGCGAGTGCTAACGATACGAGCACACGTGAGCGGCCACAACCTCGCCGCGCCCCGATCCGGGCTCGCATTCTTGGCCACGAACGAGCCCGCCGCGGCTTAGTTGAGGAAGTCGATGCGCAGGTTGGGATCGGCGCCGCCGTCGAGGGCGGAAGGGCCGTCGCTGGCCAGGCGGTACCAAGCCGTCGCGGCGATCATTGCGGCGTTGTCGGTGCACATGGCCCGGCTAGGCAGGTAGGCGTTGATGCCGTCTTCCATGCAGATGTCGAGCGTTCGCTCCCGCAGCGCGCTGTTGGCCGCCACGCCGCCGGCCAGGCAGATGCCCGCTGCGGAGATCTCGCGGGCCGCCTTGCGGGCTTTGTGGGTGAGCACGTCGGTCACGCAGGCCTGGAACGACGCCGCAACGTCGGCGGTGGCGACCTCGGGGTGGGCTCGAACCCAGTTGATGACCGCCGTCTTGATGCCCGAGAACGAGAAGTCGTAGCCGTCGTCGAGCATGGCCCTGGTGAGCGGGACCGCGGTGGGATCGCCCTCGGACGCCAGCCGGTCGATGACGGGACCGCCTGGGTAACCGAGCCCCAGGTAGCGGGCCACCTTGTCGAAGGCCTCCCCGGCGGCATCGTCACGGGTGGCACCCAGCAGGCGGTAGCGGCCGTGGCCCTCGAACGAGATCAGCATCGTGTGTCCGCCCGAGACCAGCAGGGTGACCAGCGGGAACTGCACTTCGGCGTCGTGCTCATCGAGCAGCGCCGCGTACAGGTGGGCTTCGTGGTGGTTGATGCCGATGTAGGGAACATCCCACACGAGCGCCAGCGCCTTGGCAGCGGCCACCCCCACCAGCAGGCTGCCCACCAATCCGGGACCGCAGGTTGCCGCCACGACGTCGATGTCGTTGTCGGCAGCGCCGGCCTCCACGAGCGCCTCGGCCACGACAGGCGTGATGAGGGCTTCGTGGGCCCGGCCAGCGATCTCGGGAACCACGCCGCCGTAGCGGGCATGGAGATCCACCTGGCTGCTGACGATGCTGGAGCGCACGTCGCGGCCGTCGTCCACGACCGCTGCCGCCGTCTCGTCGCAGGAAGTCTCGATGCCGAGGACGGTCGTCATTGCACCCCCATGCTGGCCGCAATGCCATCCAACCGTGTGCCGTGCTCGTCGCTGCCGATGTCGTGGCACCACATCACCAATGCGTCCTCTCGCTTTCCGCCAGGGCCACCCCGGTAATAGTTCTTGCGGCTGCCGACGGGCGCATAGCCAAACCAGCGGTAGAGGCGCTGGGCCGCAGTGTTGGAGGAACGCACCTCCAGCGTCAGCGCTTCCAGCCCATCGATGCGTCGGGCCTCGCGGTGCAGCTCCAGCATCAGCCGTGCACCCACCCGGTGACCCTGGCAGCCCGGATGCACCGCCACAGAGGTGATGTGCCCCTCGCCGGCCACGATCATGAAGCCGCCATAGCCGATGACGCCGGCGGGTCGGCCGTCTGGGCCCGGCGTGCAGGCCACGCGGTACACCCGCTCGCCGCCCCGCTGCAATTCGTCCAGGTACAGGGCCATCGACCAAGGCCTCGGGTACACCAGCTTGTCGATGCGGCGGATCTCGCGCAGATGCTTGCGGCGCATCGGCACGATGATCGGCGCCGGGGCCGTGCGCGAATTGGCGGAACTTGCTGTTGCGTCACCCTGTGCTTCCCGCTCTGGCTCCCCGTCTCCAATCGATTCGGGCTCGCGGGCCGCTCGGGCCTGGGGCTCAGCCTCTGTGGGTGCGGCCGGCATGGTCACGATCGCTCCCGCTGCTGCCAGTTGATGCGGGCGTCGGGGGCGCGCAGGTACATCGGCGCGATCTCGGACGGGCTCACGAACTCCTCGCGCAGCGCTCGGGCGTGCGCCAGCTCCACCAGCGCCCCGGCATTGGGATGGCGCAGCCCCTCGCGGCCGATCTCCGCTCCCCGAACGTTGCCCAGCACCTCCGCGTATCTGTCGGCACCGTCGCCGACGATCAGCGTTTCCGCGCCCGTTGCCATCAGCTGCGCAGCGACGTCGGCGGGCTGATCGACGGCCGGCGGGCTCATGAGCTGGATGCCCCCAGGCGCCCGGCGGTAGGTGGCGTAGAAGATCTCTCCCCGGCGAGCGTCGACGGTGGAGACGATGAGCCGATCGCTGAAGCGTGCCGGGAACGCCGTGAGGTCGAGGCTGGAGACGCCGATCATCGGAACCCGGCAGGCATGTGCGATGGATTTCGCGGTCGCCAAGCCCACCCGCAAGCCGGTGAACAGGCCCGGGCCGACATCGACAGCCACCAGGCCGATCTGCGACAGCTTCATCTGCGCCTGCTCGCACAGGAACTGGATCGCCGGCACGAGCGTCTCGGCGTGGCGCCGGTCGCGGGTGGTGTGGAACGAAGCGATGATGCCCTCGTGCCCGCCGATGGCGACGCCGACCTGCGGCGTCGCTGTCTCGATGCCGAGTACTAGCACTGCGCTGCCTCCGCGCAGTCGTGTACTAGCACTGCGCTGCCTCCGCGCAGTCGTGTACTAGCACTGCGCTGCCTCCGCGCAGTGGTGAACTAACACGGCGGTACCGGGGAGCTGTCGGCGAAGTGCCACGCTGCTGCGAGCGAGTCGGCGCGGTCGTGCCAGCTCGGGCCGACGAGGTCGGCCTCGAAGATGCGAATGTCGGGCGATTCCCCGGGGTCGGCCAGCCGGATGCGCACCTGCAGGAAATCGCGTGGCAGCTCGCCGATCACCACCTCGCCCCACTCCACGCACACCACCGCATCGTCGTCGAGCAGCTCGGGCAGGTCCAAGTCGAGCACCTCGCCGAGGTTCTCCAACCGGTACACGTCGAGATGATGCAATCGAATGCGGCCCTGGTAGCTCTGCGCCAGCGTGAATGTGGGGCTGGTCACCGGCTCAACGACCCCGAGAGCCGCCGCCAGCCCCTGCGTGAACACCGTCTTGCCAGCGCCCAGGTCGCCCGACAGCAGCAGCACATCGCCAGGGCGCAAGAGCGGGGCCAGCGCCGCCGCGACAGCTCGCGTCCCGTCGGCGCTCGTGGTGCGGAACCGCATAACGGAGCTTGTCTAGCGTGCTGAGCCGCAGCCCAGCGCCTCTGCCCGGCGGTAGACGCGAGGGACGCGCAGCGAGATTCCGGTGAGCACTTCGTAGGGGCTGCGACCGGACCAATCGGCCAGATCGGTGATGGTGACACGCTCGTCGCCCTGCCGGCCGACGAGAGTGACCCGGTCGCCGTTGTAGGCGCTGCCATCACCGATGTTGACCATCGTCTGATCCATGCAGACATGGCCCACCACGGGGTGCGGCGCACCGTCGATGAGTACGTTTGCCGGTCCCTGCGCCGGTCCCTGCTGCGGACCCGTGCCCAGAGAACGGGCGTAGCCGTCGGCGTACCCCACGGGCAGGGTGATCACCCGGGTCTGGCGGTCTGCGGTCCACGTGCTGCCGTAACCGACGGATGCTCCGCTCGGCACCACCTTGAAATAGACGACCTCGCTGTGCCAGCTCAGCACCGGTTCGGTCGGCAGGGCGGCTGCGATCTCGGGTTTGGGAGCCACGCCGTACAGCACGATGCCCGGGCGGACACGGTCGAGGTGGGCTTCGGGCAGGCGGGCAATGGCCGCGGACGCCGCCATGTGCCGGACGGGCGTGGGCAGCGAACGGCGTTCGTAGAAGCCCAGTGCCTCGCTGAACCGATCGAGCTGCCTGCGCGCATCGGACAGATCACCGCTGTCAGCGTTGGCGAAGTGGCTGAACACGCCCTCGACGCGGACCGAGCGGCAGCGGAGCGATTCAGCGAACAGCCCCTCGGCGTTGTAGTGGTGAACGCCGATGCGCTCCATGCCGGTGTCGATCTTGAGATGCGCCCGTGCGGTGGTGCCTGCAGCCACGGCTGCTTCGTCGATCTGGCGGAGCTTGTCGATCGACGGCGCCGTGAGGATCAGGTCGTAGGCAAGGAAGAGGGGAATCTGGCGCTCGACCGCGCCGCCGAGGACATGGATGTCGATGGTCAATCCGGCATTGCGCAGTGCCAGCGCTTCCTCGACATAGGCGACGCTCACGCACGACACCCCGGCAGCCTGCAGCGCCAGGCCGATCTGCGCGATGCCGTGGCCGTAGGCGTTGGCTTTGACCACCGGCACCACTTCGGCCCCGCCGACATGTCGGCGGATCGCTGTCAGGTTGCGGTCGAGCGCGTCGAGATCAATGTCGCACCAAGTCGGACGCATCTGCGATGCGTCCGTCCCGGACAGCCGCAGCTCGGATGCGTCGGACGCCGGCAACCGCATCTCCGATACGTCGGTCATGTGCCGCTCGTTTCGGCAGCGGAGGCAGCGAGGCCAGCTCGCACCGCCCCCAGCAGTTCGACTTGGTGCATCGCAGTCAGCGGCGTCAAGGCTGATGCGGGGCCGTGACCGCCGAAGGTGGCAGTGCGGCCATGCCAGTGCGCAGCGGCGGCGGTCTGCGACAGCACGGCGTCCGGCTCGGTTGCACCGGCGGACAGGACTGCGGCGATCACACCCGAGAGCACGTCGCCCGATCCAGCGGTCGCCAAACGAGCCGTCCCCGAAGCGGCTGCGAGCACGGCGGCTGGGGCAGCTCGGGCAGCCACGAGCGTCGTCGGTCCCTTCAGCAGGACAACAGCATTGAATTCATCCGCTGCACGTCGCACGGCCTCGAACCGATCGGCCGCCGGCGGGCCGCCCGTGAGCTTGGCGAACTCCCCGTCGTGAGGCGTGAGGACGGTCGGCGCTGTCCGCTCATGCAGGCACTCGGGATGGTCCGCGAGTGCCGTGAGGCCATCGGCGTCGACAACCAGCGGCACCGGACAGTCGGCAATGAAGCGGGCTGTCTGGGCCAAGGCGGTGGGGTCGGTGCCGATCCCCGGTCCGATGACGGCCGCGTCGAAGCGTTTGATGTCCTCGAGCGCGGGCCCGGCCCATTCGGTGGGCCGGAGGTCGCGCGCCACCGCCTCGGCCGGTCGAGCGACATCGGCCGCTCGCACGCCTGGCGAGCTCACCACCACCATGCCGGCGCCCGATTGCTGGGCGGCCGCGCACACGAGATGTCCGGCGCCGCGCATCTGGGGCGAGCCTGCAATGACCCGCACAGCCCGGCGCCACTTGTGAGCCGCTGGCTCAGCGGTCGGCAACGAGGCGTCGGCATCGGCATCGGTCACGAGCCACGACATCGTCCCGCTGGCGTCGAGCCCGATCGGGGCGAGCTCCACCTCGCCAGCGGCAGCCGCCCCGGGGTGCAGCAGCAGGCCCGGCTTCAGCGCCCCGAAGGTCACAGTCAATGCCGCAGGCCAGCAACCGTGGTCCTCACCGGTCAGCGCGTCGATGCCGGAGGGGATGTCCACCGCCAGCACGGGTGCTGCCGGTGCTCGATCCGCACCCCACGATCCGCGCAGCCCGGTTCCGTACGCCGCGTCGATGACGAGGTCCCATGCCGCTGACGCGGGCATCTTCGAGCCTGCGCGGATTGGTGAACCTTCCGGTTTCGTTGCCTCTCGTTTCCCGCTCTTGTTCGCTGCGCTCACGGGCCGCTCAGGCCACGGCTTCGCCTGCCGGCTCAGCCTCTCGGAATTGGCCCTGCCGACAAGCTCCAGTGCCTCGGGTGGAGTCACGACTCTGCAACGCACGCCCCATCGCTCCAGCGCCGCCGCTGCGACCCGGCCGTCCGCGCCGTTGTTGCCCTTGCCTGCGGCCACAAGCACCCGCCGCCCGTAGGTGCCACCCATCATCCGCCGGGCTGCGATGGCGACAGCCGCGCCGGCACGGGCCACCAGCACGTCGGTGCCTTCGGGCGCGGCCGCGTCGATTGCCGCCATCTCAGCCGGCGTCACGATCGGGATCACCGTTTCGCCCCTGGCCTATTGCGCCAGCACCATGGCGGCCGCCACCGAGTCGGTGTGGGTGAGCGTCACCTGCCATTCAGACAGACCGGCGGCCGCCGCCCGTTCGGCCGCGAGGCCCCGGAGCACCAGTTCGGGTCGGCCGCCGGGATGGCGTGCCACTTCGATATCGCGGAACTTGCACGCCCCCAAGCCGATGCCCAGCACCTTCATCACGGCCTCCTTCGCAGCAAATCTGGCGGCGAGGCGGGTGTCGGGATCGACCGTCCCCATGGCGTAGGCGAGCTCGGCGGGGGTGAACAGGCGGGTGCGCATGCCGCTGCGTCGCTCGAGCACTGCGGCGAATCGCTGGACGTCCACCATGTCGAGCCCGATCGAGGTGCTCACGCGCCCACGGTCCTACTCACGCGGCTCGTCGCCCGGCGGGGCCGCGGTGCCCAGCCAATGCTCGGCCAGCACGTACACCGGTCGGGTCAGCAGATCGAAGACGTCGAGCGTGCCGAGCAGATCGTCGCGGAACCATGGCAGCGTTTCCGTGACCGCGTCGGCCAGCGCCCCGTATCGACCGCGATAGCCCATCAGC
>CAZAFV010000050.1:7460-19657 GCA_964484385.1 uncultured Acidimicrobiales bacterium
CGCCCGCATCGCAGGCGCACGCAATCGCTCGACGAAGCGGCAGTGCAGCAACGTGAGCCCGGTGGTCGTTCCGTCCTTGGTCTCGGGGATGTGGAGCACCGTGCGGCCGTCGCTGCCGCGGGCGACGGTGACTTCCCGCTCGTAGGCGGCACGGTGCTTGCTGCCGCGCAGCTGCGGGTTGGTCAGCGTGCGCGACTCGATGCCGAGCGCCGTGCCGCCGCGATCAGTCAGCCAGATCGTGATCTCCGGGCTGCTGGCCGATGCCACCTGGCCCTCGATGCGGTAGCGCGACCAGCCGGTGACCTCGGCCACTGCCGGGTCGAGCGCAGCCAGGGTGCGCAGGGCCGCATACGACAGCCGATCCCTCGGCGCGCCGGCTTCGAGCGCTGCTGCCACCAGCATCGAGTCGAGCAGCGTCTCGTCGGCGCGCGAGATGCCAACGGTGACGGTCTTGGCCTGGTGCTTGATGGTGTCGACCGGCCGGGTGAGCTCGTCGATGGCGATATTCAGGGCATCGGTGAAGTCGTCAATGACGACCGAGGGCAGTCCCACCTTGCCGATGTCCGCCTGGTACATCTCCAGCGGCGTCATGCCCACGGCGTACCGCAGCACCGCTCCGAGGCGAGCCGCAGTGCCTGCCCGCAAGTGCCCGTCGTAGCTGCCTGCGCGCACGCCGTCGCGGAAGCGATTGGCCGGGGCGCGCAGGCGCTCGGCCAGCACTGCCAGCAGGTCCCCCTCGCGGCCGGGGGCCGCGAGCGAAGCGCCAGCTTGATCGCGAGCCGCTGGCAACGACCCGTCGCTGTCGGCAACCGCGAGCAGCGATTCGGTACTGGCACGCATCTCGCGCAGCGGATCGGCCAGTGCGTCGATCGTCAGCGCCGCCTCGTAGCCGTACAAGTGACCAGCGGCCGTGGCCAGCATGAAGTCCACTGCAGGATGCACAGCGGGAACCTCCAGCAGCTCCGCGGCGGCGTCGAAGCGGCCGGTGCCGGCGGAGGCCACCACGATGGGCGTTGCCCGGTGCGCCCGGTAGATCGCCACCTCCTTCGCGGCGTCGTCGGCGACGGAGCCGGTGAGGCCTGTCGCGCACACCCAGATGAGCGGCTCGCACGAGAGGTCGATGTGCTTCTTGTCCTCGGTCCCGTCCTCGGCGACGGCGTGGTAGCAGACCTCGGACAGCTTGATGCGAATCTCACGGGACGCGATCCGGTTGGCGCCATTGCCCACCACGGCCCAGTGGCGGTGGGCGCCCACGTGGCGCCGGGCTATCCGGGCGATCTCGTCGTGGGATGCGAGCACGGCTTCGAGTGCGGCGGGCAGCTTGACCAGTGCGCCGAGCAGATCGCTGACGGCAGCGGTCGTCGCGGCGTCGTCCGGGCGGATGTCGGCAGCGATGGCGGAAGCAAGCAGCGCGCACGCCGCAACCTGTGCGTAGAAGGCCTTGGTGGAGGCCACCGACATCTCCACATCGCGGCCGTCGGAGGTGTAGAGCACGCCGTCGGCCCGGTCGGTCAGGTCGCTGCCGCGCCGGTTGACGATGGCGACCACGGCCGCACCACGAGCACGAGCGAGATCGACCGTGCGATTGGTGTCGGTGGTGGTGCCGGACTGGCTGACAGCCACGACCAGCGTGTCGGACAGGTCGGCATGCAGGCCGAAGCCGCTGAACTCAGTTGCCAGGGGCGCCGTCGCCTCAACGCTGCGCAGCGTGCGCGACGGCTCTAGGAGGGTTTCGAAGAAATGAGGGAGCGACGATGCCGCGGCCGCTGCTGTGCCCTGGCCGATGGCGACGATGCGACGGATCGAGCCGTCGCGCAGCCGGGAGCGGACGTCGGCGGGCAGGGCGGCGGGCCCAAGCCGGGCGTGCCGCAACGGGCCGGCTGTGGCTGTGTCTGTCTCTATGCGGCCGCGCAATGTGGCGGTGTCAATGCGACCACGCAATGTGGCCCGCAGCGACCGGGGGGCTTCACCTATCTCCTTCAGCAGGAAGTGCGGGTAGTCGCCCCGGTCGATGTCACGGGTGGTGACCTCGGCGGTGACGATGTCACTGGCTTCGATGGGCAACTCCGTACCGTCGTAGGAGCAGCGCCGCAGCGCGGTGAGCTCGGCTGCCGCGCCGGTGGGCGCACCGACCAGCATGATCTGACCGCGGCTGCCCACGCGGTTCGCCGGATCGGACGGGGTCTCCCCATCGAGGCGGACGTACTGGCGGCATTCCTCCACCAAGCCGTACGGCTCGCTGGCGACGACATACGACGGGCCTGTTGCACCCACGTACAGCGCTTGCCCGCTCCCCCGCAACGCCAGCGCCACCACGTCGGGCATCGCGGAGACATGCGCCGCAATCGCCACCGAGCCCTCGAAGCTGCTGACGGCATCAGCGAAGGCTTGCCGTAGCTGTTCTGACCCAGCGAAGGCTTGCCGAAGCGGTACTGAACTGCCTGTGGAATGCTCGCCGTTCGAGCTTGCCGCGAGCGTCTGGCGCAGGATCGTCGGGATGACCTTGGCGTCAGTGGTGATCTCGGATGCAATCTGAAGCCGTCGCTGCGCGATCAGGTCGGCGTAGTTGTCCACGTCACCGTTGAGCACAGCGGCGATGTGCACTAGATCAGCGCCTTCCGTGCCTGGTGCGGAGGGATCCCACGCATCGAGGGGATGGGTGTTGGGCTCCGAGACAATGCCGATGCTGGCCCACCGCGTGTGGCCCAGCACGACTGTCTCGGCACCGTCGGCACACAGCGCCCAGCGCAGCAAGCTGTCCTGGCGGATCTGCGATCGCAGGGCCGCCGTGTTGTCGCCGAGCTCTCCGATTTCCGATGCGGTCTTGTACACGAACGCCAGCCCATTGCCGGTGTCCCGCGCCGCGCCGGCGCCGAAGAGTGGGTCAGTGAGCCGTCCGCCGTGCGCGCCTCCGGCGCTGGCGGTATCGGCGTCGAGGCGCGCCCCGTGAACGAATACCTGCAGCCCAGCCGAGTCTCGCCCTCGAACCTCGAGACGATCGAGCGCGGACAGCGCCACTTGGATCGACCAGAGTCCTCCAACGGCCGCCGGCGGGGGCGTGGCGCCCCAGAGTCCGACGACTTCCCGCGCCATCCGCAGACGGTCTCGGCGCAATGCGAACGCGTGGTCGGCTAGCTCGCTCAGGCAGGCATTGATCTGCTCGATTCGGGCGCTCTCGTCACCGGGCAGCACGTCGCCAGCATCGACGGCCCCGTTGATACGGTCGACGAGTTCGTCCACCGTCGCCAAGGCGGTCTCGATGTCGAGCACGCACTTCGGGTCCGATACCAGCAGGCGGACTCCGGGCAACGATCGCAGCGCCTCGTCGGCGCCTCGCAGCACCGCGGCGGCCGCTTCCAGCCGTTCGAGGAGGTCACGAGCGTCAAAGGGAGTGTCGGAGCTGCCCCCGGACGCTGCGGCGGCAAGCAGGTCGGCGGCTTCATGCAGCCGCGGGACGACCGCGGACGCCTCCAGCGTAACCCGGTCGTCGCGGCGGCCGAGGACGGCCACAATCCCGCACACAACAGCGAGGGTACCGAGCACCCGACGGCCCGTTGGTCGGGCGCATCACCACTGGGCGGCACCAGCCAGGCGCATGGCTCGATGGTGCATTCGGGCGCGTGACTAGGCGGTGCCGGCCGCGCCCGCTCCCTCGACGACCAGTTCGGCGAGGCGGTCTGACAGATCCCTCGCCTCGCGCTCGGTCGGGGCCTCGACCATGATGCGGATGACCGGTTCGGTGCCGCTGGCACGCACCAGCACCCGCACCTCCCGACCTGCCCCAGCGGCGATGTCGTCGACCGCACGCAGAATCTCGTCGGTGAGCGACCCTGAGCCCAAGGGCACACTGCGGAGCACCTGCGGGGAGACCTGCATCGCCTGCAAGGAAAGCCCAGCGCTAGTGAGCGCCAAATCGCCGGCTGCCCGCCGAGCAACAAGGTCGGCAAGGTGCACGGCACTGCGCAACCCGTCGCCGGTGGTGGCCTCGTGCCGGAAGACGACGTGGCCTGACTGCTCGCCGCCGAGACAGTGGCCGCCCGCCTCCAGTGCCTCGAGCACGGCACGGTCGCCCACTGCGGTGGTGACCACTCCGATGCCGGCCTCGGACATGGCCCGGCGCAGCCCCGCGTTGGACATGACCGTCACGACCAGCGCGTCGCCGGCGAGCAGGCCCCGCTCAGCCAAGTCGACGGCGAACAGTGCCATCTGGCGATCACCGTCGATGACCTGCCCCTCGCAGTCCACCGCAATCATCCGGTCGCCGTCACCGTCGAACGCGACGCCCAGATCTGCGCCGACGTCGAGCACCGCCGCCCCGAGCGCGCCAGGGTTCACCGATCCGCAGCCGTCGTTGATGTTGCGTCCGTCGGGTTCGCAGAACAGTGCGGTGACCTGCGCCCCCAGCCGCTGCAGCGCCGCAGGTGCGAGCGATGCGCTGGCGCCGTTCGCGCCGTCCACCACCAGGTGCAGACCGTCGAGTGTGCGGCCGTCGATGGCGGCGCGCAGCGAGTGCTCATAGGCATCCAGCACTCGGTCCAGTTCGTTCGGCGCGGCCGCCTGAGCTTCAACTGCGCCGGCAGTGGGCACAGCATCCTGCCGGCGTGCGATCTCAGCCGCGGACGGTCGGTCGCCGTGCGTCAGCCGCAGTTCGTCGAGACACCCGGCGACAGCGGCCTGCTCGGCATCGCTGAGCTTGGTACCGCCCGCTGCGAACAGCTTGACGCCGTTGTCGTGCCAGGGATTGTGGGATGCCGAAACCACGGCACCGGCCGTGTGAAGGTGCTGGGCCGCAAATGCCACGACGGGTGTGGGCACGATGCCGAGGTCGATGACCTCAGCCCCGGTCGCTCGCAGGCCGGCAGCGAGCGCTCGCGCCAGCGTGGGACCCGATTCGCGTGTGTCGCGGCCAACCGCCCAGCGCGCAGCCTCATTGCCTGCGAACAGCGCCCGGTTCGCCGCGCGCCCGAGCGCGTGCGCGACAACCTCGTCAATCTCGTCGAAGGCCCGCCCTCGAACGCCGTCGGTTCCGAAGGTGGGTTCCACGCCGGGTTAGCGCTGGGAGTACTGGGGCGCCTTACGGGCCTTCTTGAGGCCGTACTTCTTGGATTCCTTCTTGCGGTCGTCGCGATGCAGCAGGCCGGCGGACTTCAGCGTCGGCCGCACCTCAGGGTCGAGCACCAGCAGCGAGCGGGCAATGCCCAAGCGCAACGCGCCGGCCTGACCTGCCACCCCGCCACCGTCCACGGTGGCACTGACGTCGTAACTCTCGGCGGCTTCGGTGAGTCGCAGCGGCTCGGTGATCTCCATGCGGTGCACCGACGACGTGAAGTACTCGTCGAACGGGCGACCATTCACCGAGATGTTGCCGCTGCCGGGCAGGAACCTCACCCGGGCGACGGCACGCTTGCGGCGGCCAGTGGTCTGCGTCAGCGGAACGGGCACGAAATCGGGGTCTTTCTCGTCGGGTATGGCGTATCGGCTACAGCGTGCGGAACCGTGGCTCAGCGCGCCAAGGCGTGAGGCAGCGGCAGCGGCTGGGGCTGCTGCGCGGCATGGGGATGGTCGGGCCCGGCGTACACCTTCAGCTTGCGCAGCTGAGCGCGGCCCAGACGGTTGTGCGGCAGCATGCCGCGGATGGTGCGCCTCACCGCGTCGGCCGGCCGGCGGGCCAGCAGGTCGCCGTATTTCTCGCTGTGCAGGCCGCCCGGGTATCCCGAGTGGCGGTGCACGAGCTTCTTCGTGGCCTTGTCACCGGTCAGCACCACCTTGTCGGCGTTCACCACGACAACGTGATCGCCGCCGTCGATGTAAGGGGCGAAGGTGGGCTTGTGCTTGCCGCGCAGGATCTTGGCGACCTCGGTCGCCATGCGACCCAGCACCATGCCCTCGGCATCGACAACGAACCAGGAGCGCTCGATCTCAGATGCTTTGGGGGCATAGGTGCGCACGCTGGAACTCCGCATGGGGTCGACTGCGAGACAGACCCCAAGAGGCTACCGGGCAGCAGCCACCACGCTGCAGGGCACCAGCAGTCGCGGCACCGCTGCAGGTGCTGTTTCGAAGTGTCAGCCGACCGCTGTCACTGGCACCGTGTCGCGCCCGGCACGCAACAGGGTTCCCGGTCGCGCATCGGTGAACTCGCCGCCGCTGACGGCCACCTCGCCATTGATCAGCACCGTGTCGATGCCATCGGCCTCGCCGTACAGGCGCCATGCGCCGCCGGGCAGGTCCTCGCGTACCTCGATCGGCTTCGGTGCCACCTCGTCGGGGTCGAACACCACGACGTCGGCATGGCAGCCCTCCGCCAAACGACCGCGGTCCGCAAGGCCGTACAGGCGCGCGGGAACGTCGGTGAGCTTGTGTATGGCATCTTCCAGCTCGAGCATCTGGCGGTCACGGGCTGCGGCAAGCAGGTACGTCGAGTAGTTGAACGTGGCCAGGAAGTCGAGGTGCGCGCCAGCGTCCGACGCGCCGATCACGCAGCGGTCGTCGTTCCACAGCTCCTGGCGCAGCGCCCAGCTGTCGTCGTCGTCGCCAGCGGCACGCGGGTACAGGCCGGTCTTGAGATCATCGGCAACGACCAAGTCGCACAGCGCATCCCACGGTGTGATGCCCTGCTCGTCGGCAATCTCGCCGATCGTGCGACCCTCGAAGTGCGTGAGCTCGGGCTTGGTGACTTCGCCAACCGTGAGACGCTCCCAGCGGGCTACGCCCCGGAACGCGCTCGGCTGCTGGGCGAGATCGTTCAGCTCGGCGCGGCGCTGCGGGTCGGCAAGCAGCTGCATCTTCTCCGCCGGCGGCAGCGCCATGGGCTCGGCCCAGCCGTGCAGCGTGTCGAGCAGGAATCCGCTCTCGAAGCACAGGCGGCTGACCGCTGGCATCGGCGCGGTCAGCGCCACCACGCGCCCGCCCTGGCGAGCGGCGAAGTTGCTGGCTTCGAGCTTCTGGGCGATGACATCTCGATGCCGGCCGTTGGCGAAGATCACGTTCCAGTTGAGCGGCCGGTCCGCTGCCACCGACATGTCGGCAAGCAGCTGGTACACGTCGGTGTCGAAGCGCTCGATGGTCGGGATGAACTCGAGAGCCACCGCCGGACTCGACCGCAGCACCGAGCACAGCTCGATCAGCTCGGTGGTCGAAGCGTGGCGCGAGGGCACCGCCTCGCCAGCGGCATCGTTGTGTGTTTTAGCCCACGACGAGCTGAAGCCCAGCCCGCCCGAGGCGATGCTCTCGGCCAGCAGCTGCTTCATGGCCTCGAGCTCGTCGGGCGTGGCCTCGTGGCCCACCGAGCGCTCCCCCATCACGATCCGCCGCAGCGCGCAGTGCCCTACCAGGAACCCGGCGTTGGGCATCAGCGTGCCGTCAATCGAGTCGAGGTATTCGCCGAAACTGCGCCAGTCCCACGGCACACCCTCCTGCAGCGATTCGAGCGGCATGCCCTCCACCCGGGCGAGCATCCGCATCAGGTAATCGCCGTGGTCGGGCGCCAGCGGGGCGATGGTGAAGCCGCAGTTGCCGCCGATCACCGTGGTCACGCCGTGCAATGGCGACGGGGACAGGGTGGTGTCCCAGAAGACCTGGGCGTCGAAGTGGGTGTGGATGTCGACGAAGCCGGGCGCGACCACCATGCCGGAGGCGTCGATGGTGCGCTTGGCGGCACCTGCCGCCTGCGTGGCCTCGTCGCCGACGGCCACGATGCGACCGTCGGAGATGCCGATGTCGCCTTGGACCCGCGGCGTCCCCGTGCCGTCGATGATCGTGCCGCCCGCAATCCTGGTATCGAGCATGTGCGGTATCCCCCTGTGACTTGGCCGATGCGACCGAGCCGATGCAGCCGGGTCGACGATTGGCCGTGACCGCACCGCTCCCAGCGAAGTTACCGTGCCAGCGGTGAACGAGCATGAGGCGCCCTGCGGAAACCCGCAGCGAACAGTGCGGTTGGATGTGGCATACCGTGGCACGGGTTTCCGCGGCTTCGCCGCCAATGACGGCGTTCGCACGGTGGCCGGCGAGCTGGCCGCCGGGCTCGAGCGCATCCTGGGCGAAGCCCCCATGCTGACCGTGGCCGGCCGCACCGATGCAGGCGTTCACGCCACCGGGCAGGTCGTGTCGTTCCGGATCGGCGGCGAGGGGCTGCGGCGGCTCGACCCAGCCGGCCCCTCGCGCTTGGCGTCCGCGCTCAACCGCTTGCTGAACCCCGAGATCGCCGTCGCAGCCGCCACGTTCGCCGACGACAGCTTCGATGCGCGCCATTCGGCAACGTCCCGTGCCTACGAGTACCGCATTCGCAACGCCGCCCATCCCGATCCCCGCTCTGCCGACCTCGAATGGCATGTTGCGGCTCCGCTCGACATCGGTCAGATGAGTGCCGCCGCGGGTCACTTCGTGGGCGAGCACGACTTCACCTCGTTCTGCCGGCGACCGAAGGATCGTCCCGACGCGTCGCTGGTGCGCACCGTGTCGAGGGCGCGCTGGTCGGCCGAGAGCGCCCAGTTGCTCTTCGAGATCGAGGCCAACGCCTTCTGTCACCAGATGGTGCGGGCCATCGTGGGCCAATGCGTGGCGGCGGGGCGCGGCGACCGGACAGCCGGCGACGTGCCCGCTGTGCTGGCTGCACGCAGCCGGGATGCCGCGGCGGCAATCGCGCCGCCACACGGGTTGACGCTTGTCGCAGTCCGCTACCCAGAAAATTGAGCGACAGCCGACACGGCGCCTACTGCTCGGAGCGGAACACCTCGATGCGGTTCTCGAGGTTGAACCACAGTGCGATGTGTGCCTGCACCTCGGCGGCCGTGATCCCGTCGAGAACTGCTCGCCGCTGAGCGGGCGTGCCGACGCTGCTGTCATCGACGTGGTGGCGCCGCAGAAGCGGATTGATGATCGAGGAGTTCGACTCGAGCACGTAGTTGTCTCGCGTCACCGAGATCGCCTGCTGCAAGTCGCGGTCGGTCGGACCATCGGCAACCAGCTCCGCCACGGTCTCCACGATGGCGGCGTGGCTCGTCTCGAGCCCATCCGACGGCCCGGTGGCGCTGATGCGTGCCGTCCACTTACCCGTCGCGTCGTCGGGCGACACAGACGCGCCGACCGAGTAGGTCTCGCCGAGCTGCTCGCGTACTCGACCGTCGAGCAAGTCGTTGATGACGGCTGCAGCCACGTCGGCGAGGACCAGGGTCTCGACGGTGAGCGCCGTGGGGGCACCGAACACGATGTCGAGACCCGCCGCGCCCGAGTCAGCGTCGACCGGAATCGTGATGCGCTGAACGCCCGATGGGAATCCCGGGTTGTGGTCGGTGAAGGTGTCGTCCGGGCCGGCGGGCAGTGTGCCGATATAGCGTGCCGCCAAGTTGGCCACCGTGGCCCGGTCGATGTCGCCGACCACTGCCACCACGAGATCGTCCACGTCGCTCAGCCGTGCTTGGTAGAGGCCGAGCAGCACGTCGGCGGTGGTGGCGTCGATCTGATCCTGAGTGGCAATGAACTGGTACCAGGGGCTGCCTTGGAAAAGCGCTTCGAGCAGTGCCAGCTCGGAGATCCACTGGGGGAAGGTCTCGGCGTTCGCCAGACGGGTTTGCATCGCTTGGATCTGCTCGTTGACCGCCACCTCGGTGATGCGCGGCTCAGTGACGTACAGGTGCAGCAGCGCGAAGAGCGCTTCGAGGTCGCCCGCCCCCGCAGCGCCCGAGAAACCCTCGGAGTGCTCGGCGATGAATGGGCTGACCCGGGCCGTCGTGGTGGCCAAGTACTCGTCGAGCTGCGTAGCTGTCGCTTCACCGACGCCGCTCGAAGCGACCGCGCCGACCGCGTGACGCACCAGGGCCGAGTCGCCCACCGACAGTGACGACCAGCCGCCCAGGCTCTCCGCCACCACCGTCACCTCGCCGGCCGCGATGTCCGATGGCGCGAAGACCACCTTCGCCCCGTTCGGGAATTCCCACTCATAGGCGTCGTCGAACAGGCCCACTGATCGTTCGGTTGCGGGTGCAGCCGGATCCGGCCGTGCCATAAGTGCGTCGATGGCCTCCTGCGCCTCCGGCGGTGCCAGCGGAACCGCCGCGTCCACCGCGGCACGCAGTTCCTCCGCGGTCGGTACATCCGCCGGGTCGGGTCCGATCGACACCACCAGGGGCGGCGCGATGTCCAAGAGCCAACGCAGATGTGCGGTCAGCTCTTCGACCGTGTAAGTGTCGAGCAGCGCGGTCAGCCGGGCCACCCGATCCGGCGTCGATGAGACATCGGCGCCGCTGAGGAAGTGCGCTGCGTAGCCGAAGGAGTACTCGCGGTCCTGCCGGGTCTCGTCGCTCTCGAGCTGGAACTCGAGCGAGGTGCGAAACGCGCTCACTGCTTGGTCGAGCTCTGCCTGGCTGAAGCCGAAATGTGCCGCGCCCTGCACCACCGAGATGTAGTCGGTGGTTGCCTGGTTGAGATCCGGGCCCTGATAGTTCGTGCCATACAGACGCAAGCCACGTGCTGCCGGAAACGCGCTGAAGTGCGGTTCTGTGGCCTGTGAGAGCTGACCGGCCCGGAAGGCGGCATCCAGCCGGATGTCGAGCATGCGAGCGATCAGGTCCTCCATGAACCGAAGCCGCTCGCCCCCGACGGTCCCCGCAGGCCACGCGGGCAGCTGCCAGTCGAGCGAGATGTAGATCGGGCCGTGGTCGGGGTGCGTGACCACATCGGTCACCGGCTCGTCCACGAAGTCGGCAATGAACGCAGACCGATCAGGCTGCGCCGGGGCAGTCGGTGTGCGTGGCGCGAGCTCCGCGAAGTAGTGCTCCACCAGCGTTTCCATCTCGGAGACAGCCAGGTCGCCCACGACCACCACCGCCATGTTGTCCGGTCGGTACCACGTGTCGTAGAACTCGCGCAACACCTCAGCGGTCATGGACAGATTGGATTCCTCGCTGCCGCCGATGAGCATGCCCTCATAGACGGTTCCCGAGTAGTAGATGGCGTCGAGGAAGTTCGAGACCCTTCCCGACGCCGATTCATCGCGCAGGCGGTACTCGTCAAGAACGATCCCCCGCTCGGCATCGACATCGTCAGGCAGGAGCGTGGCCGCCGATGCCCATTCGGACAGCACCGTGAAGCCGAGGCCGATTGCGCCGGGGTGGTCGAGCTTGAAATCGAGGATGTAGACCGTCTCATCGGGACTGGTGTACGCGTTCACGTCAGGGCCGAAGTCGGTGCCGAAGTCGCGGAGCACCTGGAGGAGCTCGTTCTTGGAAAAGCGCTCGGTTCCGTTGAACATCATGTGTTCGAGGAAATGAGCTGCGCCCTCCGCGCCGTCGGGGTCGAGGACGCCCCCCGCATTGACGACCAAGTGCATCATGATCGACTTGCCGGGCGAGTCGTTCGAGCGCAGGTAGTAGGTGAGGCCGTTGGGAAGCTGGCCGATCAGCACCTCCGAATCCACCGGCAGCAGGGTTGCATCCGGATCACCGGGCTCGTAATCGTTGAACTTGCCCAGATCGACCGGGTCGCCGATGGGTTCCGGTTCGTCCGCAGGCTCCGGCTGGTCAGCGCTCTCGGGTTCGTCTGCGGGTTCGGGTTCGTCAGCAGGCGCCGGTTCATCGGTCTCTTCGGCGTCGGCTTCGGCAGCCTCTGGCTCGTCGGGGTGAACTTCGGCCGTCTCGTCGTCGGCCGCTTCGGGTTCGCTTACCGCGTCATGCTCGTCTGGAGCGCATGCGGCCGCCAGCAAGGCGGTCGCAAAGAGCGCGGCCAGAAGCCTGCGCCAGAGGGCTGGTTTCATCGACGGACCCGCCTTTCGGCCGACGGCATGCGGGACAGGACAGTACTGGCGACCGGCGGCCCAGCGGCATCGAATGCGGCGGACTTCGCCAACATGCTTCACCATTGGGTGAGACGGTCGAGCAGCAGTTCCGGCGAGCCCGCACAGGCCTCGATATCGGCCGTACTGAGCGCCTCAGACCAGCGCTCGCCGTCGTAGGCGACGATGGCAGGGAGCTTGGCTGTGGCAGCGAGTTGAGCGGTGGCGGCCTCGTCGCGATGCACCAGCTCCAGCTCGAGCGGCGAGGCGGCACAGGCCTGCTTCCATTCGCGCGAGCCCAGCGGGTTCCAGCCATGGGTGAGGTCGCAGAGGGCGCACTTGCTGCGGCCCGTCAGCTTGCCGAGGGCGTAACGGAGCTCTCCGGCGAGCCCGCCGTCAGCGTCGTAGATGCCCACCAGCCGCACGC
>CAZAFV010000051.1:0-19609 GCA_964484385.1 uncultured Acidimicrobiales bacterium
GAGCTCGAGTTCGGCCGGGTCGCTCACCGTGTAGCCCAGCTCCTCAAGCAGCTGCTTGTAGAGCTCTGCCTGGAAGTAGCCGGTGCTCCAGTTGGCGCGGCCCATGGTGACGCTGACACCCTCACCGGGGGTCATCGACATCTCTTCTTCCATCGGCTCTTCTTCGACCATGGCTTCGGTCGTGGCGGCGGGAGCCTCTGTTTCGGCGGTCTCGGTGGCGTCGTCATCGCCATCGTCGCCGCACGCAGCAGCGAATAATGCGAATGCTGCTAGTAGCAACAGCAGCGTGGTCCATCGTTTCGATTTCATTGCGGAGATCCTCCCTGATCTGCGACAGATTGCGTCACGCGGCGCTCCTAGTTGCGACCACGCATGTGCGGCGCCATTCGCCCGGCTCGACGAGGGCTCCTTGCGCAGCAGCGTAGTCGGGCCATATGCGCGCCTAACACCCTAGACCGCGCATACATGTTCGGAGTGCTTTGGGCAGCGTGAATCGATGGTTAGCCCGTGTTAGCGGGAATATCGCCGTAGATCTTGTTCCGCTCGAATTCCGAGAGGGTGCCGCGGGAGGTCGCGAACATCGTGAACCCCGCCGCCAGCACCAGCACGGATCCAACGCCAGAAACGAGATTCTCGTCGGCGACGCGGACGATCGTGAGGATCCATGCCAGGGGCAAGATCGCAACGCCCATGCCGATGCCGCCTACCAGGGCGCTCCAGCGATAGCGGCGCGCCTCATCAATCCCGGTCAATCCGATCGCAGGCACGATCATGACGAGTCCGACGAGCCCGCCAATCAGCGTCCAGATGCCTATGCCGGCGCCTTCGGATTCGAATCCGTCGTGGATGATGTCGCCTTGTCGTTTGGCTTGAGCGATCTTGGATGCGATGTCGGCTGCCTTCACCCCTTCAAGGGCCAGCTGCCGATTCTCTTCGCGCCGCAGTTCCTGCGCTCGGATGTCGTCGCCAGCTGCTTCGGCTTCGTCGGCGCCCACTGCCGCAGCACGCGCTGCCGCCAAGGCCGCTGCTCCGTCGGCGGCGATCTGGTCAAGCTCGGCCTGCAGTTCGTCGTCGATCACCGATTCGGCGCGCGTGTCGAAACTCCAGCCGGCATAGCCGCCCATGACGAGCAGCAGCACGGCGAATGACCCGCCCAGCAGGCGTCCCCAGCCGATGTTCGCCGGCAGTGGTCGTCGTGCGGTCATCGGTGCCCGCCAGAGCCAGAGGCACGCGGCCGCACTCGCCACGATTGCGCCGATGACTGCTAGGTAGATGCCAACACCGGTGCTGAAGATGCCGAGTTCCTCCACCTTGTCAGGTGGTCGGGCGAACAGGTAGGCGACTGTCGCGATAAGCGTTGCCAACGAGAAGACCGCGGCCCCGTGTGCCGACATCCAGCGCGAACCTCTGCCGGGTCGGAACAGTGTGTTGACGGCTGCGAATAGCGACACCGCAGCCATCACCCCGATGAAGATCCCGAACCACGAGCCGCCGGAAGCCGAGAGGCCATTGAAGTTCTGAGAAATGAAGCTGAGGTCGCCGACACAAACGAGCTCCGTGCCGCCCTCGGCGAGCGGGTTGAGAGACTGCTCCTCTACCCACTCCCCGGAACAGTCCATAGAGCGAAGATCGGTATCGGCGCTTCGTGCGTAGGCGGAGACGAGACCGGCATTCGCGTTCCAGGGCAGCAGCAACGCGACGAGCGTGATGACCGCGCCGATGGCCGTGGCGATGACAGCGCCACGTTCCCGGGGGCCCACAGTCTCGAACGCCTCGTCGGGTACGGGAGGTTCGGCATCTCTGGCAGCCGTCTCGGCAGCCTCGGTATCGACGAGCAGTTCCTCGGGGGTCCGCCGGTGCTTCCAAGCCTGGGTAATCCGGCTGAGGAGATTGCCCGAATCACCTGCCTCGGGCTGGCTGAGTCGATCCAGCACAACGGCCACCAGGAAGAAGGCCAAGCCCGCAGACCCAGCCAGTGCGATGTCGAGATTGTTGATGGCACGGAACAGCAAACTGCCCAAGCCGCCTGCGCCCATGATGGCGGCGATGCCGAGCATCGATATGGCGAGCAGCAGTGTCTGGTTGAGACCGGTCATGATCGCCGGGCGTGCCAGCGGCAGCTGCACGTCGGTGAGGACGCGCCACTCAGGCGCACCGTAGGCGCGTGATGCTTCGACGACGTCTTCGGGAACTTGCCGGATGCCGAGGTTCGTAAGACGGATCAGCGGCGGCAAAGCGAACGTCATCGTGACCATGGTGGCTGCGACGAAGCCGATCTTGAAGAAGAAGACGAATGGCAGCATGTACACGAACGAGTGAACGACCTGCATCGCATCCAGGATTGGGCGGACCACCTTCCATGCGCCATCGACGCGCCCGCACAAGACACCGATGGGTATGCCGACAATCACGCACACGAGTACGGCTACGCCGATGAAGCCGATGGTCAATGCTGTTTCTCGCCAGAAGGCTTCGCCGAGCAGACCGCAGACCAGCAGGCCGATGAAAGCCATGAAGCCGACTTGGAAGTTGCGGATCAGCCAGCCGATCAGGAAGACCGCTATGCACACCGTCAGCCACGACATCTGCAGCAGCCACTCATTCACGATGATGTTGATCAGCGTGTCGAACGGCCACTTGATGACTCCGATCGTGGCCTGCAGGTTGTTGTCCACCCAGAACACGGTCTGTTCCACCCAGTCGCCGACTGGGATCTGCCAGTTGTCGAGCACGGTGTTCTGCCGTGCTTGCGCTACGACGCCCGACGTGCACTCCAAGAGATCGCCCTCGGCATCGACGAGTGCGTCTCGGCAGTAGATCGTTTCGCCGTCGACGCGGTAGGCATGGGTGCCGGACGAGATGATCTCTTCAGACCTGAAGCGGTACCACCACACAGCGACGAGCCCGATGAGACCGCCGGCCGCCATGCCGTAGCGGCGACCGATCGCTCCGCCGAAGAGCAGGAGCGCCGGGACGATGAAGAGCGCCAGCAACAGTGCCCATTCGACGCCGGTCGTCGCCCAGTCGGCCAAGCGATCACCGGCCTCAGGAGCAGTGACGACGTCGACGACTTGGTCGATGAAGTGGCCCGACTCGCTTGTTTCTTCGCCGTTGGCTTGGGCGAGGAGCATGGCGGCGCTCACATGAACACCTCCCGCTCGAAGTCGTCTATCAGCTGTTCGACTCGGCCCATCTCCTCCATGATGAGACGGGGATCCAGATTCCCGACGAGCGCGCCGTCATCGTCGACCACGGCAATCGAGAGGCCGCGCCCTGCTGCTGCGTAGAGCTCGTTCAATGTCGCGTCCGGGCTGCACCTGTCGAAATCGGAGCGCAGCGCCTTCTTGAGGTCGTTGCTTCCCATGCCACGGGCCCGCAAACCGTCGGCCGCTGTCAACAGCGAGACCGGCTTGCCTGAGGAGTCGCAACAGAATCGGCCCGCAATGTCCTGGCAGAGGGTCAGCGCATCACTGAGCGAGATGTCGGCCGGGATCGGCCTGGGCTCCGACATGACCTCGTGGACCTTGATGACCCGTCCCTGATCGACGTCCTGGACGAATTCGGCCACATAGCCAGTGGCTGGCTCGGTCAGGATTTCTTCGGGTGTGCCGATCTGTACGACTGCGCCGTCCTTCATGATGCAGACCCGGTCGCCGATGCGCAGCGCCTCGTTGAGGTCGTGGGTGATGAACAGAATCGTCTTGTGGACCTCGGCTTGGATCTCCATCATCTCGTCTTGCATCTGACGCCGGATGAGCGGGTCGAGTGCGCTGAACGCCTCGTCCATGAGGAGGATGTCCGGATCCGAGGCCAGCGCACGAGCGAGACCGACACGCTGCTGCATGCCGCCGGAGAGCTGGGCGGGCCGGTGATCGGCGAACGCGGCCAGTCCGACCAGCGACAGTGCCCGCATGGAGGCTTCGTTCCGCTCAGAGCGGTCGACCTTCTGCACCTTGAGCCCGTAGCCGACGTTGTCGATCACTTTGCGATGCGGGAAGAGGGCGAAGTGCTGGAAGACCATCCCCATCTTCTCCCGCCGGAACTCCTGCAGGTCGGTCCCGTACAGCTTCTGCACATCGACGCCATCCACCAGCACTTCGCCGTGGGTGACATCGTGCAGCTTGTTGACCATCCGGATGGCGGTCGACTTGCCCGAACCGGACAGGCCCATCACCACGAAGATCTCGCCGCGGTTGACCGAGAAGTTCACATCGGTGAGGCCGACGACATGGCCCGAGAGCCGTTGCACGTCGTTCTTGGGCACGCCGGAGCGGGCCAATTCGAATGCACGACCACGCGGCTGCGGTCCAAAGATCTTGTAGACGTCGCTGAGGCGGATGATCTCGTCGCCTTCAGCCGCGCCGTTGGTCGGGCTGTTGCCTGCGTCGTCGCTCATGTGCCCCCCTTGCCGATCCCGCGCCACGTTAGGCGCGCCGCGAGTACCGGTCGGTAATCCGCTCGCAACCATCCGGAGGGATCGAAACAGATTGCTGTCGTGAAAGGACAGAAAGCGCCCGGACGTGTGCGATCCTGTTGGCCGTGACGCGCTTGGGGTTCCTGCTGGACAGCGGCGCGTGCATCGGTTGCCACGCATGCACGGTGGCCTGCAAGAGCGAGCACGACGTGCCGCTCGGCGTCAACCGGACGTGGGTCAACTACGTCGAGACCGGCGAGTTCCCGCAGACGCAGCGGCACTTCGCAGTGATGCGCTGCAACCACTGCGACGACGCGCCCTGCATCGCGATCTGCCCGACTGGTGCGCTGTTCCGAGCATCCAACGGCGTGGTGGATTTTGACGATTCCCGCTGCATCGGCTGCAAGGGCTGCATGAACGCGTGCCCGTACGACGCGCTGTACATCTCGCCGGAAACCGGCACCGCGCACAAGTGCAATTTCTGCCAGCACAAGCTGGAAGTCGGGCTCGAGCCCTCGTGCGTGTCGGTCTGCCCGACACGGGCTATCACCGTGGTCGATCACGACGACCCGGCGGATCCGGTCGCAGATCGCATCCGCTCCGAGGACCTGCCGGTGCGGGCGCCCGAGCGCCGCACCCTGCCCAAAGTGCACTACGCGGGCACCGTGCCCGAGGCGTTGGATCCGCTGGCGCGCCCGGTGGCTGACGACGGGCTGATCTGGGCCGACTGGACCGGCAGCGCCTCCTGGCCGGCAGCGTCGACAGCGCCGGCGGCACGCACGGCCTACACCGTGTCCCATGACGAGCCGTGGGGAGCCAAGGTGGCCGGCTACATGGTCACCAAAGGGGTGGCGGCCGGGGTGATGCTGTGGGCCGCTGCCGCGGCGCTGCTGGGCTGGGATGACCGTGCCGCCGTCGCCACGGGACCGGCGGTGATCGCCCTGGTGGCGCTGGCAGTGACGGGCGTGCTGCTCATCGCCGATCTGAAACGGCCCGAGCGCTTCTGGTACCTGTTCGCCAAGGGCCGGCTCCGCAGCTGGATCACCGCGGGGGCGTGGGTGATCATGATCGACGCGACGCTGGTGATGCTGTGGGGCATCGCGGGCTTGTGGGGCGGTTCGACCTGGTTCGTGGTGCTGATCGGCCCGACGGCCGTGTTCTCGTTGCTGACCGCTGCATACACGGCGTTGCTGCTGCGCCAGTGCCGAGGCCGGGTGCTGTGGGCCGACCGGCCGGCGCTGTTGCTCATCGGCCGGCTGGTGGGTGAGGCCCTGCTGGGGGGCGGCGCGGTGTGGGGGGCCTTTGTGGCCCTCCGAGCGAGCGCCGCAGCGTTTGCCTGGGCTCCGGTCGTTGCTGCAGCGGTCTTGGCATGGCTCTACCGGCACGACCGCGCCTACCTGCGTGCGGCCCAAGCGGTGCCCCTGTCATGAGCGAGCACCGCCCGAGCGAACAGGACTCCCCGCCAAGGCCAGCAGTGCAGCTCGGTTCGGCGGCTCCGCACGACCAATGGCATGACTGGTCTGAGCTCGACGCCGCAGCGTGGCCGCAGCGTGTCGAGCGCAACTACACCCTGGTGCCCACCACCTGTTTCAACTGCGAGGCGGCGTGCGGGCTGGTGGCCTATATCGACCGCGACACCGACGAAGTCGTTCGCTTCGAAGGCAACCCCGAGCACCCCGCATCCCGGGGTCGGAACTGCGCCAAGGGCCCCGCCACGATCAACCAGGTGCACGACACCGAGCGCATCCTGTACCCGCTGCGCCGGACGGGTGAGCGCGGAAGCGGCGGATGGGAACGCGTCAGTTGGGACGAAGCGCTCACCGAGATCGCAGCACGCATCCGGGCGGCCATCGTCGAGGGCCGCCGCGACGAGATCATGTACCACGTCGGCCGGCCCGGCGAAGACGGCTACACCGAGCGCGTGCTCACGGCGTGGGGCATCGACGGGCACAACAGCCATACCAACGTCTGCTCCTCCAGCGCCCGTGTCGGCTACGCGACATGGATGGGCCACGACCGGCCCTCGTCGGACTTCGCCAACGCCGAGGTCATCTTCCTGATCTCAAGCCACCTTGAGGCCGGGCACTACTTCAACCCCCACGCCCAGCGGATCATCGAGGCACAGCAGCGGGGAGCGACGGTGATCTGCGTCGATCCGAGGCTGTCGAACACGGGGGCCAAGGCCGATCACTGGCTGCCTGCGTGGCCCGGCACCGAACCGGTCCTGCTGCTGAGCCTGGCTCACCTGTTGCTCGAGGCAGGCACCTGGGACCGAGCATTCGTGCATCGCTGGACGAACTGGCAGACCTACCTGGCCGAGACCCGGCCCGATCTGCCGCCGACATTCGAGTCGGTCGAGGTGGCGCTGCGTGACGCCTACGCGGAGTACACGCCTGAGCGGGCCGCAGAGCTGTGCGGGGTGGATGCGGACAGTCTGCGTGAGATAGCGCATGCGATCGGCGGAGCGCTGGGCCGGTTCGCGTCCCACAACTGGCGCGCCGCTGGCGCGGGCAACCTGGGCGGCTGGCAGACCGCACGGTGCCTGTTCCTGCTCAACGTGCTCACCGGATCGGTCGGCACGGTCGGGGGCACTACTGGAGCGGGCTGGCACAAGATGAAGCCGGCGCCGCCGCTGCGGCCGCCGCCGGTGGAGCACTGGAACGAGCTGTCGTGGCCGCGCGAGTACCCGCTCAGCCATCACGAGATGTCGATCCTGCTGCCGCACTTCCTGCGCGAGGGCAGGGGCAAGCTCGACACCTACTTCACCCGCGTCTACAACCCGGTGTGGACGAACCCCGATGGGTTCAGCTGGCTGGAGACGCTGAGCGATCCTGAGCGGGTGGGCTGCCATGTTGCGCTCACGCCGACGTGGTCGGAGACGGCGTGGTTTGCCGACTACGTGCTTCCGATGGGCGTGGGCTCGGAGCGTCATGACCTGGCGTCATTCGAGACCCACGCAGGCCAATGGCTGGGATTCCGCCAGCCGGTGATGCGCCGGTATGCCGAACTGAGGGGAGCCGAGCTCGGCCCCGAGAGCCGGACCCACGAATTCAACCCAGGCGAGGTCTGGGAGGAGAACGAGTTCTGGATCGACCTGTCGTGGCGGATCGACCCCGATGGCTCGCTCGGCATCCGCCAGTGGTTCGAAAGCCCGTCCCGCCCCGGCGAACCCATCAGCATCGACGAGTACTACGAGGCCATCTTCACCGACGAGGTGCCCGGCCTGGCCGACGACGCCGCTGCAGCAGGGCAGACGCCGCTCGAGTTCATGCGTGACCGGGGCGCTTACGCAGTGCGCGGCGATCCCTACGGTCACCACGAGCGAGTCGTTGAGCCCGCGCAGCTGGCCGGCACCGTCCTCGGCGACGACGACGTCCACCGGCCGTCGCGCGACACCATCGGCGGCGCCACCACGTCACTGCCCCCGCTCGGCGACGGCTCCGTAGCGGTGCAGGTGGCAGGAGCGGCCCGTCACGGGTTCCCGACGCCGTCGCGCAAGCTGGAGCTGTACTCGACGACGCTGGCCGAGTGGGGCTGGCCCGAGCATGCGACCCCCGGCTGGATACCCAGCCACGTTCATTGGCAGCATCTGGATCTGGCCGGCAACGAGCGCATCCTGGTGCCGACGTTCCGCATCCCGACGCTCATTCACACCAGGTCGGCGAACGCCAAGTGGCTGGCCGAGATCAGCCACCGCCATCCGCTGTGGATCCACCCCGCAGACGCTGAGGCTCTCGGCATCGATGTGGGCGGCCTCGTGCGGATCAGCACGCGCATCGGCCACTTCGTCATCTCGGCCTGGCGCACCGAAGGCATCCGTCCCGGCGTGGTGGCGGCCTCGCACCACATGGGGCGCTGGCGCCTCGACCCCGCCGCTCAACCAGAGGCTGAGCCGAAAGCAAGTGCCCGCGCTGGTGGCCCCAAGTCCTGGGCTGGCGGTCCTGCGGAGATCCAGCGCGACGGCACCGTGTGGCTGCTCCGGCGCACCGGGTCGATGGCGCCGTTCGCCTCCGACGACCCCGATTCTGAGCGGGTCTGGTGGAACGACACCGGCGTCCACCAGAACCTCACGTTCTCGGTGCAGCCTGACCCGGTCTCGGGCATGCAGTGCTGGCACCAGCGGGTGTGCGTGGGGCCGGCCGAACCCGGCGACCGCTACGGCGATGTGATGGTCGATACCGAGCGCGCCAGGGCCGCCTATGAGGAGTGGCTGGCGATGACTCGACCGGCCCCCGGTCCAGGCGGCCTGCGCCGCCCGACGTGGCTGGCACGCCCCCTCAAGCCCACCTCCGAGGCCTACCGCCTCGATTCCTGAACCGGGCGTCAGCTCGGTTTGTGCGCCTTGCGGGAACCGGCTTCCCAGTCCTCCATCTCGGGTGCTTCCGTGATGGTGCCCAGCACATTCAGCTGCGGGGCTTCGCGCAACGAACGCTTCAGCTCCGCAAAGCCCGGGAAGCGCGCGAGCTCGATGACGGCATTCCACAGCGGCACGGCCTGTTCGTCGGAGGGAACCCGCGAGATCACCGGTCCGAAGAACGACAGGCCGTCGGGCGGCTCGAACGTGATGATCGGCGTGCCGACGTCTCGCCCGGTGCGGCCCAGGGCAAGCTCCGTTTCTGCTTCGATCTCGGCATCCCACGACTCGTCGTCGACCGTTGCAGCGAAGTCCGTCGGCAGGCCGGCAGTGGCCAACGCCTCAGCGGTGTGCTCTGCGGTGCCGATGCGATCCCGCAGGCCCGAGCCCTTGGGCATCTCCCAGTAGTGCTGGCCCATCGCGTCATACAGCGGGCCCATCACGTCACGGCCCAGCTCGGCACGCACATTGGCAGCCACCCGCAGCATTCGCAGTCCAGCGGTATGGCCCTGCTCGTACCCGGCCGGAAACTCAGTGGCGTAGTCGCGGTGCTTGTTCAGGATGCGCAGCGAGATGAAACGCCAGTCCACCGAGTAGCCCGTCTGGGCGACCACCTTCTCGACCCAGCGCGACGTGATCCAGGCAAAGGGGCACACCGGATCCCAGAAGAACTCAAGATCGGGAGGTGCCTCAGCGCCCTCGGCTCCCCGTGTAGTACTCATGCGCGCATGGCTAGCACATGGGCTGTCCAGACATGAGTGGTCCTGACGGTGGCATGCCGGCGCCGGAGATGGTCGAAGTAGCCGAAGGCGTCGAGCTCGCGCTGCATCGACTGGGCGGCGACGGGCCGCCGTTGCTGTTCGTGCATGCCACCGGCTTCAACGGCCGAACCTATGGTCCGCTCACCAGCCGCCTGACTGAGCACTTCACTGTGTGGGCACCTGATCTCCGCGCCCACGGCTGGAGTCCGCCGCCCGCCGAACGCGACTTCCTGTGGACAACGCTGGCGAATGATCTGCTGGGCATCGTCGATCATCTGGGCATCGCCCACGGCGAGTTGGACTGCGTCGGGCATTCGATCGGCGCCGCGACGCTGCTGCTGGCCGATGCGCAGCGGCCCGGCACCATCCGGCGCATGTATGGCTACGAGCCGGTGGTGTGGCGCCTCGAAGACCAATTCGGGCCGGGCGAGAACCCGTTGATCGCGCTCACCACGAAGCGCAGGGAGGAATTCGCCTCACGCGGCGAGGCCTTCGAGCGCTTCGCATCGCGGCCGCCGTTCAGCGGTGTGCGGGCCGATGCGCTGGCGAGCTACCTCGCCCACGGGTTCGAGGATCTGCCTGACGGCTCCGTGCGGCTGCGCTGCCGCGCTGCAGACGAGGCGGCAACTTACGACGGCGAGTGGGTCTCCACGACGGCTCGTCTCGAGGGCGGCCAGACACCGGTGGTCATCGGCAAAGGACTCGAGATGCTGTCGGCAGACGTTGGCTCGGACATCGGGGTGCCCGCGCATGAGGCGTTGGGAAACTCGCGGCTCATCACCTACCACGGGCTAGGGCACTTCGGGCCGTTCGAGGCGCCCGACGCGATCGCGTCCGACGCCTTGGCGACCCTGCTGGGTCAGGAACCGGCAACCGCGCAGCCGGAGACAAATTCGGCCAAGTAGCCGGCGATGCGCTCCGGCTGGTCGCGATGCGCGACGTGGCCGCAGTCGGCAAGCAGGTGGCCGGTGGCGTTCGGTGCTGACTGGACGATCGTCGACACCTGAGCTTCGGTGCCGTACTGATCGCCGTCTCCCTGCAGCACCAGGACCGGGCAGTCGATGCGTTCCAGCAGCGGTCGGATGTCCCAGCGGCGAAATCGCGGCGTCAGCCAGACGTCTCGCCAGCGTTCGAAGGCGAGGCGGGGGTGGTCGTGATGGCGGGCGAGTCCCGAGATCACCTGCTCGCGCTGGCCGTCGATAGCGCGAATGCCGTCGATGCAGATGTCCTCGATGAACGAGTGCGGCGCGATGACGGCAACGCCGAGCGGCACCACTGAACCCGACGCCGCCGCAATCAGCGAGATGGATGCCCCGTCGCTGTGACCGACGAGGATCGGCCGGCGGACGCCGAGTTCGTCGAGCACGGCGGGCAGCACCTCGGTGGCCTCGCGTTCCATGAACCCGTCGCTGTAGGCCTCGGGCACGGGGTCTGAGCGGCCGTAGCCGCCGCGGTCGTAGGCGACAACCTCGAGCCCGCACCGGCGCGCCAGCACCTCGGGCAGGTCCCGCCACTGCGTGATGCTGCCGAGGCCTTCATGCAGCATCACGATCACCGGGCTGTTCCCGGCGCTGCTGTGCCGGCTGTCGGTGCCTCCGGGAGAGATCCGGCGGTAGGCGATGCCGACCGCGTCAACCTCCAGCCGGCCGTCCTCTGTGACCATGGCGCCTGTATCGACGGCGCCTGCGTCGAATTCGCTCGGTGCAGAGCCCATGGCGACTACAGGCGCACGTAGTCGTATTCGACCGGCCTGGTGTTGATGCCGCGAGCCGGGGGAGCGATCCACCCGGCCATGCGCCCCGGCTCATAGACGGGCGACATGAGCGACGTGATGTAGTCGCGGTCGTCGTCGGTGGGGAGCCAGTCGCCGCAAGATGCTTCCCATTCGGACCTGCCGACCACCCTGCCGTCGGGAGTGATGTCGTGCGGAGCGAACACGCCCACGGCTCGGTTGAAGCCCGGGTGCGGCAGTTTGAGCTCGAAGTCCACCCCGGCTTCGGCGATCAGGCGATTCCAGCGCCGCAGCCCCTTCTCGCAATCCTCGGAATACGAATCGCGCAGCTGCAGGTTCACCACCTGCAGCGAAGGCCGCTCCACGCTTGCCAGCGCACCGTCAACCACCTCGGTGCAGGCGAACGTGGTGGAGGTGAGCACGTGATCGTCATTGTACGCGGACTCATCAAATCGGCCCTTGAGGCCGGCGGTGTAGAAGTTGGCGCCGTTCGTCGAGGCTTCCGCGCCGAACAGGTCGAGCGAGACCGCGTAGTGGAAGTTGATGTATTTCTGCAGCGTGGGCAAGTCGACGACGCCGAATGGCCGGACATCGTCGGTGTCATGCTCGACCATCACCTCGCAGGTGCGCTGGGCAACGCGTCCCATGCCGGTCGCGCCCACGAACATGTGGTGCGCCTCCTCGCGCAGCATGAACTCGCAGGTGCGGCTGAGCGGATCGAACGCCGATTCGGCCAGCGCACCGAGCTGGTACTTGCCGTCACGGTCAGTGAAGTAGGTGAACGCCAGGAACGAGAGCCAGTCGGAGGTCTTCTCGTTGAAAGCGTTCAGGATGCGGGGATTGTCGGGGTCGCCCGAGTGCCGCTCCAGCAGCGCCTCGGCCTCCTCACGGCCGTCGCGGCCGAAATGCGCGTGGAGCAGGTACACCATCGCCCACAAGTGGCGGCCCTCCTCGACGTTGATCTGGAACAGGTTGCGCAGGTCGTACAGCGACGGCGCTGTGTGGCCGAGATGTCGTTGCTGCTCCACCGACGCCGGCTCCGTGTCTCCCTGCACCACGATCAGGCGGCGCAGGTCGCTGCGGAACTCGCCCGGCACCTCCTGCCACACCGGCTGGCCCGCAGATTCGCCGAACCCGATGCGGCGGTCGGGCTTGGGCGCCGACAGGAAGATGCCCCAGCGGTAGTCGGGCATCTTGACGTAGTCGAAATGGGCCCAACCCTCGGCACTGGTGTCGGTGGCCGTGCGCAGGTAGACGTCGTTTCCCGAGAAACCGGCGGGGCCCAGCTCGTCCCACCAGCGGGCGAACTTGGGCTGCCACCCTTCCAGTGCCCGCTGCAAACGGCGGTCGTCTGCGAGTCCGACGTTGTTGGGGATGCGCTCGCTGTAATCGATTTTGCTCACGGGCGCTTCCCCTCGTCGCCGCGGAGGCCGAATTTACACACGGTCTGTGGCGTAGTTCGGGCGAGTGCCGGTGCCGTAGCGGGTCAGCGCGCCGTCTGGGCCAGTGGCGTTCGGGCGAATGAAGATCCAGTTCTGCCAGGCCGACAGCCGGCCGAAGATCTTGGTGGCCATCGTCTCGGGGCCGCAGAAGCGGTGGTTGGCCTCCATGGCGGTGAGCGCGTCGGGCGAGAAGGCGGCGCGCTCCTCGATCGCCAGTCTCAGGTCGTCGTCCCAATCGAGGTCGTCGGGGGTCGCGGTCGCCAGCCCGGCCTCGGCCGCGGCCAGCGCATCGAGGGCCGAACCGACGGTGTCGCGGGCGGCGGCAATGGCTGCGTCGTCGCCCCAGAGTCGAGACTGCAGCCGGGTGAGACCGTTGGCCATGGGCATCGATCCGAGGCTGATCTCGGTCATGGACAGCGCCGGCAGGTCGGCCTCTGGGCTCGGGGGTCCGCGCAGTGCTCGCACGGCCATGCCCACGGCATCGTCGGGCCGCTCGTCGACGAATTCGCCCTCCAATATGTAGGTGCGGTCGGCCGCCAGTGCCACCTCGGCGAGCACGCCCGCGAAGCACGAGCCGGGCTCGACCGCGGCGATGAGCGTGCGAGCGGTGAGATCGAGCCGCGACAGGGTGCGACGCCAGAGGAGGGCGGTTTCCCGCTCGGCATGGTTGGCGGGCTCGCACAGCGCCCGGTCGTGGGCGGTGACGCTTGCGTGGCTGCCCTCTGTCAGCAGCACCAGCGTGCCCAGCTCGGGTTCGTTGAAGCGCAGATGGCACAGCAGCGCATCGAGCTCCCGTGCCGCCCGCAGCGGCCAGCGGGGATCGGGGCTCGCGCTGATCAGCACTTCCGCACAGGCCCGATCGCGGTCCGGTGCCATAGCGACGAACTCGCCGATCACGCTGCCGTCCGGGGTAGGTGAGATGCCCAGCGGTTCCAGCTCTACGGGCTCGCTGTCGGCGCTGGTTCGGGCGGCGCGGCTGTCTTCGGCCAGCGCAGCGGCTCTCGCCCTCACCGCTTCGTCGAACGACGTGCGCGGCGCCAGCTCATCCACCAGGCCCCACTCCAGCGCCAACTCGCCCCGCAGCCCCTCGGCCCGGGTGGCGAACACGTCGGCGCGGTCGCGTCGCACGTGGCGTTTGTCGGTCAGCCGGGTCAGCCCGCCCGTTCCCGGCAAAACACCCAGCAGCGGCACCTCAGGCAGCGATACGGCGGTGTTCCGGTCATCCACCAGCAAGATGTGGTCGGTCGCCAGCGCCAATTCGTACCCGCCTCCCGAGCACGCGCCTCCCACCGCAGCGAGGAATCGCAGGCTGCTGCCGGCCGAGGCCTCTTCGAGTTCCAGGCGGGTCTCGTTGGTGAACTTGCACAGGTTCACCTTGTGGGCGTGGGTCGCTGCGGCCAGCGCCCGGATATTGGCTCCCGCGCAGAACACCCCCTCGTAGCCGCTGCCGAGCACCACGCAGCCCACCTCGGGGTGCTCGAAGCGGATGCGGCGGACGGCGTCAGCAAACTCCAGCTCGACGCCCATGTCGTAGCTGTTCAGCTTCAGCTCGGCGCCGTCGAAGATGCCGCCGTCGGGCTGCACCTGCATCAGCAGCGTGGCGATGGGGCCGTCGACGTGCAGCGTCCAGTGCTTCCACGGACGGAGATCGCTGAAGAAGTCGAGGTACACCCCGCCGTCTGCTGGCCGCGTCTGTGCGGTGCTCACACGATGAGTGTGCATCGTTAGTGTTCGCTTCGACACCCACGTGTCGAACATGCGCCGACCAGACGAGGAGGACAGCGTGAGCGCGAATGCCGTGCACCGATTCGTCATCGAACCGGCAGAGGCAAGTCCTGACGCCACAGCGATCGTCGATGCTGCAAGCGGGCAGCACACGAGCAGGGCCGAGATGGTGGCGGGTGCGAAGGCGGCTGCGGCAGGGCTCGCCGAGCGCGGCGTGCAGCCCGAGCAGCGGGTGATGATGTGCGCGGCCGACACGCCCGCGTTCCTGTGGTGGTTCTGGGGCGCGATGTGGATCGGCGCTGTCCCGGTGCCGGTCTCCACCATGGTCCGCCGGCACGACTACGAGTTCCTGCTGCACGACAGCCGCGCTGTCGGACTGGTGTATTCGCCCCCGTTCGCCCCTGAGGTGTTGCCCGCAGCCGACGGCCAGCCGTTCCTGCGCTGGACGCTCGACGATTCTGACGAGGGACTGCTGGGCGACCCGAGTGCGGCCCCGGAACCCTTCGATGCCGTCGACGATGACATCGCGTTCTGGCTCTACACCTCGGGCACTACCGGGCAGCCCAAGGGCGCCATGCACCGCCACATCGACATGTCGGTCTGCACCGACAGCTACGCCCGTGGCGTCCTTGACATGGGGCCCGACGACGTCGTCTATTCGGTGCCCAAGCTGTTCTTCGCCTACGGGCTGGGCAACTCTGGCTATTTCTCGTCAGGCACCGGTGCGACAGCCGTGCTGAACGCCGACCGGCCCGAGCCGGCGGCGGTCGCCGAGCACGTTCGCACCCACCGGCCCACGCTGTTCTTCAGCGTGCCCACGAACTACGCGCAGCTGCTGGCCGCAGATCTTCCCGACGACACGTTCTCGTCGGTGCGGCAAGGCATCTCGGGCGGCGAGCCGCTGCCTCCGGAGATTCACCGGCGATTCGCCGAGCGATTCGGAGTGGAGATTCTCGACGGCATCGGCACCACCGAGCTGGCCCACATCGCCATCTCCAACCGGCCGGGCGCGTCGGTGCCCGGCACGACGGGCACGCCGCTGGATGGCTATGAGGTGTCGCTGCGCGATGAGCACGGCAACGAGGTGGCCGATGGCGATCCGGGCGCGCTGCACGTAGCGGGCGACTCGGTGATGACCGGCTACTGGAATCGCACGGAGCGCACCCGCGCGGCGCTGCAAGGACGCTTCCTGGCCACCGGCGACACCTACATGCGCAACCCCGACGGCACCTATACCTACATGGGGCGTTCCGACGACATGCTGAAGGTGGGAGGCATCTGGGTGTCGCCGATCGAGGTCGAAGGCTGCATTCTGGAGCTGGATGATGTGGTGCTCGCTGCTGTGGTCGGCGGCGTTGATGACGCCGGGCTGACCAAGCCGCACGCGTTCGTGGTTCCCACCGGGGGCGCGGATCGCGACACGCTGCCCGAGCGCGTGCAGGCCCACGTGCGGGAGCGGCTGGCGGCGTACAAGTACCCGCGGTGGGTGGATGTGGTGGAGGAGCTGCCGCTGACCGCCACCGGCAAGGTCAAGCGCTACCTGCTCCGCGACTAGCTAGGTGCGCCCGCTGCGGAGGCGGCAGGACCCACTGCGACCAGCGATCCGGCAGGTCGCAACGTCGCAGAGTCCCCTGCCGCCTCCGCGGCTAGGGCATCCGTTCAGCCCCAAGCGCGTGTGACAGCGCGGGGGAGTTCTTCGATCCACTGGATGAGGTCGTGGCCGCAGACACGCTCGGTCCAGTCGTGCGGCGATTTGGTGAAGTGCAGCCACGCCGCCCACGCCTCGGTGGCCTGATGGAAGCCGCCCTCGAGCGTGCCAGCGCAGAGATGCACGAACGGCGCCTCGGCGGCATTCCAGTTCATCTGCTCGTTCGGCGGCATGCCGGTGGAGTACGCCATGGCGTGCCCGTACTTGTCGCGGTGCATGTGTCCGACCGCCAAGGCGTGGCCGCCGCCGTCGGAAGCGCCGAACACGCCCCGCTGGCTGCGGTCGTCGGAGACACCGAATGACCGCTCAGCCCAGGCCGACAGCTCTTCCACGAAGAAACGCTGGTGACGGTCGAAGCGATCGTTGTCGAAGCCCGGCAGGTATTCCATGGCCCGCTCGTTCCCGTAGCCGCCCATCGGCGCGGAGTGGGCTGCCACCAGCACCAAGCGGGGAACCGTCTCGTTGGTGATGCCGGCGTCGAGCCGCCGGATGTAGGGGCCGATCATGCCGCCGTCGGTGGCATACAGCACCGGCAATCGTTCGGCGGGGGAGTGGTTGGGCGGCAGGTACACGGTGATCGTGCGCTTGGTGCGCAGCGAGGTGCTGTCGAGCGTGTGCGCCTGGGTAACGCCGCGCAGCTCGTCGTCGGGGTGAGACGGGAGCTCGGCAGGCGCATCCGGGCCCCGGAAACGGTGCGGGACCGGGCCTCGCTGGCCGCCCAGCAGGCCTCCGCCGGCGTCGAGCGGCCAGAAGCCGTAGCCGATGACGGCCTCGCTGAGCCGCTCGATGCGCACGCTGAGCGCCCACAGATCGCCGTCGCCGACGCCAGCGTTGCTGTTGCCATTGCCGCCTTCGGCACCGACTCGCCACATGGGCAATTCGATAACGGGACCGGGCAGCAAGCCGACATCGTCACTGCGGCATGCGAAGGTCAGCTCGTCGCCGTCGGCCCAGCAGCCTTCGGGGTGGGCGGCAAGCTGTGCAGTCAGGAATTCGGGAGAGGGGTCGCGCCACACACGGCACATGCGCTGACCCGGCGGCAGGCCGCCGTCAGCGGCACGTTCGCGGGCGAGCTCCCGGTTGCGCCGGTCGATCTCGGTACGCCGTTGGTCGAGGGTGGGCAGCCCCATCCGCTCTCGGGAGTCGTCGTCGACGCTGCCGTCGACCGGTGCCAGCACCAAGTCGCCCAGGTGGGTCGTGACCACGGTCCCGAATTGCTGAGGCCTGCCGCTCAGCAGGCTCATCTTGTCGGCGCATTCGGCGAAGACGGCGCCGGCGCCCGGCACGCCGTCGCGGTGGGCGCGGGCAGCCAGCTCACCGGCGATGGAGAACATCTGAGGGCCGCCGTGGACGCTCAGCGCCCGGGCAGCTCGAAGGGCATTCGCGCCCTGGGCCTGCTGCAGCTCAGGTGTGCGGGCCAGGAGCTGCACGAGCATGGGCACCTCGGCTGGCTCGGCCATCTCGATCCGCGCCAGCAGGTCGCCCACTTCGTCGCCGCCGCTGTTCATTCCGCGCTCCGAGTTCCGTATCGTGCCTGATCGCGTTGCGAGGCTACTGTCGGCGCCTGAACCGCTGCCGGGGCTGCCGGCACCGGCGCCACACGCGGGTGCACTCCCATGCGCTCGCCTGAGACAGAGGAATTCCGGTGAGCGAAGAACCCTTGGTCCTGGTCGAACAGCGCGGCTACGTGCAGATCCTCACGCTGAACCGCCCCGATGCGATGAACGCATTCAACATGGCGCTGTCGGAAGCTCTCGGCGAGGCACTTGACGAGCTCGATGCCAATCCCGATGTGCGTGTCGGCGTGATCACCGGCGCCGGGCGGGGATTCAGCGCAGGCATGGACCTCAAGGCATTCGTGAGCGGCGGCGGGATCGATGCGATGCCGAACCCGGCCGGCCGCGGCTTCGGAGGCATCGCCGAGCGCAGCGCGGCCAAGCCGCTCATTGCCGCGGTGGAGCGCTTCGCCTTGGCGGGAGGGCTGGAAGTGGCGCTGTCGTGCGATCTGATCGTGGCATCCGCAGGCACCATGCTCGGCATTCCCGAGGTAGGCGTCGGGCTGTTCGCAGGCGCCGGCGCGCTGCTGCGCCTGCCGCGCCAGCTTCCCTACAGCCTGGCCATGGAGATGGCGCTGACCGCCGAGCCGATCACCGCCGAAGTGGCGCATCAGCACGGCATGGTGAACCGGGTGTGCCCGAAGGGCGAGGCAGTGAACGTGGCCGTCGAGCTCGGCGAGCGCATCGCCCGCAATGCGCCGAAAGGCGTGCGTGCCTCCAAGGCGCTGATCCGCAATGTGCTGGGCGTGTCCGAAGACGACTTCTGGGCATTCCAGCAGCCCGCACTCGAGGATGTCTTTGCGTCGTCGGATGCCATCGAGGGCGCGACCGCCTTTGCCGAGCGGCGCGACCCGAACTGGGAGGACCGCTGAGCCGTTGGGCTGAACGAGGCGACATACCCCGCGGCGCCGACTACGACGACCGCTGGGCCCGCAAGGCGGCGCGTGGCGAATCGATTCACGGCGAAGCCGACTTGGTCGATTCGCTGCTGCCGCGAGGCGGCAGCGTGCTTGATGCAGGGTGCGGCACCGGCCGGGTCGCCATCGAGCTGGACCGGCGCGGCCACCACGTCGTTGGCGTCGACTTGGACCCCGCCATGCTCGACCTCGCACGCAACAAGGCGCCCGAACTCGCGTGGATCCAGGGCGACCTGGCCAGCACCGGCATTTCGGGCGACACCGGCGAGCGGCGGCTGTTCGACGCTGCGGTGGCCGCGGGCAACGTGATGATCTTCCTCGAACGCGGCACCGAGGCCGCGGTGGTGACCAACATCGCTTCGCACCTGCGACCCGGGGGTGTGCTCGTGGCGGGCTTCCAGCTCAGCGACGGCTACCTGGCGCTGCACGTGTACGACGCACTCGCCGAACGCAACGGGCTCGAGCTCGACGCCCGCTACTCAACGTGGGAAGGCGCCCCGTTCGACGGCGGCGACTACGCGGTGTCGGTCCACCGCCTCACAGGCTGACGCTCAGTCGGTAGGCAGGCGGGCGAGGAGCTCGATCTTGCGCTCCTCGTACTCGTCGAAGCTGATCTCGTCGTTGTCGAATTGGGTCTGCACCTCTTCGACAAGGCGGATCAGATCTGCCGCAGACAGCTCCTCGTCGAGGTTGCCGTCGAGCACAGCGCCCGTGCCCTCGGGCTCAGGCGTCTCGTTGACCAGCGGACCGCTCTGGGGAATCTTGCCCATGCGCTTGGCGCGCTTGGCCTCGGCCTTCGCCTTCTTGGCCCGGTCCCTCTGCAGTTTCTCGAACGTTGTGCGACCGGCCGCCATGTCAATACCTCGCGTCTGTCCAGCGGACCATGCTACTGGCGACCTGCCTCAGAGGATGCGCGGATTGAGGAATCGTTCCGCTGCGTCGCCAGTTGTTTCCCGCTCTTGTTCGCTGCGCTCACGGGCCGCTCGGGCCACGGCTTCGC
>CAZAFV010000052.1:0-19538 GCA_964484385.1 uncultured Acidimicrobiales bacterium
GCTGCCCAGCGGTTCAGGTCCCCGACCAGGCGTGGTCGGCATAGCGGGTACGCAGGAGTTTCTTGTCGATCTTTCCTGTGCCTGTCAGCGGGATCTCGTCTGCGACGACGATGTCGTCGGGAAGCCACCACGACGCCACCCGGGGCCTGATCGCATCGAGCACGGCGCCGGCATCGAGGGTGGCACCGGCGGCGAGTTCGACGATGAGCAGCGGCCGTTCGCCCCAGCGCTGGTGCGGCAGGCCGATGACCGCAGCGGCCGCCACACCGGGCGCAACGAGCGCAGCGTTCTCCAGCTCGATCGAGCTGATCCACTCGCCGCCGCTCTTGATGACGTCCTTCGATCGGTCGGTCAGGGTCAGGTAGCCCTCGGCGTCGAGAGCGCCCACGTCGCCCGTGCGCAGCCAGCCGCCGTCGGAAGGCGGCAGGTGCGAGTCGGCGAACGCGCCGGGGTCGGCGAGCTCGCCGAGGTAGTACGCGCCGCACATCCACGGACCGCGTGCCTGTATCTCGCCGACGCTGCGACCGTCATGGGGCACGACGTTGCCGTCGGCGTCGACCACGCGCAGCTCGATGCCGTACAGCTCGCGGCCGGCTTTGGCTTGGCGGTCGCGCTGGGCGTCACGATCGCTGCGCTCGACCCGGTGCGTGAACCGACCCGACGTGCCCTGGGTCATCTCGGTCATTCCCCAGACGTGGCTGACCGTGACGCCGTAGTCGTCCTCGAGCGTGTCGATGAGCACCCGTGGCGCGGCCGAGCCGCCGACGGCCACCTTCTGGAGCGAGGGCACGCTTCGACCCGTGTCCTGCAGGTACTGCACGACGCCGAGCCAGATCGTGGGCACGCCCGCCGAGAACGTGATGTCCTCGGCTTCGATGAGGTTCACGAGGGCCTCGGGGCTGAGGTCGGGGCCTGGCAGCACGAGCTTTGCGCCGCTCATCGCGGTGGCGAACGGCAGTGCCCAGCCGTTGACGTGGAACATCGGCACGGTGCCGAGCACGGCGTGGCCCGAGTGAACGTCGTGGCCGTCGCCGGTGCAGGTGGCCCAGGTCTGCAGCACGATCGACCGGTGGCTCTGCAGCACGCCCTTGGGGTTGCCGGTGGTGCCCGACGTGTAGCAGAGCGTTGCGGCCGCACGCTCGTCGAAGTCGGGCCACGCCGCGGGGCCCGGTGCGGCTGCGATCCAGTCCTCGTACGCGATCTCGCCGGGCAGGCCCGCAGGCGCATCGAGCCGGCCGAGCACCACCCAGCGGCGCACGGTCGGCGTGCGCGGGGCGAGGCGCGCAGCGATCTCGACAAACGACTGGTCGACGAGCACGGTGCTGTCGGCGGCGTCGTTGAGGATGAACGCGAGTTGGTCGTCATGCAGCCGGGGGTTGACCGTGTGCAGCACGGCACCGATGCCGGTGATGCCGTAATAGGCCTCCAGGTGGCGGTGGTCGTTGCATGCGATGGTGGCAACGCGGTCACCTGTGCCGATGCCGTCGGCAATCAGCGCCCCCGACACCAGCCGGGCCCGCTCGGCCACCTCCCGCCAGGTGCTGCGCGTGGTGGCTCCCGCCGAGTCCACCGACACCACATCGGTGCTGGCATGGCTGCGGGCCGCGTAGGAGATGAGGCTCGAGACCAGCAGCGGCCGATCCATGGTGTTGCCGAGCAGTGTCGGCTCGGTGGGCCCTGCTGTCATCAGTGGCAACTCCGGGCGAGACCTTGCGGGTCTCCGGTCATCGGAGCAGGCTGAAGAAGGCGCGCACGTCGTCGACGAACAGTTCGGGCTGCTCGAAGGCCGCGAAGTGGCCGCCAGCAGGCATCTCGGTCCAGTGCCGGATGTCGGAATAGATCGGTTCGGACCATGAGCGCACCGGCGGGATGATCTCGGCCGGGAACTTGGCCACGCCAGTCGGAACGTCCACCGTCATGCGGGGAAGCTGCCGGAAGCTCTCCCAGTACAGGCGGCCCGACGAGGCCGCGTTGGCATTCAGCCAGTACAGCATGACGTTGTCGAGCATCTCGTCGCGGCCCAGCGTGTTCTCCGGGTGACCGTCGCAGTCGGTCCATGCCCAGAACTTCTCCAGGATCCACGCCGCCTGGCCGGCAGGCGAATCGGTGAGGCCGTAGCCGAGCGTCTGGGGGCGGGTGGACTGCTGCTTCGAATAGCCCGAGTCCCAATCGTTGTAGTGCTTGGCTTTGGTGAGGGCCGAGATCTCCTCGTCGTTGGGCTCGCGGTCCTTGGGGCGGCTGCCGCGCATCACCATGTTCAGGTGGATGCCGATGCAGCGGTCGGGGTGGCGGCTGCCGAGCGCACTGGTGACGGCTGATCCCCAGTCGCCGCCCTGCGCGCCGAAGCGGTCGTAGCCCAGGCCGGTCATGAGCTCAGCCCAGCAGTCGGCGATCTTCTCGATGCCCCAGCCGGGCTCGGTGGGCTTGTCGCTGAAGCCGTACCCGGGCAGCGACGGGCAGATCACATGAAAGGCGTCGGACGCATTGCCGCCGTGTGCGACCGGATCGGCCAGGGGCTCGATGACCTTGTGGAACTCGACGACCGAGCCGGGCCAGCCGTGGGTGATGACGATCGGCATCGCGTCGGGCTCGGGGGAGCGGACGTGGATGAAGTGCACGTTCATGCCGTCGACGTCGGCCATGTACTGGTCGAACCGGTTGAGCGCGGCTTCGCTGGCTCGCCAGTCGTAGGTGTTGGCCCAGTAGTCGCAGACTTCCTGGACGTATGCGAGGGGGATGCCTTGGGACCAGTCGTCGACCGGTTCAGCGTCTGGCCAGCGGGTTCTTGCCAGGCGGTCTTTGAGGTCTGCTAGCTGTTCGTCCGGGACGTTGATCTGGAACGGTTCGATCTGCATTCGAGCACGGTAGTCCGCTGGGTGCGTTTGCTCCCGGGGTGTGCCAGGGCAGGCGCACCTGTCAGTCGTAGATGAAGCCGAGCTCGGCGGGGGGCGGGAGCTCACCGCCGATGTGGCCGCCGGTGCGGAGTTCGGCAATCTGCTTCTCGCTGAGGCCGGCTACTTCGGTCATGACCTCGTTGGTGTGTTGGTCGAAGCGGGGAGAAGGGCCGGCTTGGTTTGGGCGGACTCCATCCAAGGTGAACGGTGACCCAATGTGGCGCATGGGACCCGTGATTGGGTGATCGACGATCTCAATGCGTTCGGCGACGCGCTGGTAGTTGGGGGCCGTCCATGGGTCCCAGCAGAACTCGACGCGAGCGCCGGCCAGCCGCAGTACGGCCTGCAGGTCTGCCCGGGTTCGAACGGGCTCGCCGCGGTTGGTCTCAATCTCTTCGAGCAAGCCCTCGATCACGTCGACCGCGTTGTGGCCCGGGGCGGGATGGGCTGGGTCGTTGTCGGCGATTACGGCTAGGTATCCGTCGGTGCCTTGGATGAAGCCGCTCCAGGGGGTGCCGGGTTCCCGGTTGCCCATGCGGCCTATGTCCCGGCCTGCCGTCGAAGCCAGCACGAGTGCTTCGCCGCTGTGCTGCCAGGTTCCTTCTTGCTGGGAGACGTCGATCTCTATGCCCTGGCCGGTGTGCTCGGCGTGGTGCAGGCCGCTGAGCAGGGCGAATCCGGCGGTGATGCCGGCGATCGGGTCGGGGAAGTAGATGTTGGAGATGCGGGCGCCTTCGTGCTCGTAGCCCTGCCGGTGACCCATCCCGCCCATGGCCTCGATGATCGAGCCGAATCCAACAGCGCCCGCATAGGGGCCGTCGACACCGAACGCGGGCATGCGCACCAGCACGATGCGTGGATTGACCTCGGCCAGCGTCTCGAAGTCGAGCCCGAGCTGGGGCAGCACGTGGGCCGAGAAGTTGGCGACCAGGGCGTCGCAGTTGCGCACGAGCTCCATGAAGGCGGCGCGGCCCTCGGGCGTGGCGAGCGTGACGACGCAGTCGCGCTTGCCCTTGTTGACGGCGTTGAAATGCCCGCCTGCCTCGTAGAAGCGATTGTCCCCGACGAGATGCTCGAGGCCGGGCGCCATGCCGTGGTCGTAGGGCCGCTGAGTGCGGAAGCCGTCGAACGGATTCTGCGCTTCGATCTTGATGACGTCGATGCCGAGCGGCGTGAGCAGGTTGCCGATGTACGGCCCGGCCCAGGCGATGGTCATCTCGATCACCCGCAGGTCGCGCGCCGGTCGCAGCGCCAGCGTGGGGGCATCGGCCACCGGGCACGGGTCAGTGCCCTGATCGCTCACTCGCTGCCCTGGCACGGGCAGGCCTGGCGCGGCGAAGGGTTGGATGGGCGCCAAGGCCGTTCCCGACGAGGTCTCGACCTCGCCGAGAAAGCCGCGTTCGGTGAGATGTTCGTCTGCCAGCGCGTCGAGCGGCGTCATCACCATGCCGACGGCCCATGGCGTCTCGAGCGCGAACTGGAACAGCTCCCGCTTGGTGCGAGCGGCATACCAGGGCTCGATGACCTCACGGATCTTGTCGATGTGGCGGGCCCGGCGGTGACGGTGGCTCAGCTCGGGGTCGTCGATCCACTCGGGCATGCCGAGGTGCAGGCATTGCATCTCCCAGTCGTCCCGCCGGATCGAGCCCGGGCACACGTAGCCGTCGGCGCAGCGGATCGCACCCGACGGGTAGGCCGTCGGAGGGTGCGGCCCCACCAGCGGCCGGCGCCGCTGGCAGTGCAGCGAATCGCAGTAGCAGAGCTCGACGGCGGTCAGCAGCGCTCCCAGCCACGACACATCCATGTGCGTCTCGGGCCGCCTGCGGATGAGGTGCGCAGCCCACGCGGCGAGACCGCCGGCGCAGTACTGGGCCTGCCAGCCCGGCAGTCGCAGCGGTTCGAGGCCTTGGTCGCCGTTGAAGCCCAGGAAGCCCGTGGCGGTCTGCACCAGCAGCTCGTCGGCGATGACGCCGGGGTCGCCGGCATCAGCGCCCCAAGCCGTCACCGTCACGAGCTTGGGCACGCGCTCGCCCTCGGCCGCGCGGGCGGCCAATGGCGCGGGATCCCACGGTGTGCCAACTAGCCCGGCCAGCGTGTCGCTGGCGATCACCACGTCGGGCCACGAAGGGTCCACGCTGTCAGCGGCGCAGTTCAGCTTGCCTGCATTCAGATGCACATACAGCGGGCTGATCTCGTCGGATTCCAGGGGGATGTCGTCGACCGGTTGGCGTCGGGCAGGATCGCCGCCCGGCGGCTCCGCCTTGACCACAGTGGCCCCCGCACCCGCCAGCAGCCGTCCGGCATACGGACCGGCGATGCCGGTGGCCAGCTCCAACACCCGCATCCCCGCCAGCGGCGGTTCAGTCAAGGCGGCTCCATCGGCCCGGGCAGGCATCGGGTCACGGTACCGCCAGACGGCCCCGGCACACCGGGTGGATGTGCTTGCTGTGGCGGGCTCAGACGGGGGTTCGGTAGGGTCCGCGGATGAGTTCCGAACAACCGTCCAACGGTCAGCACCACGGTGTCACCGTGTGTCTGAGCTTCGACTTCGATGCGGTCTCGATCTGGACCGGCCCCCGAGGGTCACGATCGCCCAACCTGACCGCCCGCGGCGAGTTCGCCACCATCGGCGCGCACCGCCTGCTCGACCTGCTCGACGAACGCAGCCTCCCGTCCACCTGGTTCATCCCCGGCCACACCATCGACACCTTCGGCGACGTGTGCGCCCGGGTGGCCTCCGACGGGCACGAGGTGGGCTACCACGGCTACTGCCACGAAGCGCCCTCGTCGAAGCGAGACGAAGCCGACGAGCGGGCCATCCTGACGCGATCCATGGACTGCCTGGAACGGCTCGCGGGCAGCCCGCCGGTCGGGCACCGGGTGCCAGGCGGCAACTGCGGCGACCGCTGGATCAGCCTGCTCATCGAGCACGGCTTCTCCTATGACTCCTCCATGGCCCGCAACGACTACGCGGCCACGTGGTGCCGGCTGGGCGACGTGCCCACCACCGACGGCCCGCATCAGTTCGGCGACGAGGTCGACCTGGTGCAGCTGCCGTTCGACTGGATCCTCGACGACTGGCCGTACTTCAGCTACGACGGGCCGACGGTGCAGGGGCTGCGCACGCCCGATCACGTCTATGACGTGTGGTCAGCCGAGTTCGACTACCTGAACGACCGGGTCGGCAGCGGGGTGTTCGTGCTCACCATGCACCCCCAGTGCATCGGGCGGGGGAGTCGAATGCTGATGCTCGAACGGCTCATCGATCACATGGCAGCCCAGCCGAGCGTGACGTTCGCCACCATGGCGCAGGTAGCCGACGACTTCCGGGCCGCCGCCACGCCGGGGGACCGCGCCGGTCGTCGCCTGTAGCCGGCGATCTGCGGACCACAACCAGCAGCCAGCGGGTAGCTTGCCGCCGACACGGCGACATGCTGATGCGGCTGGCTCACGGGGCGATGCTGATCCTGGCGCATCACGGGAGCGGGAAGGCGAGCGCATGATCGGACGACCGAGAGCGGCGGTGGAGGGCCTTCCGCAGTACAAGCCCGGCCGCTCCGCGGCGCAGGCCGAAGCCGAGCACAACCTGGTTGAGGCGATCAAGCTGGCATCCAACGAGAATGCCAACGACCCGCTGCCCTCGGTCGCGAAAGCAGTGTCCGAGGCCGCCTTGGGCATGAATCGCTATCCCGACCATCGCTGCATGGAGGTGCGGGAGGCGCTGGCCGACCGGCACGGCGTCGGGCTCGATGAGGTCACGGTGGGCTCCGGCTCGGTGGGGGTGCTGCAGCAGCTGTTCGCCGCCTACATCGATCCCGGCGACGAGGTGGTGTACCCCTGGCGTTCATTCGAGGTGCACCCGGTGTTCTGCGCCATCTCAGGCGCTCAAGCCGTCACGGTGCCGCTGGTCGACCACGCGTTCGACCTCGACGGCGTCGCCGCCGCGGTGACCGACCGCACCAAGCTCGTGGTGCTCTCCACGCCGAACAACCCCACTGGCACCGTCTGCACCACGACGGAACTGCAGCGCCTGCTGGCAGCGGTCCCGCCCGATGTGATCGTGGTGATCGACGAGGCCTACCGGGAATTCGTCACCGATCCGGCCGTGGCCGACCCGATCCAGAAGGTGCTGCCGGAGCACCCCAACGCCTTGGTGCTGCGCACGTTCTCCAAGGCGTACGGCTTGGCCAACCTGCGCGTCGGCTACGCCGTTGGGCACCCCGACGTCATCGGCGCACTCGACAAGGTGGCGCTGCCGTTCATCGTCAGCGGGATCGCACAGGTAGCGGCGCTGTCCTCGCTTGAGCCGCAGGCTGGCACCGAGCTGGAGGAGCGTGTCGCCGGCATCCTGGCCGAGCGCGACCGGGTCAGCGCTGCCATGTCCGATCTGGGCTGGCCGGTAGTGCTGAGCCAGGCCAACTTCGTGTATCTGCCGGTCGGCGACGGGGCGATGGACCTGTTCGTCCGGCTGGAGAAGCAGGGTTTGGTGACCCGCCCATTCGAGGGCGAGGGCGTGCGCATCAGTCTGGGCACACCGGCCCAGAACGACCGGCTGCTCGCTGCTCTGGGGCCCTTCGACCGGACCAGCTGAGCCGCGCCGGTCGAGTCAGGCCGCGGCTAGACGGCAGCCTCGCTGATCAACTTCCAGAGCAACTCGATCTGGGTTCGATCGGTGCGCGACTGGCCGACGGCAACCCGAATGATGCTGCGCCCGTCCAGCTTGGAGGGTGTCAGGTAGGCCACGCCGCTGTCGTTCACCGCTGCCGCGATGGCGTCGGTGGCACGATCGGCGGCCTCGGCCGCGGTATCGCTGCCGTCTGCAGCCCGGCAGCGGAAGCACACCAGCGAGAACGGGTGCGGGGCCACGATCTCGAACCGGCTGTCCTCGCTGAGTCGCTGCGCGAACTCCTGGGCCATCGTGACGTGGTGCCGGACCATCTGACGGATCCCCGATGCGCCGTAGCTGCGCAGCACCCACCACAGCTTGAGCGCCCGGAAGCGCCGGCCCAGCGGCACCTGCCAATTGCGGTAATCGATCACGTCGCCCGCATCGCTCTGGGTGTTGCGCAGGTACGGCGGATCGATCGACAGGGCGTCAGTGAGGGCGGACTTGTCGGCGACGTAGAAGGCCGAGCAGTCGAAGTTCACCATCATCCACTTGTGCGGGTTGAACACGTAGCTGTCGACGAGCTCCATTCCGTCGTTGTGATGGCGGAACTCAGGGCAGATCATCGCTGTGCCCGCGTATGCGGCATCGACGTGGTGCCACAGGCTGTGTTTGACGGCGGTCTCGGAAATGGCGCGCACCGGGTCAACGGCGGTCGTGCCCGTTGTGCCGACGGTCGAACCGACAAAGGCAGGCACCAGACCGGCGGCCAGGTCGGCCTCGACGGCCACAGCCAGGGCGTGGGGCCGCATCGCCTGGTGCTCGTCGACCTCCATGAGCCGAACGTGACCGAACCCGGCAACGTTGGCGCCTTTCTCCACTGAACTGTGCGCCTGAGCGGAGGTGTAGGCGACCATCTGCGTCGCCGGCTGCCCGCTGCGCTCAGCGGCACGGTGGCGGGCCGCGACCAGCGCAACGTGAGTCGCGTCCGATGCGCTGCCCTGCAACACGCCGCCTCCCGCGGAGGTGGTCTTCCAGCCCTCCGGCAGACCCGTCAGGTCCACCAGCCAATCGAGCACGTGGCTCTCGATCTCGGTCAGCGCGGGTGAGGCCGACCACAGCAGCCCGATCAAGCCGAGTCCCGACGACACAGCGTCGGCCAGGACTGAGGGGGGAGAGTTGTTGGCGGGGAAGTAGGCAAACCAGCCCGGGTGCTGCCAGTGGGTGACGCCCGGCACGACCACCCGATCCAGATCGGCGAGCAGATGCTCGAAGGGCTCGGGATCTTCCGGGGCTGCGTCGGGCAGCACTGCCCGGATGTCACCCGGCTGCACGGTCGACGCCACCGGCAGCGACTCGATGCGCTCCCAGTAGTCGGCAATCCAGTCGATCACTGCCCTTCCGTGCTCACGGAACTCATCGGGCGTCATGTGCGGCGGCGGCGAGGTCGACGCTGGCGCCATGTCCGGATCGGGCTCGTCCATGGCGGCGACGCTACCGGTCACTGTCTGGACGCTCAGGCGCAATATCCGGAGTTCAGGGGGCTCGGGGCGCGGCTGCGGGAAGCCCGCAGCGTTTGGCCACGATTGTCATAGTGTGTGCGGACTGCGCCCGCCGGCACTCCGGCAGGCGCTCGCCGGGTGCGAGGGGAGACGAGATGGCCGACGGGGCGGCAGGCGCAGCTGCGACTTCGGGGGTTGTCGGATACGACGTGCCCGCCGTCGAAGCGTGGATCAGCGAGAACGTCGACGGTCTCGAGCCGCCATTCGACTGGACGCAGCTCGAAGGCGGCCACAGCAACCTCACCTACAAGCTGACCGCCGCCGACGGCACCACAGCGGTGGTGCGCCGACCGCCGATGGGCGAACTGCTCCCCAAGGCCCACGACATGGGGCGGGAGTTCACGATCATCAGCGGCCTGGGGCCCACCGATGTGCCGGTTGCCATCGCGTACGGCTATTGCGAGAGCCCCGACGTGACCGGGGCGCACTTCTACGTCATGAGCTACGTCGAGGGCAAGCCGCTGTTCGAATCGGCCGACGCCCGCGAGCACCTGACAGCCGAGGGTCGGGCGCACGTGGGCATGTCGTTCATGGACGTGCTCGCGGCACTCCACTCGGTGGACCCCGACGACGTCGCGCTGGGCGAGCTGGGCAAGAAGGAGGACTACGTCGGTCGGCAGATCCGCACCTGGTACCGCTCGTGGACGGCATCGGCCGAGTCGGCCTCCTACGACACGCCGGTCGTGCACGAACTGCACGACTTCCTGCAGGAGCGCAAGCCCATCCAGGGCCCCGCCCGGGTGGTGCACGGCGACTACGGACTGCACAACTGCCTGTTCAATCCCGCCGGCGAGCTGCAGGCGGTGCTCGACTGGGAGATCTCCACCCTCGGCGATCCGCTCGCCGACTTCGCCTATGCGCTCAACAGCTGGACCGAGCCCAGCGACGACATCCTGGAAGGCTCCGACCCGCCGACGCTGGTGGACGGTTTCGTCGGCCGCGCCGACCTCATCGAGCGCTACGAGGAGCGCACGGGGGCCGATCTGTCAGACCTGGCGTACTACGTCAGCTTCAATCACTGGAAGTCGGCCTGCATCGTCCACGGCGTGTACGCCCGCTACATGCGCGGCCAGAAGCCTGCCGACGATGTCGACTTGGACCTGTACCGGGCTCGCATCGGGCGTGGCATCGAGCTGTCGGCCGCCGCCGCCGAGACGATCTCCTAGCACTGGGTTGTCGCGGGCATGCCGCGCACCGACTGGAACCCGATCCTGCGGGGAGAATTCGAGAAGCCGTACTGGCCGATCCTGCAGCAGTTCGTGGCCGACGAGCGTGCCCAGGGCGCGGTGTACCCGTCCCACGACCAAGTCTTCGCCGCGCTGCACCTGACGCCCTACGCCGATGTGAAGGTGCTGATCCTCGGCCAGGACCCGTATCACGGCCCCCGCCAGGCGCACGGGCTGTGCTTCTCGGTGCCGCACGGCATCCAGCAGCCGCCGTCGCTGCAGAACATCTTCGCCGAGCTGCGCGATGACCTCGGGATCGAGCCGCCGTCGCACGGGAACCTGGAGGGATGGGCGCGCCAGGGGGTGCTGCTGCTGAACGCGTTCCTGACCGTGCGTGCCCGCCAAGCTGCCTCGCACCGTTCGGCCGGCTGGGAGACGTTCACCGACGAAGTGATCCGGGCGGTCAGCGCGAAGCCCGAGCGAGTGGTGTTCATCCTGTGGGGCGCGTTCGCGCGACGCAAGAAATCGTTCGTGGATCTGAACCGCCATGTGGTCATCGAGTCGGCCCATCCGTCGCCGCTCAGCGCGCACAACGGATTCTTCGGCAGCAAGCCCTTCAGCCGGGCAAACGCCGCCCTCGCTGCCGCCGGCCGCCAGCCAATCGACTGGAGCCTGCCCGACTGACGCGGCGTCAGCATTCAGTCACGCCGCGCTCTGTTAGTTTCGGAGCACCGTCCGAGCCCGGTCGGCTTCGCTGAGCGAGCCGGAAGCAGATCGGGTGAGATCTCAGGGGTCGCAGCAACGGGGGTGCATCGAATGGCTGCCTACATGATCGTGGTGGACAGCGAGGTGCATGATCGCGAACAGGCAGACAGTCTCTCGCTGCGCATCGCCGAACTCATCGAAGCCCGCGGCGGCAAGTACCTGATCCGCGGCACTCCGACCCTGTCTCTGGGGCCCGGTGCGCCCCCGGCGAGCATCACCGTCTCGGAGTTCGAGACCTTGGAGGACCTCAAAGCGGCATTCGGGCAGGACGATGTGATCAAGCTCCGATTGGAACGCCGCGCATCAGTCGAGTCGGTGGCATTCATGGTGGAGGGCCTCTAGGCGACGCGGCACTCGCCGACAGGCCTCGCGCCGGCTCCACAACTCAGTGACAACAGACGACGCCTCCGTCCTCTACGAGCCGAATGATCGGTTGCCTGCCGGCCTGACGCTCGGCATGGGGCTGCAGGGCCTCCTGCTGTCGGTCACCACCACCGCGCTGACGATCTCGCTGTTTGCCAACGCGGCCGGACTCGACGATGACGACCGGTCGTGGATGATCTTCGCGGCGCTTGCCGTCAACGGTGTTGCCACCGCAGCGCAGTCGACGCGCGGCGGGCCGATCGGCTGCGGACACGTTCTGATGGTCGGCACAGCACCGTCGTACCTCGCTGTCACGCTGCTCGCCGCTGAGCGGTCCGACGCACGCACGTTGGCCACGCTCATCGTTGTGTCGTCGTGCGTCCAGTTCATTCTGGCGAGATGGCTGCCTCGAGTCCGGCAGATCATCACACCGTCTGTTGGCGGCATCGTGCTGATGCTGATAGCGGTCACCGTGGCCGGCGTGGCGGTCGGCAGGCTGGCCGGACCGCCCGGCGGCACGGCGTCGAGCGCAGGCCCGGCGGTGGCTGCGCTCACCGTCGCCGTCGCTGCGATGCTGGGCTTGCGAGCGAAAGGCCGGGTACGTCTGTGGTCGCCGCTCATCGGCATCGCAGTGGCGTGTGTCGTGGCGGCGATGTTCGGCTTGTTCGACTCGACGAGGGTGTCGGCCGCTCGGTGGATTGCGCTGCCCGAACCGCAGCTGCCCGGCGTCGGACTGACCGCGAGCGCCGAGTTCTGGTCGCTGCTGCCGATGTTCGTGGTGGTGTCGATGGCTGCGGGGCTGCTCGCGATGAGCAGCGGCGTCATCATTCAGCAGGTCTCGTGGCGGAACCCGCCGGTGACCGACTTCCGTCTGGTTCAAGGCGCGATGAACACCAACGGTGCGGCGAGCCTGATCGGGGGCTTCTTCGGTGCGCTGCCCACCGTGGTGTACGGCCCGACGTCGGCGACCATGACGACGCTCACCGGAGTCGCATCGCGCCGGGTGGGCTACAGCGTCGGCGCCATGCTGGTGGCTGTCGCATTTGCTCCGAAAGCCACAGCAGTGCTGGCCTCGATTCCCGATGCGGTCACGGCCGGATACTTGCTGGTCATCATGGGCATGGTCTTCGTGGAGGGGATGCGGGCGGTAGCCAGGGAAGGCCTGGCACGCCACAGGGCCCTGATCGTGGGCATCTCGCTGGGGATCGGCTTCGGACTGCAGGGCAGCAGCGTGGTGGCCGATCTGATCGGTGGGGCGTGGGGGGCGCTGCTCGGCAACGGCATGGTGGCGGGCACGATCGCGGCCATCGCCCTCACTGCATTCGTGGAGGTGAGCGGCCGGCGTCGCCAGCGGCTCGAGGTGGAGTTGCACATCGACTCGCTGGGGTCGATCAGCGAGTTCTTGGATTCGCTCGCCGCCGGTGCCGGGTGGAGCGAGGCGTCGCGCAATCGCCTACGCCTGGTCGGCGAGGAAGCCCTGGCGAGCCTGCTCGAGGATCGCGGCGACGAGTCTCACGCCCGACTGGTGGTGATCGCCCGGTCTGCCCCCAATTCGATCGAACTGCAGTTCCTGGCGGCGCTGGAGGAGCAGAATCTCGAAGAGCAGCTTGCCTGTCTCAGCGAGCGGGCCGAGGTGCCTGAGGAGCGGACGATCTCGCTGCACCTGCTGCGGCACTTCGCCTCGACGGTGCGGCACCGCAAGTACAGCGGGATCGACATCGTGACCGTCGAAGTCGACCAGTCTCGTTAGCTGGACAGCGAAGTCTGAGTGCCCAAGAACCGCGTGGCCGCCTGAGTCGTCCAGCGGTACAGCGGCTCTGTATGTTCAGCGCAGCGTGACTCGGCCGTTGGGGGTGTCGAGCGTCGCCTCGAAGGTGACCGTGTCGCCGGCCACGACGTCCACGTCGATGCCGATGGCGCTGTGCAGTGCCCTGATGTGGTCGGGATCGGGGTGGGTGCCGCCGAGCGAGACGAGCGTGCAGCCGGTCGGCGTGACCGTGGCTGGATGGGTGGTGTTGCCCCATTCGATGACAAACGGGACCAGTCCCGGGCCGGCCGACATGGTCAGCGACCAGTGGATTTCCTCGCCGTCGGGCTTCACCCGGCTCATCGCCGAGATCGGGCCGGGATCCTCGCCGCAGGCGGCCATGGCGGCGGTCACGTCCTCGATGGTCTCGCCTTCGGATGCGTGTATGGCAAACGTGATCAGCCGGCCCTCGCTCATGGCGTCGATGTCGAACGGGCGACCGTTCGGCGGGTCGGGCTGGTCGGGGTCGGGCGCGATGATCTCCAGGTAGACGTCGTCGCCGAGCGACATGAGCGTGTTGCGGGTGCCCATGCCCGGATGCGGCCCGCCCGGCGCGGCATCCATGCCGACCAGCGCCTCGACGGCGGCGGTCCCGGCCGCAAGATTGGGCGCTGCGTACACGATGTGGTCGATAGCTGCCATGCGGGCACGTTAGCCCTGCTGGGTTGTGGTCAATGTGGAGTCGAAGTCGGCTATGGCGGTGCCGTCGGCGTAGCGGAGGATGTTGCCTGCTGCTGCGGCGCTGTAGCTGACGGTGACTTCGTGGCCGGCGGGGATTCCGACGCCGAGGGTCAGCGTGACTGTTGCGCCGTCGATGACTACCTGATTGGGCGACTGGTTGGAGATGAGCACCCCGTGGCGGTAGGCGCCTTGCACCAAGAACGCGAATCGCAGCGCTCTGGCCGCCGTCTGATCCATGGCTGTCAGATCCTGCCGGAATGTCAGTGTCAGCTCGTTCCCGTTCACCGTGAGGCCGGCGAGCACGGCGTCCTCCACGACGGCGGGCTCGTCGCCTGCCGGGGGATCAGCGGGTGCGGTGTTGTTGGCCGCGGGCTCGTTGGTAAACGCGGTTGCAACGGGGAAGTCGCCTGGGGTGTAGCTGACCGTGACGGACTGGTCGGCGGTGACCGGCTCGGCCAGTGTGAGGGTGATGGTGCTGCCGCTGACCGACCGCCCATCCGCGGCGAGGCTCACCGTGGCGCCATCGACGTGCACGTCGAACTCGCTCGCCGTGGGCACCCGCCGGTAACTCGGTGCCATGTCGGCGTCGAAGTTGATGGTGAGCGTCGCGCCGTCCACGGCAGCGCCCGACAGCGACGGGCACGGGTAGCTCTCGGGGTCGGTGCGGAACGTCATGGCGACCTGCGCCGTTTCGCCGTCGGGATCGGTGGCGGTCATGGTCACCACCGTGTCGACGACCCCGCGCAGCGGCGGGTTCGCGCCGGCGAGGGCGCATGCGGTCTTGGCCACGAAGAACACCCGGTCGACGACATCGCTGTAGACGAGATCGCCTGCGACGTAGGTGTCGTCGCGGCTCGTGCTCAGCGTGAACGTCAACGGGTCAACGTCGGGGTCGCTGAAGTCGGCTTTGGACACCGGCAGGCTGACCAGCACGCCCGGCGGCGCATTGACCCAACCCGGCGCCCGGCCCCCGAACACCGGCGCTTGATTCAGGGGCGCCGGGGAATGGTTGGCGGCTGGTTCATCAGCGAATGCGACAGCGATGGGCGTGTCGACTGAGCTGTAGCTCACCGTGACGGACTCACTCGCGGTCACCGGCTCGGCAAGGGTCAGGCTGATCGTGTCGCCGCTGACCGACACCGCATCGGCTGCAAGATCAACTACGCCACCGTCGACGCTCACCTCAAAATCGCTCGCCGTCGGCAGCCACCGGTGACGCCGCTCGAACGCCGTATCGAAGGTCATCAACAGCTCAGCACCGTTCACCGTCGCGCTCGACAGCGACGGGCAAACAAAGCCCCGGCGGCTCGTGCGCAACGTCATGGCGACCTGTACGGACTCGCCGTCGGGATCAGTCGCAGTCATCGTGACCACCGTGTCGTAAACCTCGGGCAGAGGCGGATCCAGCGCCATCAACGCGCACGCCGTCTTGGCGTCGAAGAACACCCGGTCGACCACATCGCTGTAGCCCAGACCGCCCGCCACGTAGATGTCGTCGCGGCTGGCGCTCAGCGTGAACGTCAGCTCGTCGCCGTCGGGATCGACGAAATCGTCCTTCGACACAGGCAGGCTCACCAACGTGCCCGGCGGCGCATTGACCGTACCCGGTGCCGCCCCGTCGAACGTCGGCGCCCGATTGGGCTCGGGCACTACCGCCTCGCCGGCGAAGTCGGCGATTTGGCGGCCGTCGTCGGTCCACAGCCCCATTGCGCCGCGTGGCCGCCGGTAGTTGATTGTGACGCCCTCGCCGCCTGCCAGCGAACGGCTCAGGCTCAGCTGGATCTGGGTGGCGTCGTCGGACAGCCGTGCCTCGTCGACCTCGATCGGATCTGCGCCGCGGTCGGGCGTCACCGAGAAGCTCTTCCTGTCGGGCGCGCTGCGGGTGCTCAGCGGCCGGTCGAACTGCAGGCTCATCTGGCGGCGACCCATGCCCTGCGGATCACCGGAGCCGCTCTGGGGCGGGTCGTCGCCGCTGTTGGCTGACGAGCCCATGGCCACGACTGGCACGATGTAGGTGCACAAGTCGCGGCGAGTGTTGTCGACGTCCGCGTTGTTGGCGGAGAATTGCACCGCGGTGCCCCACAGGTTCTGCAGCGGCTTGGCGCCCGTCCCGGTGGGCTTGGTGTAGGTCACCCTCGCCGCGCTCACGCACGGGTACCAGCCCGGGCTCACCGTCAGCTCCACGTACTCGCCTGTCACCGCGACGTTGGTGATGTCCCAGTGCTTCTGGCGAGGCTGCGCCCCGTCGTACTCGGTGTAGGTGAACCCGAACGCTGACGCATCTGGCACGCTGCCCGGGTGCAGGTTCTGGCTGAACTGCAGCGACACCACCGCACCCGCAGCCCGCACACCGGACAAGAACACCAGGACTGACGGGTTCGTCGACTGGCGAGAAACCGATTTGTTCGACAGCGCTGCAGCGTCGTTGCCGGTGACATCCTGGATGGGATTCGCGGAAGGCACGTTGTAGGTCACTGTCACGTTCGAACTCGGTGTCGTGCCCAAGGTCAGCTTCACCGCGTTGGCGTGCATCGACACACCGCTCACCGTGTGCGTGTTGCTCGATGTGTCGGTCACGGTGAACGCGCTCGTCGCCGGCGTCGAGCCAGTGTCCAGCGTGTCGCCGTAGTACAGCGTCAGCGTCGACCCCACCAGCAGCCCACCAGTCATCTGCGGCGGGTCGCGGTCGAGCACAGTGGCCTGAAGATGCTCGACGTCGTCCACCGTCGGCTTGGTGCCGGCCGCGTCGCGCAACGGGTTCGAGCCCGGCTTGCTGTAGAACGCCACCGCGAACCGGTCCTGGGGCACCTTGGAGGCCAGCGTGACCGTGACCGTCGAGCCGCTCACCGACGCAGTACCCGTGCCCCGAACAAACACGGCCTCGCCGTGCCAGTCACTCGCGGCGTGCATCACCCTGAACCGGTTCCCCGGCGGCGTCGACGTCGAGTCGAGCGCCTTGTCGAACTCCAGCGTCAGCTCTGTACCCGCCACCTGTGCTGAGGTCACCACCGGCCGCGCCGTGCCCGAAGTGGTGTTGTCGCTCAACGCCAACTCCCGCGTGAAACTCGCCACGTTGCTGCCGTTGGCGTCGCGCAGCACAGCGCCTACCGCCCCGGCCATGGACTCGCGGTAGACCACCGAATAGCCCGATGTGCCCGGCAGCGCCTTCACGCCGCCCGTCGTCAGCGTCACTGTGTTGCCGCTCACCGCCACCGCGGTGGGAACCACGCTCCGCATCCGGACCCCGTCCCGGAACAGCCCCTCGACACTGAACGCCCACCTCAACCGCTCCAACGCTGAACCCGGAACAGCGCCAGGCTCCTCGTTCGTACTGTCCAGCACCGCAGTGAGATTGCTGCCGAAGGTCACCGTCACCGTGTTGCCGTTGACCGTCGCCGCGGTCGGCGCTGTGGAGGTGACCGTTGCGGGCTCGTCAGTGAAAGCGACCGCGCCCGGATTGTCGCCAGGGGTGTAGCTGACGGTGACCGGCCCGGCGCCCATCGGCGCTGCCAAGGTCACCGTGAGCGTGGTGCCGCTCACCGACAGCGCGTTCGACGCAGCCAGCGCAACCGCCGTGCCGCCCACCTTGACCTCGATCTCGTCCGCCGTCATCCTGCCGAGGAACGCCGCAATACTGGTGTCGGTCAGTTCCCCGAGATTCTCGGTGCTGGCGAACTCGAGCGCCAGCGTGGTGTCGCTGCTCACCGCGGCACTTGAGAACGACGGGCAACCGAATTCTGTGGTGCCCGTCACCGCGACTGTCACGGTGGCACCGTCGGGATCGGTCGCGGTATAGGAGATGACCGAGGTCAGCGGGCTGGTCACTGCCGGCGTGAGATTCGCCAGCGCGCATGCTTCCTTGATTTGAATGCCCAACCCGGGGACCGCAGGAAAGTAATCGCCGATGTCGAACACATCGTCGCGGCTCCTGCCCACCGTGAACCTCAGCGGATCGCCGTCAGAATCGCTGAACCAACTCTGCTGTATTTCGTGGGTAAACGTCGTCCCGCCAGGTGCGTTGCGAGTGCCGAGGTTGATAGTCCCCGTGCGCGGATTCGGCGTGTTATTGGGATCGGTGAGGTCGGTGTCGTCGAAGACCGGCGCCGTGTTGCCAGGATCGGCGGTGCCGCCGTCCACCCGGTGACCGATGTTCGCGGACAGCCCTGGTTGGAAGTTGTTTGCATTGGTACCGTCGGCGTACTTGAACGTCGCGCCGTTGGACCCAAGCACAACATTGCCGTTGTTGGCCGAGGTCACGGCGACCCCGTTCGCGTCGGAGTCCGCCATCTTCACGGTGTAGCTGAACCACAGCGTTGACGCAGTGCCGCTCGTCGCCCCGTCGGTCACCAGCACTGCCTTCTTGTTGCTGCCCCCGACGTTCACCTGAAGGCTGATTTCCGCATTCGTCGCTGATACATCCCATGCCACGTCCTGGGCCCACGTCAGCGCGAGAACGATGTTTTGGCCTCGCCCGTAAGTTTCATTCACCCCGTCAGTGCCGGTGTTCCCATCGTTGCCAAGCTGGTCCAGCCGGGGCACGGAGACAATCTCGATTGTGGGAGGCCCCGATTGCGCCTGTGCCGGCGCGGCGATCAGCGGGAGTACAGCCAGCGCGAGTAGCGCCGCAACCAGCGCAGTCCAACCTTTCTGAGCTGTGGAAACTAGTGGTTTATGGCCTGCCGATCTGCGGGGGGGGGGGGGTCAGTGACATGCCGTGCACCTCTGTTCGAAACCCTTTGCGCCACCCGTCGCAACACAGATGGTCTTCTGCTCGAATGAGCTGATCCGAGCGAGCAGCTTGACTGAAATGTGAAAGATACTCAACACATCGCTCAGAAGTGACCAATTCCTCACATGATGTGCCGCTCCCGCGAAGTCGACGATCACCGGCAGGCGATGAGATCTGCGAGTTCGGCTGGCAGCGCAGCCGCTAGCGGGGCCGTGAGCGCTAGTCGAAGGCCTCTGCAGCTGCCAGTTCGGCCACCTTGTCGGCGTCGTAGCCCAGGTGCTGGGTGAGCACCTCGTACAGGTGCTCACCGAGTGCGGGTGCAGCGCGTTCGGGCCACACACGGCTGCGTGACATCGTGAACCGGGGTGCTTCGATGGTCGTGGTGCCGTGGGTGGAATGGGGAACGTCAACCCAGTGACCCCGGTGCGTGAGCTGCGGGTCGACCGCCAGCTCAGGGCTGTTCTGCACCCGGTGAGCGGCGACGCCTGCCGCTTGGCACTGCGCTTCGACGTCGGCCTCCTCAAGCTGGCTAGTCCACGTTGACACTGCCGTTTCGAGTTCTTCCCGGCGGGCGAGACGGTCGGCGAGTGGCAGCGTTGCGAGGTCGGTGCGCCCGATCAGGCCCGCCAGCGCAGCCCATGCGCTGTCGTCTTGGGCCACGACGGCCACCCAGCGGTCGTCGCCTACGGCCGGGAATACGCCGTGGGGGCAGTGGTGCTCGCTCTGGTTGCCCCGCCCGCCCACGACGGTGCCGTTGCGCAGGTACTCCAGCACTGCCGGGGCGATGAAGTGCACCGACGCCTCTGCCTGGGAGAAGTCGAGGTAGCGGCCCTCGCCGGTGCGCCACCGGCGGTCGATGGCGGCCAGCAGGCTGGCTGTGGCCGGATGGGGTGAGGTGTAGTCGGTGATGGCGCCGTAGGGGCCGACCGGGGCACGGTCGGGCCAGCCGGTGATGTTGTAGAAGC
>CAZAFV010000053.1:0-19443 GCA_964484385.1 uncultured Acidimicrobiales bacterium
CGCCCGAGCGGCGAAGCTGTCTGCTGGGGCGACAACAGCGGCGGGCGGGCGGATGCTCCGGCGGGCGAGTTCACTGCGATCACAGCAGGCGCATGGCATTCGTGCGGGCTGCGCCCGAGCGGCGAAGCTGTCTGCTGGGGCGACAACAGCGGCGGGCGGGCGGATGCTCCGGCGGGCGAGTTCACTGCGATCACAGCAAGCGCATGGGGGCATTCGTGCGCGTTGCGCGTCGGCGGCGAAGCTGTCTGCTGGGGCGACAATGACGGCGGGCAGGCGGATGCTCCGGCGGGCGAATTCGCCGCGATAACGGCAGGCTGGCAGCATTCGTGCGCGTTGCGCGTCGGCGGCGAAGCTGTCTGCTGGGGCTACAACCGCGCCGGGCAGGCGGACGCGCCGTCAGGCGAGTTCACTGCGATCACAGCAGGCGCAGGCCATTCGTGCGCGTTGAGCACCGGCCGCGAAGCTGTCTGCTGGGGCTACAACGGCGACGGGCGGGCGGATGCTCCGGCGGGCGAGTTCACCGCGATCACAGCAGGCGCATGGCATTCGTGCGGGCTGCGCCCGAGCGGCGAAGCGGTCTGCTGGGGCTACAACCGCGCCGGGCAGGCGGACGCGCCGTCAGGCGAGTTCACCGCGATCGCAGCAGGCAGCGGGCATTCGTGCGCGTTGCGCGTCGGCGGCGAAGCTGTCTGCTGGGGCGGCAACTACGCCGGGCGGGCGGATGCTCCGGCGGGCGAGTTCACTGCGATCACAGCAGGCGGCGCGCATTCGTGCGCGTTGCGCCCGAGCGGCGAAGCTGTCTGCTGGGGCGGCAACTACGCCGGGCGGGCGGATGCTCCGTCAGGCGAGTTCACCGCGATCTCCGCAGGCGACTCGCATTCGTGCGGGGTGCGCTCCGACGGCGAAGCTGTCTGCTGGGGCAACAACCACGACGGGCAGGCGGATGCTCCGGCGGGCGAGTTCACAGCGATCACAGCAGGCACATTCCATTCGTGCGCGATCCGCCCCGGCGGCGAAGCTGTCTGCTGGGGCGACAACCACGCCGGGCAGGCGGATGCGCCGGGCGGCAAGTTCGCCGCCGTGTCAGCAGGCAGCGGGCATTCGTGCGCGATCCGCCCCAGCGGCGAAGCTGTCTGCTGGGGCGACAACTACGCCGGGCAGGCGGACGCGCCGTCAGGCGAGTTCACCGCGATCACAGCAGGCCACGCGCATTCGTGCGGGCTGCGCCCCAGCGGCGAAGCTGTCTGCTGGGGCGGCAACTACGTCGGGCAGGCGGACGCGCCGTCAGGCGAGTTCACCGCGATCACAACAAGCGGCGAGCATTCGTGCGGGCTGCGCCCCAGCGGCGAAGCTGTCTGCTGGGGCTACAACCACGACCGGCGGGCGAATGCTCCGGCGGGCGAGTTCGCCGCGATCACCGCAGGCCACGCGCATTCGTGCGGGCTGCGCCCCAGCGGCGAAGCGGTCTGCTGGGGTTTGGAGGCGTATCGGGTGCCGCGGTAGTTGTGTTCGTGTTGTTCGCTGTGTCGTGATGCGGGCCGGGAACTGTTGCCTGTAGGCGCTGGTCAGCGGCCAGCCCAAACGCCCGCTCGGCAGGAACACTCAAGCCGCGCCCCGTTGGCCCGCCGCGGCCCGCACTCGCGCCCGCCGCCGCATGGCGCCGAGACGGGCAACGTGGGGACTGTCAGCCGCGGCCGACGAGGGGCATGCCGTTAGCCATCACGGTCATGGTGAGCACGTTGGTGTCGGCGGGCAGTTCCGCCATGTACAGCACTGCACGGGCTACGTCGTCGACGTCCATGAGCGGTTCGGCGCGGATGCTGCCGTCGGCCTGGGGGACGCCCGTGGCCATCGGAGCCGTCAGGGGCGACTCGGCGTTGCCGATGTCGATTTGGCCGACGGTGATGCCGTGATCCCGTCCCTCCAGCGACAGGGCCTTGGTGAGCCCGGTGATCGCATGTTTCGTTGCCGTGTACGGGGACGAATGCGGCCGGGGCGTCTGTGCCGACACTGATCCGTTGTTGATGATGCGCCCGCCGGACGGCTGCTGGCGCTTCATCTGCGTAAACGCGGCGCGGGCGCACAGCCACGAGCCGGTCAGGTTCACCCCCACCGTGGCCATCCAGTCGGCGATCGGCAGTTCATCGACCGGCACGGGGCGAGTGCCCATGCCGGCATTGTTGAACAGCAGGTCCACGCGGCCGAACTGTCCGACGGCGGCGGCGAACAGGGCGTCCACGCCAGAGGGGTCCGACACATCTGCAGTCACGGCGAGTGCGTCAGCGGCGCACTGGTCCACCACCTCGTCCAGCAGCTCACGGCGTCGGCCGCACACGACTGTCTTCCAGCCGGCGTCCGAGAGTGCGAGCGCACACGCCCGGCCGATGCCCGTGCCACCGCCGGTGATGATGGCCACGCCCTTGTTCATCGTCGTATTCCTTGCTGTTGCTGGCGCTTCTGGATGTTGGCCCACTCATCGCGCAGGCCGACGGTGCGGTGGAAGAGCGGTGCGCCGGGACTGTCCGGCCCTGAGCTGTCGGCACAGAAGTAGCCGAGGCGTTCGAACTGCACCACGTGGCCGGGCGTGATGTCGCCGATCGCGGGTTCGGCGACCCCGGCACAGAGTTCGCGTGAGTTCGGGTGCAGGTCGTCGAGCGGATCACCAGTTCGCTCGCCTGGCAGCTCGGTGTGGAAGAGCCGTTCGTACAGTGCCGCTTCGATGGGCACGGCGTGGTCGGCACTGACCCAGTGGATCGTCGCCTTGACCTTGCGACCGTCTGGAGCCTGACCACCAGAGGTCTCGGGGTCATACGTGCAGCGAACCTCGGTGACGTTTCCATCGGGGTCGGTCACCGCGTCGGTACAGCGAACGAAATAGCCGGCGCGCAGTCGCACCTCGCGCCCAGGCGTCAGCCGGAAGTACTTGGGCGGTGCCTCCAGCCGGAAGTCGTCCTGCTCGATCCACAGCGTCCCGCTGAACGGCACCTGCCGGGTGCCCGCCGACGGGTCCTCAGGGTTGTTGACAGCTTCCCGGTACTCGACGAGAGGCGCCCCGTCATCGTCGGTCGGCCAGTTGGTGATCACCAGCTTCAGCGGGCGCAGCACGGCCATCCGTCGAGGCGCGGTGGCGTTCAGCTCGGTGCGCACGAATGATTCGAGCAGCTCGGGTGCGTGCCGGCTGTTGGTACGCGCCACGCCGATGAAGCCGCAGAAGTCCCGGATGGCCGAGGGGGGATAGCCGCGCCTGCGCAGGGCCCGCAGCGTCGGCAGCCGGGGATCGTCCCAGCCGTCCACGTGACTGTCTTCCACGAGACGGCGAAGGATTCGCTTGGAGGTGATCGTGTGGGTCAACTCGAGGCGGGCGAATTCGGTCTGATGCGGGCGGTCGCCCCGATGACCCAGCTCGGCGAGGGGCAGGTGTTCCAAGTACCAGTCGTACAGCGCCCGGTTGTCCCTGAATTCCAGCGTGCACAGCGAGTGGGTGACGCCTTCGATGGCATCGCTCTGGCCGTGTGCCCAGTCGTAGGTGGGATAGATGCACCAGCGGTCGCCGCTGCGGTAGTGATGCTCGTGGCGGATGCGGTACATCACCGGGTCGCGCATCTGCATGTTCTCGTGCTGCATGTCGACACGGGCCCGCAGCACCCTGCTGCCTTCGGGATGCTGGCCGGCGGCCATCTCCCGGAACAGGCGCAGGTTCTCGGGGGCTTCCCGATCCCGGTAGGGGCTTTCGATGCCTGGCTGTCCGAAGCCCCCGCGCCCCGCTGAAATGGTTTCCGCGTCCTGGTCGTCGACGTAGGCCAGGCCTCGCTCGATCAGGTATTCAGCCCACGCGTAGAGCTGCTCGAAGTAATCCGAGGCAAAGCGAACCTCGTCAGGTTCGAAGCCCAGCCACCTCACGTCGTCGACGATGGCCTCGACGTACTCGGGACTCTCCGTTGCGGGGTTCGTGTCGTCAAAGCGCAGAAAGCAGCGGCCGCCGAACTCGGAGGCCACCGTGAAGTCCAAGCAGATCGCCTTGGCGTGCCCGACGTGGAGATACCCATTCGGTTCAGGCGGAAAGCGGGTCTGAACCCTGCCTGCGAAACGCTCCGACCCCAAGTCCGCCTCGACTTGGTCTCGAATGAAGTCGCGACTGCCGCCGTTCGCGGACTCGCTGGCAGGGGCGGCTGAGCTGGAGGGCCCGAGGGGATCAGGCACAGGTCCTCAGGCGTCGACGGTGACGTGCGGAGGCGGCCAGACGCCCGCCACGATGCCAGTCTCGACCAGGTAGCCCATGATGCGCTCGAGCTGTCCCAGCAGGACCTCGAGATCGTTTGGAGGCAAGGCATCGGCCGCGGCCAATGACAGCCGGTCCGTATCGTGCTCGACCGCCCGGCGTGCAGCGTTGCCTTCGGGCGTTTGCTCGCCGTCAGCCGTGGTCCAGCCGCGATCGATAAGTCGTTGGCAGGCGGCATCCCATTCGTCGGCGTTCCAGCCCCGGATCTTCTGGATCGTGGCCCCGTTGCCATGCCCGCCGGTGGTCATCATCACGTGGCATTCGACCGGATCCAGATCTCCGGCGGCGAGCGCGATGTTGTGGCCGTCGAAACGGAACTCTCGCAGCAGCGTGCAGCCGTGCCAGAGGTCCATGACATCACCGCCGCCCGTGCTGTCGCCCGGCCACGGTTCCGATGCCCACCCTGCATACAGCGGTCGTGCCCCGGTCGGCAGATCTCCTGCGAAGCTGCGCAGCGCGGACGCGGCTGCGGCAATCTCGCCCTGATCCGGGTACTCGCCCAAAGCCCGTTGCATCGCCGCTGTCGTGAGTTCGAGCTGGCGGGCCCGGACGGCGTCGGGCTCCATGATGTCCCAGCAGCTCGGCACCGCCCGTTCCACCATGCGTGGGGCGAAGTTGTAGAACACCGACGTCACGGTCGCAGCGCTCACCCTGCCCATGGGGGCCGAGCGGTACGCGAAGTAGGCATGCCACCAGCCCTTGAACCCGTCGTCGTTGAAGCCGTAGATCTCGGGCGAGTAGTAAGCAACGGTGTGAATCGGCTCGACCGTTCGCCCGAGCCGCCGGATCGGGCTGCGACGGTCCTCGGTTCGCGGGATCTCGCCCATCTGTGCTCCTCGTTCCCGTAGCTCTCGGCATCGGCGGCAGCGGGTGGCAACACGGCCACCGCGGTCGCCGCAATGGTATGGCGCGGCGGGCTGCATCGCTGTGCCTTGTCGGGCCGTAGCCGACGGCTGTACCCACACGAGCGGGCGAAACTACGGTTTCGGCCATGACCGTTCATGGAATGCAGCACGAAGCAAACGTCGACATCGCAGCCACGCCCGATGTCGTCTATGCCTTGGTGTCCGACGTGCCCCGGATGGGGGAGTGGAGCCCGGAGAATGTCGGGGCGGATTGGACGAGCGATACGCCTGCTGCTGAAGGCTCAACCTTCGAAGGGCACAACCGAATCGGCGAACGCGAGTGGAGTGTGCCCTGCACGGTCACCGTGGCCCGGCCGTCGGAATGCTTCGAGTGGGTGACCCGCCCGCAGGACCCTGAGGGCCCCTATGTGCGCTGGACCTACCGCATGGCGCCCAATGGCACGGGCGGCACTTCGCTGACGGAGATCTGGGACGTCCTCAGCCTGCCGCCTACGCTCCAGCCATTGACTGCCGAACAGTTGGCGGCAAGGGCTGACGTCGTACGTTCCGGCATGGCCGCGACCCTCGCAGCCATCAAGGCAGCCGCCGAGTCGTAACTCTTCTGGGACTCTGGGAGGACGCGCATGGACGCAATGGATCTGGGAAGCCTGAACTGGTGGGCGATCATCGTGGCGACCGTGTTCAACCAGGTGCTGGGCGCGGCGTGGTACAGCACGCTGGCCAAGCCGTGGATGGCCGAGGTCGGGCTGACCGACGACGACATGGAGGCAATGAAGGGCACACCGCGCCAGTGGTACCCCTACGTGCTGGCGATCGTGCTCGCCTTCGTCTTCACGCTTGTGCTGGCGCTGCTCGGCCAGGGCCTCGATACCGACAGCTTCGGCGAAGGCCTCGGCCTCGGCCTGATGGCCGGAGTGGGCTTCGTGCTCACCTCGCACGGCATCAACTACGCCTTCGAAGGCCGCAGCCTGCGGCTGTGGGCCATCAACTCCGGCTACCCGCTCATCTCCTACAGCGTCATCGGCGTCCTGCTGGCTCTCTGGCGCTGACCGTCGGCATTGCCTGCTGCCGTCACACGGTGGCGATGTGGCGGAAGGCTGAGTATTTGGGCTGGTCGATCGCTACTTGGTGGGCGACGGAGGTGCGCAGGTAGTCGGCGAGGCCGGGCTCGTCGAGCGGCATGGAACCGTCGCGCAGTGCGTGCACGAGACGCCACCGCAACTCCGTGACCTGCTCGGCGATCTGTGCATCCGGAGCGGCGCGGTCGCTGACCATCGAATCGCTGTCGCCGACCAGCGCTGTGAGCCGCTCCAGCTCGTAGCGATGCAGCTGCGGCCCGATCAGGCGTTCTCGCAACACGATGTCGAGGGAGTTGCCTGCCACGAGCGCCAGGAAGTTCGTGCGACCCTCGGTGGATTGGCGGACCTCGCCATGCAGGAAGTCGCGCACGCTCTCGAGCAGCTCGTCGACGCGGGGCATGTCGCCAGCCGCGGCGTGCGCCTGCGCGCTGGTGTGGCTGCCGCCGAGCGGCGACGCACCCTGAGGTCGCCGGCCGAAGTCGGAGTCCAGCAGGCCCAGTTCTCCCACGGCGGGTTGGAACTCCACAGGCCCCGGGATGATCAGGTTGACGCAGTCGAGCTGGCACTCCGAGCTGCGGCGGCCGATGCCGGGTCGCTCCACGGTGGCGTCGGAACCCATCCGGTAGCGATCCGCCATGGACAGACAGCCCACTGCCCACCAGAACGAGCCGAACACCTCCCAGTACTGCACCCGATCCCGATCGACAGGGTGGCCGGCCACGCTCTCATAGCCGGCGAACAGGTCCTCGTAATGGCCGAAGCCGCCGACCGGCAGGTGCCGCTGCCCGAAGCGCCACGAGTTGGTGCACATCCAGCCCAGGTCGCGCATCGGGTCGCCGATGTGAGCCGTCTCCCAGTCGAGCACTGCGTTGAGGCCCTCGACGGGGTCGACCATGACGTTGCCGTTGCGGAAGTCGTTGTGCACCAGGGTCAGCTCGACCGGTCCGCGGCCCGCCAACTGCTCGGTCAGCCAGCGTCCCGCGTAGTCGATCATGGGCTGAGGTGTCGGCATCTCCTTGTAGCGGTCCCACGACTCGGTGAGGTACTCGGCAGGCTCGACCCGGCGTAAGACACCTGACAGACCCGAGGCGTCGAGGTCGATGCCGTGGATGCGGGCCATCTCCTGGCCGCACTGGAACGCCAGCCCCGAGCGCACGTCGGCCAGCTCAGGCGCTCTGGCAATGCGGGCCCCCAGCGTCATGCCGTCCAGCCACTCCATCAGGAAGCCCGCGCCCACGCCGTCGTCGGGCGTGAGCACGTACAGCACCTCGGGCTCCGGCACCCCGGCCGCACGCGCCACAGCCATGCACTGTGCCTCGGCGGCCACGCCCGTGACGTTGTCGCCCTCGCGGTCCTCGCCGTCCGGCCCCCGGCGCAAGCAGATGACGAAGCTGCCATCGGGATCGGACGCTCGCCGGCACACCAGTCGGTAGGTCTCCATGCTGGCCCCGCCGCTGAGTCGCTCAGCCTGCTCCAATCCGGCGCAATCAGCTATCTCCCGACGCACGACGACATCAAGTGCGTCGGCGAAGTCGGGCATGGAGTGAAGATGCTCGCCGGTCACGTCGAACTCATCACGAGAGCTGCGTCGCTTGACCGGTGCGGCCGCTCAAGCGTCCTCGGCGTCTTTCTGCTGGGAACCGAAGATGGTCGGCGGACCCTTGCGGGACCAGTCGGGGGCGCCGTGCATCTGGCGGCCGCCGATTGTGAGCATCTGGGACGCCTCGCCGCCGCAGATGCGGCCGCCGCTTGATCCCAGCACGCCGTTCGCGCCGATATGGCTGATCGGGTAGGAGTCGACCGCCGAGTAGGTCTGCAGCAGCAACGGCCGGGGCCGCGGCGAATTGTTGGGCAGCGAGCCGTGGATCATGCAGCAGTTGTGCACGGTGACCGAGCCGGCCGGCCCACCGAGGTACACCATCTGGTCCAGATCCAGGGTTGCCACGTCGGCATCGGCCATCGACCCCGCCCAGCTCCCGTCGGGCGCGTACTGGTCGAACAGCGGGCCACGGTGGCTGCCGGGCAGCACGCCCATCGGCGACATCTCGGCGTCGACATCTTCGAGGTACACCCCGATCGTCAGCGGGGTGAAGTCGGTGTGGGGCCAGAACTGGATGTCCTGGTGCCACTTCACCTCCTCGCCGCCGCCAGACCACTTGAAGTTGAGCTTGGAGTGGTGGTAGCGCACCGGGCCGCCGAGCAGGGCCGAGGCAAGCTGCGCCGGGGGGCCCTCGAAGGTGAACCTCGCATAGGTCGGATGCTGGTCGACGGGGGAGATGAGCCGCCGCAACCGGGGCGCCTCGGCGGTGTGCGTGGGTTCGAGGTCGAAGACCTTGCCTGAGGCAGTTTCTGAGCGGCTGGCATCGATGAACTCCGCCGTCACAGCACGCAGCTCGTCGAGCCATTCCGGCCCGACAAAACCCGGCAGGCACAGGTAGCCGTTCGCCTCGTAGCTGGCACGCTGACTGTCCGTTATGGCAACGCTGATGGGCGGGGCAACGTCGGCAAGTGTCATGCCCAAACCGTACCGGGCGATCCGCTCGCCATTCTGTGTGCAGAGCTGAACGCGTGATCGCGGAACGCCCGCCGTCACGACTGGTTGCTTAGGGTGAGCAGATGCCTGCAGAGCTGGTGATCACCGGGGGTCGGCTGATTGCTCCGGCCGGATCCGAGGACGCAGGCGCAGCATCCGTCGATGTGGTCATTGAGGGTGGCCACATCGCTGCGGTAGTACCTGCTGGGGAGGCCCCGGCGGCGCGGCGAACGCTGGATGCGTCAGGCGCGTGGGTCACACCCGGATTCGTCGACATCCAGGTCCACTTCCGGACTCCGGGCGCCACCGACAGCGAGGACATGGCTTCGGGCGCCGCAGGTGCGGCGATGGGAGGCGTGACGGCCTGCGTGATCATGCCCAACACGAATCCGCCGATCGATTCACCCGACATGGTCAACGAGGTGCTCGCCCTGGCCGACGGTGTGCCGTGCGATATCCGGACATCAGCGGCCATCACGGAGGGGCGGGCGGGGGAGCGGCTCGCTGATCTGGCTGCACTGTATGACGCAGGCGTGCGCGTCTTCACCGACGACGGCGACTGCGTGGCTGACGACGCGCTGATGGAAGCCGCCCTGGCCGCGACCGTGCGGCTGCCCGGCGCAGTGATCAGCCAGCATGCGGAGGATCCTGCGATGGTCGCCGGGGGAGTCATCAACGCCGGCGCTGTGGCCGAGCGACTTGGGTTACGCGGCCGGCCTGCCGAGGCAGAGGTCTCGGTGGTCCACCGCGACATCGAGCTCGCCCGGCGGACAGGAGGTCGCTACCACGTGCTGCATCTCTCGGTTGCCGCGGCCATGGATCTGGTGGCCCGGGCCAAACGAGACGGCGTGGCGGTGACAGCAGAGGTCACCCCGCAACACTTGGTGCTCACCGAGGACGACGTTGAGCGGCTCGGCACGACGGGCAAGATGAACCCGCCGCTGCGGCTGTCTGATGACGTGACGGCGCTTCGCCAGGGCATCATCAACGGCTCGCTCGACGCTGTCGCGACCGACCACGCCCCCCACCATCCCTCGCTCAAGGAGAGGCCACTGGTCGACGCCCCACCCGGAATGATCGGGGTGGAGACGATGGCATCGGTGGTGTGGTCGGAGCTCGTTGCCTCCGGCCAGATGACACCTGCGCGTTTCGTCGAGGTGGTCTCCACAGCGCCCGCCCGCATCGCCGGCATCATCGACCACGGCCAGCCGATCGAAGCGGGATCGCCCGCCAACATCACCGTGTTCGATCCCACCGAGTCATGGACGGTGCGCGCCGCCGACCTCCAGTCGCGCAGCCTCAACTCGCCCTGGGCCGGCCGCACACTGACCGGCCGCGTTCGTCACACGGTGCTCGCTGGCCGTCCCGTCGTAGCCAATAACGACCTCTGCGCCTGAACGCATAGGGCACAGATGCCCCAGCGAAGGAGGCGGCAGGGGACGCTGCAGCTACCAGGCGCCCGCTTCTCTCCAGCGCTCAAGATCGTCCCATTCGACGCCGGCTTCGAGCAGTACCTCTTCGGTGTGCTGGCCCAACTCGGCCACGTCGATGCCAGGTCGCGTGGGCGTGTCCGACATGGTGATGGGGCAGCCCACCCAGGTCTGGGCACCCCACTCGTCATGGTCAGCCTTGACCAGGTAATCGTTGGCGTAGGGCTGCTCATTGGCCACTACCTCTGAATGGCTGCGTACGGCGCAGAACCGCTGCTCCTCGGCTTCAAGCCGCTTCGACCACTCCTCGGTGGAACGGGTGGCAAACACCTCTGCGAAGAACGCCCGTAGCTCCAGCGCCACCTCCCGTGGCACGAAGTAGGCATTCCATTGCGGATGGTCTTCGAGGTCGGGCCGTTCGATGGCCCGGCACATACCCGGCCACAGATGCTCCGGGCAGCCTGCCATGGCGATGGCGCCATCGGACGTGGGGAAGACGCCATACAACGCGTGCACCAAGGGGTGACCGCCGTTGGAGCGCCCGGCTTCCTCACCGGTCAACAGCAAGTGGGTGTATTCCACCGCCTGCAGCCAGATCTGACCGCCGAGCAGGCTCACATCGACTCGCTGGCCCCGGCCGGTCCGCTCGCGTGCGTACAGGGCCGCCAAGATGCCTGTCTGGAGGTTCTGCGCGCCGCAGTGGTCGGCGACGAGCGCTCCATAGGTCGACAGTGGCCCGCCGTCGAAGCCGCTCGAAGCGATCACGCCGCCGGAGGCCTGCCCAGCGATATCGGCACCCTCACGGTCGGCCTCCGGCCCGTAGGGACCCAGGAAGCTCCCCGCCGCCCAGATGATGCCTGGGTTCACGGCTGCGAGGTCGTCATAGCCCAGGCCCCATTCGTCGAGCGTGCCGGGCTTGAAATTCGACAGCACCACGTCGGAGGTTTCCACCAGCTTCAGAAAGGCCTCCTTGCCCGCGTCGATACGCAAGTCGAGCGTGACCGAGCGTTTGCCCCGGTTGCACGCGATATAGACCGACGAATGGCCGTAGTCCTCGAGGACGTCGACGTGGCGGCCCACATCGCCGACCTGGGGCAGCTCGATCTTGATCACCTCGGCGCCGAGACCGTGCAGCATGGCTGCCGCCTGCGGTCCTTGCACCAGCGTGGACAGATCCAGAACTCTTACTCCATCGAGTGCGCCGGCCATGGTTTCCCCTTGATCACAGTGCCTTCCCAGCAAGTGGCCAAGATCGTACTGAGCACTTGCCGTTGCCCCCGCACGTCGGCAGCCCCGCCGGCCATTCGCAGTGCACTAACACAGGTCGCTGCTGCGAGAATGGGCGACCGTGACCGACACCGCCGCTGCAGCCCCGGAGCTCGACGAAGCATCGGCGCGCACGCTGCGGTTCTCCATCCTGATCTCGGCCATTCGCTGCACGCTGGCATATGTGCTCCTGCCCTTCGTGGCGCCATTCATCGGGCTGGCGCCGGGTGTCGGGCCTGCGGTGGGCATACCCATCTCACTGATTGCACTGTGGGCGAACATCGCCAGCATCAAGCGGCACTGGCACTCCGATCACCGCTGGAAGTGGCCGGTCAGCGTCCTCAACGTCGGGATCATTGTGCTGCTGGTGATCCTGCTCGTGCTCGACATCGGGCAGCTGCTGTAGCACCCGACGATTCGGCACGGCGGCAGCGTCTCAGACACGCCCACAGTGAGGTTTGCCAGATGCACGTGCTGATCACCGGGGCCGCAGGGATGCTGGGCCGGAAGCTGACCAAGCGACTGGTGGACGTCGGCACGCTGCGTGGGAGCCCCATTGACGGGATCGATCTCGTTGACGTCGTCGAGACAGCCACCGAAAACGGCATCTGTAGCGCGCACGTCGTCGATATCTGCGAACCCGGTGTCGCCGCTGAGTTGCTGCGACCAGCGCCGGATGTGATCTTCCATCTCGCCGGCGTCGTCTCCGGTGAAGCTGAGGCCGACTTTGACAAGGGCATGGCGGTCAACGTCGATGGCACCCGGGCGCTGTTCGATGCGCTGCGCCTCGCTGAGGGGATGCCACGGGTCGTATTCACGTCATCCATTGCGGTGTTCGGCGCACCGTTTCCCGATCCGATCCCCGATGACTTCCACCTGACGCCGCTCACCTCCTATGGCATGGAGAAAATGGTGGCCGAGGCGCTGCTCGCCGACTACACCCGCCGCGGCTTCTTCGATGGCGTCGGCATCCGGCTTCCCACCATCAGCGTTCGTCCGGGTTCGCCCAATGCCGCCGCATCCGGATTCTTCAGCGGCATCATCCGCGAGCCGCTGGCTGGCACCCCGGCGATGCTGCCCGTTTCGAGGGAAGTGCGCCATAGCCATGCCAGCCCCCGAGCCGCAGTCGGATACATGCTCCACGCTGCAGAACTCGACAGCGCGGCGTTGGGAGCACGGCGCAACCTCACCATGCCCGGGGTGTCGGTGACCGTCGGCGAGCAGATCGAAGCACTCACTCGTGTCGCTGGCGCCGAAGCGGCGGCGCTGATCGTTGAGTCGCCTGATCCGACCATTGCGCGGATCGTTTCCGGATGGCCGGAGCGGTTCGATACCCGGAGAGCTCTCGATCTGGGCTTTACGCCCGATGAGAGCTACGACGCCATCATCCGCGCCTATCTCGAAGACGAGGTCGCCTCCGGCTGAGCCAGGACCCAAGCGGCCCGTGAGCCCCATCACAAGAGAATGGGGAACAGGAGCGGGAGAAACAGTGGCGCCGCGCAGGGTCGCGCGTTTGGCACACTGGCTGAACATGCGGGTATATGTCCCGGCCGCTGCTGCGGCAGCGCTGTGACCGCACACTCTGTCCTAGCGGTGACGCCGATGCGCATTCTGTTTGCCGACAAGATCGACACCGGACGCTTGGGCCGGCTCGAAGCCGCGGGCCACGAGTGCATCGTCAAGCCCGAGCTGACGGCAGATGATCTGGCCGATCACATCGAGGGCATCGAGGTGGTCGTGGTGCGCAGCACCGAAGTGAAGCGCAAGGTGTTCAAAGCCGCCGATCGGCTCAGCATGGTGCTGCGCGCCGGCGCCGGCACCGACACGATCGACTGCGACGGTGCCAGCAAGCACGGCATCTACGTCTGCAATGTGCCGGGCCGGAACGCCGTAGCCGTCGCCGAATTGACCATGGGCTTGCTGCTGGCGGTGGACCGGCAGATCCCCGGTGCCACCTCGGACCTGCATGAGGGCCGCTGGAACAAGTCCCAGTACATGGGCGCCACAGGTCTGAAGGGCCGCCGGATGGCGATCGTGGGCATGGGCGCCATTGGCATCGAGGTCGCTCATCGCGCCGCGGCGTTCGGCATCGAGCTCTCAGCGCTGTATCGCTCGGATCGCTCTGCGGGCCTGCTGGCTGAGATGAAGCAGCTCGAGATCGAGATCCATCCCGATTGGGACAGCCTGCTCGCAGGCGCCGACATCGTCTCGGTGCACTTGCCCGCCACACCCGAGACGTGCGGCCTCGTCGATGCCGACTTCCTGGCGAAGATGCCGGACGGGGCGATCCTGCTCAATACCTCCCGCGGCGAGATCGTGGACGAGGGAGCGTTGCTGCGCGCCCTGGACGAGCGAGGGATGCGGGCAGGACTCGATGTGTTCTGTGGGGAACCGCCCGGCGCCGACCCAGACTGGCACTCGCCGCTCGCGTCGCACCCTCGGGTCACCGGCACGCATCATGTCGGCGCGTCCACGGTCCAGGCCTCCGAGGACATTGCCGACGGTGTCGTCGAGGTGCTCGAGGCATTCACGGCAGGCGATGTGCTCAATTGCGTCAACCGTGCAGAGCGGCCGTTGGGTCGCAGCACCATCGTGGTCCGTCACCGTGATCAGGTGGGCGTGCTGGCGGGGATCCTCATGGCCTTGCGGGCCAGCGGCATCAACGTGCTGCAGATGCGCAATGAGATCCTGGCCGGTCCCAAACATCACGCAGCGGTGGCCACCATCCGGGTGTCTCGCCGGCCGTCACGCAAGGTGCTGGGCGAACTCGGCGAGATGGAAGCGGTATACGGCGTCCGGTTGATCAACTCCCGCTGAGCGAGCACTTGGCCCCAGTCATACCCTGATCCGGTGCGCCCCGACACCGGCAAGAACTCGATCGCGCCGATCCTGATCACCGGCAGCATCATCACTGCGCTGACGCTGGGTGTTCGGGCCACGATGGGGCTGTTCCCCGACGCCATCGACCAAGCGCTGGATGTGGGCGTCGGCACGGTCGGGCTGACCGTTGCCCTGCAGAACCTCGTGTGGGGCCTGGGCCAGCCGCTCGCGGGTGCCCTCGCCGACCGGTTTGGCGCGGCGCGGACGCTGATTGTGGGGGCCATCGCGTACGCAGGCGGTCTGCTGGTGATGGGGGCAGCCAACGGGCCCGCCGGTCTGCATCTCGGCGGCGGGGTGATCGTCGGTCTCGGCATGTCAGCAGCTTCGTTCGCGGTGGTGCTCTCGTCGATGAGCCGGCTCGTGGACCCCCAGCGGCGCTCGATGGCGTTGGGCGTGGCCACGGCCTGCGGCTCGCTCGGGCACTTCGTGCTGGTACCGCTGACCGGCGCGGTCATCAGCGCATTCGGCTGGCGCAGTGCGTTGACCGTCCTGGCCGTCGTGACGGTGTCCATCGGGCTGTTCGTCCGGCCGCTGCGCACCCAGTACGGGCCCGCCGAAGCCGTCGAAACGGTGTCGGACGACGACGAATCGCTACTCACGACTTTGGCGAGGGCGGCTCGCCATCGCGATTACCTGCTGGTGAACTGCACGTTCTTCGTCTGCGGCTTCCACGTGACGTTCATCGGAGTGCACCTGCCCAAGACGCTCACCGATGCCGGCCTCGATACCGCCGTCGCCAACTTGTCGTGGTCGCTCGTGGGCCTGTTCAACATCGTGGGGGCGTTTGCTGCCGGGGCCCTCGGCATGCGGTTCGCGAAGAGCCGGCTGCTGAGCATCATGTACAGCACCCGGGCGCTCGCTTTCGCCGGCTTGGTGCTGCTGCCGGCGACCCCCGTGGTGGCCCTCGGGTTCGGCGTCGTGATCGGGATCGTGTGGCTGGCCAGCGTTCCTTTGACCTCGGGCATCGTGCTGGGACAATTCGGCGTGCGCAGGGCCGGAACACTGTTCGGGTTCGTCTTCCTGTCCCACCAGGTCGGGGCATTCCTCGGCTCCTGGGGCGGTGGCGAGATCCGCGAGCTCACCGGTTCATATGACCTGTGGTGGTGGGTAGCCGCTGCACTCGGCGTAGCGGCCGCAGCACTGCACTTCAGCATCTCCGAAGAGCCCGCACCTACCCTGTCGAAGCCGACGCCCTTGGTATCTGATCAGATACCATAACTCATGTGAACGCGGCCCAGGCGATCCGTTCGGCTCGATCTCGAGCCGGTCTGACGCTGCGGGAGCTCGCTGCTCGCGCCGGGACCTCACACTCTGCGATCGCCGCTTACGAGTCGAACGCAAAATCGCCGTCGGCCTCCACGGTAGATCGCATCATCGAGGCCGCCGGATTCGCCCTTGATCGGGAGCTCAGCCCCCGGATGCGAGGCGATGGTCGGCTGAGCAGGGGTGACGAGTTGGCCGCCGTTCTGGAACTGGCTGCCGAGTTTCCCTCTCGCCACTCCACGCAGCTCGAGTTTCCAGTGTTCGGACGATGAACCTGGTCGAGCGTGTGGTCGCTCTCCACCGTGCCCTCGATGAGGCCGGAATACCTCACGCGTTCGGCGGCGCGCTGGCCCTCGCGTGGTGTACCCAGCAAGCCCGGGGAACTATCGACATCGACGTCAATCTCTTCATCGACACCGATCACATCGACTGGGCCCTGACGGCTCTCCCCGCAGGGGTCGCGGTGACTGACGACAACCGGCGCGAGCTCAGCACGGACGGTCAGAGCCGACTGTGGTGGGATTCCACACCGCTGGACATCTTCCTCAGCACCACTCCATTCCACGAGGCGGCCGCAGGCCGGGCCCGACTTGAGCAATTCGGGGGCGCGGATGTCCCGTTCCTCGCCTGCCGGGACCTCGCCGTCTTCAAGGCCTTCTTCGACCGGACCAGGGACTGGGCCGATCTCGAGGACATGAATTCGGCAGGCACACTCGACCACGAAGCCGTGCTCGGCGTACTGGTCCACTATCTCGGTGGCGACGACCACCGGATTGCGCGCCTGCGAGCCCTGGCTGGCTAGGAGATCAGCCGCCGATGGCGCCGTAGCTGCCGTCGACAACGAGGCGGATGGAGACGTACAGCCCCAGCAGCGGGACCACGATCCAGGGAGCGTTGAACCCCAGGATCATGCCGTACACCTCGCTCCGGCTGATGTTTCGGTGGCGCTTCGCGATGAAGAAGCTCAACAGGTAGATGGACGTCGCATACGTCCACTGCCAGAAGAACATGATCCCGAGAATTCCTGCCGCCAGCGGCGAGATGAACTCCGTCGTGAACGCCGCGTACAGGATCAGCGTGGGTATGGCCGTGATGAAGCCATTGCCCACGTCCACGTTGAACCCGTAGGTGCGGCGATCGGCATACGAGCCGTCGTACACGCAATAGGCGGCCCACACGTCGGCCCAGACCGTCGGTGAGAACGCTGACCGCAGCGGAACCTTGGAGGTGAGGAACGCGAGTGCCGGGCTCCTGCCGGTGCGCCGGCGATGTTGTTGCCAGTGGGCAAGCCGAGACTCGATGTAGTCGCGCCGGAAGAAGAGGCAGATCTCCCAGAAACAGATCACGAGATTGGTCGAGAGGAACAGGGCAAAGACCACGTAGGTGATCCCGACATCACCCTGCCAGTACACGCGATGCGCAATGCCCCCGATCGCGAGCAGCGCGATCTTCAGTGCCGCCAACAGTCCCGCTGGCAATGCCTCGTGCCTCTCGCTTGCCGGCGGGGAGCTATCGGCGTCCCGCCGCGGCGGCGTCGCGCCAGGCGACGGTGTCAGCTATGGAGTTGAACGTGAAGACGTGCAGGCCGGCGATGTCGAGCCGGTCGGCGTGAGGCGCGAGAGCATCCACCAGGACGCTGGGGTCATAGCCGCCGGGTCGCAGCATGCGTGCCACAGCTCCGGTGTTCTTGTGCAGGTAGCGCAGCGAGGCGCCGATGCCCAAGCGAGTGCCGATGCGGAGCAGTCGTGCCGGATCGACTGCGCCGGGAATGCCGAGATGCACTGGCAAGGTGAATCCGCTGTCGCGCTCCGACGAGAGCCACTCGATGATCGAACGGGGATGGAAGCACATCTGCGTCGCAGCGTGACCTTCGATACCTGCGTCCGCCAGCAGGGCCTGCTTGGCATGCAGTGCATCGTGCAAGACCGCATCGCTGATGAGCGCGTGCCCCTCTGGGTACGACGTGATGCCGATGTGGGTGAGCGTGTGCTTGAGGTCGGCGAGCGCTTCGAGCAACTGCTCGGCGCTGTCGAAGGGACCGGCCGGGCTGGTGACGTCGCCGCCGACGAGGAAGATCTCGTTGAGGCCCATCGACTCGATGCGACCCAGCAGATCCTCCAGATGATCACGGCTGGCGACCATGCGAGCGGCGATGTGGGGGACCGGCCGGTGGCCGAGGGTGGCGAGTTCGGCGGTCAGATCCAACGTGTCCTCGAGCGTCTTGGACGCCGACGCGGTGATCGACACCGGCGAACCCGTCGGCAGGTGGGGAAGCTGGTCCGCGAGGTTGCGCAGCGGGATGAGCTCCCACTGGGCGTCGGCCAGCAGCCTGCGACGTGCCTGTGCGTCATCGGCCGACAGCTTGCGACTGCTCGCCGAGCGGCGACGCGCTGCGTCGAGCCGCCACGCCCTGGTCCAGCACGGAATCCGGTTGACCTTTGGGTTCGAGAAGAACGCGAACAATTGCAGCTCCGTCAGCTCAGGCCGACGATGTCGCCGTCGGCATCGAGATCGATGTGCCGGGCTGCGGGATCACGGCCAAGACCGGGCATAGTGCGCATGTCACCGCAGATCGGGTACACGAACCCGGCACCGACCGACGCTCGCACTTCACGCACCGGCAGTGTCCAGCCGGTCGGAGCGCCCTTGAGCGAGGCATCCGACGAGATGGACAGGTGAGTCTTGGCGATGCACACCGGCAAGTTCCCAAAGCCGTTGCGCTCATAGCCGTCGATCTCGCGGTTCGCCCGGACGGTATAGCTCACATCGTCTGCGCCGTACACGTTGGTCGCGACGGCGCGGATCTTGTCGCGCAGCGACAGGTCGTCGGGGTAGAGCACCGAGAAGTCCGTCGGCTCTTCGGCAGCCTCGGCCACGGCTTCGGCAAGGTCGGCCGCGCCGGAGCCGCCGTCGGCGAAGTGAGTGCAGCGGGCCGAGCGGGCCCCGTACTCGGCGGCGATCTCGGCGATGGCGGCAAGGTCGGCCTCATGGTCGCCGGGGAACTGGTTGATCGCCACCACCGGCGAGACACCGTGCATCCGCACGTTCTCGAGCTGTTTGCGGAGGTTGTCGCCGCCGGCGTGCACCTCGTCAGGGTTGGCTTCGAGCAGGGCCGGCGGCAACGGTCGCCCGGCCACGATCCGGTGCTTGCCCGAATGAGCCTTGAGGCCACGCACGGTCGCCACGATCACTGCTGCGTCGGGCGAGACACCCGAGTACCTGCACTTGATGTTGAAGAACCGCTCCGCACCCATGTCGGCACCGAAGCCCGCCTCGGTGAGCAGGAAGTCGGACGTGCCGATGCCGATCTGGTCGGCAACGATCGAGGAATTCCCGGTCGCGATATTGCCGAAGGGACCCGTGTGCACGAGTGCCGGGGAACCCTCCAAGGTCTGCATGAGGTTCGGTTTGATGGCTTCGCGAAGCAGCACGGCCATCGACCCGGCGGCACCGATGTCCTCTGCGGTCACCGGTTCACCGTCCTTGGTGTAGCCCAGCACGATGCGGCCGAGCCGGGCACGCAGATCTGACATGGAGGTGCACAGCGCGAGCGTCGCCATCACCTCCGAGGCAGCGGTGATGTCGAAGCCCGACTCGCGGGGAATGCCGTCGAGGCGGCCGCCCAATCCGATGGTGATGTTCCGCAAGGCCCGGTCGTTGACATCCAGCACCCGGCGCCAGGTGATGTTGTGGATATCGAAGCCGGCCTCATTGCCGTGGTACAGGTGCGCATCGAGCATCGCGGCGCAGAGATTGTGCGCTGCGGTGACGGCGTGCATGTCGCCGGTGAGATGCAGGTTGAACAGGTCCATCGGCACCACCTGGCTGTAGCCGCCGCCGGCCGCTC
>CAZAFV010000054.1:0-19159 GCA_964484385.1 uncultured Acidimicrobiales bacterium
TGCTGCGAGCCATCGGCCGCGAAGACCTGCTGGGCGACGAGCGGTTCCCGGACCCGCCGTGGGGCCTACTCGATCTCGAGCCGCTGGCGGAGATCACGCCGATCCTCGAAGACGCCTTCGCGGCCCGCCCGCTCGACGAGTGGCTGGAGATCTTCGGCGCTCACGATGTGCCCTGCCAGCCGACGCAGACACGCGAAGAGTTCATGGGCTCGTCGCTCGCGCGGGCCAACGGGCTCGACACCACCGTCGAGCACCCTGAACTCGGGACGGTGCGCACCCCGCCCCAGCCGATGTGGATCGACGGCTGTGACGAAGTCGCGCTGCAGCCGGCCCCGCTCCTCGGCGAGCACACCGCCGAGGTTGAGGCCGAGCTGGCCGACGGCCTGTGGACTCCAGCGACCGGCGGCGTCGGCCCGGCGGCCTCTGTGCGCGAGATTGCGACGCGTGAGCCTGCGAGCCTGACGGCGCCCGAGGCACCACTGGCGGGCGTGCGTGCTGTCGACCTCAGCTCCTTCATCGCCGGGCCGGTCATCACCCGCCACCTGGCCATGCTCGGCGCCGAAGTCATCAAGATCGAGCAGCCCGGCGGCGATCCATTCCGCGTGCTCGGTCCCTATTTCAACGGCTGGAACCAGTCGAAGCGTTCGATCTGCCTGAACCTCAAGGATGCTGCCGACCACGCAGTCATGGCGCAGCTTGTGGCCGAATCCGATGTCATCGTGGAGAACTTCCGCCCCGGCGTCGCGGCACGCCTTGGCGTGGCGGATCAGGACCTGCGGCGCATACGCCCCGATGCGGTGCTGGTGAAGAGCCCCGGCTACGGCCGTGACGACTCCATGGCCGAAGTGCCGGCGTTCGATCCGCTCCTGCAAGCCCTCGGCGGGATCATGGCGGCGCAGGGCGGCGACGCCGAGCCGGTGTTCCTGACCGTGCCGGTGCACGACGCCGCCACGCCGCTGATCGCCTCGTTCGGGGTGCTGTGCTCGCTCTACCGGCGCCTGGTCGACGGTGAAGGGCGGACGGTGCGCACGTCGCTCACCCAGACCGTCACTGCCGCGCAAGCGGCCGAGTTCGTGGACTACGAGGGGCGGCCGCCCGCCGAGACGGGCGGCATGGACTACCGGGGCGCCGGGCCCGAGCGCACCTACCTCGAAGCGCCCGATGCCGACGGCCCCGAGTGGATCTGGCACCAGGCGACGCCGGAGGGCACCAGCGACCTGCCGGTCGAGCGGCGCGGTTTCGTCAGGGCGACCGTCGCCGTCGACAACCGTCACGTCGTCGACCTGCCGGAGACCGAGTGGGGCCCGATGATCCAGCTCGGCTCCCTTGTCGGCGGCATCGACGTGTCGATGCGCCGAGCCCCGTACCTCGACGAGCACCATGCGGCGATCATCACCGAGCTCGCCGCATCCCGCGGCACCGGCACGCAGCCGGCGGTGGCCGACTGAGGTTCGTGGCCCGGCTCGAAGATCGGAATCAGCGTCACTACGGTGAGCCCATGGCGACGGCGCGACTTGCTTCCGAGGATCTGCCGATGCTGCGCGGGTCGGCAGCGTTCACTGCTGATCTGCCGCTTCCCGACGGCTGCCTGCACGCTGCGTTCGTGCGCTCGACGGTGGCACACGGCCATCTGCGCAGCGTCGACCTGCGCGAGGCCGAGCAGGCGCCGGGCGTCGTTGCGGTCTTCGAAGCAGCGGGGCTGGGCTTGGAGCCGCTGGAGTACTACCGGGCCACCACGCTCGGCGGTCAGATGGCCCGACCGCTGCTTGCCACCGAGCGGGTCCGGTTCGTCGGCGAGCCGATTGCGGTCGTGCTGGCCGACTCGCCTGCGCACGCTCTCGATGCCGCTGAACTGGTCGCTGTCGAGATAGACGATCTGCCAGCGGTCGTCGACACCGAGCAGGCTGCAGCCGGCGACGTGCTGCTGTTCCCCGATGCGGGAACGAACGTGGTGCGCCCGCTCGATTCCCCAGATGACGGCGGATTCCTGTCGCCGCCCACTGTGCTCGACGAACCTGCTGCGCCCCCGGCCGCACCCGGCGAGGACCCCTGCGATGGCGCCGAGTGCGTGGTCGAGCTGGTGTGCGAGAACGACCGGATCACGTCGCTGCCGATCGAGCCGTGCGCCGTTGTCGCGACGCCGTTCGAGCTGATCCGGGACACGCCATTGGCGCAGGGCGCTTCACCGGACTGCGAGCTCGACATCTGGAGCACCGGCCAAGGGGTGCACAGCGCGCCATACCTCTACCGGCGCCTGCTGGGCATCCCCGTCACGGCGGTGCGTGTCCGCGAACCGCATGTGGGCGGCGGGTTCGGCGGTCGCGGCGATCCCATGCCGGAGTTCTTCGTGGTGGCCCGGGCCGCTCAGATGCTCCAGCGCCCGGTGCGCTGGGCGCAGAGCCGCCAGGAGCAGTTCGTCTCTATGCCTTACGGGCGCGGTCAGCGGCACCGCATCCGGATGGGCTTCGGCCTCGACGGCCGCATCGTCGGGATCGACGTGGTCATGTGGTGCGACGCAGGCGCCTACCCGCACATGGCGCCGATGCTCACTGCGGCCAGCTACCGCCAGAGCACTGGCCTGTACCGGGTGCCGCGGCTGCGCTACCGCATCGGTTCCGCGGTCACGAATGCCCCGCCCACCGGCGCGTACCGCGGCGCTGGCCAGCCCGAGGTGAACGCGGCACTTGAACGGGCCATCGACGCTGGCGCCCGCGAGTTGGGCCTCGATCCCGCCGAGGTCCGCCGCCGGAACCTGCTGCGTGCCGAGGAGCTGCCGTTCGATACCGGCACCGGCATCGTGCTCGACAGCGGCGACCCGCACCGAGCGCTCGATGCTGCCCAGGAGCTCATCGACGTCGACCGCTGGCAGGACCTGGCAGCCGAGCGCCGGTCAGCCGGCAGCCGCTCGGCACTGATCGGGATCGGCTATGGCTGCTACAGCCAGAGCGCAGGCAGCGGCGACGACCCCGACTACGCCTCGCTGGAGCTGGGCTCGGACGGCAGCGTGCTGGTGACCTGCGGCAGCCACGGCCACGGTCAGGGGCATCACAGCCTGTGGGCCCAGATCACCAGCGCCCGGGTCGGGATCGCCGAAGGCGCCGTCCGGGTGAACGACGCCGATTCGGTGACGTCGTCCTACGGCGGGGTCACCGGCGGTTCTCGCACTGCAACGGTGCTGGGCAGCCAGATCGCCGAAGCAGCGTCTGAGCTGCGTGCCCGTATCTGCGAAGTGGCCGGGGAACTGCTCGAAGCCAGCCCCGACGACATCAGCCTCACCCCCGACGGTGCGCACGTTGCCGGCGTACCGTCCCGGTTGACGAGCTGGACCGACATTGCCGCGGCGGCACCGGAGGGAATCAGCGCAACCGTCACCGAGCGCCGCGCCGAGGTGACCCATCCCTACGGCACCCACGCCGCGGTCGTCGAGGTCGATGCGGAGACAGGCCGTGTCGAGCTGCTGGCGTTCGCCGCCGTGGACGACTGCGGGCGGATGCTGTCGGAGACATCGGTCGAGGGTCAGCAGCACGGCGGCGCGGTCGCTGGCATCTCCCAGGCGCTGATGGAAGCAGGGCAGTGGGACGCCGACGGCACCCCCCGCACCACCACGCTGGTGGACTACCTGATCCCGGCTGCAGCCGACCTGCCGCGCATCGACACCGCCCGGCTCGGCATACCGACCGAGCGCAACGAGCTCGGCACTCGCGGCATCGGCGAGAACGGGGCCATCGCCGCCCCGCCCGCCGTCCAGAACGCCGTCATCGACGCCGTCGCCCACCTCGGCGTGACCCACATCGACATCCCGCTCACACCCCAGCGCGTCTGGGAAGCGATCCAAGCGGCACAGATGCCATAGCTGTGGAGGCGGCAGGAGACTCTGCGACGTTGCGACCAGCTGGATCGCTGGTCGCTGAGGGTTCTGCCGCCTCCGCAGCGGACTCACGCGTGCGCGGCTGGTCGGCAAAGCAGTGCTTGAATGCAGGCACACGACCCCGGAGGCACCCATGGTCGAGCCGGATTTCCTGCACTTCGACACGCTGGCGTTGCACGCCGGCCAGCAGCCCGACCCCACCACCGGGGCCCGAGCCGTGCCGATCTACCAGACCACCTCGTTCAGCTTCACCGACACTGAGCAGGCGGCCAGCCTGTTCAACCTCGAGATCCCCGGCCACATCTACAGCCGCATCTCCAATCCCACCGTTGCCGTGCTCGAGGAGCGGATCGCCGCGCTCGAAGGCGGCGTCGGAGCGGTCTGCACGGCGAGCGGCATGGCGGCGTTCCACCTGGCGTGCGCCACGATCGCCTCAGCGGGCGACCACATCGTGGCCAGCCGCAACATCTACGGCGGCACCCACAACATCCTGAGCCTCACGCTGCCCCGCTTCGGCATCGCCACGACGTTCGTCGACCCCCGCGACCTCGATGCGTGGCGCAGCGCCATCCAGCCCAACACCAAGGTGCTGTTCGCCGAGACGCTGGGCAATCCCAACATCGAGGTGCTCGACGTGCCGGCTGTGGCCGCGGTGGCTCATGAGGCCGACCTGCCGCTGATGCTCGACGCCACGTTCACCACGCCGCACCTGATGCGGCCCATCGAGCTGGGTGCGGACATCGTGATGCACAGCGCCACCAAGTTCCTCGGCGGTCACGGCGTTGCGATCGGCGGCGTCGTGGTAGACGGCGGGCGCTTCGACTGGGCCGCCTCGGGCAAGTTCCCGACGCTCAGCGAACCGTATGCGGGCTACCACGGCATCGCCTTCACCGATGAGTACGGGCCCCAGGCGCTGTCGATGCGGGCCCGAGCCGAGGGCCTGCGCGACTTCGGCGCCGCCATGAGCCCGGCAGTGGCCTTTCACCTGCTTCAGGGCGTCGAGACGCTGCCGCTGCGCATGGACCGCCATGTCGCCAACACCGAGGCGGTGATCGAGTTCCTCACCTCGCACGACGCCGTGAGCTGGGTGAGCCACCCCTCGGTGCCGTCGCACCCCGACCACGAGCTCGCCAAGCGCCTGCTGCCGCGGGGCGCCGGCGCGATCCTGAGCTTCGGTGTCGAAGGCGGTCGCGAGGCCGGACGGCGATTCATCGAGGCGGTGCGGCTGGCGTCGCATCTGGCCAACGTGGGCGACGCCAAGACGCTCGTGATCCACCCCGCCAGCACCACCCACCAGCAGATGAGCGCTGAGGATCTGGCCGCAGCAGGCGTCGGCGAGGACCTGGTGCGCCTGTCGGTGGGCCTTGAGCACCCGGGCGACATCATCTCGGACTTGTCCCGCGCCCTGCGGGCATCGCAGAAGGGCTGAACCGATGACAGCAACCGAGATGTTCTCACTGGACGTCCGTGGCCGCGCTATCGGTGTGGCCGCAGGGGGAGTGGTTCCCGATGCGGCGTCGGCGGCCGAGGCGCCGGTGGTGCTGCTCGTGCACGGCGCAGGCATGAACCGCACCGTGTGGCAGCTGCAGACACGCTGGCTCGCGCACCACGGCTACACCCCGCTGGCCATCGATCTGCCGGGCCACGGCAACAGCGAGGGCGAGCCGCTCGGATCGGTGGCCGAGATGGCCGACTGGCTCAGTGACGCCATCACTGCCGTGGGGGAGCGGCTGGACTGCGCCCAAGTACGTCTGGTCGGCCATTCGATGGGGTCTTTGGTGTCCACCGAGGCCGCAGCTGCCGACGGCGGTCGCATCGCACGGCTGGTGCTGATGGGCACGGCCGCCGGAATGCCCGTCCATCCAGCCCTGCTGGACGCCGCGGAGAGGAACGAACTGCTGGCACCGGAACTGATGACTGCCTGGGGACACGGCAACCGGGCGCACGTGGCCACCAACCCCACGCCCGGATTGTGGATGCTCGGCGGCAGCGTGGCCCTGCTGGAACGAGCCGACAACGGCGTGATCCATGCCGACCTGTCCGCCTGCGCGGCCTACGAGGCCGGCGATGTTGCCGCTCGGGTGAAGTGCCCGGTAACCGTCATCGTCGGCAGCGAGGACAAGATGACTCCGCCCCGCGCCGCAGCACCGCTGATCGCCGACTTCGCCGACTGCGACGTGATCCATCTCGCCGGCGCCGGCCACATGATGATGAACGAGGATCCCGCCGCCGTCCGGATGGCACTCGCCACGGCACTCGCCTAGCTGGCCAATCCCGCGCGCAGTGCAGGCTGTGCGCGATGCGCGCTGTGCTGGTCGTGCGCGCTTCGCGCGCGGCTGCCATCATGTGCCGGCGGCAATGTGACGCAACCTGCCGCAGAAGGAGCCGGACATGGCAGTCGAGCGATTTCCCGTCGAGGCCTCGCACATCCTGATGTTCGCGAGGTCGATCGGCGACACGAACCCGATCTACAGCGACCCGGACTACGCCGCCGGAACTGAGGTCGGTTCGATCATTGCGCCGCCGACCTTTGCGCAGTCGAGCGCGCAATTCGACCCCGACTACTTCCTGCGCCCCAAGCCCGACAAGAAGTGGTTCGGCAGCGGCCGCACCGCCTCGGGCACCTTGGTGCGCGACCTCTCGGAAGCCGACGGCGACGACGTTGCCGACGAGCGTGAGGACGACAAGCAGTCCGGCGCGGCGGCAGGCGGGCTGCACGCCGAGCAGCACTTCACCTATCACCGCCATCTGCAGCCGGGCGACGTGCTGCACACGGTCACCTACGACGGCGAGCGCTGGGAGAAGCAGTCCAAGCGCGCGGGCATCCTCAAGTTCTCCGAGGCAGTCACCGAGTACCGCGACGAAGACGACGAGCTGGTCATCACGGCCAAAGGCGTCGGCGTCGTCACCGAGAAGGTCATCGACAACTAGCGGTTCGCCACCTCCACGAACGCAGCACCCACCACCCAGGAAGGCACACAGACATGGCACTCAGCGCATCGCAGCTCAACGTCGGCGACAGCTACTCTGAGCAGATCGTCGACGACCTCACCCGCACCCAGATCGTCCAGTACGCCGGCGCGTCGGGCGACTACAACCCGGTCCACACCGATGAGAAGTTCGTCACCGAGGTGGCCGGCTACCCGACAGTGTTCGCCCACGGCATGCTCACCATGGGCATGACCGGCCGCATGGTCACCAACTACGTCGGCGACGGCCGCCTCACCTACTACGGCGTGCGGTTCACCAGCCAGGTGTGGCCCGGTGACACGCTCACCGCCAAGGCCGAGGTGGCCGACATCCGTGACGAGGACGGCCAGAAGCTGGTCGATCTCACCATCACCACCACCAACCAGGACGACCGGCCCGTTCTCACTGGCCAAGCCACCGCCCGCCTCGACGACTGAGCGGCGTTGGCCCTTGGCGCGGCCAGCGCTGTGCTAACTCTTCGCCCGTTGGGCGAAGCCGAACAGCTTGCCGGCGACTTTGCGGATCTGGATCTCCTCTGAGCCCTCGGTGATCCGGTACCGGCGGTGGTGCCGGTAGATGTGCTCGAAAGGCATGTGGCGGCCGTAGCCGTTGCCGCCGCAGCTCTGCATGGCCCGGTCGGCGGCGTCGCAGCAGAACCGGTTGCCCCGGTAGTTGCACATGGCCACCTTGTCAGTGATCTCCATGTGGTCGACGCCCTCGTCCATTTCCCAGGCGGTCTTCCAGATGAGCGCCCGCACCATCTCGGCCTCGGTGTACAGCTCCGCCAGCGGGAACTGGATGGCCTGATTCTGTGCCAGGGGCTTGCCGAACGTGGTGCGGTTCTTCACATAGTCGACCGCCACGTCGATGCAGTGCAGGCCGGCGCCGACCGATGATGCCGCTTGGCGGATCCGGTTCTCGTGCACGAAGAGCTGCGCTGTCTGCAGGCCCCGGCCCTCGGTGCCGAGGATGTCGTCGTTGCTCACCCGCACGTCGGTCAGCCGCACGTGGGCATGGTCGGTGGGCATGTTGAAGGTCCACATGAACTTCTCGACCGCGAAACCCGGCGTGTCGACGGGCACGATGAAGCAGGTGATGCCGTGCCCCTCGCCGGGGTTCCCCGAGGTGCGGGCGAAGATGTAGTCGTGGGTGGCGTGGTGGAGCCCGGTGTTCCAGTACTTCTCGCCGTTGATCACCCACTCGTCGCCGTCGCGCACGGCGGTGGTCTCCATCCAGGTGGCATCGGAGCCGTGCAGCGGCTCGGTCAGGCCGAAGCCGATGCGGGCCTGGCCTTCCAGCATCTTGGGGATCCAGTACTCCTGCTGGGCGGGTGAGCCGTAGCGCTCCATCATCAGCACGGTCGGGAAGTTGCCGATGATCGAGTTCTCGTTCTGCAGGTCGTTGTGCAGTCCGAGGCCACGGCGGGCCAGGTGCTCGCGGATGATGGCCATCCCCAGGTTGGAGCCGTTGCTGCCGCCGAAGCGCTCCGGCAGGTGCCAGCGCAGGAAGCCCGCCTTGTCGGCTTCCTTGCGCATGCGAACCAGCAGCGCTTCCCATTCCGCATTGGGCAAGCCTTCGCGCTCCCAATCGGTGCGCGAATCCTCCCGCCGGTGGTCGAAGAAGCGGATGTTGTCGTCCTCGTTCTCGATGGGCTCGATGACGTCGTCGATGAACGTGTCCAGGTCGTCGAGCAGCTGGGCGATGTCGCCGGGGATGGTGAAGTCCATGCGCGGCAACCTACCCGGCTGCCCGCGGCCCCCGCCGAGGCGCCGGGGCCGGTGTGCGAGGATGAGCACACGGGGGTGGCGGCGATGACGACAGCTGAGGCGATGTCCGTGCTGGTGTGGTCGGATTACCTGTGACCGTGGTGCCATCTGGCACGAGCCCGGGCGGTCCGCCTGGCTGAACGGCACAATCTCGACATCACCTGGCTGGCGTACGAGATCCATCCCGAGGTGCCGCCCGAGGGCGTCGAAGTGCGCATGAGCTTCGAGCGGATCGCCGAGATGGCCGAAGCCGAAGACATCACGTTCGTGGTGCCGAAGCGCCTGCGCAACAGCGCCAAGGCGCACCAGGCTGCGCTGGCGGTCGAGCACGCCGACCCCGACGCCGCCGAGCGCTATCACGACCGGCTCTATGCGGCCTACTGGGAAGACGAGCTCGACGTCGCCGATCCTGACGTGCTGGTCAGCCTGGCGGCAGACGTGGCCATCGACCCCGACGTGCTGCGTCGAGTCGTCGCCAACGACGAGCTGCTGCCGGCGCTGCGAGCGTCGATGACCCGGGCGAACGAGTGGGGCATCAGCGCCACGCCGAGCTGGCTGTTCGACGGTCGCCTCGTGATCCCGGGCGCGCAAGACGACGACTTCATGGCCGATGTCATCACCCGGCTGCGCGAGCGACCGGCACCGCCCACTGGCTAGGTGTCGGCGCTTTCCGGCGGCGGCACCACGGGCAGTCCGTGCTCGATCCAGCCTTCGACGCCGCCGTCCAGATCGGTGGCCCGTGCGAAGCCCAGCCGCTGCAGCTGGGCTGCGGCAAGGCTCGAGCTATAGCCCTGGTTGCAGAGGATCACCAGATGGTCACCGAAATCTGCGGCTGTCCCCTCCGACGCCCCCGAGTCTGGGTCGAGGCGCCACTCGAGCACCAGCTGCCCGATGTGCTCGGAGCCCTCGATGACACCAGTTCTCTCCCGGTCATCTCGCGGCCGAATGTCGATGACACGCAGCTGTCCGCCCTCGGCGGAATCCGCCGCCGCCATCAGCTCTGCCAGCTCAGCGGGAGCGACTCGCTCCAGGCCCGAACGCGCTTCGTCCAGCAGTTGGTTGATGGTCTTGCGCCGAGGTTCAGGCACTGCTCAACGCTCCCGATGCAGTCGCGCTCGCGATCCTAAGACGCTCTGCCGCGCTCGAGGAGCGCCTTTCGGCGGTTGATGCCCGGCTTCAGGCGATCAGGCAGGGTTGTCGATGAACTCCACCCAGTTGCCGTCGGGGTCTTCGACCATGCCGACCACCACGCCGGGCCGTGCTTCGAGCCGTCGCCAGATGATGTTGGCGCCGGCGTCCTCGCACGCGGTCATGACTTCCTCGAAGTTGCCGACGTTGAAGGTGAAGTAGCGCAGCCCGGTGGCGCCGGTAATGCCGCCCGTGACCCCTGCAGGCACCTCAGCCACAGGCACCACGAGCTTGAGCAGGCTCTTGTCTGCCCACAGCCGGTGCATCTGGGCGATACCCACTTGCTCCATGTTGAGCGTCGCCTCGAACTCGAGCCCGAGCACGTCGCGGTAGAACGCGAGCATCTCGTCGCCATTGCCGGTGACGATGCCCAGGTCGAAGCCTTCCTTGGTCGGTTGCAGTGCCACGTTGTCCCCTGTCTGTCTGTGAATTGCGCTTGATCGGGTTGGTTGACCGGCGTGTTCAGTCGTAGCTGGCGCCGAGGCCGGCGCGGGCGTCGGTCTGGATGCCGTAGGGCGGGATCGGGTAGCGCAGGCCGTTGCGCGCCAGTGCCTCCATGCCCTCGACAGCAACCACCAGATCGCCAGGGGTGAGCGCAATCAGCAGCTCGTCTTCCATGACGCCGCCGTAGCGCCGCTCGGCGAAGCAGGGCAGCGACACGCTGGGCTCGCCGGTGCGCAGTGCCCGGCCCCACGAGTCGGCGCAGGCCGATTCGCCGACGCAGCCCCATTCCAGCTTCTTGTACTCCCGCCACTGCAGGCCGTTGATGAAGATGATCATCTGCGCCGGGGTGGCGTAGATCATGCAGACATCGGGCGGGTCGAGCCGCTTCGACGACAGCGGCGACACCACCATCGCCTCATAGGTGCCGTAGGGCACGAAGTCCATGGCGTGCTGGTGCGCAGAGGCGTCTTCCAGGGTCTCGTACCACACCCCGGCCATGCGGTCGCCCGACAGCCACTTGTCGTCCTGTGGATGCAGCCCGATGACGGCGCCGCACTGGGCCCCCACGAGGTCGTCCATGGTGATGCCGACGGTCCAATTCAGCCGGCACGCCATGCCCACGATCTGATCGGTGGTGTGGATGTCTCTGGGCCGGCGCACCCGGGGCACTTCGTTCATCGCCTCGACCGTCTCGAAGAGCTTCATGCCGATCGGCGTCGTGCGGATCCGCAGCACGGCCTGCAGCCGCGCCAGCAGCTCGTCCCAGTCGATGGACGCAGTGCGCACGTGCGCTGCGGTCTCGGTAGTTGCGTCGGCGGTTTGAGTCACGGCTGTCCCCCTGTGTTTCCCGCTCTTGTGAGCTTCGCTCACGGGCCGCTCGGGCCACGGCTTCGCCATTCGGCTCAGCCTCGTGTGCACGGCAGCCGTGGAGTTCCCGGAGTTTCTGGCTGCCGTGTTCGGGAGGTCACGCTAGTTCGGCGACCACTAGCGTGAGCCGCCGAACGAGCAGAGACCGGGCGAATAGACCGGGTGATCGGAGACGGTGCAATGGCAGACGGACTGAGGATCGAGCGGGACGGGCGTGTCGGGCTGGTGATCATGGATCGCCCGCCGCACAACTTCCTGAGCTACCGCCAGGTGCACGACATTGCTGACGCCATGGTCGAGCTGGAAGAGGACATGAGCATCGGTTGCGCCGTGCTGGCCGCGGAGGGCCGCTCGTTCTGCGCCGGTGCCGACCTGGGTGGCGAAGGCGTCGGCGGCGGTGCCGAAGAGAAGGTCGGCGGCAGCGCCACGCTGCAGCTCTACCAGGGGTCGGGCCGGCTCTTCGATGTGACGCTGCCCATCGTCGGGGCGATTCATGGCCCTGCTATCGGCGGCGGCCTGGGCCTGGCGATGGTGCCCGACATCCGCATCACTTGCCCCGAGGCTCGCTTCTGCGCCAACTTCGCTTCGCTGGGCATCCACCAGGGCTTCGGCATGAGCGTGACGATGCCGCTGCTGCTGGGACCCGAACGCGCCGCCAAGGTGCTGCTGGGCGCCAAGCGTTACAAGGGCGATGAGGCGGTGGATCTGGGCTTGGCGGACGAGTGCGTACCCGCCGATCAGGTGCGCGATCGCGCCATTGAGGTCGCACGTGAGATCGCGACCAATGCGCCGCTGGCGGTGCGGGCCATCAAGGCCACGCTGCGGCTCGGTCTCGGCGACAAAGTGCGCGAGATCACCCAGCGCGAGGCAGCCGAGCAGTTGCGCCTGTCGGGCACTGAAGACGCCCGCGAAGGCATGAAGGCCGTCAGCGAGCGCCGCCCCGGCAACTTCGCCGGCCGATAGGCCGGGCAGCCAGCACTGGGCCGCTAGGCCGAGCAACAAGCCCTGGGCCGCTAGCAGTCGCGCCGCAAACCCCGCGTCCATGCGGGGACGTCCGGGCGCGACATCATGGAAGCCATGGACCGCATGCGAGTTGCGATCACCGGCATTCGAGGGTTGATCGGCGGAGCGCTCGCGGCGAGCCTGCGCGCCGATGGTCATGAGGTCTTGGGCGTCTCCCGGCGATCCGACGCTGCGGCTGGCAATGAGGATCCCGACACAGCAAGCAACCGAACCATTGTGTGGGACGTAGCTGCTGAGGCCATCGACGCATCTGCGCTCGAGGGGCTCGATGCCATCGTCCACTTGGCGGGGGAGAGCATCGGAGGCCGGTGGACCACTGCGCGCAAAGCAGCGATCATGTCGAGCCGAGTCGATTCCACCCGGCTGCTTGCCGGGGTGGTCCGAGAGCTCGAAGCCAAGCCGTCGGTGTTCGTATGCGGCTCGGCAATCGGCTTCTACGGCAACCGCAGCGACGAAGAGCTGACCGAGCGGTCGCTGCCGGGCGACGGTTTCCTGGCCGATGTGTGCATGCGCTGGGAGCGCGCTGCGGTACCGATTCCCGACGCCGGCGTGAGGCTGGTGCGCATCCGCACCGGTCTCGTCGTGGGCCCCGGTGCCGAGGCCATCGAGCGGATGGCGAAGATCACGCGGCTCGGTGCCGGCGGTCCGCTGGGATCCGGCCGTCAATGGTGGAGCTGGATCAGCCTCGAAGACGAGGTGCGGGCCATCCGGCATCTCATCGACAGCGACACCAGCGGGGCGTTCAATCTGACGGCCCCTCAGCCGGTGCGCCAGCGCGACTTCCAGGGCGCGCTGAGCGCGGCGCTAGGACGCCCCTCATTCGTGCCGGCGCCCGGGTTCGCGATCCGAGCAGCGCTCGGCGAGATGGGGCAAGCGTTGTTGCTCGACTCGACCCGGGTCATGCCCGACGCCCTCACCGAGGACGGCTTCGAGTTCAGCCACCCCGACCTCGCAACCGCTCTCGCTACCGCCGTCTGACAGAACGCTTCGCTTGCCACGCATGGCGTTCTGGCTTCTAGCGTGACCGGCATGGCACAGAGCGATGGTCCTGGCAGCGGCGCCGTTGGCGCGCTGGGCGTGATGGTCCGGCGTGACCGGTGGGGCATCGCCCATGTCGAGGCGCCGTCGGCCGAGGCTGCGTTCGCGGCGCATGGATGGGTGGCGGCCGACGACCGGATCTGGCAGATGGAGTGGGATAGGCGCCGGGCCACAGGCCGCTGGGCCGAGGTCGTCGGGATGGCCGGCGCCCGTGAGGACGCCTTCTTCCGCCGGCTCGGGCTGGCCGCAATATCCCAAGCCGACTACGCAGCGCTCGACGAGCGCACCCAGGCGATGTGCGAGGCCTATGCGCGCGGTGTGAACCGCTGGCTCGCCACACATGAGGACGCGCTGCCGGCCGAATTCGAGCATCATCCGGCACCGCCGGAGCCCTGGGAGCCGTGGCACTGCGTGGCGGTCTACAAGCTGCGCCACATCTTCATGGGAACGCTCACTCGCAAGCTGTGGCGGGGGCGGATCATGGCTCAAGCTGGCCCCGAAGCCGTGATGGCCACGATCGGCGACACCGAGAGTGACGCCGCGATGGTGCCGGGCGAGGGGCCTCGCCCCGATCTGCTGGCCGACGCGGCGAGCGTGCTCGATGCGTGCGCGGCCGACATGGCGGCGCTGGCAGCGGCGATGGACTCCGACGGAGCGTCCAACTCGTGGGCGCTCAGCGGGCAGCGCACTTCCAGCGGCAAGCCGCTGCTGGCGGGCGATCCGCATCGCGGCATCGAGTTCCCGAACGTGTACCACCAGTGCCACCTGCGCTGCGACGAGTTCGACGCGATCGGCATGGGCTTCCCCGGCGTGCCCGGCTTCCCGCACTTCGGCCACAACGCCGAGGTGGCCTGGGGCATCACGCACGGCATGTGCGACGACACCGACGTGTTCGTGGAGCGCTTCGCAGGGCCCGACGGCGAGGCTCGGTTGAGCGACGGGACGCCGGTGCAGTGGCGATACGAGACGCTGGACATTCGCGGCGAAGGGACTGTCGAGTTTCAGTGCGGCAGCACTGAGCGCGGACCAGTGGTGTTGGGCGATCCTGCCGACGGCGTAGCGCTGTCGATGCAGTGGACCGGCATGTTCGGCCCCGACACGACGCTGGATGCCCTGTGGCCGATGCTGGTCGCAAGCTCGACGGCCGAACTGGTCGAGGCGGTGCGGCCGTGGGTGTTGCCCGTCAACAACCTGCTGGCAGCCGACCGGGCCGGCTCGATTGCGTTCAAGATCCGGGGGCGTGTGATCGAACGCCAGCCGGCGAGCCGCTGGACGCCGGTGCCCGGAACCGATGAGTTTGCATGGGATGGCCTCGAGCCGGTTCCATTCGAGAACCTGCCGGAATGGACCGACCCCGAACGCGGCTACCTGGTGACGGCCAACAACCGCACCGCCGACGGCGGCCCGTACATCTCGCTGGATTTCGCCGGCCCGAGCCGCCACGACCGCATCTGCGAGCTGCTGGCGCCGATGACGGGTGCCTCGGTGGACGACATGAGCGCCGTCCACGGCGACGTGACCTCGCTCGTGGCCGCCAACGTGTTGGGCCTCATCACCGAGTACGCGGTCGAGTGCGGCCACGAGCTCTCCCACACGCTGCTCGACATGCTCGCAGACTGGGACCAGCGCATGACCGCCGATTCGGCCCCGGCGACTATCTACGCGGTCGTCAAACGGCGGCTCATCGAGGCCGTCATCGAACGTCTCGGCATCGCCGGCGCTCAGCTCGGCGCCGCGGGATGGCCACCCGCCGCGGAAGCCAGCCGGATGGCGGCGGGCGCCGCCACCCGCATGCTCTGCGAACGCAACCTCGAAGTGGTGCCGGGGCTGGACAATCCCATCGGCCGGCGCATGGCCGCCAGCGCCTGCGTCGACGAGACCGCCGCCGAGCTGACCCAGCGGCTCGGTGACGACCCGCAGGCGTGGACGTGGGGGAAGGTGCACCGCATGGCCTCGCCGCACCCGCTGGCGTCAGCGCTCGCCGCAGCGCGCGACCTGCACCCGCCGGTCGACGGCTGTGCTGGCGACGGCGACACGGTCCGCCAGGGTGGCACCGCGCCCGAGACGGGCGAGCGGGCCATCCACGGCTCGGTTGCCCGGTACGCATTCGACCTCGGCAACTGGGACAACTCCGGCTGGGCGGTCCCACATGGCGTGTCGGGCGTGCGCGGCAGCGGCCACGATCTCGACCAGCGGCAAGCCTGGCTGAATTGCGAGCTGCTGCCGATGGCCTACAGCTCGCAAGCAGTGGCCTCGGTCACGACCCATGAGCACGAGATCTAGCCAGGCGCCGCCGCTGCACCGCAGCTGCTTCGACCCGACCGCAACGAGGTCACCGTGAGCGCAGACCCAGCCGCCGCGCCGTTCGTTCGCCGGCGCGAGTTGTCGCCCGAAGCCATCGCCTATAAGTCCCAGCGCAAGCCGTCGGTGCCGATCCAGATGCCCGATCTGACCGACCATGCAGCGGTGGCGCGCTGGCGTGCCGAAACCAATGCGCTGTGGGGCGAAGACGACGACCCGGCAGTGCCGCACCGGCGAGAGCAGATCGGAGGCGTCGCGTGCCTGGTCGCCGGTCCATCGCCTGGCGACGAGACGCCGACGGTCGTCTACGCACACGGCGGCGGATACGTGCTGGGCAGCGCAGCGGTGGCCATCCCGATCACCGCGCGCCTCGCAGCTAGCGGTTTGCGAGTGGTCTCAGTGGACTACCGCCGACCGCCCGAGCACCCGTTCCCAGCAGCGCTGGACGACGTTTTGGCCGTGTGTCTCGCGCTCACCGCTGAGGGCACGCCTGTGGCGCTCGCCGGCGATTCATCCGGTGGAGCGCTCGCGCTGAGCGCTGCGGTGATGGCTGCGGCTGAGGGCGTGGCGCCGGTCGCTGCAGTGCTGTTCAGCCCGGTGCTGGACCATGTTTCTGTGCCCGGTCGTCCATCCCCGGGTGATGACGAGCGCCGCCTCATCGACTGCTACACGGGCGACGCCGACCCTGCCGACCCTCGCCTGTCGCCGCTACGCGCGGAGCTCAGCGGACTATGCCCCGTGCTCGTCCATGCAGCTGCCGACGAGCCGCTGGCGGCCCAAGCCGTTGAACTGCAGCGCCGGGCCACGGCCGCGGGCATCGAGATCACGCTCGAGCTCTGGGAGCACATGTGGCACACGTGGCACTACCACGACCTGCCCGAGGCCGACCAGGCGCTCGCCGAAGCTGCTGCCTTCCTGGCAGCGCCCCTCAGCTCGTCAGGTGGGACGTGACGGCTGCGACGACGGCTGCTGACTGCTCGTAGGGGAGCATGTGGCCGGCGCCCTCGACCAGCTCGACCGTCGCGTCGGGTAGCGCCGCCTGCCACGCGTCGGCGTAGGCGGGCGGGATCAGCCGGTCTTGACGGCCCCACACCAGCAGCGTGGGCACCGTCACCCGGTAGGCCCGCTCGGAGAAGCGCCGGTTGGGGATCGGGAACAGGATCTTGCCGGCCATGCCCTGCTGGCGAGCCCGCGCCACCATGAACCGCGTCAGCGTGGCATTGTCGGAGAAGTCGGCACCGCCGGTCAGCACCTCCTCGCCCACGTTGGGATCAGCGAAGAGCACCTCGGCAAGCTGGTAGGGGAGCATCGCGAAGATGTCGGGAATCGGGTGGTCGCCCAGCCACATCCCCGCAGGGCACAGCAGGGCCATGCGAGCCACCGACTGGGGCGCCAGCGCCGCCATCTCCGCAGCGATCATGCCGCCCATCGAGTGGCCCATCAGATGAAGCTCGGCAGCGCCGTCGGCGCGCAGCAGGCCCATCTCGGTAGCCACGTCCCAGCCGTGCAGCGCGAAATCCTGCATGTCCGACAGGCGATCCTCGTCACCGTGCTCGCTCCAGGCGGGCCACACCGGTGCCACAACGCGCAGCCCGGCGGCGGCCAGACCGTCGAGCACGGGCTCGCCCGGCAGCCAGCCGCCTGCGCCGTGCAGCGCCAGCACGGTCGCCGCGCCAGCCGAAGCTCCGCCCGCAGGCTCGTAGACCCGCACTGGCGCCGTCACGCTCCGCCGTGTGGTGACGACAACCTCTTCGAAAGCCGGCGCAGGCGCCGTATCGGTGGCGCTCATGCCACCGGACCCCGGGGCGCCTCGGGGTAGCGGCGGGCGTCGGCCATGGTGTCCTCGGGACGCACCCGGTCATCCATCGGCTTGCACCACCAGTCCTCGGCGTCGGCGAACTCGTCGCCCCAGATGCCGCGCAGGCCCGGCATCACCTTCTCGGCGAAGAGCTGGCTCGAATAGCGGGTCTTCCAGTCGGGCATGTTCCCCATGTGCAGCAAGCAGAACACCGTCCCGACCCGCAGCCGCTTGATCATGTCCTCCATGCGCTCGCGCACGGTGTCGGGCGAGCCCGCAATGACGTAGCCGCCCTCCACCAGGTCCTTCCAAGTCAGCCGCTTGAACAGTGCCTGGTTCTCCTTGCGGAACTGGTCGAGCTTGCCCGCCTGGATGGTCTTGACCGTCCGGTAGCCCGGCGGGTCGGCGAAGCCGGGGAACACATGCAGGCAGCGGTTGAAGAAATACAGCATGTGCTCGCTGTACAGCTCCTCGGCCTCGGCGTCGGTGGCCGCCGTGCAGATGATCTGCGCGAACCCCGCACGTCCCGGCGTCATGGACTTGTCGAGCTCGCCGACACGGTTCCAGTACCCGTCCATCAGCGTCTGGCCCGCGAGGTACCCGTTGAAGCTGAGGTAGGAGTAGTTGTAATCGTTCTCCAAGCAGAAGTCCCACGTCTCGATCGAGCCCCCGCCGGGGATGTAGATCGGCGGGTGCGGCTGCTGGATCGGCTTGGGCCAGCAGTTCACGTAGCGCAGCTGGGTGTACTTGCCGTCGAAGGCGAAGACGTCGGGATTGGTCCACGCCTCCATGATCAGGTCGTGGGCCTCGTAGTACGTCTCACGGGTCAGCGCGGGGATCTGCCCGTAGGTGAAGTTGGTGTCCATCGGGGTGCCCACCGGGAAACCCGCCACCAGCCGGCCGCCGCTCAGGCAGTCGAGCATGGCGAATTCCTCGGCCACCCGGTGCGGCGGGTTGTACAGGGCGATCGAGTTGCCGATCACGCAGATCGCCGCCTGCGAGGTCCGCCGGGCCAGGCCCGCGGCGATGATGTTGGGGCTCGGCATGATGCCGTAGCCGTTCTGGTGATGTTCGTTGACGCCGATGCCGTCGAAGCCGAGCTCGTCGGCGAACTCGAGCTGGTCCATGTACTCGTGGTAGACGCCGTTGGCGCGCTCGGGGTCGAACAGCGAGCCGTCGATGTCGACCCACACCGACCGGTGCTCGGTCTTGAAGTCGTCGGGCAGATCGGGCCACGGCATCAGGTTGAACCAGCAGAACTTCACGGTCACGGCGCAGTCCTTCATCTCCGAGAGATTGTTCGGGGTGCGAGCACTCTAGGCGTGCGGCTCAAGCGGGAATCCCAGCACGCGTCTGCCGACCGTGTCGAGCGTGTGCCGTTCTGCAGGGTGCAGTGCTGAATTCGATCGAGCGAGCCGCGCGCTGTCGGGCGATGGGCCGAGTTGATGTGCCTCGCCGGCACGCAAGAAGTTCGAGCAGGTGTGTTGCCGACTGTTGCGTACATGGGTGTATGTTTCTGCGCACAGCGGTCGTGTGTGAGTCAACGACATGAGTACGCGGGGTTGTCGAGTCGGGAGAGAGAGCGTCGGATGGCAGCATCTGTGGGCACAGTCTTCGTTGGGACGGCGGTTTTGAGGTGTCGGTCGGTGGGGCGCTGGGCAGCGTCGGCAGCCGTGGTGGTGCTGGCGGCTGGAGTGCTGGCGCTGGTGCCCGCCGGGGGACCCGCAGCGGCGCAGTTGACGCCGCAGGCGTGCGCGGCGCCGTCGGCGTCGACTGATTACGACGTCGACGATGACGGGCTGATCGAGGTGTGCAGCTTGGCCCAGCTGAACGCGGTGCGTTGGGACCTGGACGGCGACGGCACAGCCGACGTGTACCGCGACGGCACCCACGACA
>CAZAFV010000055.1:0-18277 GCA_964484385.1 uncultured Acidimicrobiales bacterium
ATGCCCACCATTCGTAGTAGTCGCCGCCCGCGAGCCCCTCGGCGAGGCGCTGGCTCGCGGCGGCGCCCGGCCGTCGCGTGCTGGCGCTGACGGCGATGCGCCCCGCTTCGACGAGCCGCAGGACCGCGAGCAGGTCGTGCTGCGCGGACTGCTCCATGTCGCGCCGCGTCAGCGGCACGCCTTCGGGCAGCTCGTCCGCTGCCGGGCACGAGAAACTCATCGAGGGTTTCGCCATCGCCCCCTACGGAGCATGGCGCGAGATCAAGTTCATTCTCGAGACCATCGAGGGCCCGATCACCTCCGATTCGATCACCGAGGCGTTCGCGACCGCCGGCGAGACACCCGGATGGTTCGGCCCCAACCTGCGCTGCGGGCAGGCACCGTGGCCGCCAGAGTCCTCGCACTGCATGTCGCACATCATGGTGTGGCAGGTGGTCGAGGCCGATGACGGATCGCTGCGCCGGATCGTGGTCGGCGACGGACTCTTTGACGCGTACGAGCTGAGCGGGCTCTAGACAACGGTCATTATCCACAAAGCCGCCGGCCCATCTGCGAGCATCTGCGGATGAGTTGTCGGGCAATCTGAGGCGGATCTGCCGAAGTGGACCAGTACCTGCTCTTCGCGATCATCGGCTTGGGATCGGGCTGCCTGTACGCGGCCCTGTCGATGGGCTTGGTCATCACCTACCGCGGCACCGGCATCATCAACTTCGCCACCGGGGCTATGGCGATGTGGGGGGCGTACGTCTACGACGAGCTCAGCGACACCGGCGATCTCGTGCTGCCGCTGGTGATCATTCGCAGCCGCATCAGCCTCGGAGGCAGCTCAGGCAGCGTGCCCTTCGGGGTGGCCATCGTCCTCGCCGTGCTGTCGTGCAGCCTCATCGGGCTGATGGTGCACTTCCTGGTATTCCGGCCGCTCCGACGAGCCCCGATCCTGGCTCGCGTGGTCGCGTCGGTCGGCGTGCTGCTGGTCATCCAAGCCCTGATCGTGATGCACTTCATGAGCTCCGCTCGCGTCGTCGCTCCGATCCTGCCCAACGAGCCAGTGAGCTTCGCCGGCGTCAGCTTCTCTCGCGATCGCCTCTGGCTCACGGCCGTCGTGCTGCTGACCGCCGCCGCGGCATGGGCGTGGTTCCGCTTCACGCGCATGCCGCGGCGGCGGTCAGCACGCGCTTGGGGCTCGCCACGCGGGCCTCTACCGAGAATGAGCGGGCGGTCAGCCTGGCCCGCTACTCGCCCCAGGTGCTGGCCGGCTCGACGTGGGTGCTGTCGAGCACCCTCGTCGGCTTCCTGCTGATCATGGCCTCGCCGATCGTCTCCCTCAGCCCGTGGACCTACCTCTCGATCGTTCCGGCACTCGCCGCGGCAGTCATCGGTCGCTTGCTGTCCATCGCCGTCTCCGTGGCGGCCGCATTCGGGCTCGGCATCTTCCAGTCGATCGTCGTGTACCAGACCACCAATCCGTGGTGGCCCGACTGGGCGATCACCGGCATACCCGACGCGCTGCCGTTCGGGGTCATCGTGATCGCGCTGTTCGGCTTGGGCCACAACCTGCCGACCCGTGGCGCCGTGGAAGCCGATGCCCTGCCCGAAGTCGTCCGGCCGAAGATGCGGCCCAGCGTGGTCGCATCGGCCGTGGTGGCGGCCGGGGTGCTGACTGCTGTGGCGCAGGGCAGTTACCGCATCGGGATCATGACCAGCATGATCATGACGATCGTCATGCTGTCGCTGGTGGTGCTGACCGGCCTCGTCGGCCAGATCTCGCTGGCCCAGGCCGCCATCGCGGGAGCCGCGGGCTTCGCGCTCAGCAAGCTGGGCGATTCGATTGGCATCCCATTCCCCATCTCGCTGCTGCTCGCGGCGCTCATGGCCACCGCGTTCGGGCTCGTGGTGGGCGTCTCGGCCCTGCGCATCCGCGGCGCGCAGCTCGCGGTCGTCACGCTGGCCGGTGCGGTCGCGCTCGAGGAGTTCGTGTTTCGCAACTCCGCCATCACCGGCCTGTACGGCAATCCCATTACAGGTCCTTCGTTGTTCGGTGCGAACCTCAGCATTCGCGAGGGCAGAAACTTTGCCCGCATGGAATTCGGATTCCTGGTGCTGGCAGTGGTGACCGTGTGCGCCATTGCCGTCGGCAACGTGGCCCGAAGTGCGACAGGGCGCCGCTTCCTGGCCGTTCGTTCCAACGAGCGGGCGGGCGCGTCGGTCGGCATCAATGTCGCGGGCACGAAGATGCTGGCGTTCGCGCTTGCGTCGTTCCTGGCCGGTGTGGGCGGCGCGTTCATCGGCTACAGCCGGGGCCAGCTCTCGGCGGAGAGCTTCGCCGTGCTCATCGGCCTGAGCTTCCTGGCGCTGGCCTACCTCTGCGGGATCACGAGCGTGCCCGGCGCAATCATCGCAGGCCTGTTCGCCCCGCTCGGCATCGTCTACATCACCGCTGATCGGATCGCCGAGCTAGGCCGCTGGTACCAGCTCGTGGCTGGTGTCGCCCTGGTGGCCACTGCGATCTTCTTCCCCGAAGGCGTGGCTGGCGCGTACCGCCAGAATCTCGCACGCCTGCGAGCGTTCCGGGCAGGCAGGCGGGCCCGGGCCGAGGCGCGCGAACGCAGCGATCTCGGAGCAACGCCCACCGAGCCCGCCGCCGGGACGGAAGGCGAGACGGTTCGCCTGTCGGAGTATCGGCGCAAGGAGCGCCAGAGGAGCTTCGAGGGTGAGCCGGTCGTGCTGGCAGTCGAGGACCTCACGGTGCGGTTCGGCGGGCTCAAAGCACTGGACCAGGTGTCGCTGCGGGTCCGCGAGGGCGAGATCGTGGGATTGATCGGGCCGAACGGCGCCGGCAAGACGACCCTGATCGATGCGCTGACGGGCTTTGTGCCGTCCCGTGGACGTGTGACGTTCTGCGATGCACGGCTGTCCCGTGAAGCCCCCCATGTGCGAGCGCAGCGGGGGCTGGCGCGCACGTGGCAGTCGCTGGAACTGTTCGACGACCTGACCGTGCGCGAGAACGTGCAGGTTGCCGCAGAGCGATCCTCGATGCGCTCGGTGCTCGCCGATCTCGTCATACCCGAGCGACCAACGGACACGTCCCGGGTTGATGCAGCGATGCAAATCGTCGGCTTGGTCGGAGACACCGACACACGACCAGCCAACCTCCCGCTCGGCCGCCAGAAGCTGGTCGGCGTCGCACGCGCGCTGGCGTCGGAACCCCGGGTCATGCTCGCTGACGAGCCGGCCGCAGGATTGACCACTGCGGAGAGCATCGCACTGGGCGTGCGCCTGCTGGACGTGGCATCTGAGGGAGTGTCGATCTTGCTGATCGACCACGACATGAATCTCGTGCTCGACATCTGCGACTACATCTACGTGCTCGACTTCGGTCAGATCATCGCGGAGGGCACGCCGGCGCAGATTCGTGTCAACGAAACGGTGGTCGATGCCTACCTGGGCTCAGGCGCTCACACCTGAGCGACGTTGAGCACCGCCCGGAACGACAGCACCGAAGCAGCCCGCTGCGGCTGTACCGTCGCAATCTAGGAACCAGCGGTCGGAGGCGTGAGAGTGGGATTCGTACGCCGGCAAGCAGACAACTGGCGTCATGAAGTGCCTGGAGTCCGCTGGTTCAAGGCGGATCTGCACATTCACACCATCGACGACCCGCCCGTCCGCTCCGAAGGATTGCCGAACGGCGCTGACGCATCGTCGCCGTCGCCAGAACAGCTCGCGGCCTACGCACGGCAGCTCCTCGACGCCGCCATTGCGAGCGGGGTTCAGGTGCTCGGCATCACACCGCGCAGCCCACGCTTCGCCGGATCCGGTGACGTGAGTGCCGCTTGGCACATCGTCGAAGAATGGAACAACGGCGTCGATCCCAGTGGATTGCCATATCGCGAGCGGGTTTTTGCTGTCTTCCCTGGCTTCAAACCGAGACTCAACGACGGGCGTGGCGGCCTGGACCTTGTTTTCCTGTGCGATCCCGAGATCGGTCGCGAGCGGTATCTGCAACTCTTCGACCTGCTGATGCAGGGCAGACAACCTTGGGCCGACAAGCAGGTCGCTACAGCTCCGCTCAGCGCCACACAGGCGTTTGACATATTGCGCGACAACCAGCGCCCCGATGGAACGCCCAGCAACACTTCACCATGGGATTGCCTTGCGCTGGCGCCTCATGTGTTCGGCGAGACAGGACTTCTCGGCACGCCGAGTGAGCACATCGAGCGGGAAGACTTCGACATCGGCTGCCTTGTGGCCCTCGAACTCCCGAAGAACTCCCTCCGAGATGAAGCTCTTCAAGGCAAGCCCTGGGTCAACGAGTTTGTGTCGGCCAATCGATTGGCCTTCTTCCACAGCAGTGCAGCGCACTCGCTCGAGGACATTGGCAGCCGTCATGTCTGGGTCAAGATGGCCGACCCGACCATCGAAGCCCTGCGGCAGGCATTCGTCGCCCATCCCACGCGCCTACGCCTAGGACACGAGCTGGACGACGCCGGCTCGCTGCGCGACCTGAGCGAACGGCCCGACGCCATGCGGAGCGAGCGCCCGTGGCTCAAGTCCGTCAGCGTGAATGGAGCGGCATCGTTCTTTGCCTCAGAGCATGGCACCCAGCCGGCCAGATTCGAGTTCAGCCCGGACTTGACGTGTGTCATCGGCGGCAGCATGACCGGCAAGAGCACGCTCCTCGACGGGCTGCGCGTGCACGTAGGCGCCCCATTGCCCCAAGACACCCCAATGCGACGACAGGTGGGCGAGCGTGCAGCCGAGCGATTCCTCGCCGGCGCGCCCTCCATCGAACTCGACATTCCCGGCAGCGACCCGACTGCGGACGCGCACGAGCGATGGCCTGCTGAGTTCTATACGCAGGGCGAGCTGCAGCGCTTGGCGCAAGATCCAGAGGCGATACAGCACATCCTGTCCAGGCTGGACGCTTCGTTGACCGAAGAGCTCGATAGCCGTGAACGCGATCTGCAAGCACGCGACCGTGACCTCAGCAGGGCTGCCAGCCGACTTGCCGAAATCGACGACGAACTTGCAGACGCCGAGCAATCGCTTGACCGCAGTTCACGAGCACGAGCCGAATTGGGGGTGTTCGCCGCCGCTGGTATGGAAGAACTGAATCGTGCCGAGTCATCCACATCTTCGTGGCGCGAAACCGTGAAAGCGACAGAGGGAATCCTGCAGGAAACTGGCGATCTCATCGCGTCGATGAGCTCGGTAAGGCGCCCGGTCATCGCGACAGCCGTCGACGAGTCAACAGAACAGATCGACGCCGAGGCGGAGCGACTCGATCAAGTGTGGAAACTGGCATCGGATGCCGCCGAAACTCTCCGCGACCGACTTGTCGAGGCGCAAGGCATCGCCAGAACTGGCCTGCGAACACACGAGACACGACGCGATGGGCTGCATGTAGAAGTCGAACGGGCACTTGCCGATCAGGGATTCGACGGTGCGCGCATTAACGAATCTCAGGCACTCAATGCCCAAGCGGCCCTACTGGACAGCTACCAAGCGAACCTCGACAGAATTCGTGCCTCGGCCACTCAGCTCCGCGCTGCATTTGAAGATGGATTGCGGGAGCGGCGAGAACTGGTTGATCAGCAACGTTTGGCCTATGACAGCATCCTGGACTTGATCGAACGGCGATTCGAAGGGCGAGTAGCTGCAAGGCGCTTGAACGACGGCGACTCCGAGCCGCTCGAGATCTTTATCACAGACTTAGGCCAACGTGGCATTACCCGCTGGTGGAATGACACCAAGAACGGAATCGTTCCTTCGCCCCAAGTGCTACTCGCCCGACTTGATGATGGAAGCCTGAACGAAATCGGTATGAGCGACGCCGTTCAGCAGACGTTTGTGAGCTGCATGACGCCGAACCGACGACGAGACCTCGCTGCGCTGCGCTGTCCTGATCGCTACTGGCTCGAGTTCAGGACCATGGACGCGCAATACCGGCCGCTCGACAAGTTGTCCGGCGGTCAACGCGTCAACCTGTTGTTGTCGTTGCTGCTTGCGACGAACGACCATCGCCCGCTCGTTATCGACCAGCCTGAGGACGAACTCGACAATCGTTTCCTGTTTGAAACGCTGTTGCCCGCGCTTCACCGTCTCAAGGGAATCCGCCAAGTCATCGTCGCGACCCACAACGCCAACATCGTCGTGAACGGCGATGCGGACTATGTCATTCAACTCGACGCCGAATCTGAGCACGGGTACATCGCGTGCGCCGGTGCCATCGAAGAACCGGCGGTGCGAGACGCCATCGTCCAAACCGTGGACGGAGGCGACGAGGCCTTCCGCCTGCGTCGGCTCAAGTACGGCTTCTGAGGCCTTCGATGGAGTGGACCGACATCCTTAACCGGATCGCCGAGGGCGAGGACGAGCACACCGAATTCAAACCGCACTTCAAGGACAAGTCGACGGTTGGCAGGGCGATTTGCGCCTTTGCCAACACCGAAGGTGGGCTCGTCGTCCTGGGAGTCAGCGACGCTCAGCAGATTATCGGCGTTGCCGAGGACAGCGAGAAGCTACAAGAGCGGTTGACATCGTTCCTTCAGAGCGGATGCAGTTGGCCGGTCAGCGCTCGCCTCGGTCGGCATGAAGACCCGCACGGCTGGGTCCACTGGATCGAAGTGCCCCGCCAACGCGGATTCGAGCCGATGCGTCACGACGGCCGCGTGTGGGTGCGCCGCGGCCGCAGCAGCGTCGAGCCGTCGTCGACCGAGTTGCAGGAGCTCTACAACATCTTTGGGTACTTCCTGACGGAGGAGCGAGCTATCGGTGCCGCAACGAGTGCCGACATCGATCTTGGGTCCTTTCGGGGCTACCTCCGCAGGCTCGGGATCGAGACCGATGCCGGGCCCCAGCCGCACACAGACGACGATCTGCTCAATCGCCACGCCATCGTGGAAATCGGCAGTGAGCTGAAGCCGACGCTGTACGGCATCCTCGCCTTCGGAAAGGAGCCTCAGAGCTACCCGCAGACCAGGAACTTCCGAATCGAATGCGCTGCCTACGCGGGCAGCGACCGTGCCGACGAATCGCTCCAAGTCACCAGCGCTACGGGACGACTGGACGAACAACTGCGAGCGGCCGTGCGCTGGTTTCAATCGCTCGGTCGACTTGAGGTCTACGGCGCGTTGGCCCGACGCGACCGCTACCTGCTTCCGTTCGAAGCACTTCGGGAGGCCCTGACGAACGCGGTCGCTCATCGGGACTACGCCATCACTGGCTCCGCCATTCAGCTCGATGTCTTCGATGACCGAGTCGAGTTGACCAGCCCGGGTGCCTTGCCAAACCACATGACCGTCGAAGGAGTCCGAGCAGGCGGAACTGCCCGCTCACGTAACGAGTCCATCGCCAACTATCTGCTCGCGTCGGGCTTCATGGAACAGCGAGCGCGCGGCTGGCCGCTCATGCGCGCTGCCATGCGCGACTTCAACGCCACTGAGCCTGAAATGGTGCAAGACGCCGAGGCCAGATTCGTCCGCGTGACATTCCGACTCGGCTCAGGTGCCGACGCCTGAGCAACGCCAATCCTGGCTCGGCTCAGCCTCACGCCAGCTCACCATCGCGGCGCCGGGCCACCTCAGCGGCAATCAGCAGCGTCGCAATGGCGGCAACGATGCCGATCACCAGCACAATCACCCGCGCATCAGGTTCGCCTGCATCGGGATCGAGGGCGGCAGCGTCCTCGAGAACTTCGTCGAGCAGCGCGTCGACGCCGGCTTGCAGTTCGTGCGTCGCCTGACGGCTTGACCCGATCAGCCCTGCTTCTTGAGCGATGAGGGGAAGCCGGTGTCGCAGCGAGTCGAAGAAGTTCGCATCCCCGTTGCCGAAGGCAATGAACTGGCGTGCCAACGGGACCAATTGAGGATGTACCTCGCTCCCGCCTTCCTGCTCCAGATACGAAATGCTCGCCTCCAGGCGGTGGGCTGCGGTCGCGAACCTCTCCTCGGCTTCGGCGATCAGCGTCGGCTCGGAGATGATGATGGCGATGATGAGGCCCGAGAAGGTCCGGAAGAGCGAATTGAAGATGAGCGTCAGGTGCCGGTAGCGCAAGAGCTCCTCACGTGACAGCGGATCAGCACCGCTCGCCCCTCCGTCGGCGAACTCGCTGCGGCCGGTCAGCATGTAATACAGCTGGTTGTCGAGGCTCGAAACCACCACCGGCCGGAGCTGGTAGTCGAAGAAGGCCCTCAGCTGCGCCCGTTGACCTCCGGCGGATTGGAGAGCCTCGACGAGTTCGGCGCGGCCATCGTGAATCTGGTCGACGTTGGATTGCAGACCGTCGACTGCTGAGCGCAGAGGCAGGGCGGCGTCGCCATGGCCTGCGCCATCGAGGACGTCCAGGTGCTGGCGAATGCCGGACAGGTCGGCTGCGACAGCTTCGCGAATCGCCGGCAACTCACCCAGCGGCGTCGTGGGGGCGCTTCTGGCCGTAGCTACGGCCGCGACGGAGCCCACGTGACGGTCAACTGCCAGAACTGCATGCAGGACTTCGGCGATCCCGCGGTACCCATCGACGGATCCGACGCTGTCGACCGCTTGAGTCAGCAGCGCCGTGGCCTCAACCTGCAGCGCCGCCACGATCCCATTGATTGCGGCGATATCGCGCGCCTCCTGCGCGGCCAGACCCAAGCGGATCTTCATCATGTCGATCATGTTCGCTTCGCCGTAGGCGCCGTCCACGAGTTCCCTCGCGAGCGGAATCAGCGTGGGCTGCAGATCTGGGTGGGGGTCTTCAGCGAAGTCCTCGATGCTGTCTTCAAGCTGGTACATCACCAGATCGACGTTTTCCTCGACCGTGGCAACGAAGGCAATATCCGACTGCCTGGCCGCGACTTCGAGGAGCACCGATCCTTGGTCGACTTGCTGCGTCATGAGCGCGAGGCGCGAGTACCGCAGCAGGTCGTCGGGTGTCACCGCTTCGCTGCGGTCGGTGATCAAGCCATAGAACACGTCGTCCTCGCTCGCCACCGACGCGGGCACCAGTTCCCAATTGGTCATGGCGATGATCTCTTGCCGCCGTCGTTCGGACTCGCGTCGGACTTCGGCAAGGGCGAGTCGCCGTCGTTCGATCTCCGCGGAGCGCTGCACAAGCTCATTGGTCAGCTCGCGCATCGTCGCCGATGCCTGCGAATGCCCTGAACTCTGCACAGCGTCGAGCTGCTCGTACAGCGTTTCAATCTCTGCGTCCATGGAGGCTCGGGACTCCGCCAAAGTCTCTGCCGTCATGCCTGCGTGGGTTGCCACCGTGGCAGCGTCCGCCAAGGACTTCACCTGCCGTACGACCGCCAGCGCGCTCGTGACCGCACCAATGTCAGGTTCGTCATCCGCCGGGGCTGCCGAGTCGCCGGCAACGACCCAGCCGACGGCCGTGCTCGCAGCGATGATCGCAAACACGACCAGCGTGATCGTCGCGAGCCGGGCCGACACCCGCAGACGGCCCATTACTGCGAGTCCCCAAGACTGGCCACCGGCACGAACCTGCCGTCGTCGTTGATCACCGTCAGCAGGACATCGTCGGATCCCTGGTTGTCGTCCGGGCCGTACTGCAGGCTGACGCCGGACAGCTCGATGGCCTCCAACTCGGTGAATGCACCCAGGAAGCACGCGCGGGTCACATCCGCTCCGCACGTTTCGAGTGCGACGATGGCCAATCGTCCCGCCATGTACCCCTCCAGCGAGACGAACCCGGGCACTGCATCCGGATCGAATTCGCTGAGCGCCGCTCGGTACTCCGCCACGACCGGGGTACTGGCATCATCGGGAATCGGGACCACCTGTGTGACGTACACACCAGGCGCTTCATCTCCCAGCTCCTGCGCCAGCGCATTGCCTCCCACGAACGAAACGGCCATGAAGACCGGGTCGATGTCCATGCGCAGCAGCGTGATCGCCTTGGCCACGGGCTGGTAGGCACCGATGAAGATGACCGCCTCGGGTTGCGCGTCTGCGATGTGGAACACCGCAGCCTTCACCGCGCTGGAGTTCCGCTCGTAGTACCAGGTGGCAACCGGTGCGAGCCCGCGTTTGTCGAGAGCCTCGGTCACGCCGTTCAGGCCGGATTGGCCAAACGAGTCGTTCTGGTACATCACCGCGACCCGGGTGACGCCCAGATCTTCGGTGAGCCGCTCCACCATGTGCTCGGTCTCCTGCGCGTACGAAGCTCGCAGATTGACCACCGAGTTGAGATCGGGATCGCGCAGGAAGCCGGCGCCGGTCAACGGCCCGACAAACGGCACAGCCCGCGACTCGGCGAGGGGAACAGCCGAACGCGACGTCGGCGTTCCCACCTCGCCGATCAGTGCAAACACTCGCTCTTGGGCGATCAGGTCACGTGTGCTCGCGAAGGCAAATCCCGGCTCGTACCGGTCGTCTCGCGTGACCAGTTCGAGCATTCGGCCGTGGACCCCGCCTGCTCGGTTCTGTTCGGCGAATGCGGCCTCGATGCCCAAGCGCATCGCATGTCCCAATGCCTGGGCCGGGCCGCTGAACGCCGCAGACTGCCCGAACAGCACACGATCATCGGAAACACCCGGGGTCGGTTGATCACCGGTCGCCGGAGCTGTCGCCGGCGCGGGCGCCTCTGATGTGTCGGCTGTTGCGTCATCCGGCGCGGTACCGGTGCACGCCGCCACCAGGATGGCCACGCCCGCAACCAGAGCTGCCAACCGCCCAGTTGCCGGGGGTAGGTAGGTAGACATGGCGTCCTTCCTTTTCTGAGAATCGCTGGGAGCGCCCCATCCATCGACGGATACGAGGATCGTAGGTGCGCCCGGTTCGCCTCTACGCAATGGGTGCGTCCTGGCGCATGCAACAGGTGCACACAGGTCTGCAGAGGGTACATCGCCCGCACCTGTGCAGTGAGGTCGCCAGACGAGCGTTGGATGCGGCGCGCTAGTGGCCCGTGCGAGCAGCAGCGATTGCGGTGTGGATGCGGGCGGGGCTGAGGGGCAACTCGTCGATGGTGATGCCCAGCGATGCGAGGGCATCGCACACGGCGTTCGTTATCGCTGCATACGGGCCGAGCGTGCCGCCCTCGCCCACGCCGCGGATCTGGTTCAGGTTGTGTGCCGGATCGGCGATATGGCCCAGCTCGATCGACGGCATCCGGTCGGCGGTGATGGCCAGGTAATCCATGAACGTGCCCGAATGCAGCTGGCCGTCGGCGTCATAGACGAAGTGCTCGTACAGCGCGCCGCCGACGCCCTGCGCGATGGCGCCGTGCATCTGGCCTTCCACGATCATCGGATTGATCACGCGGCCGGTGTCCTCCACGCACACGATGCGCTGCACATCCACCTCGCCGGTGTCGAGGTCCACGGCAACCACGGCGGCTTGCGCTCCCGCTGCGAACGTGCCGGTCATCGGGTCATAGAAGCGCATGGCCTCCAAGCCCGGCTCCAGGCCGGGCGGGAGGCGGTGGGGCTCGAAGTAGGCCACGTGCGCCACCTCGCCCAGGGTGACGCCGACGGCGGGCGCGTCCTGTGTGTGGATGAAGCCGTCGTCGATGCTCAGCCAGTCGGGCTCGGCTTCGAGCAGGTGTGCCGCAATGACGAGCACCTTGGCCAGCACAGCGCGAGCGGCCAGCGTCGCCGCGCCCGAGCCGATGACGCCCTGGCGGCTGGCAAATGCGCCCATCCCGAACGAGATGCGATCGGTGTCGCCCATCTCCACGGTCACTTGATCGACACCGACACCGAGCTCGGCAGCCACCACCTGCGCCATGGTGGTCTCGAGGCCCTGGCCTTGCGAGGTGACGCCCATGGCTGCGGTGATCGCTCCTGACGGATCCACGCGCACCTCAGCCGACTCATGGCCGGTGCGGAACGGCAACCGTGGACCCGCTGAGGCCTTCTGGCCGAGACCGGTCAGCTCGTTGTAACAAGCGAAGCCGATCCCGAATGCACGCCGTTCGACTCCAGCGGCGCGGGCCTGGGCTTGGTCGGATCGGAACCCGTCGTAGTCGATGAGCTCGACGGCTTGTTCGAGGCAGTCGAGGTAGGTGCGTGAGTCGTGCACCAGCCGCGTCGGGGCGGTGTAGGGCAGGTCGTCGGGTGCCACGAGGTTGCGGCGACGGATGTCGAGGGGGTCCATGCCGAGTTCGGCGGCGGCATCGTCGAGCAGGCGCTCCATCACGAACACGGTCGCCGGCCGGGCCACACCGCGGTACGGGCCGGTCGGCGTGGTGTTGGTGGCCACGCCCAGCACCTCGCAGCGGTAGTGGGAGAGCTTGTAGGGGCCGGTCAGCAGGCCACCGGCCATCAGCGGCTCGATGCCCGCCGTCCATGGCGGCGAGCTGTACGCACCGACGTTGGCATGCAGCACCGCGTCGATCGCCACCAGCGTTCCGTCGGCCTCGAAACCGGCACGCACCGAGTAGTGATGGTCGCGGGCGTGGAGCGCCGTGGCCATGTGCTCTGAGCGGGTCTCGACCCACCCGACAGGGCGTCTGAGCCGCCGGGCAAGCTGGCTCACCACCACATCTTCGGGATACAGCGCTCCCTTAATGCCGAACCCGCCGCCGACGTCGCCGACCACCATGCGCACGGCGCCGTCGGCCAAGCCGAGCACCTTGGCGACACCGTTGCGGTGCAGGTATGGCACCTGGGAGGTGGCGTGCAGCGTCAGCTTGGTGCCGGTGCCGTCCCAGATCGCCACAGCGCCACGACCCTCCATCGGGGTCGCGCCGTGCCGGTTGGTGCGGTAGCGGCGTTCGACCACCAGGTGCGAGCCGGCAATTGCCGTGTCCGCGTCGCCGGCATCGAACGTGCGGGTGACGATGAGGTTGTCGGGCGCGATGTCGTGAACCGGTTCGGAAGGATCCGTCGCAGCAGCCACGGCATCGACGTGCACCCGGAGTTCGTCGTAGGTCACCTCCACCAGCTCGGCGGCGTCGGCCGCTGCCGCTGCCGTGGTGGCGACCACCGCCGCGACGGCCTCGCCCTGGTAGCGCACCTTGTCGGTCGCGAGCACCGGCTGGGGGGTGTTCACATGCGTCTGCAGCGCCGACTCGGCAATGAGCGCCAAACCGGTGAAATCCGGGTCGGCGCCAGTCGCGACATCGACCACGCCGATGGCCTGGCGGGCAGCCGACACGTCAACCGAGACGATCCGCGCATGGGCCACCGGACTCCGTACGAACGCCACGGCGAGCTGCCCGTCGTAGCGGACGTTGGCGATGTAGCGACCGCGCCCTCTCAGCAGCCGGCTGTCTTCGCGCCGAGGCAACGGCTGGCCGAACGGACCGCCCGTCGTCGGCGTCGTCTCATCCAGCCCGAATGGCTCGTCTGTCACGCTGCAGTCTCCCCAGCCGGGGCGTGGGCGCCGTCTCGACTGTCGTTCGGCCTTGCGTTCAGACCATCGAGTAGCCGCCGTTGACCGAGACGGTCTGGCCGGTCGTCCATCCCGACAGCGGAGAGGCCAGCAGCAGCACCATCGGCGGCACGTCGTCGGGCACGCCCACCCGCCGCAGCGGGTACATCTTGGCGATGCGGGCCATGCGCTCGTCGTCGGCATTGCCGGTGTGGTGGGCGAACCGCTCCGAGCGCACCAACCCGAGCGACACGGTGTTGGCGCGGATGCCGTTGCGGCCGAATTCCTTGGCAACCGACTTCATCAAGCCCATGGTGGACGCCCGAGTGGTGGCCACCCCCGCCAAGCGGCTCTCGCCCACGCGGCCCGAGTCGCCCATGAGCGACACGATCGAGCCTTCGACGCCGGCGTCGACCATGTGCCGCACAACTGCTTGAGTCATCCGCAGTGTGCCCATCACGGTCACGTCCACCATTCGGGCCAGATCGTCGGGATCGGCGTCGATGAAGGGTCCGGTGTCGGTGTACGCGGCGTTGTTGACAAGCACGTCGACACTGCCGAACTCGCTGACCACCTCGCTGACGGTGCGGTCCACATCGGGCTGGCTGGTGACGTCGCAGCGGATTGCCAGCGCCGCGTGACCAGCTTCCTGGGCTGCGGCTGCGCCTTTCTCCGCACCCTCGCTCGAAGCGTTGTAGGCGAAGGCCACGTTCGCACCCTCATCAGCGAACGCCGCAGCGATGGCCAGCCCGAGCCCCTGCCCGGCCCCTGTCACGAGGACGTTTTTTCCCGTCAGTTGCAGATCCATCTCGCACTCCCCTTCGCGCCCCGGCGCCCGGCAGGCGCAGCGCCAGTCTGCCTTGAGCGATGGCTGTGCGCCTGCAAACTCGGTGCAGCGAAAGTCTGGGCTAGGGGTATGGTGGCGATCGTGGGGTACGAGCCGACTGAACACCATCCGGCCTTCGAGGAGTACTCCGAGACGGTGTACGAGCTGGCGGAGGACGGGGTCGAAGTCATCCAGGCGCGCATCGCCGAACGACTGGAGGTCTCGCGTCCCGCGGTGTCGGAGATGATCCGCCGCATGCAACGCGAAGGCCTGGTGAGCGTCGACGACGACGCCCACATCAGCCTCACTGACGAGGGACAGCAGATCGCCACCACCGTGGTGCGAAGGCACCGGCTGGCCGAGCGGTTTCTCACCGACATTCTCAAGCTCAACTGGGCAGTCGCCCATCACGAGGCCGGCCGCTGGGAGCACGTCATCTCGCCCGTCGTGGAGCGGGCGATGATGGATGTGCTCGACGATCCCAACACGTGCCCGCACGGCAACCCGATTCCCGGCACCGACTATGTCGCCCCCGCAGATGCGATGCCGCTCGCCGAGGTCGGCGCCAGCGGCGCATTCACCGTGGAGCGCATTCCCGAGGAACTCGAATTCGAGCCGGGGCAGCTGGAGTTCCTCGAACAATCGGGGCTCATGCCAGGGCGCGCCGGCGAGGTCATGTCGGTGGCCCCTGACGGCACCGCCACCGTCCGTATGCCCGAGGGCACGGTCGGCGTGAGTGCGTACACCGCCCAGCGGATTCTCGTCACTGCGGGCGACTGAAACTGAGTACTTGCGCGCGGTGCGTTAGCAATGCCTAACATGGGCCATAAGGAGTCGTGCACCACGTTGGTGCATGCGCCGCCGCCCGCCGGAGCCCGCTGCATCCATGATCGTCTGCCAATGTCTTGCGACGAATGAGGCCGCCATCCGGCGGCTCGCCGCGCACGGCGGCACCACGGTCCGCGACGTGTCGATGGCATGCGGTGCCGGCACCGACTGCGGCAGCTGCGTCGCCATGATCCAGGCCGTGCTCGACCAGTGCGTTCTCGAGGCCATCGACCCCGAGCATCACCCAGTCCACTCGATCGCTTTCGAGCCGATCGCGGTAGGCGCCTAGCGGGCCTCGCTGCAGGCGTACTCGACTTCGCTGTGCTGACTTGGCCTGCGCTGTCATGCGCCTAGGGTGATGCTCATGCAGGGATCGCCCGAGGTCATCGAATTCTTGAACGAGGCGCTGACGGCCGAGCTGACGGCCATCAACCAGTACTTCGCTGCCTCCAAGATCGCCAGCAACTGGGGTTATGACCGGCTGGCCTCCAAGTACCACGAGGAATCCGTCGAGGAAATGCGCGACGCCGAGAAGCTGATGGAGCGCATTCTGCTGCTGGATGCGCTGCCCAATATGCAGCGGCTGGGAACGGTGATGATCGGCGAGACCGTTCCAGAACAACTCGCCCTCGACCGGCAGCTCGAGGAGCACGCCATCGATCGGTACCGCAGCGGTGTGCGGCTCTGTCTCGACCACGGCGACGCCGGTACTCGTGAACTGCTCGAACATCTGCTGGTCGGCGAGGAAGAGCATCTCGACTGGATCGAGACCCAGCAGAGCCTCATCGAGGACATCGGCGTCGAGCGCTACCTGCTGAGCCAGATCGGCGACGACTAGCGCCGAGGCTCGACGCCGGACGGAGCGATCGACATGGGAGGGATCGACTGGAGCCTTCTCATTGCGTGCATCGGCGGTGCCAGCCTCGCGGGCGTTGCCACGTATCACGCGGTCGCCGGCTACTTCCATTACCGCCACTACATCCGGCGGCGCGCAGCGGCCGACTCGTGGAAGCTGCAGCCTGACCGTTTCCTGTCGCCCGAGCTTCACCGCCTCGCCGTTTGGGCCAGCACCCGCAACATGATGCTGAGCGGCCTGCTGAGCGGTGCACTGGTCTACGTCAACCTCAGCGGCAGCCTCGACACGCCCATCTACACCGATGTCACGAGCTGGGGCGGTTGGGCGTACACGGCCGGCTCCACCGTCCTGCTGTTCCTGCTGGCCGAATACATCGCCTACTCGGTGCACCGCCTGCTGCACACACGCTTGGTGTTCCGGCACGTGCACCGATTTCATCATCGGTTCGTCGCGCCGAATCCCTACGTGACGTTCGCAACGCATCCGGCGGAACTGCTGCTCCTGCAAGCCGCCACACTGGCACCGCTGCTCGTCATTCCCTTCCACGCACTGTCTGTCGTCGGCGTGCTGCTGTACATCGTTGTCTACAACGTCGCTGGCCACTCCGGCATCCGGCTGGCGTCGGCGCTGCCGTGGCAGCCGCCGGCGCAGTTCCACGATGACCATCACGCCCATGTCCATGTGAACTTCGGCCAGCATCTGCTGATCTGGGACCGCCTGCACGGCACGCTGCGCAGGCACGGCAGGCACTACGGCCCAGAGGTCTTCGGCGGGCGCGGCCAGCGAGACCTCAGCGATGCCGTCGCCGGGCGCGAACTCGAACCGTTCGTCAGGTACTGAGCGGACGTTCCGACAGTGAGAACGCTGCCGTGGGAGGTGTCGCCGGACCTTCCTTGGAAGACGTTCACCAGCCCCGCCGAACAATGGGCCAACCAGCCGACGTTCCTGATCGGCGAGTACGTCATCATCGTTTGCGCAGCGCTGGCGCTGATCCACGCTGTCCGCGCCGGGCGCAGAAACCGGCTGACCTGGGTTGCCGCGCTCATCGCCGGCACAGCAAACGACGTGATCTTCATGGCGCTGCCGGTCGTCGACACCTTCTGGCAGGCCCAGGCGACCATCATGATCACGCCGCGCCTGCCGCTGTACATCCCGTGCGTGTACATCGTCTTCCTGTACTGGCCGACGGTCGGCATCCGTCGGCTCGGGCTGGGGCGCTGGCCGGCCGCGGCGCTCACCGGACTGGTGGCGGTGGTGCTGTACGCGCCCTACGACATCGTCGGCGCCAAGTTCCTCTGGTGGACCTGGCATGACACCGATCCCGCCATAGCGGATCGGCTCTTCGGAGCCCCGCTGAGCAGCAGCCTGTGGGTGCTCACGTTCACCGGATCATTCGCCCTGCTGCTCGATCTGGTCCTGCGCGGCCACGATGGCACCGAGCAGAGCTTTGTCACCAGGCGGCGCTTCGTCGCCGGCATCGTGCTAGCTGCGTGCATCACGACGCCGTTGATGATGGCGCAGATGTTCGTTCTGCAGCTGCTCGACGGGGGAACGCCCGGCCTGGTCGCGTTCTGCACCGGGGCGGTCATCTACGGCTCGGTCTCATACTTCGGGCGCCGCACTGCGCGTCCAGAGGGGCAACCGGCGGATTGGCTGGGGCGCGGAGCTGCCGCCTACTTGATCGCCCTGGTCATCTGCATGGCGTTCTTCGCGCCGGAGACCCACGTGAGCAGCGGTCTGCACCAGGTGCCCGGCCCCTGCGGTGTCGAAGAATCGGACATCACCGGCAACACGCGCGACAAGTACCTCTGCGTGGAGGACTACACGGAAGACTTCACGTTCGCGTGCACTACGCCTCCGGAGCACGGAGTGCAGTGGTACACCGTCTGCGGCAAGGAGCACTCGAACTACCCGGCCTACGTCGCCGTCGTCAGCGGTTTGGTGCTCGCGGGAATCGCCGCCCTGTACGCCGTATTCGGCGCTCTGGGCGGCAGCGTCGGGCGGGCGGCTACGCCGGCTTCCGCACGAGCACGAAGTACAGCGGGGTGAAGATCTGCAGCTGCCCCGATTCTGCGAGCGCAGCCCCGCCGGTATTCAGAATTCGCGATGCTCCCGACGTGCCGCGCGGCACGACCCGAAGCGCTTCGAGCGCCCGGAGGATCGTGTGGGTCGCCGATCGCCCGGCACGGGAGCTCCTGAGGCCTGTCAGCGACAGCTTGGGGCCGGCTAGGGGCTCGTACCACGGGATCGACGGCCCGGCTTGATCGGCCATGTCGAGTGCTTCGAGCACCTCGAAGCCGACCTTGTCCAAGGCGGCATCCACCTCGTGCAGCGAGATGATGTCCTGCAGCCCGGCGCCGAGTTCGATGTCGTGCTTGAGCTGCCGGTGATGCGAGTTGCCCGTGTCGAATCGATCCGTGAGACACCACTCGTGCGACGCGAAGCAGCCGCCCGGC
>CAZAFV010000056.1:0-18207 GCA_964484385.1 uncultured Acidimicrobiales bacterium
CTTCCTTCCCGCTGTTGCGTCGTTCGAGGTGCGAAGCGACGACGTCGCCGATGGTCAGATGCTGCCGATGCCGCAGGTCTCGGGCATTTTCGGCGCCGGCGGCGAGGACCGGTCGCCGCACCTGGCGTGGTCCGGTGCGCCCGCCCAAACCCAGAGCTACGCCGTGACGTGCTTCGACCCCGACGCGCCGACCGGCAGCGGCTTCTGGCATTGGGTGGTGTACGACATTCCCGCGTCGTGCACCGAGCTTGCCTCCGGTGCCGGCGACGCCGAGGGCAGCGGGCTGCCCGATGGCGCCAAGCAGCTCCGCAACGATGCCGGGTTGTCCGGCTACCTGGGCTCTGCACCCCCAGCGGGTCACGGCCCGCACCGCTACATGTTCGCGGTGCACGCGCTGAGCGTCGACGCGCTGCCGATCGACGAGAGCGTCTCGCCTGCGATCTGCGGCTTCAACATGTTCGGCACGACGCTGGCCCGCGCCCTCATCACTCCCGTCTACGAACAGGGCTGACCGTGACGACCGAGGCTGCCCGCAACGGCGGCCCGGTCCTGCCGGCTCCAGCGCAACGCGTTGCGCTGGGCGGGCTCGCTCGGACAGCCGACGTGGGGGAACAGTGCTTGAGGACGATCACGACGTGACCGACGACGATCTCGCCGCCCTCGAGGTGATCTACCGCGTCATGTGGGAGGACGACGGTTCCGGGCTGCACAAGCACGTGGCCCGCAGCTTTCGCGCGTGGGCCCAAGTGCAGCATCCGCATCTCGATGTTGCCGACGTCGAGGGCGGCGACGTCGGCCAGGTCGCACGGGAGAACGGCAGCCGCGTCGACCTGACGCGGGCGACCCGGACGAACGGCGGTGTCACCACGACCACACTCGAGCTCACACAGCACGTCGCACTGGGCAGGTCGGTGGTCAGGATCCGGGTGCTCAGCGGCAATGGCGAAGCCTGGGTCTGGGTGGACGTCGAGGCGCCTCATATCGCGGCTACGCCGGGGAGCCTGGGTGCGGCCGACCCGGGGGTCCCCGCTGCGCCCGGTACCGACTCCGGGCAGTCGCGCTGGGCCCAGCTCCGCTCGACGGGAGCGGAGTCGCTCGTGTCTGACTTGCTCGACACAGCCCACGGCCGGGGCGGGCGGCCTCACCTCGGCCGTGAACCGCTCACCACCTCGCCGGTTCCTGTCCGCGATGTTGAGCACGCCAAGGCCATCCGCAATGCCGTCCTGTCGCCCGATCGACCGGTGCCGTACCTCGTGCTGGCGTGGGATCCCATCAACCCGAGCACGGCACTGGGCGACATGACCCGGCGAGCGCAGAGCGCGGCGTCGCAAGTCGCCGGCTTGGCTCGCGTCTTTGTCATGCCGCTGGAAACGCTGACACCGTTCCAGCGCCTGATCGGCGGCGAGATGGACCTCGAGCCCGGCGAGGCCCGGCTCTACCTGCCCGGTGAGCACGAGCCGCACCGGCACCGCACGTTCGCCAAGGAAGTGGTGCGTTCGGATCCGCATCAAGCCGGCCGCTGGGCGAGCCAGCTCTTGAGCCTGGCCATGGTCGAACGCGAGCCTCCAACGCTCTTCAGCCAATCCCAAGCCGAACTTGGCAGCCAGCGCAGGGCACCCGAGCTTGCCTCGGGCTCCGGCTTGCACGAACGCATCGAGGCGCTCGAGTCTGAGCGCGACGATCTGTGGGAAGCGTTGTTCGAGACGCGCGAGCAGCGGCAGGCAGCCCGGGATCAGCGTGACGAGATGTCGCAGCAGGTGCTCGACATGCAGGACGAGCTTGAGCTGGCGCAGCTCCGCACCGAGGAACTCCAGGAGAAGCTCATCGACAAGGAGGACCAGATGGTGGAGATGCTGGTCCGGGTCGGCGAGGCCGGCACCCCGATGGTGACCGATGCCGCGGGCAGGAAGTACCCGCCGGTGACCTCGGTGAGCCACGCGCTGCAGTTGGCGCGGGCCAACCTCGTGCGGGTCGAGATCCCGCCCGAGGTCGACCAGCACGTCGCAGAGCTCGACAACTCGATCGAGGCGCGGTCATGGGCCCGCAGCGTGTTCGACGGGCTGCTCGCGCTGGAGGCCTACGCCCACTCAGGCGCCGAGTTCGGCGACTTCCGGGACTGGTGCAAGTCGAGCAAGCACCCGCGCAAGTGGTTCGCGAATTCGAAGAAGCTGGCGATGCGCGAGTCCGAAGAGGTGATGAGGCGATCCGAGCTGCGGCGCCTGCGGGAGATGCCGGTGTCGGCGCGAGTCAGCGACGCGGGCCACATCGTCATGGAGGCGCATCTCAAGCTCTCCAACGGCGGCCTGGCGCCGCGGCTCTATTTTCACGACGACACCGGCCGCAACACCGGCAAGGTGCATGTGGGCTACATCGGCCCGCACCTGCCCACCAAGCGCTTCAGATCCTGAGATCGAGACCGGCTCGCCCAGGCTCTGCGCTCCGGCGCCGGCGCCGGACAGTCAGCTCGACGCTCCCTGGGCGGTCTGGCGGTCGCCCTGGGGATCGCGGCGCGACACGAAGCCGTTGAGGTCGCAGGCCTCGCGTACCGGTGCCGACATGTCGTAGGTGCCTGGATCCAGCGGCGTACCGGTGCCGTCGGCAACCCGGGTCATCATGTGGAAGTTGGCGCTGACTGCCACGGCATCGACCATCACATCGGCGCCCGCGGCGTCGACCACCGCGGCTCGCGCCGCAGCCGTGGCTTCGCGGTCTCCTTCCCACATCGCCTCGGCCAGGCGCGCCAGCAGCGCGCCGTGGGGCACACCGCCGTCGCCATCGCCGGAGCCGTTGACGGCTTCGTAGCTGACATCCATGTCCTTGTTCTGGCCGCTCAGACCGAGCAGCAACGCATGTGCGGACGTTCAGTAGAAGCACTCGTTGAGCTTCGATGTCCGCGCCGCAAGCACCTCGATCTGGGGCCGGGTGAGCGAGTTGCGGTCGGACACCACATCGCCACGCACACGCTCCATGGGCACGTACTGGGCGTCGGAGAGGATGAACAGTGCCTCGTTCTCCGCCGGGACGGCGCTGAGCGCCTTGATGACGTTGGGCATCTTGATGTCGGCAGTGGGCACCCAGTGGTATTTCACGGCTGCAGGTGCGCCTTCGCGCCTCGGCGGACCGTCGGCGGGCTCGTCCAACTCGATGCGCGGCAGCTCCAGCGCATCGGCGAAGCGATCAACGCAATTGGACTGTGCCACCAGCCCCACCAGCTCCACGTAGGCCAGCGGCTCAACGCCACGATCGATGATCGACTGGTACCAGTCTTCAGTCAGCGTTCCCGGGTGGTTGGTGATGCGCCAGACCGCATCGACTGCAGCGGCCCGCAGCGGGCCGTCAGCATCGACGAGGCCCTCGATGCTGCTGGGCTGCACCCACGGCGGCAGCACGCTGCCATCGTCGGCGCGATGGTCCCGGGCGGCGCGCACCTGCCGCACGATCTCGGCACGCTGCTCGCCGGTCCACCAGGTGCCGGGCCTCGACCAGCGGGCCGCGATCTCGCCATGCGCAGCTCCCAGATCATCCCGAATAGGCAACTCAGTGTCATACGTGCGCTGTGGCGCTGCGATGCTCATAGCCGGATCTCCGCTGGCCGGGGACAGTGTCGGTGGCCACATGCTGGCATACGTGGAACAGCCAGTCAGCGGCCCGTTCGAAGAGCGGGAACCGGCGGTGCGCGCGCCGTTCCGGTTGGCCTACGATCAGCCCCGCAATCTCGCCGTGTCGCCGCTCGGGCTGCGCGGCGGGGTAGCTCTTGCTTGCACCATCGAACCCCTCAAGGAGCACAGATGCCAACGCCGCAGAAGGCCATCTTCAACGAGATGGGCACCAACCAGTGGTACGTCCACCTGAGCCGCGTCGAAGGCGCGGATCTCGGTGTGGTCACGTCCGTCCTTGCCGACCTGCGGGCTGCGTGCGACGCGCAGGGCATCAACCTGACGCTCGGCTTCGGACCGGGCCTGCTGCCGGAGCTGACCGATGACGTGCCCGACGACTTCCAGGCCTACGTGACCGTCCAGTCCGAGGACGGCTCGGGGCGCGAAGCCAAGGGCACACAGGAAGAGCTGTTGCTGTGGCTGAACCACGACGACAAGGACAAGGTGTGGAAGGCGCAGTACGACGCCCGTACCGCCCTGGCGGGCCACATGGCCGTCGCTCGTGAGACGCCCACGTTCATCTACGGCGACTCGCTGGACATGACCGGCTTCAAGGACGGCACCGGCAACCCCGCCGACGAGGACCAGCCCGCCGTGGCCATCGTGCCCGACGGCGACGCGGGCGCAGGCGGCAGCCACATCATCGCCCAGCGCTGGGTGCACGACCTCGACGGCTGGAACGCGCTCTCCGATGAGCAGCAGGAGAAGAACTTCGGGCGCAAGAAGTTCCCCGAGACCGACAAGACCGACAGCCAGGAGCCCTACAGCCATCTGAGCCATGTGGAGCTGCGCGCGGATGGCAACCACGGCAACGAGGGCAGCGACAAGATCAACGAGATCGCCCGCCGCTCCACGCCGTACGCATTCCACGACGGCACCGTGGGGCTGTACTTCATGGCCTTCTGCAAGGACCAGGCACCGCTGCGGCGCCGCCTGCGCCGGATGTACGGGCTTGACGATGCCAATGGCGTGCGCGACGCCATCACCGACTTCTCGAACCCGGCCTCTGGTTCGTTCTACTTCGCTCCCAGCGAGGAAACTCTCGACGCCATCACCGGCTGAGAACCCGATCGCCTAGGCATCTTCGGCGGCTTGGTCGCGGAACCATTCGCGGGCTGACATTGAGGCGATTGCTTCTAGGGCCAGCCCCGTGTGCAGATCGTCGGCGATGGCGCGCCGCAGCGGGCGTACGAGTGCGTGGCGGGTGTTGCGCAGCAGGATCGGGTTGAGCTGGGCGAGGTCGGCGGCGATCTCCTGCGCTCGGGCCATGAGGTCGTCGGCGGGCAGCACCTCGCCCACGATGCCGAGTTCGTGGGCTTCGGCGGCATCGATCTGCTGGCCAGTGAGCAGGAAGTAGCGGCCCCGGTTCGGTCCCAGCAGTAGCGGCCAGACGATCTGCATGCTGTCGCCCGGCACGAGCCCGCCGGGAAAGTGCGGGGCGTCCTGGAAGTAGGCGCCTTCGGCAGCCAGCACGATGTCGCACAGCACCGCCAGCTCCGAATGGACCGTGACCGGGCCGTTCACTGCGGCGATCATCGGCACCTCGATGTCGAGCATCTGGTCGACGAGCCGGTTGCCCTCCCAGATGATGCGGTCCCACACGGTCGCATTGGCGCGCCCCTCGGCGAGCGCGTTGACCTCGTCGGGCAGCTCGATGAACGAGTCGCCGGTGCCGGTGAGGATCACCACCTTGATGTCGCGGTCCGACGCCAGCGCCATGAACAGCTCGGGCAGCTCACGGTGCGGACGGCCGCCCCACTGCAGCGGCCCGCCGCGCGTGTTCATGCGAACGGTCACCACCCCGGCGTCGTCGCGGGTCACCTCGGCGGTGCGGTATCGGTCTGCGTACTCGGCGAACTCCATGGCTTCATGCTCGCAGAACGCGGATAACGACGGGAGAGCCAGCGGGTTGCCCGATTACCATCGTTGCGACGGGGACTGCCGGGGGGAGCGCGATGACTGACGTTGCGGATCGAATGGAAACGGCCGATGCGCCGACGAGAGAGCAGCACGTCGCAGACATGGCCGACTACCTCGCTGGCGGCGTGCAGCGGGCCCACGACACCGGCAACAGGGGTCCCGTCCGGTATGGGTCCGACGGCAAGCTGCATCCCGAGATACTGGAGAACTACTGGAAGCACGGCTTCTATGTCTTCACCGGCGTTGTCGGCCCTGACGAGATTGCCGAGCTCCGATCCGAGGTAGGCGAGGTCATCGAGCGGGCGCCGGTGCGCCAAGGCGCAGAGGTGGACCGCCACGGCCGGCCCGCGCTGGGCCGCGACTATGCAGTCGAGCCGTACATCCACATCGCGCCGCTGTCTGACCCGTTCGGCGGCACCAGCGCCCTCGGCGGCCGCCACCGGGTCCAGATGGACCAGCCGATGCCCGATGCCGACGCCCCGCCTGATGTCGTCTACCTGATCTTCGGCATGTGCCAGTCGATGCCCTCCGCGCTCCGGCTGTACGGCCATCCCGACCTGATGTCGATCGCCGAGAGCATCAACGGCCCCGACTTCGTTCCCTACAACGACGCCATCTTCGTGAAGGAACCAGGGCTGGGCGGCTCGGTGTCGTGGCACCAGGACGGGGTGACCCACTGGGACAACCCCGACTGGGACATGGGCATCCACGGCTTCAACTTCCAGGTGCAGCTGTATGAGACCACGGCGGCGAATGCGCTGTGGATCGTGCCCGGCACCCACAAGCTGGGGCGCATCGACCTGCGTGCCAAGGTTGCCGACAACGGCGGCAGCACGATGCTTCCCGACGCCATCCCGCTGCTGTGCGAGCCGGGTGATGCCACCGTGGTGAACCGTCACATGGTCCACGGCTCCTATGCCAACACCTCTGCAGACCCGCGCATCTCGGTTACGTTCGGCTTCCACCGGCGCTCATCGGTGGTGGGCGTGGCAGGTCAGCTGCGGGTGCACGAGCGGGACGGCGTGGTCGTCTACGACGAGGAGCGGGTGTTCAAGCGGTCATCGGTGATCGCCGTGGCCATCGACGCCCGGGCGCAGCATCGCCCCGGCGAGCGCCGCTACACCTACGCACCCTTCGTCGGCCTCGAAGACGATTTCCGCTACAACGACGAGACGTTCGACCGCGTCATCCGCGACTACAACCTCAACGACCTCGCCATCTAGCCGCCGCGATTCAGCGCGCCTGCTCGTACGGGTGGGGATTGCCCTGTCGGCGGTCGAGGGGTGGAGCCTGGTGCGGGGATGGTGGGTGGTTCATGCTGCGGCTTGGGGGGCGTAGAGCTCGGTGACGAGGTCGAGGGCTTGGGTGACCAGCGGCAGGGGTTCGCCGGAGCGGGTGAGCAGCAGCAGGGGGACCGAGGCGGCGTCGTCGCTGATCGGCACGTAGTGCAGGCCTGGCGGCCGGAACGTCTGCACGCTGGCGGGCACGATGGCGACGCCCTCGCCTGCGGCCACGAATCCGAGGATGGTGGTGTACTCGGTGGCCTCGATCATGGGGTCGTAGGCGACGCCCTGGGCGCTGAACATCCCGGCCAGCACGGCGTGGAGGCTGGGCGACACTCCCCGGTCGAAGCCGATGATCGGCTCGCCCGACAGATCGCGCAGCGCTGCAGCCGGCTGCTGGGCCAGCCGGTGAGCGCCGCCCGCGGCCAGCAGCAGCCGCTCGTTCATCACCAGGGTCGCCTCCACCTGATCGGCGTCGCCGGCGGCCCTGCCGATGCCCAGATCGATGCGTCCGGCGCGCAGCGCCTTGACCTGTTCGTCGGAGCTCAGCGTGTGCAGCTCGAAGTCGACCCGGGGCCGTCGCCGGCGGTACTCGGCCAGCACGCGCGGCATCACCTCGTAGGCAGCCGAGTCGACGAAGCCGACCCGCAGCGTGCCCGTGTGACCTTCGCGGCGCTGCGACATGAGGCGCTCCACGCCGTCCGCGGCCGCCAGCAGTCGAAGCGCTTCGGGATAGAGGAACCGTCCGGCCTCGGTGAGCGTGACCCGCCGGGTGCTGCGGTCGAACAGCGCGGTGTCGAGCTCGCGCTCGAGCTGCCGGATCTGCTGGCTCAGCGGTGGCTGGGACATGTGCAGTCGCTGCGCGGCCCGGCCGAAGTGCAGCTCATCGGCCACCGTGACGAAGTAGCGCAGGCGCTGCAGGTTCACGCCGCACAGCGTAGAAGCGATTGAGAGGCAGTGCATCTGAATTATTCGCAAACTGATACTTCTCGTCACCGAGCGGGGTGCTTAGCCTGCAGAGCAATGGCAGGACTTGCGGGCCGGCTGCGGAAGCGTCCGCCCAAGTACTCGGCTGCGGCGCTGGCCTGGAAGGGCCTCCGGGGCCAATCGTGGCCCCGGGTGTGGCGCGACTGCGATCTGCAACGGTCCTACGACGCCGTGGTGATCGGCGGCGGCGTGCACGGCTTGGCCACCGCCTACTACCTGGCCCGCAACCACGGCATGACCAACGTGGCGGTACTCGACAAGGCCTACCTGGGCAGCGGCGGCTCGGGGCGCAACACGGCCATCGTGCGCTCCAACTACCTCACCCCTGAAGGGGTGGCCTTCTACGACCGGTCGGTGCACCTGTATGAGCAGATGGCGGTGGAGCTGAACATCAACGTGATGTTCAGCCAGCGCGGCCACCTGACGCTGGCGCACTCCGACAGCTCCCTGCGCACGATGCACTGGCGCGCCGAGGTCAACAAGCTCGGCGGCGTCAACTCCAGCGTGATCGGCCCCGACGAGATCAAGAAGGAGTGCCCGAGCCTCGACACCTCCGACCACCCCCGCTACCCGATCCAGGGCGCCCTGTATCACCCGCCTGGCGGCGTCGTCCGCCACGACGCGGTGGTGTGGGGCTACGCCCGGGCGGCCGACCACATGGGCGTCGAGATGCACCAGAAGACCGAGGTCACCGACATTCTGTGCGAGGGCGGCGACGGTCCCGACGGCAAAGGCGCCGGGGGCCGGGTCACCGGCGTTCGCACGAATCGCGGCGACATCTCCACGCCGATCGTCATCAACTGCACCGCCGGGTGGGCATCGCTCATCTCGACCATGGCCGGCGTGCGGCTGCCCATCACCACCCACCCCCTGCAGGCCGCCGTCACCGAGCCGGTGAAGATGTTCCTGCCCACGGTGGTGGTCTCGGGTTCGCTGCACGTGTACGTGAGCCAGACCGACCGGGGCGAGCTGGTGTTCGGCGCCTCGGTCGACCCCTATGCCAACTACTCGGTGCGCGGTTCGCTGGAGTTCACCGAGGGACTGGCTGGGCACGTGCTCGAGCTGATGCCCGGCGTTTCGCGTATGCGGATTCTGCGCCAGTGGTCAGGCCTGTGCGACATGACCCCCGACTATTCGCCGGTGATGGGCTTCACGCCCGTCGACGGCTTCCTGGTGGATGTGGGCTGGGGCACCTACGGATTCAAGGCTGCACCGGTCTCCGGCGAGCAGATGGCGGAGGCCGCTGCTACAGGCCGCACGCCCAAGCTGATCGAGGCCTTCGCCCTCAGCCGTTTCGACAACGGCGAACTCGTGGGTGAAAAGGGTGCAGCGTCGGTGGGCCACTGATGTTTCGCTTCGTGCTTCCCCCGAGTGCCATGAGGCCCACCGGCGCCGATACGACAGTGGTGGGTCATTGATGTTGCTTGTCCCTTGCCCCAACTGCGGTCCACGCAATTCGACCGACCTCCGGTACGGGGGCGAGTCGCACGCCCGTCCCGATCCCAACACAGCCTCGCCGGCCGAATGGCGGGCCTACCTGTACCTGCGCGACAACCCCGCCGGCTGGCTGCGCGAGAACTGGTACTGCGCGTCGGGCTGCCGCCGCTGGTTCTCGATCGAGCGCAACACCGCCACCAACGAATTCCGCGATCCGCCCCTGCCCGGCGACAAGCGAGGCGGTGCAGCATGAGAGGCAGCGCGGCATGACGATGAGCCGGCAGGGCGTCCAGCCCACCGAGGTGATCGACCGGGCCGCCAAGCTTCGCTTCCGCTGGAACGGCAAGCGTTTCAGCGGGTTCGAGGGCGACACGATCGCCTCTGCCCTGGCCGCTTCAGGAGAGCAGATCTTCTCCCGCTCCATGAAGTACCACCGGCCCCGGGGCATCCTCACCGCCGACTACTGGGATCCCAACCTGATGGTCCAGGTGGGCAACGACCCCAACGTGCGGGCCGGACACCGCTTGTTGGAGAGCGGCATGGACGTCCGCTCGCAGAACGCGTGGCCGTCGCTGAACCGCGACATCAAGGCGGCGAACAGCCTCCTGGGGCGGTTTCTGACGGCCGGCTTCTACTACAAGACCTTCATGCGGCCGCAGTGGCTGTGGCCCACCTACGAGCGGGTGCTGGCCACGTTCGCCCCGGGCGGCAAGATCGACCTCGACACCCCGCACGCCTACCACGACAAGCGCTACACGCACCCCGACGTGGTGGTGGCCGGAGCAGGCCCAGCCGGCATCGAGGCGGCGCTGGCCGCCAGCAGCGCCGGCGCCAGCGTGATGCTGGTCTCCCATGAGCACAGCGTGGGCGGCCATCTGCGCTACTCGAGCGATGCCGCCGATCAGGCCGCGCTCGCCGAGCTGCGCACAGCGCTGGACGCTTCCGATGTCGAGGTGCTGACCGACTCGACCGTGACCGGTCGGTATGAGGACAACTGGCTCGGCATCGTGCAGCGCAACCACCCGATCGCGGTCGAACGTCTCATCAAGGCCCGCGCCAAGACGCTGGTGGCGGCGCCCGGACTGATCGAGCGGCCGTACGTGTTCGAGGGCAACGACCGGCCCGGCGTCATCACGTCGGGCGCCGCACGTCGCCTGGTGAACCTTTGGGGCGTCAAGCCGGGCGAGCGGGCGGTGGTGTTCAGCGCCAACTCCGACGGCGACGCCGCGGCTGCCGACCTGGAACGGGTGGGCACCGAGATCGCGGCCGTCATCGACGGACGTACCGGTGGCCGCATCAGTTCGACCCGCGGCTCATCCCGAGCAGTCGACGCAGTCGTTGCCGACGGAACCGCCATCGACGCCGATCTGCTCGTCGTGGCAGCGGGCTGGACGGCGCCGACATCGCTGCTCAACATGGCAGGCGACCGTCCTGTCTATGACCCCGCCGCAGCCAGGTTCTTCCCGTCCGACCCTCCCAGCAATGTGCTGGCGACGGGCGGGCTCGCCGGCGACGCCGATCTTGACGGGCTGCGTCAGCATGGCGCCGCCACAGGACGCCTCGCCGCAGCCCGTGCCGCGGCGGTCCGCCATCGCCTGCAGTCGCGCACCGCTCGGGCACTGCCGGTCGACGGCGACGAGCCCGCCTGGGCACCCGACGAGCGGGCACCGCTCGGCCGCGACCCCCATCCCGAGCTCTACCGCGCCGACACCCACGGCATGGTGGACATGTCCGAGGACATCAGCTCCAAGGACTTGGTGGCCGCGGCGCACGAGGGCTACGACTCGGTGGAGCTGGCCAAGCGCTACACCACGGCCACGATGGGACCCTCGCAGGGCAAGCTGGAAACGGTCAACACCGTCGCAGCCATTGCCGAGGCGCGCGGCGAGACGATCAGCCAGGTCGGCACCACCGTGTGGCGGCCCCCCTACGCACCGCTCACGCTCGGTGCGCTCGCCGGGCGGATGTTCGAGCCGGTGCGGGTGTCGTCTATCCACCCCTGGCACGAGGCCAACAACGTCTCCATCATCCAGGCCGGCCAGTGGCTGCGCCCCGATCACTACGGCGACCCTGCAGCCGAGGTGCGCAATGTCCGCGAGAACGTCGGGCTCATCGACGTCACCCCGCTGGGCAAGCTCGACCTGCGCGGCCCCGACGTGCCCAAGCTCCTGAGCCTGCTCTACGTCAACAAGTGGATGAAGCTGGGCGTGGGCCGGGTGCGCTACGGGATGATGTGCGCCGAGGACGGCGTGGTGCTCGACGACGGCGTCACCGGTCGCCTCGGCGAGGACCATTACATGATGTCCACCACCAGCTCGGGTGCCGGCGGCGTCTGGGAATGGGTGGAGAACTGGCTCCAGACCGAGCGCCCGGACTGGCAGGTGCACGTCACCCCGGTCACCACGGCGTACGCCAGCATCAACGTGGCGGGGCCCAAGTCTCGCGAGCTCATGAGCAGGGTCTGCGAGGGCGTCGACCTCGACGCTGAGGCATTCCCGTATATGACCGTCCGAGAAGCCACGGTGGCGGGCGTGGCGGGCTGCTTCATGTGGCGGATCGGCTTCACCGGCGAGCTGTCGTTCGAGCTGCACGTGCCTGCAGGTCACGGCCTGCATGTCTGGGAAGCCCTCATGGATTCCGGCAGCGATCTCGGCGTGGGACCGTTCGGCCTGGAAGGCCAGCGCATCATGCGCCTCGAGAAGGGGCACTTCATCGTGGGCCAGGACACCGACGGGCTGACGCTGGGACCCAGCACCGGCTTGGGGTCGCTGATCAAGCTCGACAAGGACGATTTCGCCGGCAAGCCAGAGCTGGCCTGGGCGGCCGACCGCTCGCTCCCGATGGTCGTGGCCATCCAGCCCGACGATCCCGACGTGGTGCCTGAAGAGGCCGCGCAGATCGTGCGGGGCGATACCAACCAGATCCTGGGCCGGATCACCTCCTCGCGCTACTCGCCGACGCTGAACCGGTCGATCTGCCTCGGGCAGGTCGAGCCCGACCTGGCCGCCGGCGGCACGAAGGTGACGGTGCTGCTGGAGTCGGGGGAGCGCATCGGCGCGACGGTGATCGACCACCACGCCCACTTCGATCCCGCTGGGGAGAGTCTCCGTGGCTGATGCACCCGCATTCGAGAGTCCGGTCGTACGGAGCTATCCGGCCTCGCGAGCCGGTGATCTGACGCTGTCTGACGAGAGCGCTGTCACCAAGTGGCTCGTACTCGCCGGTGCCGAAGGACCGACGGCCGATCTGCTCGACGCTCGCTTCGGAACCTCGCGGCTGACGCCCGACGGGGCACTCGTGCTGGGTTCCCGTCCTGGCGAGTGGATCGTCGTGGGCACCCCATCTGAGGTCGGCGCGGCAGTCGCCGGCCTCGACGGGCCCGAAGAGCAGGAGTTCTGCTCCGCGCTGGACTGGACCCACGGTCGGGCGATGTTCCGGGTGACCGGCAGCAGCGCTCCGCGCATGCTCGAGAAGGTGTGCGGCATCGACTGGAGCGACCACATGACGCCCGACGGTGCCGTGGTCTCGGCCTCGGTGGCCTTGGTCACGTGCGACATCGCCCGCAATGACCGTGACGGGGTCCGCTCCTACCTGATCTTCTGCGACCGTTCTTTCGGCCAGTACCTCTTCGACGCCCTGATCGACGCCGGCAACGAATTCGGCCTGTCGGTCGCCGCTGCATCAGCCAGCTAGGCAGCGGCGCATCAGCCGTCGAAGCTGCCTGCGAGCGCAACCGCTCGAACACCACGGTCACGCGCCGGTAATCTGCACCTATGGCCGCTCCCGACATGGATGCGGCCCGGCGGGCCGCAGATGCACTCGTCAGTGCTGGCGCCGGGCGAGTGCTGCTGTTCGGGTCTGTGGCGCGCGGCAAAGCCACCGAGCGAAGCGATATCGATCTCGTGGCGATCTATGACGACCTAGGCGACTACAGCGACCGTGGACAGCGCCGCTGTGCGCTTGAGGCTCAGGCCGCGGCGGCAGCCGGCTGCGTCGTGGACATTGTGGTTACCGATGCTCCCGAATGGGCAGTTCGCACCACTCGGGTGCCGTGCTCGCTCGAAGCGCGTGTCGTTAGCCACGCAGTCGAGCTGGCGAATGTCGGCGCATATGCAGACATCAATTGGGACAAGGAGATCGGATTGCCAGCAGACCCCACCGCCGAGCTGCAGAGCCGCTTCATGGACATGTCCAATGCCGTCGTCCGCCTTGAAACCAGCCTGCGGCCCACCATCGCCGAGATCGCATCAGCCGACGAAGACGACTCCGACGAGCACCGCTATCGCGAAGACGTTCGATTCGCAACGGCGATGGCCGATGTACTGGCGATCATCGAGTCAGCGGCCAAGGTAACTCACGTAGCGTCACGCGGTACCGCTCCGATGCGGTCTCACAACATACGCAGCCTGCTCGAGCCACAGCCTGCATCGGTCACCGACGCTTTCTGGGCGCTCGCCAGCAGCGAAGTCGATCTTGAGAACCTGCACCTCTGGCGGCAAGGCTTCACCTACGTCGAGGACCGTCCCGACTTGCCCTCCGAGGACGGCCTGCGAGCGCACTGCGCCGCTGCTCTCGGCATCGCCGCCGTTGCTGCGGACCTGTGCCGTCTCCACGGCATCTCCGAGTCGGAGCTGAGCCGCTGGGACCAACGGGCCCGGCGCTGCAATGCTGCCCTCAACGGGCAGATCCGCCACTTCGGCAGCGCCGACCGCAGCATCGGCAGGCAGGACTCGTAGGCCAGGCGGCAGATGCCGACCTAGCATCGGCCAACCGCTGTTGCTGGCAAGGAGTGTTGATGCCGACTGTTCACCGGCTCAAGGTCACGCTGAAGTCGGTGAAGCCGCCCGTGTGGCGACGCGTCGAGGTCGAATCCTCCGCGACGCTCGCGGAACTCGCCCACATGCTCACGGCTGTGATGGGCTGGGAGGGCTATCACCTGCACCAGTTCGACATTGCAGGCGCCGTGTACCAGCGATGCGATCTCATGGACGACTTCCCCTTCGGCCGCCGTCCGCTCGAGGAGGCCGAGCACCGGCTCGCCGACGTGCTCGCCACCGTCGGCGCCAAGGCCCGGTGGGACTACGACTTCGGCGACGGCTGGGAGCATGACCTTGTCGTGGAGGCCATCGAGGCTGCCGATCCGGATGTTTCCTATCCGCGTTGCATCAAGGGCCGCCGCGCCTGCCCACCCGAGGACTGCGGCGGTCCGTGGGGCTACGCCGATCTCTTGGAAGCAGTCGCCGACCCGACCCATGCCCAACATGGCGAGTTGACCGAATGGCTGCCCCCGGGCTTCGACGCCGAGTATTTCGATGCCAGCGAGACGACCGAGGCGATGCAATCACCGCCGCTGAGCGAATTGTGGTGATCCGGCGTCTAGCGCGGCCACTGTTGGCGGCTCTCGTCGTTGCGGCAGTATTCGCCGTCAGCGCGTGCGGGAGTCCAACTGACCAGCATGTGATCGCTGGCAACCAGGCTGGCGATTTGACGCTCGCAGGCGAACCAGATCCAACGGTCGGGCCGGATTCGGGGGAGGGACCGCATTCAGCCGTCGAACCGGCGCCGTCAGAACTCAGTGCTCGAGAGTTGGTGATAGCGGCCATGAGCGCCGAGGACACCGAATCGAGCCGAGTCCGCGTCGCCACCGAGGGCGACGGCGGTTTTGCACAGGAGCAGTATTCCGAGACCGATGAGCATGGCAACACGCGCACCTTCATCCGTGATGGGCTGGAACCGTACGATCCCGAGACGCAGTCCATTGTCGAAGTGCTCATGGTCGACGACGTGGTGTACGCCCGGCTGAGCAATCCAGCGGAGGTGCTCGACGACTCGGGTATTGAGTTTCCCGACGGCTGGATGACGATGGGCCGTGAGACGATGGAGTTGCTGGGCCTCAACTGCGGCCCTCCGGTGCCGGCTTCGGCGCCTGACAGCGACGAGTGCGTGCCGCCGAACGATTTCGCCGGGATGGCTGAGTTCGTGCTCGAAGCCACCATCGTGGGCCGCGAGACCGTGCGGGGCGTCGAGACGATCAGGGTTGAATCTGCGCTCGACTACAAGTCGCTCATGGAAATGGTCCTTGGTGATGCTGTTGATGGCGGCTTGATGGAGTTGGTGCTTGCATCGATGCCCGGTGAGCTGCCCATCGAGCTGTGGATCGACGACGATCTGCGGACACATCGCATGAGCATGGAGTTCACGCTGAGCTTCGAAGCGTTGAACGAAGAGCTCGGATCGGAGATCGACGAGGCACCGACGGTCGTGAGCGTGATGGACTTCTACGACTTCGGTGCCGACATCACTATCGAGGCACCGCCGCCCGACGAGATCGTCGGCGAGTTCGGTGAGTGGCTCGAAGGCCTGGGATTCCCGGGCCTGATCGACGACCCGACCTCCGGCCCGATCGCAACGGCATAGCTTCCGACGCGTCAGTAGTCCGTCTCTGCGCTGGCAGCGCGGCGGCGACGGGTTCGCTCACACTCGTGATGCGATGCGCGAGTCTCGTAACGACCGTCACCAATCGGCTGATGCGGCTGGTATGAAGCTGCGAGCCGTTGCTGCTGCCTCGCACCACGAGTTCCCCACCGCAGATATCGACGACATGCTGCGCTACATTTCGGGCAGGAATGCTCCCGTGCCGAATGGGACGCCGCCATAGCCGACCTCGGGCCCGGCAGAGCACCGGTCGTGGTGCGCCAACTCCAGCGTCGCCATCGCTGTTGCACGCTCGGTGGCCGGTTTCTCTGCACCCGCGGCTGGGGATGCGGCGCCATCCCGCACCGGCACAGCAGCGGACGAAGGCGTGCCTGACGCTGGCTTGGTGCTGTCGGAGGAGAGCAACTGATAAGAACGAGAGCGGCATTCCACCGCTATGAGGCGCCAAGGCGCATGCGTGGCTGGGAAGGTTGAGGGGAAACGATGAGCACGACAGCAGCATCCGACAGCAACGGATCGAATGCGCCGTCGGCCGATGCGCCCGGTGTGGCGTCGATCAGCACCGAGTCCGACGCGGCGACGCTGCCTGCGCAGGAGGCATTCGCCCTTGCTTGTGCGGGCGATCGGGAGCTGGTCTTGGCGTGTCGCTTCTGGACCGGCGGCATCCGACTCGGAATCGGCGACCAATGGCTCGGCTTCACCGTGGTCGACGGCGAGATCACTGGCTCGGTGCCGGCTGCGGCGGGCGATGGCGTGATCACCGTGACTGGATCGGCGGACGGGTGGGCGCCGCTGCTGACGGTGCCGCAACCACGACTGGCACGTCTGGCGCCGATGACGGTGCTCGGCGTGCTCGACAACAGCGAGACCGAGCGGCTCACGCTGTGGCAATACCTGCCGGCGCTCGAGCGGACAGCAGAACTGCTGCGCGAACTCGCAGACGAAGCAAGCCTCGCTGCCACAGCCGTTTTGCCGCAGGATGGCTCAGCATCACGCCACGACAGTCCCGTCGGCCGCTACGTGCATGTCGAACTGGGAGATTCGGCGGGGCGCCGCGCCGACTACCGGCTGTACTACGAAGAGGCGGGCGACGGCATCCCGCTGCTGGCCCAGCACACGGCCGGCGCGCAGAGCCTCCAGTGGCGTCATCTGTTCGAGCGCTCCGAGATCACCGACCGATTCCGGCTCATCGCCTACGACCTGCCGTACCACGGCAAGTCGCTGCCGCCCCACGGCCTGCCGTGGTGGTGCGAGGACTATCGGCTGGAAGGGGCATTCTTGCGCCAAGTGCCCGTGGCACTGAGCGAAGCACTTGGGCTGGACCGTCCGGTGTTCTTGGGCTGCTCAGTCGGAGGCATGCTGGCGCTCGACCTGGCGTTGCGCCATCCCGACGAGTTCCGGGCAGTGATCTCGGTGGGCGGTGCGCTGTACGTCGGCGGCGACTGGGACGGCTTCGCCGTGGCATCGCATCCGGCCGTCAGCAGCCAGGCCAAGGCCCGACTGATGGAGAGCCTGTGCGGCCCCGACGCGCCCACGCCCTATGTCAAGGAGGTATCGCACGTCTACTCGGCTGCATGGCCGCCTGCGTTCTGGGGCGACCTCTACTACTACATGGTCGAGCACGACCTGCGAGAAAGAGCGCACGAGATCGACACCAGCCGAGTCGGCGTTCACATCCTCAGCGGCGAGCATGACTGGTCTGGGCTCGTCGAACACGGACAAGCAGCACACGAGGCAATAGCCGGCTCGACGTTCGCCGAGATGGCCGGCATCGGCCACTTCGCCATGCAAGAACAGCCCGAAGCATTCATCGGACATCTGCTCAGCGTGCTCGACCGCATCGAAGCAGACGCCACATTCTGAGCAGCACGCCCCAGTTCACGGCGTCATGCACCCCCGCCACTGGGTCTGTCAGTCCTGATCAACGATCAACCGGACCGAGAAGGAGCCGGTCGTTGCTCGATGCGCCCGTGGACGGAAGCCAGCCACCGAATCCGGCTCTGAATGCTGCAGCGTCAGGCGTCGGATTTCGCGGCGACGTGCAGTGCGTGCTGGGTCAGCAGCAGCGTGGCGATGAAGGTGCCGTGCTGCCACATGGGGTCGCGTGCGCCGAACAGGATCGCGCCGGCTGACAGCAGGGCGAAGAACAGCACGCTGAGGGTGATGGCGGTCCGAGCAGTGTCGTAGCGCCCGTCGTTGCCGCCCCAGAAGCGGATCAGGGCCATGAGGAACATCAGCCCCAACAGCAGCTCGATGATGCCCACGATGACGGCGATCGGCCATGCCAGCGAGGTGCTCAGGCCGAGTGCGGGCAGGAAGTTGTTCTCGAGGCCGGCCTTGAAGTTCGCTCCGAAGAACGTGTCGGCGTTGAAGAACTTGTCGAATCCGTTCAGGATCCAGAACAGGAACCAGTACAGGCTGAGCACTGTTCCCATCGAGAGCTTGGAATTGGATGAAGTGGCCATGGGTTGTCCGTTTCGTGAGCGGGT
>CAZAFV010000057.1:0-18135 GCA_964484385.1 uncultured Acidimicrobiales bacterium
CGGTACGCGAGCTGGGTTTAGAACGTCGTGAGACAGTTCGGTCCCTATCCTCTGTGGCCGTAGGAGATTTGAGGAAAGCTGTCCGTAGTACGAGAGGACCCGGATGGACGCAGCTCTCGTGTGCCAGTTGTTCCGCCAGGAGCACGGCTGGTTGGCGACCTGCGGAAGGGATAAGCGCTGAAAGCATCTAAGCGCGAAGCCTGTTCCAAGATGAGATCTCCCACTGGTACAACCAGGTAAGGCCCGTGGCAGATAACCACGTTGATAGGCCGGATGTGTACGCACAGCAATGTGTTCAGCAGACCGGTACTAATCGGCCGAGGGCTTGGTATCGGTACTCAGCCTCGAGGAAGCGCACCTCACGTACGTGCGCCGTGAGTGCATCGCTGTGCAGAATGCTGCGTACGGCACGTCCGTACGCAGCGCGGAATGCTGCATACGGCAAGCCCGTACGCAGTGCAGGAGTCTGCACCGACAGATCTCCGGTGGTTATGGCGGCAGGGCCACACCCGTTCCCATTCCGAACACGGAAGTTAAGCCTGCCAGCGCCGATGGTACTTGGGGGCAATTCCCCTGGGAGAGTAGGTCGCTGCCGGAACCCTGAACCCCCGTCGTGTTAGCGGCGGGGGTTCTTCGCGCTTGCGGGTCTACCCTCGGGGGGTGACGCAGAACCGGCGCCCGCCTCGCAAACCGACGCACGGGCGACCCGATCGCGGCCGTAGCCAGCGGCAGGATCGGAGCCGTCGCGGTCAGCCTGATCGCGCTCCCCGGGACCGTTCTGATGGCGATGATCAACAGCGCCGCGCCCGCGGTCGGCGGCCCCAGCAGCGCCGCTCAGACGCTCGGCAGCCACCCGATAAGCCCGTCGACGAGGTGGCATCCCGGGCGGCTCGCCGCACCGACTGGGGTGGGGTGGCCCGCAAAGGCGCATCGGTGTTGCGGCCGATTCCCGGCGCCGACCGGGGTGACGCCTACGCGGCGAAGGTGCCTGAACGCCAGAGCCCGCGACCTCAGCAGCCAGCGCCGCCCGAGCGCGCCAAGCGTGCGCCGCAGGACGCGCCACGTCGCAGCCGCTCCAAGGTGCGACTTGAGGTTCCCCAGCTCGATCCGATCGGCGTGCGGGGCATGCCGTCCGCAGAACAGCAGCGACTGTCGCAGCGATTGCGCGAGGCAGGGGAGGACTTCCTCGCAGAGCGTTTCGGGGATGCCCTCACCACGCTGCGGCCGCTGGCGTCCCGGTATGCCGCGGTCGCCGAGGTGCAGGAGCTGTACGGCCTCACGCTGTACCGGCTCGGCCGATGGACTGCTGCGTCGCACCGGCTTGAGCAGTACGAGCAGTTGACGGGCGCGGTCGATCAGCTGCCGGTGCTCGCGGATTGCTACCGGGCGCTCGGACGGCTCAACGAGGTGCACGATGTGTGGGACCGGCTGAGGCACGCCGACCCCGACGCTCAGACGATCACGGAGGGACGGATCGTGGCAGCGGGTGCGCTGGCCGACGAAGGCAGGCCGCGTGATGCCATCCGCCTGCTTGAGGCGGGTCCGCTGCGTCCCAAGCGGCCCAAGGAGCATCACCTGCGGCTGTGGTACGCGCTCGCGGACCTGTACGACCGGGTGGGCGACCTGCAGCGTGCCCGGCGCGGGTTTGCCCGGATCGCGGAGGTGGATCCCGGCTTTGTGGACGTCGAGGATCGACTGGCAGCGCTCGGCAACCACGACACCTGACGCGCGGTTCCGGATCAGCCTTCTCGCGGAACCGCGCGGATAGAGTGAGTCCGTCATTCGGCGTGCGCCGCCCCCAGTACCAGCCCCTGGTACCAGCCCCAAAACCGGCGCCGTCAGATAATGCGAGGCGAACCGTACATCGTGACCACCGACATTGTGCGCCTGCTGGGCGAGCAGGCCTCTTATCTGCTGGACCACAAGTGCGAAGGCATCGGGCGCGACTTGCTCACCCTGCCCGGGCCCGATTTTGTGACCGAAGTCGTCGCCGGCACGGACCGTTCTCCGCAGGTCATGCGAAGCCTCCAGTCGCTGTTCGACCACGGTCGCCTCGGCGGCACCGGTTACGTCTCCATCCTTCCGGTGGATCAGGGAATCGAGCACTCGGGTGCCGCGTCGTTCGCGCCGAACCCGATCTACTTCGATCCGGCCTCCATCGTGGAGTTGGCAGTCGAGGGCGGCTGCAATGCCGTGGCCACGACATTCGGTGTGCTCGGAGCGGTTTCCCGCCGCTACGCCCACCGCATCCCGCTCATCGTCAAGATCAACCACAACGAGTTGTTGACCTACCCAGCCTCCTACGACCAGATCATGTTCGGTTCGGTCCAGCGAGCACATGAGCTCGGAGCCGCCGGCGTCGGCGCAACGATCTACTTCGGCTCGGCCGAGAGCGGCCGCCAGATCACCGAGGTGGCAGCGGCATTCGAGGAAGCGCACCGCCTCGGCATGTTCACCGTGCTGTGGTGTTACCTGCGCAACCCCGACATCAACCTGTCCGGCGACAATGCCGACGGCGAGTCAACTCAGGTCGACAACCATGTCGCGGCCGACGCCACAGCACAGGCCAACCACATCGGCGTGACGATCGAGGCCGACATCATCAAGCAGAAGCTGCCTGAGCACAATGGTGCCTTCATCACAGTGCCGGGCTTCGGCAAGACGCATGCAGCGGTGTACGACCAGCTGACCACGGACCATCCGGTGGACTTGTGCCGCTGGCAGGTGGCGAATTGCTACATGGGACGCGTTGGGCTCATCACCTCCGGCGTCGCCAGTTCGGGGGCTGCCGACGTTGCCGATGCCGTCACGACCGCAGTCGTAAACAAGCGAGCCGGCGGCATCGGGCTGATCTCAGGACGCAAGGCGTTTCAGCGGCCAATGGCCGAAGGCGTCGAACTGCTCGGCGCCATACAGGACGTCTATCTGGACCAGGCGGTGACCATCGCCTGAGGCGTGATCCAACCCGGCTGCATTCACCCAGCCGCGGCTAGCGTGGTCGCCTGGAGCGACCGCAATCCCCCCAAGGCCCACAACTGCGGGCCGCTTCCCGCCAGGAGCCCTTCCCCTAGGAGACACAGTGACCGATACCGCATCGCGCGAACTGCCGCTGCAGGAGATCGACGAGGTCATCATTCGCTTCGCCGGCGACTCCGGTGACGGCATGCAGCTCACCGGTGACCAATTCCCGAGCATCTCCGCGGCGCTCGGAAACGACCTGTCCACGCTGCCTGAGTTCCCCGCCGAGATCCGCGCGCCGCAAGGGACACTCGCCGGTGTCTCGGCGTTCCAGGTGCGCATCTCCGACTTTGACATCACCACCCCGGGCGACGCTCCGACGGTGCTGGTGGCAATGAACCCGGCGGCGCTGAAGGCGCAGCTGCACAACCTCGCTCAGGGCGGCGCACTGATCCTGAACACCGATGCCTTCAACGACCGCAACCTGGAAAAGGCCGGCTACTCCAGCAATCCCCTCGACGACGGCACGTTGGATGACTACCGCTCGTACCCAGTGCCGATGAGCCAGATCACCCGCGACGCCGTGGCCGAGCACGGCGTGAAGCCGCGCGATGCAGAGCGTTCCAAGAACTTCTTCGCGCTCGGTTTGATCTCGTGGATGTATACGCGGCCGGTCGAGCCGACGCTCGAGTTCATCAACACCAAGTTCCGGGGTCGCGAACAGGTCATCAACGCCAACACCGCAGCGTTCAAGGCCGGCTACAACTTCGGCGAGACGGCTGAGATCTTCGAGGCTCACTACGAGGTGAAGCCGGCCCCGCTGGCACCTGGCGAATACACCAACGTGAACGGGAACACGGCGCTGGCTTGGGGCTGCGTCGTGGCGGGCCAGCTCGCGCGCTTGCCGGTGTTCCTCGGCTCGTACCCCATCACGCCGGCCTCAGACATCCTGCATGAGATGTCGCTCAAGAAGAACTTCGGCGTGCGCACGTTCCAAGCCGAAGACGAGATCGCTGCTGCGGCATCAGCAGTGGGGGCGGCCTTCGGCGGAGCGCTGGCATTCACCTCCACATCGGGGCCCGGCTTGGCGCTGAAGGGCGAGACGCTCAGCCTCGCGGTGAGCCTCGAGCTCCCGATGGTGGTGCTCGACATCCAGCGCGGCGGCCCGTCGACGGGCTTGCCGACCAAGCCCGAACAGGCAGACCTGATGATGGCCATGTACGGGCGGCATTCCGAGTCGCCGCTGCCGATCGTGGCGCCGCGCAGCCCCGCGGACTGCTTCGATATCGCGATCGAGGCGTCTCGCATCGCGCTGAAGTACCGGACGCCCGTCATCGTGCTGTCCGACGGCTACCTGGCGAACAGCTCCGAGCCGTGGCTGCTGCCCGATGTCGATGCGCTGCCGGACATCGGCGTCGAATTCGCGACGGAGTTCAACGGCACCAACGAAGACGGCGACGGCATCTTCCTGCCGTACCTGCGGGATCCCGACACGCTGGCTCGCCCGTGGGCCATTCCCGGCACGCCCGGCCTGATGCACCGCGTCGGCGGCATCGAGAAAGAGGACGGCACCGGCAACATCTCCTACGAGCCCGAGAACCACCAGCTGATGATCGATCTGCGGCAGGCGAAGGTCGACGGCGTCGACGTCCCCGATGTCGAGGTCGCCGGCGACGCGGATGCCGATCTTGTGGTGCTGGGCTGGGGTTCCACATGGGGCGCCATCGATGCCGCTGCAGGACGGCTGCGCGACGACGGCCACCGGGTGGCGCATGTGCACTTGCGCCACCTCAATCCGCTGCCCGCGAATCTCGGCGAGGTGCTGCGGCGCTACCGGGCCGTGGTGTGTCCCGAGATGAACAAGGGGCAACTGTGCGATCTGGTGCGGGCGAAGTACCTGATCGATGTCGAACACATCGGCAAGATCGACGGTGTGCCGTTCACGACCGGCGAGGTGACCTCGGCGGTCCGCAAGCGCCTGGAGGAACTGGCGGGCAGCTAGGCGCCGACGAGACGATGATCAACGAATCCAAGACCAGCGAGTACACACAGAGGCAAACAGCACGATGACCGACACCTCGATCACGCCGACCACACGGCCCGGAGACTGGGCCTCCGACCAGGAGGTCCGCTGGTGCCCGGGCTGCGGCGACTACTCCATCCTCACCGCGATGCGGATGCTGATGCCGAGCCTCGGCACCGAACCGCACAACACGGTGTTCGTGTCAGGCATCGGCTGCGCTGCCCGGTTCCCCTACTACATGAACTCCTACGGCGTGCACGGCATCCATGGCCGAGCACCCGCCATCGCTACCGGCTTGGCGATGGCCCGGCCCGATCTCGACGTCTGGGTGATCGGCGGCGACGGCGACATGCTGTCGATCGGCGGCAATCACCTGATTCACGCATTGCGCCGCAACGTCAAGATCAAGGTGCTGCTGTTCAACAACCAGATCTATGGACTGACCAAGGGCCAGTTCAGCCCCACGAGCGAGATCGGCAAGGTCACCAAGAGCTCGCCGATGGGTTCGCTCGACGCACCGTTCAACCCGCTCGCCGTGGCGCTCGGTGCCGAGGCGTCGTTCGTGGCGCGCACACACGACATGGACCGCCAGCACATGATGGACACGTTCCGGCGAGCGCACGAGCACGACGGCGCCGCGTTCGTGGAGGTGTTCCAGAACTGCAACGTCTTCAATGACGGCGCCTTCGAAGGGGTCACCAAGAAGCAGAACCGCGATGCCAACCTCATCCCGTTGACGCACGGCGAGCCCATTCAATTCGGAGCCGACGGCGAGTTCGGGGTCATCGACGAGTCAGGCTGCGCACGGGTTGTCCACACCGCCGATGTGAGCACCGACGAATTGCTCACCCATGACGAGACGAAGCACGATCCCTCGACAGCCTTCATGCTGGCGCGTCTCGCGCGCGGACCGTTTGAGCCCACGCCGATCGGCGTGTTCCGCGCCGTGCGGCGCAGCGAGTACGCCATGGCCTCCACCCGGCAACTGGCGGCGGCTCAGCAGAAGCAGGGCGCCGCTGACATTGCGCAGCTGCTGCGCTCGCGCGGCACCTGGTACGTCTGAAAACACCTCCTTCGTCGCGTAAACCACTGCGGTGCGCCGCGGGCGCGCTGGTACTTTCGGCTGCATGAACGCCGTCCGACGACGCCTGGACAACGAGCTCGTCCGGCGTTGCCTGGCCTCGTCTCGCGCAGCGGCCCAAGCACTTGTTTCGGACGGCCGGGTTCTCGTGGGCGGATCGGTCGCGCAGAAAGCGTCTCGCATGGTGTCGGCTGCCGAGCCGGTAGAGCTCAGCGGTGAGCCGGCTCGGTTCGTGTCACGCGGCGGAGAGAAACTGGACGCCGCGCTGGACGAGTTCGGGATCGCCGTGGCTGGGCGGCGCGCCGTCGATGCCGGCGCTTCGACGGGCGGTTTCACCGATTGCCTGCTGCAGCGGGGAGCGGCGGAAGTCGTTGCGATCGATGTCGGCTGGGGACAACTCGATGCCCGCCTGCGGGCCAATTCCCGCATCACCGTGCGGGAACGGTGCAACGTGCGCCATGTCCGGCCCGAAGACATCGGTGGCCCCGCAGACATCATCACCGCCGATCTGTCGTTCATCTCGCTGCGTACGGTGATGCCGAACCTCGCAGCGTGCACCGCGCCCGGCGGGGAAGCGGTGCTGCTTGTCAAGCCGCAGTTCGAGGCCGGCCGGCGCGAGGCCTCGCGCGGCAAGGGAGTGGTGCGCGATCCGGACGTGTGGCGGCGAGTGCTCAGCGACGTGGCATCGAATGCGTCCCGCCATGGTCTCGCACCCGCCGGCCTCGCCGCATCGCCGTTGAGAGGGGCCGCCGGCAATGTCGAGTTCTTCTTGCACTGCCGTCGCCTAGAGGCTGAGCCGTCAGGCGAATTCGATCTTGACAGCGCCATCGAGACTGCTATCGAGACGGCACCCGGCGCTGCTTCCAAGGGGGCATCGGTATGAGTGACGTGCTGATCATCGCCCATGCTGAGCGCACCGAGGCGCTGACAGCTTCGAAACGACTGGTGGCCTGGCTCGAGGGCGAGGGTCACGCGGTGGAAATCGGCGGCGTGGAGGCCACGGCAATCGGTCGCCCCGAACTCGGTGTCGATGAACCGATCCGGAGAGTCCCGGATCTCGCTGTGAGCATCGGCGGCGACGGCACCATGCTGCGCTCGTTCGATCTGGTGGCAGCCGCGGGCGTGCCAGTGCTCGGCGTCAATGTGGGCCACCTCGGCTACCTGACCGAATTCGAGCCGGCACAGCTCACCGACATGGTCGCTGCGGCGCTCGAAGGGTCCCTGGACGTCTCGGAGCGGATGATGGTCAGCGCACGTGTGCGGGACAGCGGTGCCGATGACACTGGCGCCCGAGATGGAGAGACGTGGACGGGACTGAATGAGGTCGTGCTCGAGAAGCGCGATCCAGGGCACACGGTCAGGCTGGAAGTGTGGCTCGACGGCGACGTTTTCGCGACCTACGCGGCAGACGGCCTCATCGTGTCCACGCCGACGGGTTCCACGGCGTACAGCCTCTCGGCAGGAGGTGCGGTCGTAGCGCCGACGCACTCGTCGTTGCAGGTCACTCCTGTCGCGCCGCACATGCTCTTCGATCGCTCGCTGCTGCTGCCGCCGGACACCGAGATCGGCGTCCGCGTGATCAGCGATCGGCCGGCGCTCGCCGCTGTGGACGGGCGCTCGGCCAGCTTGCTGGCGACCGGCGATGAACTGGTCGTGACACGCGCTCCGTACGACGCGCGGTTCATCACCGCCGGCGGCGACAGCTTTCATCGCGTGCTGAAGCACAAATTCGGCCTCAAGGACCGCTGATGCTCGTCGAGCTGGCGGTGCACGATCTCGGCGTCATTTCCCATGCCAACTTGGTGCTCGGCCCAGGCATGACCGCGCTGACCGGCGAGACGGGCGCCGGCAAGACGCTGGTGGTGCAGGCGGTGCAGCTGTTGATGGGCGGTCGCGCTGATCCGGCGATGGTGCGCGCCGGCGCAGTCGAAGCAGTCGTCGAGGGCAGGTTCGTGCAGGCCGATGGCAGCGAGCGTGTGCTACGCCGTGCGATCCCAGCAGCCGGCCGCAGCCGCGCCTACGCGGACGGCGGCATGGCGTCGGCGGCAGAGCTTGCAGAGCTCGGGGCCGAGCTCGTTGACCTTCACGGGCAGCACCAGCACCAATCGCTGTTGCGCGCTCGCACCCAGCGCGAGGCGCTCGACCGCTGGGGCGGCATCGATGTGCGCCCGCTTGCAGCAGCGCGTGACGAACTGACAGCGCTCACCGAGAACCTGGCCGCACTCGGCGGAGACGCGCGAGCACGGGCGCAGGAGATCGATCTCCTGCGGTACCAGGTTGACGAGATCGCATCGGCGCAGCTGGAAGATCCTGACGAATTGAGCTCGATCGCCGAGCGGGAGGACCTGCTGGCCGATGCAGCATCGGTCCTCGCGGATGGTCATGCGGCACGCCAGGCACTTGCTGGAGACGACGGCGCGATCGACAGGCTGGGCGCTGCGGCGGCTTTGCTGGCCTCCCGGAAGGCGTTCGCCCCGGTGAGCGGCCGCTTGGGCGCCGTGGCAGCGGAGCTCGATGACACCGTTGCGCAGCTGAGAGGAATGCTCGACACGATCGAGGACGACCCGCAGGCGCTGGCCGACGTCCGTGCCCGGCACCAGCTCCTGCGCGAGCTGACCCGCAAGTACGGCGACACGCTGACCGATGTGCGCGCGTTCGGTGCCCAGGCAGCAGAGCGGCTGTCGCAGCTTGAACGCCACACCGAGCTGGCCGCCGAGCTGGAGGCCGGCATCGATGCGGCGCAACGCCACGTCGAAGCCGAGGCTCACGTTGTGGCTGCAGCTCGTCGAGCGGCTGCACCTGGTCTCGCCGCTGCGGTGGGCGAGCACCTCGCGTCGCTGGCGTTGGCAGGCGGCACGCTCGAGGTCAGCGTCACCGGCGAAGCGCCGAGCGACGGCGTCGAACTGCTCTTCAGCGCGAACCGGGGCACCCGACCCGGTCCGCTGTCGAAGGTGGCATCGGGCGGCGAGCTGGCGCGCGTCATGCTGGCGTTGCGACTCGTGCTGACCGCCGGCCCGCCGACCCTGGTGTTCGACGAGGTCGACGCTGGCATCGGCGGCGAGACAGCAATTGCCGTCGGTCAGGCGCTGACTTCGCTGGCCAGCCAGCACCAGGTGCTGGTGGTCACGCATCTCCCACAGGTCGCGGCATTCGCACACCACCAGGTAGCCGTTCGAAAGACCGACGACGGCAACGCAGTGGCTTCCAACCTCGTCGCCGTGACGGGACCCGATCGCGTCAGTGAGCTGGCGCGGATGCTCGCGGGTCAGCCTGCATGGGCGAGCGGCCGCCAGCACGCGACTGAATTGCTGGAGGTGGCCGCCGCAGCACGGGGCGGCACGCGAGAGTGAGCATGTCCCGCCCGCGCGCGTTGTGGGGACGCCTGCGATTGCGCCGCAATCACGGCGGCAGCCATGTGGAGATCGCGGGACGGTGCAGGGTGGACCGTCGCACCAAGAACCTCCTGCGCCGCTTGGAACGCGGCGAGATTGCGGTCATCCACCACGCAGACCTGGATCGGGTCGCTGCCGACGGCCTTCTGGCCGCGGGGGCGATAGCGGTGATCAACGCAGAACCGACGATGACCGGCCGGTACCCGGCGTTGGGCGGTCTCACGCTCGCGCAAGCAGGAGTACCGGTGCTGGACGACATCGGCGAGGGGGTGTTTGCATCGCTCCGAGACGGCGAGGAGCTGGCCATCTCAGGCGATGAGGTGCTGCGTGGCGACCAGGTGATCGGGACCGGGTACCGCCGTGATGCTGCGCACTTCGAACGCGTACTGGAATCGGCGCGAGTGGCGGTGCGCAGCGAACTCGGGAGCTTTGCCCGGAACACGCTCGAGTACCTGGAGAGGGAACCGCAGGTTCTCACCGATGAGCTGGAGATCCCGCCGCTGCGGCACCAGCTGCGACGCCGCCACGTGCTGGTAGTGGTACGCGGAATCGACTACCGCGAAGATCTGGCGGCGCTACGCCGATCGGGCTACATGTCGGACATGCGGCCCGTCATCATCGGTGTGGACGGGGGTGCCGATGCGCTGCTCGAGGTCGGCCTCGTGCCCCACATCATCATCGGCGACTTCGACTCGGTGTCGCCGCGGGCACTCGAGTGCGGGGCGCAGCTCATCGTGCACGCCTATCTCGAAGGCGGCGCGCCGGGCGCGGTCCGCCTCGACGACGCCGGATTGAGCTACGACGTCATCGCCGCGCCCGGAACCAGCGAGGACCTGGCATTGCGGCTGGCGTTCGAGCAGCGAGCCGAGCAGATCGTCGAGGTGGGGTCCCATACGTCGATGGTCGACTTCTTCGACAAGGGCCGCAGCGGCATGGCATCCACCTTTCTGACCCGGATGCTGGTGTCTCCGGCGCTGGTGTATGCGATGGGCGTGAGCCGTCTCTACCGCACCCAGGTGCGCAAGCGCGACATGGCGATGCTGATCGTCTCGGCGCTCGTCACCATCGGCGTCATCGCCGCGGTGACCGAGCCGGGCCGGCTTCTGCTGCGCACCCTGTGGATCAACATGGGCCTGTAGATCGGTCGGGCGAATGATCAATCTCCGCTACCACATCGTGTCGATCGCGGCGGTCTTCCTGGCCTTGGCGATCGGCCTGGCGCTGGGCTAGACATTTGTGGACTCGGTGCTGGTGAGCAACCTGGAGTCACGCGTGGACCAGTTGCAGGCCGACACCGAATCGGCGATCGAGCGACAAGCGGAAGCCGAGGCGGAACTCGGCGAGGCTGAGGCGGCACGCGACGCGGCGCTTGCGAGCGTCGAAGATGCGCTGTCCGTGCGGTTCGAGGTGGAGGATCTCGTACGGCCGTACCTTCCCCAAGGACGGCTGAGCGGCACGACGACGCTCATCGTCGCGCCAGAATCCACGGACCGGGCCGCCGTGGCAGCCATCCGTGCACGCCTCGATGCGACCGACGCGCGCCATGGCGGGGTGCTGTGGCTCAGCGATGACCTCCGCCTGCACGACCCCGGTGTGCGCCAGAGCATCGCCGACGCGTTCTCGCTGGCGGGTGACAGCCGCAACGCGGTGCGCAGAGCGCTTCGCTTCCTGCTGCCTCAGGCACTGTTCAGGCCCGCGGAGGCCGGTTCCAGCCAGATGCTCGCCGATGATGTCAATGCGGTCACCGACTTCGGAGCGCTTGACGGCTTCTCTCGCGGCTTCTCCGCGGTCCCGCCGACGCGTACTGCGCTCACCTTGCTCCGCGATCTGGAATTGGTGACTCATGACGGCACCGGCGCCGTAGCGCTGCACCTGCTGGGAGGGGAGCAACTGCGACTCGTGGTGGTCACCGATGCGGCGGCGGCCGGGTTGAACCAGGACTTCATTTTCGACCTGTTGAGGGCGGTCGTTGACGACGGCCACTCGGGCACCGGCGTCATCGTCGAAGTACCTGCGCCGGGGGCGGCAGGAGTGGGCTACGGCGCAGTGCTGGAGCGAGTTCGCGCCGACGCCGTGCTCGCGGGAGCGTTCGCGAGCGTCGACGATGTCGATACCTTCTCGGGCGATTTGGCGCTGCTGGTTGCGCTGGAGCGGCTGCCTGCCGTCGATCACTTCTCGGGAGCTGATCTCAACCACGGATTGGGCCCGTCATGACCCACGCCGTGGCGATCGTGCCCGCCTTCGACCGGGCGGACACGGTCGGTGCCACGGTGACGGCACTGCGAACGGTGCCCGACGTGCTCGACGTCATCGTGGTTGACGACGGATCCCGGGACCGAACTGCGTCTGCTGCTGCCGCCGCAGGAGCGCGCGTCATCGAGCTCGCACGCAACCGCGGCAAAGCAGCGGCGGTCGCTGCGGGCATCGCGGCGTCGGGTGCCCCCGACGTGTACCTCCTCATCGATGCCGATCTGGGCGATTCAGCCGCGCTGGCTGCCGATTTGCTGCAGCCAGTTGGGCAGGGCGAAGCCGACATGACGATCGCCGTCTTCGGTGGTGCTGAGAGTCCGAGCGGGTTCGGGCTCGTCAAGGCGTTCGCGGCACGTGTCCTGCGTTCCGAGACGGGACTGGAATTGGCTGAACCTCTCTCGGGTCAGCGCGCCGTGCGCGGTCCGCTGATGAGATCACTTCAGCTCGCTCCCGGCTTCGGACTCGAGGTCGGTCTGACGCTCGATGCGGCCGATCGCGGAGCCCGCATCAGCGAGGTCGAGATCGGATTCAGCCATCGGCAGACCGGGCGTGACCTCAGCGGCTTCGCGCATCGAGCGCGAATCGGGCGACATGTCTACCTCGCCGTGGTAGCCCGCACCGGCTGGCCGAAGGCAGTCTCCTCCCTGGCCGCCTCACTGGCAGGCCGCGTCATCTCGGTGGCTCGCGGTGTGCCAGTGCGCGACCGGGGGCAGCAGCTCGGGCGCGCGGTACGCCAGTCATGGCAGCGGGCACGGCAGCTCCGACCGCCGCGCTCGCTTCGGCACCTGCGCTCGTGGAGTCTGATGCGGCGCCGGCGCACACGAGGGTCATGACGCTGGTGCCCTCGCTGGCCCTGATCATCGATACGACGCAAGCGGGAGCGTTGTTGACGGCGGCATTTGCGGGATCGCTTCTCGTTGCCGCCCTGCTCTGGCGCTGGTTCGGCTCGCGCATGAGCCGAGATCGCTGGATCCGGCCCAACTACCGGGGGCAGCCGATCGTCGCTGTCTCGGGTCTTGTCGTCCTCATCGCCGGTTCGGTCGCAGTTGCGATCACAGCCGCCGTCATCGTTTTGTTGCCAGAGGGCGGGATGCACGAGGCCGTACATGTGCTGGATCAATCTGTGCTGCTGGCACGCTCGCCTGATTCGGCTGTCATCGCCGGCGGCATCGCTGCGCTGGTGCTGCTTGGGGGTTTCGGCTGGCTGGGCTACCGCGACGACATCCGCGGAACACCAGACGGACATGTTGCTTCCAGCGGCTTCGCCGGGCACCTTCGCCAGAGTCTGCGCCAGCGAGTCCTCACGACCGGGCTGCAGAAGGCGCTTGGCGGACTCGTTGTCGCAACCGTGGCTGTGCAGATCGCCCTCTGGGGCGACCCTGCCGAGGCCCGCTACTTCGCTGGCACGAATCCTGGGGATTGGTTCGACCCGGTGCCGCATGCCTTGGGCTTGGGCACGGATCCTGACGCCATGTGGAGCCTGATGGCGCTGATACGCGGGGTGCTGATCGTGGCCTTGTCGGCGAACCTGCTGAACCTGCTGGATCGAGCGCCTGCACGGGCCGCCAAGGCATCGCTCGGGTGGTGGCTCATCGCCCTGGCGCCGGCGGCGCTCGTGGCGTCCGGCTCAGCGGGACGCTTCGATCTGGGATTCGAGGTCACCGAATGGGCTGTGTGGGCTGGGGCTGCCGTTGGCGCATCGGCTGGCCTGCTCCGAAGCGAGCTCGCTGAGCAGCACATGCAGGGTGACACCGGCGTCAATCCTGTAGGCGCCATCTTGGGCATGGCGACGGTCGTCGCGTATCCGGCAACCGTCGAGTGGGTGGTGCTGGCGGTGCTGGCGACCCTGAACCTGTCGAGCGAACGCTGGTCGTTCAGCCGGATCATCGATGCGGTGCCGCCGCTCCGCTGGCTGGACCGGCTCGGTTCGCCCTACCGCAACTGAATCTCCACCTATGCCCGCTGCATGGCAGCGGCGCAGTGGCGATGCTCGGCCAAGCGCTCCTCGAGGCTGGGGTGAACGATCTGGCCGCCCGAGACAACCGGCCGACCGGCCACGATCGTGTCCCTGGCGGACAAGGGGCCGCAGCGCAGCCATGCCTCGATGGGATCAGAGAGGGCGCCTGCGAACGCCGGTCCGTCAAGCTGCCACACCACGAGGTCACCGCAGGCACCGGGCGACAGCTCGCCGATCTCGCCCGTCCGGCCGAGACAGCCTGCGCTGCCACGGGTTGCCAGGTCCAGGGCCTCGCGGGCGGAGAAATACACTGCGTTGCCCTGTTGAGCATCGTCTCCTTCGGCGTCATCGGCGGCCTCGCCGACCTGGCCATCGGCGGGCCTGCCGCTGTCGAGGCCCTTCTCGGCGCTCAGGTGCCGTTGGCCGTCGCGTAAGCGCCCGACCAAGAGCGCATTGCGTGCCTCGGTCCACATCGACGCCGAATCGGTGCTGGCTGAGCCGTCCACCCCGAGTCCCACCGGCACACCCGCAGCCCGCAGCTCGCGTACCGGGGCCAGCCCGACTCCAAGCAGCAGGTTCGAGCTGGGACAGTGGGCCACGCCGGTGCCCCACATTCCCAAGCGGGCGATTTCGGCTGCGTTGGGCTGCACGCCGTGTGCGATCCACGAACGATTCGAGCCCCAGCCGCAGTGCTCGAAGTAGTCCACCGGGCGCATCCCGAACATCTCGATGCAGAAGCCGTCTTCGCCGGGGTCCTCGCACAAGTGGGTGTGCAGGCGGACGTCGAGGCGCTCCGCGAGTTCGGCCGTTGCCGTCATCAGCTCAGTCGATACGGAAAACGGCGAGCACGGCGCCAGTGCGATCCGGACCATCGCGTCCGGCGAGCGGTCATGGTGCACGCTGACCAGCCGCTCCGATTCCGCCAGGATTTCCTCAGGCGATTGGCAGACTTCATCGGGCGGCAGCCCGCCGTCAGACTGGCCCAGCGACATGGAGCCGCGGGTCGGGTGAAAGCGCATGCCCAATTCGCTGGCGGCGGCGATCTCCGCGGCAATCAAGTCGCCTGCGCCCCGCGGATGCACATAGAGGTGATCGGTGCTGGTGGTGCAGCCGCCGAGCGCCAGCTCGACCAGACCTACCCAGGCAGACAGGTACGCGCCCTGCTCATCGAGCCGCGCCCACAGGGGGTAGAGCGTGGTCAACCAGTCGAATAACCCACCCCGAAGCGCCGGAGCGTACGACCGCGTGAGGTTCTGGTACATGTGATGGTGGGTGTTGACGAGCCCGGGCGTGACGAGGCAGCCGCCGGCGTCGATGCGCCGGTTGGCCGCGGGCGGCGTCTGCGAGGCCTCGCCGACTGCGCTGACGAGTCCGCCGGTGATGGCGACCCAGCCGCCTGCGATCTCGCGCCGCTGCTCATCGCACGTTGCCAGCAGTTCGGCACCGTGCACCAGCAGATCCGCCGTGGCAGCCGCCTGGGCTTTGTCTGATGCGTCGTTCATGATGTTCCGTCCGGCCGGTTGTTCACTCGGGGCGACGATCTCGGCGGATCCGGCAGGCAATTGCCGGACTTCCGTGAGGATCAGCCAACCTCAGCCGAAGCGACGGTAGCTTGATGACACATGCGAGAGCGTCCACCGAAAATGCCGCGTGGCTAAGCACATTTTCGTCACCGGCGGAGTTGCCAGCTCCCTCGGCAAAGGGCTCACGGCGGCCTCGCTCGGCCGGCTGCTGGCCGCCCGGGGACTGCGGGTCACCATGCAGAAGCTGGACCCGTACATCAACGTCGACCCCGGCACCCTCAACCCATACGAGCACGGTGAGGTATTCGTCACCGACGACGGCGGCGAGACCGATCTCGATCTCGGTCACTACGAGCGATTCATCGACGTGTCGCTCACCCGTGACTCGAATGCGACGACCGGCTCGATTTACCAGAAGGTGCTCGCTGACGAGCGACGGGGAGAGTATCTGGGCCGGACCGTGCAGGTCATCCCGCACATCACCGACGAGATCAAGGAGCGCATCCGCAAGCTGGCCGACGGCGACGTAGATGTGGTCATCACCGAGGTGGGCGGCACTGTCGGAGACATCGAGATCCTGCCGTTCCTCGAGGCAATCCGGCAGATGCGCCTTGACGTCGGCCGTCAGAACGTCTGCTACGTCCATGTGACGCTGGTGCCGTTCATCGGCCCGTCCGGCGAGCAGAAGACCAAGCCCACGCAGCACTCGGTGACCGAGTTGCGCAGCCGCGGCGTGCAGCCTGACGCCATCGTGCTGCGCAGTGAGGGGCCCATCGAGGACGGCCTGCGCAACAAGATCTCCAACCTCAGCGATGTCGAGCTGGCCGGCGTGGTGAACGCCCCCGACTCGTCGGTCCTCTATGAGATCCCGATGGTGCTGCGGTCCGAAGGTCTCGACAGCTTCCTGTGCGGGATCCTCGGCTTCGAAGACGTCGAGCCCGACCTGGCCGACTGGGAGGCGATGCTCGCGCGCATCAAGGCGCCCCAGGCGACGGTGCGCATCGGCATTATCGGCAAGTACGTGGCGCTGCCCGATGCGTACCTGTCAGTCGTGGAGGCGCTCCACCACGCGGCCTCCTATCACGGCGTCGAAGTCGACATCGAGTGGATCCATTCCGAGGAGATCGAGGGGTTGCTTGCTGCGGGGCGGCTGCGCCATCTCGACGGGATGGTGATTCCGGGAGGGTTCGGCTCGCGGGGCATCGAGGGCAAGATCGCCGCGGCTGCGTACTCACGCGAGCACGACATTCCCTGCCTGGGTCTGTGCTTGGGGCTGCAGGTCATGGTCATCGAGTTCTGCCGCAACGAGTTGGGCCTGCTGGGCGCCAACTCGACCGAGTTCGACGCCAACACACTGCACCCGGTGATCGATCTCATGCATGCACAGCGCGGAATCGAGGACAAGGGCGGCACCATGCGGCTGGGCGCATACGTGGCCAGGCTGGCGCCGCGCAGCCGCGTGGCGGCGATGTACGGCGACACGCTGGTCAACGAGCGGCACCGGCATCGTTACGAGGTGAACAGCGCCTACCGGCAGCGGATGGAAGAGGGCGGCCTGCAGTGCAGCGGGCTGTCGCCCGACGGGCGGCTGGCGGAGTTCATCGAGCTGGACGGTCACGCATTCTGGGTGGGCACCCAAGCCCACCCGGAGTTCAAGAGCCGCCCCAACCGCCCGGCCCCGTTGTTCTGCGGACTGGTGGGTGCTGCGCTGGCCCGCGCCGAGGGACGCAATCCTCAGCTGCTGCCAGCATCGACTGGAACCGGGTCGCTGGGCACCGAATCGCTGGGCTGACGATGTCCGCTGCGCTGGCGGTCGAAGCCGAGGACTACCTGGGTTGGCTGTCGAACGAGCGAGGCCGAGCGCCGCGCACTGTGGCGTCGTACCGGGCCGACCTCGGCGGGTTCGCGGCATGGCTCGAGGCACGAGGCACCGATCTGCTGGGTGCGAGCTCTGCTGACATCGCGGCCTACCTGGCGCACCTGCGCGACGATCTCGGTCGGGCAGCTTCCACTGCCGCCCGGGCTGCGGTCAGCCTTCGCGGCCTCTACCGGTTCCTGGTTGCCGAGGATCTGGCTTCGACCGATCCCGCCGGTGCGCTCGACATGCCCCGGGCGCCGGCCGGGCTGCCGCGGGCGTTGCGGCGCGATCAGGTCGAGCGGCTCCTGGCATCCCCGGTGGGGGACAGCCCGCTGGTGCGACGAGACCGGGCAATGCTCGAAGTGCTCTACGGCATGGGCCTGCGCGCCAGCGAGCTGGTGGCGCTCTCGCTGGGCGACGTCGATCTCGACGAGCGGCTCATGCGGGTGTGGGGCAAGGGCGGCAAGGAGCGCGTGGTGCCAGTGGGGCGCCACGCCGCCGATGCAGTGGGCGAGTGGCTGAGCGGCGCCGGGCGGGAGGCGCTGGAGCCTGCTGCGTGGCGGTCGAGAGACGATGCCGCAGCGCTGTTCCTGAATGCCCGGGGCCGCCGCATCACCCGTCAGGGCGTCTGGCTGATCGTGCGCCGCCACGGCGACCGCGTCGGACTCGGGCCCGATGAGCTCACCACCCATGTGCTGCGCCATTCCTGCGCTACCCACATGCTCGACGGCGGTGCCGACATCCGCAGCGTGCAGGAACTGCTGGGTCACGCGTCGATCTCCAGCACCCAGCGCTACACCGCAGTGTCACAGGAACGGCTGACCGACGTCTACCGCCAAGCCCACCCCCGCGCCCGCTACTGAGTGGCACACCGCCATTGGATTCCTCGACGGCGTCACCATCGACGACACCGACATGGTCAAAGACCGCCTGCGCGCCTGAGAGGCCATGGAACTCTGGATCGACGCGGCGCAGGAATACGGAGATCTGATGGAAGAGCCGAAGGGCCAACGTCTGATGTTCGTCTAGGGACCACGGGGGGACTGTCAAGAATTTTGTGTATCGGGCGTGATCTGAGGGTCCGCAGCCGGGG
>CAZAFV010000058.1:0-17820 GCA_964484385.1 uncultured Acidimicrobiales bacterium
CCCGCGGCGTGGCGATGGTGCCCTTCTACACCTTCTATTCCATGTTCGGCTTCCAGCGGGTCGGCGACATGATCTGGGCGCTGGCCGACATGCGCGGGCGCGGCTTCCTCATGGGGGCCACGGCGGGCCGCACCACCCTGATGGGCGAGGGTCTCCAGCACCAAGACGGTCACTCGCCGCTGCTGGCCTCGGTGGTGCCGCCGTGCCAGGCCTACGACCCGGCGTTCGCCTACGAGCTGGCTGCCATCGTGCGCGACGGCATCCGGCGGATGTACGGCGTGGGCGAGGACATCTTCTACTACCTAACCATCTACAACGAGAACTACGTCCAGCCTCCTGAGCCCGACGATCTCGCCACCGAAGATCTGCTGGCGGGGCTGTACCGCTATGCCCCGTCGCCGCCCGGGCGCGCCCACTCCGGCACGATCCTGTTCTCGGGCTCGGCGCAGGGCGCTGCGCGAGCGGCCGCCGACCTGCTGGCGGCCGAGCACGACGTGGGCGTCGACCTGTGGAGCGCCACGTCCTACAAGGCGCTGCGCGAGGAGGCGCTGTCGTGCGAGCGGTGGAACACGCTCCATCCCGACGATCCCCAGCAGGTGCCCTTCGTGACCCGGCAGCTGGCCGACGGCATGGGACCGGTGGTGGCCGTGACCGACTTCATGCGAGCCGTGCCCGACCAGGTGTCGCGCTGGATTGGCCGCGACTACACCTCGCTGGGCACCGACGGATTCGGCCACAGCGACACCCGCAGCCGGCTGCGGGAGCACTTCGAGATCACCGCCGAGCACATCACCGTGGCGGTGCTGTGGCGCCTGGCCGAGCTCGGCGAGATCGATGCGACCGCGGCGGCGGAGGCCATCAAGCGCTACGGCCTGGCCACCGACAGCGCCGACCCCTGGTCCGCCTCCGCACACTGAACGACCTGCCCCGCCGGCATCCGGCTCAGCAGGCCAAGTCGGGACACCAACGGACAGATCCGAGATTCGTGGCCGCTTGGGCGGTCGCAGTGAGCAGACTGTCCCGGTGCCCAGCGACATCCCGTGCCCGCAGCGGTGGTTCGACGACTACGAGGCCGGCGAGCGTTTTACCTTCGGCTCCACGACGATCGACGAGGCCGAGATCATCGAATTCGGCCGCAAGTTCGACCCCCAGCCGTTCCACATCGATCCCGAAGCCGCCCGTGACACCGTCTATGGCCGGCTGATCGCTTCGGGATGGCACACCGGCTCGATCATGATGAAGCTGCTGGGCGAGCACCTGCTGGGGCCATCCAGCATGGGCTCGCCCGGTCTCGACGAGCTGCGGTGGCTGGCGCCGGTGCATCCAGGCGACCGTCTCACGCTCGTAGTGGAGGTGCTGGAGCTGCGCCCGAGCCGCTCCAAGCCCGACCGGGGCATCATCAAGATGGCCCACGAACTCGTCAACCAGCACGGCACCACGGTGGTGCGCTCGGTGGCGAACATGATGATCGCCCGGCGCACCTGAAGCGGCCCGACCCCTGGAGCGCCTCGCTCGGCTAGGCGTACTGGGCGGCTGCCTGGCGCTCCAGCCAGCCGAGCAGGATGGCAACCGCTCGCGGATCGTGACGGATGCGGTGGTCGGCACCCTCGATGAGACGCAGCTCTGCACTGGGATGTCCCGAAGCCAGATGTCGGGCCTCTTCGTAGGGCACCTGCCGGTCGTTGATGCCGTGCAGGATCAGCAGCGGCCGGTCGGCCAGCTGTCCCACAGCGTCCATCGCCCGGTTCTGCTTCAGTTCACGATTCCAAGCGCCCGTCGACTTCGGAAAACCGTCAGTTCGGATCACACCCACGTTGCGACAGTGCTGCAGGAACGCCTTGGGGTCGCTCGCCCAGTCGTCAAAATCCGCCCTGGGCGCCATTGCGGCCACGCCGCGAATCCGGGCGTCGCGCGCGGCCGCCAGGATCGCCACAGAGCCGCCGGTAGTCGAGCCCACGAGCCATACACCCCGGCAACCCTCGGCGAGCACACGGGTGACCGAGCGGCCGATGTCGTCAATCCAGCCGAGCAGGGAGAAATCGCCGTCAGACTCGCCGCAGCCGCGCATGCTCACCGCAAGCACTGTCCAGCCTTGGGCCTCGGCGATGCGCTCGGCGAAGAGCTGGTAGGTGCGGTTCGGCACGCCGGGCCGCTGCATCGACGGGAAGCCGTGGCAGAGCACCACTGCGGGCCCGCTGCGGACAGGTCGTTTCGGCCGCACCAGGATCGCTGCGAGGCCCGGGCTGCCCTCGATGGTCGTCTCGGTGACGTCGGTGCTCACGTCGCTGCGCGCTGTCGGCCGAGCGCCGCTTGCGCGGCCGTTGCAAGGCGCATCGTCATGTCCTAGCGGCAGAGCCGCGACAGGCGGTAGCCGCGGTTGCGAGCTTCTGGCAGCTCGTCGGGGCCGAAGGTGGCGTAGGACTGCGCTGCCACGATGTCAGCGACAGCTGCGGCGAGCTGTTCGGTGACCGCCGGATCATCAGTCTCAAGTGCCATGTCGTAGACGATCTGGTTGCGCTTGTCACCGACGAATCGGCAGCCGGCGAGCTCCCTCGGGATGTCCATGGGAACATTCTGCCGTCCTGCTGCGGGCTCAGCGTGCGTTAGAGGATGCGCGGACAGGTGAGCCCTCTGCTGTTTGCACCTGACGCTCCCCGCTCTTGTTCGCTGGCGCTCACGGGCCGCTCGGGCCACGGCTTTGCCTATCGGCTCAGCCTCAGTCGGGGTCCACGACGGCCAGCGCGCCAATCAGGCGCAGGTACTCCAAGTGCGCATCTGTCACCGCCTGGACCTGCTCCAGCGACACCTCAAGCCCGTCTCGGCGGACGCTGCGGTACAGATCGGCTGCCGAGGATTGGTCCTCGGTGACCGTCGTGCCCGTTTCGCCCTCGGCATCAGGATCAGCGTCGTCCGGCGTAGGTGGGGGCGCGAACTGCAGCTGGTTGAGGTGTGCCCGCAGGAGCGCTTCGAGCTCGGGGGGCTCCAATGCCGCAGCAATGTCGAACGGCACGAGGTCGGCAACGACTTCTGCCGCCTCGGCCAGACGCCACACCGGCTCGCGTCGCTGTCGACCCAGCCGTTGCGCCTGGGTGCCGACCACGCCGGCGGCGACGACAAAGCCGATCACCAATGAGATGACGATGACCGCGACGATCACCGGTGCCTCCCCGGCAGCTCACATGTCCGTGCGGCGCGCCTCAGTCTGACTTGTCCTGGCCTACAGGCCGATGCGCTGGGCCAGCTGCTCCCGGTGGTAGGCGGGATCGCCGAAGATCAGCTCGGAGCTCTTCGCGCGCTTGAAGTACAGGTGCGCGGGGTGCTCCCAGGTGAAGCCGATGCCGCCGTGGATCTGGATGTTCTCCGCGGCGCAGTGGAAGTACGCCTCGGAGCAGTAGGCCTTGGCGAGCGACGCCACCGACGGCAGCTCGTCGTTCATCTCCGCAGCGCACCAGGCCGCGTAGTACGCGGCCGACTTGGCCGATTCGACCTCGAGCAGCATGTCAGCGCACTTGTGCTTGATGGCCTGGAACGAGCCGATCGGGCGCCCGAACTGCACGCGGTCTTTCGCGTACTGCACGGCCATGTCGAGCACGAACTGCGCACCGCCGACCTGCTCACTGGCCAGCGCCACCGCAGCCAGGTCGAGCACCTGGTCGATGTAGGCGAAGTTGTCGGTGTCGCACAGGTGCTTGGCCGGCGTGTTGTCGAAGGTGATGCGGGCCTGCTTGCGGGTCTGGTCCATGGTGGCGAGGTTCTCGCGGCTGAGTCCGGCCGCGTCGCCCTCGACGGTGAACAGGTGAATCCCGCCGTCGCAGCGCGCCGCCACCACGAACAGGTTCGCGGTGCCGCCGTCGGTCACGAACATTTTCTCGCCCGAGATCGTCGCCGAGTCGCCCGTGTCGGTGGCCTCCACCTCGACGCCCTCGGCATCCCAGCGACCGCTGGCCTCAGCCAAGGCCAGGGTGGCGATGATCTCGCCCGATGCGATCCCTTCGAGCAGCTCTTCTTTGGCCTTCTCATTGCCCGAGTGCAAGATGGCGTTGCCGGCCAGCACCACAGTGGAGAAGTAGGGCGAGCACAGCAGGCTGCGGCCCATCTCCTCGAGCACGATGCCGAGCTCCACGTAGCTGGCGCCCTGCCCGCCGTACTCCTCGGGAATGATCAATGCCTGCAAGCCGAGCTGCTCAGCCATCTGCGTCCACACGGCCGGGTCGTAGCCGTCGTCGGTCTCCATCAGCTCCCGAACGGTGGTCTCCGGGGACTTCTCCTCGAGGAACGAACGGACGAAGTTGCGGAGCTCTTCCTGCTCCTCGGTGAATGCGAAGTTCACGGACGCGCCTCCGGGCTGGTGCGGCCAGCACAGCTTGAGCACTGGCGCATGAGTCAGGCGAAGTTCTATCACCCAGCGGCCCGATCGACTCAGGGACGGTGGAACCTGCGGCACACCTCGAGCGTTAGCTTTCGTGACGGGCGCCCCCCAGCGGGGTACACCGGTTCGACCCCCCGACCGGTGCCCGTCCAACTCGACCCAGAGGCTGAGCCGGCCTCCTCCAGCGAAACGGGCAGACATGAGCGACAGTTCCCACGAGGCCACGGCCGATGCGCCCTCCGGTTCCGAGGTGCCGGGCGGCCGAGGCATCGGCCGGCTCATCCGCCGGCCCGGCTCGGTGGCCGGATTGCTGGCCGGCATCGCCGGCGCCGCGGTCGCACTGGCGTTCGGCGAGTTCATCGACGGGCTGTTGGACACGATCCCGTCGCTCGTGGTGGCCGTCGGCGAGGCACTGGTCGACTACTCGCCCGACTGGGCAGTGAAGCTGAGCATCGAGCTGTTCGGCGAGAAAGACAAGGCCGTGCTGGCGATCGGCATCGTCGGCGTGTCGCTGATCATCGGCGGCCTGCTGGGCGCGTGTGCCATGGCGCCGCGGCGCCGGTGGGTGCCGTTTGCCGGATTCGCAGCGTTCGGAGTGATCGGCGGCTGGACTGCTGCGCGCAACCCGATGAGCCCGTTCGTGGGCTCGTGGGTGGTCGCATTGGCCGCGGCAGCGCTGGGTTACGTCACGCTGCGACTGCTGCTGCGAGTTGCCCCAGCCCGCAGCGCAGTACCCGTCGACAGCGAAGCGACACCTGAACCGGCTGTCGCGGCGATACCCGAGGCGGCCCCTGATGCTGGTCGCAGGGCTTTCCTGCTCGGCATAGGCGGCGCCGGGGTGGCCGCCGTCGGGCTCGTCGCGCTGGGTCGGGGCGTTCGCGGTCCCTCAGCGGCAGAGACGGCCCGGGCCGGCATCGACCTGGGTGCGGCAAGGCCTCCGTCGACAACAGCTGCTGCAGGCACGGCCACGGCCGCCCAGCCCACCGCCACCACGGCGGCCGGTCCCTCAGTCGCCACCCAGGTGGCCGCGCTGGACACGCTCGACGAGGTCGCCGGCATCTCCAGCTACGTGACCCCGAACAGCGACTTCTACCGGATCGACACAGCGCTCACCGTGCCCCAGGTCGACCCCGCCAATTGGAAGCTCAGCTTCACCGGCATGGTCGACAACCCCTACGAGCTGACCTTCGACGAGATCCTGGCGATGGACCTCCAAGAGCACGTGGTCACGCTGTCGTGCGTGTCGAACCGGGTCGGCGGCAGCCTCGTCGGCAACGCCGTCTGGACCGGTGTGCCGCTGGTGGACCTGCTCGAGCGGGCCGGAGTGCAGGCGGGCGCCGACCAGGTGGTGGGCCGATCGGTCGACGACTGGACCGCCGGCTTTCCTACGCCGCTGCTGTACGACGGCCGCAACGCCCTGCTGGCCGTCGGCATGAACGGCGAGCCGCTGCCCACCCGGCACGGCTTCCCCGCCCGGCTGATCGTGGCGGGGCTGTACGGCTACGTCTCGGCGGTGAAGTGGATCGAGGAAATCAACCTGACCACCTGGGACGCGTTCGACGGCTACTGGGTGCCGCGGGGATGGTCCAAGCGCGGTCCGATGAAGACGCAGAGCCGGATCGACGTGCCCGGCAGCGGCGACCGCCCCGTGGCGGGAACCGAGACTGCCATCGCCGGCATCGCCTGGGCGCCCACCCGGGGCATCAGCGCCGTCGAGGTGCGCATCGACGACGGCCCGTGGCAGCAGTGCGATCTGGGCGAGGCGCTGGGCGACGAGAGCTGGGTGCAGTGGTACCTCCCCTGGACGCCCACCTCAGGCACGCATTCGCTGCAGGTGCGGGCCATCGACGGAACGGGCATGACCCAGCCAGAAGGCCCCAAGGACGTCCGCCCCGACGGCGCCGAAGGCTGGCACCGCGTCGCCGTACGCGTGGACGCCGCCTAGCGGGCACGAAACAGCAGCGCGAGCCGCCTCTTAGGATGCGGCCATGGCTCTGCACTGGTCCGCCACCGGTATCGAAGTCCACAAGCACGTCGTGCGCCCGCTCGAGGGCAACCTGCCCCACGGCTTTCCCGACGACTTCGACAACAACGTCTTCACCATCCGTTGCACCGAGACCGGCGAGGCGATGCTGATCGACGCTTCGAACGAGCACGAGCGGCTGCTGGAGGTGTGCCAGAAGCTCGGGGTCGTCACGGTGGTGGAGACCCACGGCCACTGGGACCACATCCAGGCCGTGCCTGCCGTGCGCGACGCCGGCATCGAGGTGGGCATCACCGCCGAGGACGCGTCGATGCTGCCCAGCTACGACTACATCCTCGAAGACGATTCAGTAATCGAGGTGGGACGGCTGCGCATCCGCACCATTCACAACCCCGGTCACACCGCCGGCTCGATGAGCTTTCACGTGGAGGGCACGCCGCTGCTGTTCACCGGCGACACGCTGTTCCCGGGAGGGCCCGGCGCCACCAGCGGCGGCGGCGACTTCGACCAGATCATCCGCAGCATCGAGGACCGGATGTTCTCGGCGTTTCCCGCAGACACGATGGTGCTGCCCGGCCACGGCCTCGACACCACGATCGGCAACGAGACGCCCCACCTGCAGGAGTGGATCGACCGCCGCTGGTAGCCCGTACCAGTCGCTACCCGGCGACTGTGTCTATCCGGTCGCTACACGACGACTGTGCTTATCCGGTCGCCACCCGGCGGCCGTGTCTAACCCGTCGCTACGCGACGGCCGAGCGACCTGAACGCGATGTAGAACGTCACGATCGCGAGGCCGAAGATGGCCGCTGCGCCCTTGCCGATGGCCGGCCAATCCCAGCCATCGAACAGGATGGCCCGCATGCCCTCCATCAGATAGGTGACAGGGTTCCACGCGGACACGGTCCGGAGCCAGCCACTCATCAGCTCGCGTGGCAGGAACGACGGCGTGAGGAACGCGAATGGGAAGAAGATCAGGAACGAGGAGTTGACCGCCGCAGGGTTACCGGTGCGCAGCGCGACCGTGTACGGGATGCCGCTGTAGGCCACGCTCCACGCGATCGCGAGCAGCAGGAACATCAGCAGTCCCAGAACGCCAGTCTCAAACCACACCCCGAATGCCAAGCCCATCGCAACGACGAACAGCGCGAGTCCGAGCGCCATCACGATGTCGGCCACCATCAACCCGAACAGCAGCGTGGAGCGCCGGATCGGCGTGACGAGCATCCGGTCGAGATAGCCGGATTGGATGTCGATCACGAGCACGCTGGCCCGGGAGATGCCTGTCACGGCGAAGATGATCGCCACCGGCAGCTGGAACGCCCGGTAGTCGAGCCCGACGCCGCTCCCCGCGGGCGCCTGACCCTCGACGAACGACTCAAGTGCGCCCGTATTCACCACAAAGAAGAAGACGGGAATGATCAGCGCCGGGATAACGAACTCGGGCTCCCGAACCACGCTGCGCACCGCCCGTCGCGCAATCGTGGCGATGTCGGTGAGAAAGCCGACGCGGTTCGTGAGACCGCCGCCTGGCGCTAGCCCGTCCGCAGGAGTCACCGCAGCGTCGGTCACGATCCGCCTCCTGCCGTTGCAACGGCACCGTCTGTCGCAGATTCGCCGGCAGCGGCACCGGCCGCAGCCTCCTCGGCCGCGACAGCGTCTTCGGCCGCAGCCTCCTCGGCCGCGGCCATGCGGTAGCCGGTTGCCTGCAAGAACACGTCGTCGAGCGACGGTGTGCGCACCGTCAGCGCTGTCGGATGCACGTCGGCACTTGCCAACGCCACTGCCACCGCACCGATGAGCCCGGCGCCATCGGATGTCGCAATGGTGACGCCCAGCCGTCCAGCAGTCACGTCGTCGGCGCCCGGCACCGATGATGCAACCTCGGCCGCCCTGGCTATGTCGCTGGGTTCGAGATCCACCACGATGACGTCGGCGCCGACACCTCGCTTCAGCTCGACCGGTGTGCCCTGCTCCACGATGCGGCCGTCAGCCAGGATCGCGATTCGATCCGCCAGCGCATCGGCCTCCTCCAGGTACTGCGTGGTGAGGAATACCGTGACGCCCAGCTCGCTGTTCAGACGCCGCACCTCCTCCCAGACCTGCGTACGGCTCACCGGATCGAGGCCGGTGGTGGGCTCGTCGAGGAAGATCACTTCCGGTGCATGGATCAGCGATGCCGCCAGGTCGAGGCGTCGCTTCATGCCACCGCTGTAGGTGCTGACACGGTCGTCGATGGCATCGCCGATGTCGGCAAGATCGATGGCCTGAGAAATGGACGAGGCCCGGTCGGCGGGGCGCAGCCCGTACAAGCGGGCCTGCAAGTCGAGGATCTCGCGGCCGGTCTGTTTCTCGTCGAGGGCGGCTTCCTGCATGGCCACGCCGATGCGGACGCGGACCTCCCCGGGGTTCTTGGCCACGTCGTAGCCGGCGACCCGTGCTGAGCCCGCCGTCGGTGCCAGCAGCGTGCACAGCATGCGCACCGTCGTGCTCTTGCCCGCCCCGTTCGGACCCAGGAAGCCGAAGATCTCGCCCTGGTGAACAAGCAGGTCCACCCCGTCCACCGCCCGCTTGGCCCCGAAGTCACGCACCAGCCCAGAGGCCTCGATGGCCGTTACCGGCGCTGCGGAATTCGATTCGGACACGGGCGGCAGGCTACCGAGCGGGCTGCGCCAGCGACAGGAGATTATGAGGCTGCCTGCTAGCCGGGAAGCTGTGGCAGGACGTCGATGTGGCGGGTGGCTGACTCCCAGGCGTGGGCCAGCTCGAGCACCGAGCGGTCAGCACGGTGACGACCGACGAGCTGCAGGCCTACGGGCAACCAGATCCGGTTCATCTCCCGGAATGCGCAGGTCCGCTCAAGTGTCACACGTCTGCGCCAGACTGCTCCTCGTGGCGAGCACGGCACATACCGAGGAGGGGGCGTTCAACTCGCTCTTCGCGCAGGCGCTGCTGCAGCGGTCACCGGGTTGGCAAGGACATCTGAATGCTGAGCAGTCAGGTGTCATTCGCGGTGCCAGGGCCAAGCGGCCTGACATCGTGCTTCACGCGAGTAGCAGCACTGCAACAGTTATCGAGATCGAGTACGACGACAGTCCACCAACGAGCGTTGAAGGTGACGCTCTGGCCAGGCTTGGCAGCCAGTTCGCCACCGGCGCCGTCGTTGAGCATGTTGTCGCGCTGCGGGTACCGGCATTTCTGGGATCGCTGGATCAATCAGAAATTGCGGACATGTTGGGTGCTTCGGATACGAGCTACTCCTACTGCTCGTACGTGGTCGCCGACGCTTCGGCGGCCACCGAGAGCGATTCCGATGCAATAGAGACCGCACCGTTAACGGTGCGGTATCCGTCCACTGGATGGATCGAAGGAAGGCTCGACGACGTAGTTGGATTCATCGAGACGACTGCGATCTCCGAGCAAGCAGTCGACCGGGGGGCGACGCTCCTCGAAGAGGCCGTGAATGAGGCCGCATCGACAGTGACGTTCGAAGCGGCGCGACGACCGGATGCGTTAGCGAACATTGCGCAGTGCCTGCAACAGGAACCCGGGCTGCAAACAACTCGGATGGCGATGACCGTGCTAGCCAACGCGTGCATCGTGCATCGCGCGATCGCGGACTCTCACGGCATCAAGAATTTTGCTCAGATGCGCGCAAAGGGCCTCGAGCTCGGCAGGCCGCACGTAAGCCAGCAGGAGTTCATCGAAGAGTGGCACCGCATCATGGACGAGGTCGACTATTGGCCGATCTTCGCTCTGGCTCTCGACATCCTTGCGGCACTGCCGTCGCCTAGCGCGTCTCCTGTCTTGCTCCGAATGATGGGCTTAGCGGAAGGTCTCGAAGGTCTCGGGACGGTCACGACGGGCGACCTCGCCGGACAGGCCATCGGCCGTCTGATCACGGACCGCAAGTTCCTCGCGACGTTCTACACGCTTCCCAGTTCCGCGGCCCTGCTCGCCGAGCTGGCCGTCTCGCGACTCAGATTCGAACCAGACGGGGACCAGCTCGCCGGTGAATTGAAGATCGCTGACCTCGCCTGTGGAACTGGCACGTTGCTGTCCGCCGCATACCGACGAGTCGCGGCGCGGGTTCGACGCCAAGGGGCCAATGACCGATCGCTACACCGCCACATGGTGGAGGAAGTGCTCATTGGAGCGGACATCATGCCCGCGGCCACACACCTCACGGTTGCACAGCTGTCAGCGGCACACCCGGATATCACGTTCACCCAGACCACAATTCACACGATGCCGTATGGCGAACACACCGTGCCGGGTGATGACAAACCCCGGACATCAATTGGTTCGCTCGATCTTCTAGGCACAGATGTCCAACTCAGCGTGTTCGGCACCGGTGAGCAAGCGTTAAGCGGCGGCGGTCTTGTATCTGGCCACGGACCCGACAGTCACGGCCGACTCAATCTCCCGGCCGGTTCCTTGGATCTCTGCATCATGAATCCGCCGTTCACGCGGCCGACCACCAAGGAAACTGCGGAACAGCAAGGAGTGCCGGTACCTGCCTTCGCAGGGTTTGAGACCACGAAGGCCGAGCAACGAGCGATGTCTCAAGAGCTCAAGCGACTCGGCAAGCAGCTGCCCCACAAGCAGGTTGGTCACGGCAACGCAGGACTCGCAACAAACTTCATTGATCTCGCACACCTCAAGACCAAGCCGGGCGGCGTCTTGGCTCTGGTGATTCCTGCGGCATTCGCCTCCGGAGCGTCGTGGGAGGGCGTGAGACTGATGTTGGCCCGGGAATACCGTGATGTCGTGGTGATATCGATTGCCGCAGTGGGCAGCACCGATCGAGCATTCTCAGCTGACACAGGCATGGCTGAAGTGCTTGTCGTAGCAACGCGTCGTGGCGCGTCAGGGCACCCATCACCTGACGAGACAGCATTGGCGAACTCTGGAGCCGCGGTCGACGGCGCCAACGATTCCATGTCCGACGACCTAGCTCTCTGGGTAAGTCTCCATGAACGTCCTGCTGGAATCGTCGCTGGAGTAGAAATCGCTCGTGCGGTGTCGAAAGTGCGCACCGACTCCGTCGGAAGCGTTCGTGTCGGTGAAGAGGCCGTTGCAACCTATACGCGGGCTTCGCTGGACCACGGCGGGTGCGCAGCCGTCCGAGAACCAGATGTTGCTCGGACGGCACTGGCCCTCACCGAAGGCAAACTCCGCTTGCCCCGCATGGCCGACATTCCGATAACTCTCGTGCCACTATGGGAACTCGGTGTTCCTGGCCCGTACCACCTCGATATCAAATCGACGGGCAACACCGCTCGCGGACCGTTCATCATCGAAGACTTGAACCTCGGCGAAACTGCTTCGTACCCGATCCTCTGGGGTCACGACGCCCAACGGGAGCGTCGGTTGCGGGTGGAGCCGGATTCTCAAGGCCGGGTGGATGCACAACAGCATGACGACGCCTTGAGCGTTTGGGAAACGGCGACACGTCTTCACTGCAATCTGGACTTCCAGATCAACAGCCAACCCTTGGCCGCTTGCCTCACCGAGGAGCCAGTCATAGGGGGCCGAGCTTGGCCTTCGTTCATCCTGCAAGAGCCCAAGTGGGAATTTCTCGTAGCGCTGTGGCTGAATTCAACACTCGGTCTGATCAATTTCTGGTTTCTGGGAAGTCGGCAACAGTCCGGCCGGGCAATCCTGACACTTACCCGCTTAGGTGAACTACTTGTTCCTGACCCTAGACAGCTTAGTGAAGGCCAGCTTGCGTCTGCGGCCTCCTGCGCTGCCGACTACATGCACACAGATCTGCTTCCCGCCAACGAATCGTGGCGCGATAGTTCTAGACAAGAACTAGATAGTTTCCTCCTTGAAGATCTGCTCGGGTTAGATCGGCAAGTTCTCAGCTCCCTCAGTGTCACACGTGACCAATGGTGCGAAGAGCCTTCCGTCCACGGTGGCCAAGCCTCAAGGCCGGCGCTCGTAGCCGCGGACAATGCAATACAGAGTTCGAACAATGAGCAATAGCCAAGAAGAACCGACACCCCTCGACGTCGTAACGGCAACCGCACGAAAGTGCCTCGATACGGTGCCTGTAATCGTATTGGGAAGTGGAGCTTCACTAATGCACGAATTGCCGAGCACAAGCGATGTCACGAGATTCGTCTGCGCGCAACAGACTGATCCGTCTTGGTCATCTGAGGAAGGGCAAGCTTGGATCCGTCTTATAGAGCAGATCGGAGACAGCGATCTCGAGGATGCGCTGGGCAAGCAGAACCTTCCCGACGTCGTTCAAGACTATATTGTCAAGGTCGTATGGGAGTATATCCAGGAGCACGACCAGCGCGCATTCAACCAGATTGTTTCAACTGGGACAAAATCGGCGCTAGCTCGGCTTTACGACTTCTTCCTCACGACTAGCGAACAAGAAATCTCTGTCGTCACCACGAACTATGACCGGCTAGCCGAGTATGGCGCCGATATGGCCAATCGATGGCACTATTCTGGCTTTCCTCCTGGATATTTTAGACGGCATCACACAGATGTACCATACACAATTATGCTCCCACGCCTTAGTGGAAGCGCTACTGTGCTCAAGAAAATCAATGTGTGGAAGGTACACGGGTCGCTTGATTGGTTCCTCACGGCTGACGGTGATGTGATTTCAATAGCTGCAGCTCGAGATATACCGGCCAATTGTAGGCCAGCAATCATAACGCCTGGGCTGCACAAGTACGAGCGGACTCATCAAGAACCGTTTCGTTCGGTCTTGTCAGGGGCCGACCGGGCACTGGATTCGGCAAAAGCATATATGTGCATCGGTTACGGGTTCAATGATCAACATATTCACCCGCGGCTGCTCAATCGCTGGCGCTCGGGTGACGCTCACCTGCTAATTCTCGCGCGACACTTGACTTCTCATGCGCTCGCAATGTTAGACAATCCTCGCGACGGAAAGTACTTAGCTCTTGAATGCCGCAGCGGCCAGACATCAGGAACTCACGTCATCACCAATCTCTGTAATCCGGTGCCAGATCTCCCCGAAGTGAATCTATGGGACCTGCGCGAGTTGCTCGACAACATTACGTAAGGCAGGATATGTCAGGAACGAACGACTCCAGATTATTTGGTCAGGATGACAGCGCGGCCTTAGGCCAAGTAAGCGCCGTTGACACCGCAACCGTAACGGTACATGTCACTGATATTGAACGACTGCGTCGTCTTCAGGTCAATCGCCTAGTTTACTTGCACAGCAGTAGGCCTGGCGAGCACTTGATTGGTATCGTGCACAAAATAGTCAGGCTTGCCAAGACGACGCAGGATAACTCAGACGACCAATCTGTATCCCAGGAATTCGGAGTTCATGCGGCGGATGAAGATAACACTGTCAAGGTCACGCTAATAGGAACCCACGCTGCGGGCTATGGCACGACAGGTGATAGCTTTTCCCGTACGCTTGAAACAGTCCCAGAAATCGATGCATATTGCTTTGCAATCGAAGGAGATGACTTAAGCGGATTTATGCAGGTCATCGCCAGCGTTGGAACTGAAGAGCAACGTCTCGAGCTCGGCGCGTATACCCTCGACAAAAATGCGGCGGCCTTTCTAAACGGGGACAAGTTCTTCCAACGACATGCACTCATCGTCGGCAGCACTGGGGCCGGCAAATCATGGACCGTCGCGCGCATAGTCGAACAGGTTGCTCAACTGTCGGGAGCCAATGCGCTGATTCTCGACATACACGGCGAATACAGCACGCTAGCTGGCGTAAACGTTACGAAATACAGAATTGCCGGGCCGAACGATCTTGACGGCGATGAACCGTCATCTCCTGAAATCGTTTACCTCCCGTTCTGGCTACTTGACCACGAATCGCTGGGCGCAGTCTTCGTGGATCGCAGTGATCAGAATGCGCCGAATCAGCGCAGTCTAATGTCTACCTTGGTGCTTGACGCTAAGCTAGGATATCTGGCGGAACAGCCAGAAGACCACGCGCCGCTCGATATCACAATCGATAGCCCAATACCATTCGATCTCGACATTGTTCTAAAGCAACTTGATGATCTCGATCAAGAGATGGTGCAGGGCAGTAGAGGCCAGAAACAAGGCCCACACTTCGGTAGATTGACCCGACTCGTGGAACGTCTCAAGAGTAAGAGGTACGACCGAAGAATGGGCTTTATGTTTGAAGGCGGTTCCGATGTCTCTCGATACGATTGGCTAGAGGAACTCGCATTGCGTTTTCTGGGTGGAGCTCATGTTCAAACGGAAGACACGGGCGGCGTCAAGATCATTGATTTCTCCGAGGTTCCTTCTGATGTACTGCCGTTAATGGTCAGCTTGGTCGCCAGGTTAGCCTTCTCGATACAACAGTGGACTCCACCCGATCAGCGTCATCCGATTGCGCTGTTTTGCGACGAGGCTCATCTGTATATGCCAAACGAACGCCAAAGCGGCGCAATAGAAGCGGCGTCAAATACAATATTCGAACGGATAGCCAAAGAAGGCCGTAAGTATGGGATTGGCTTGGTTGTGATTAGCCAAAGGCCTTCAGAAGTCAACCGTACAGTCCTGAGCCAGTGTAATAATTTTGTTTCAATGCGTCTGACTAACGCTGAAGATCAAAGTGTCGTGCGCCGTCTCTTGCCCGATAGTCTTGGCGGCTTTGTGGATGCGCTTCCGGTGTTGGACACCGGTGAAGCACTAGTTGTTGGAGATGCGAGCCTGCTTCCGACGCGGATTTTCGTTTCAGAGCCAGATCACAAGCCGAGAAGCGCAACCGTTGACTTTTGGAGCGAGTGGTCAAGTCCTCGGTCGGATGGTGCAATCCCATCTGCGGTTGAGAATTGGCGTCGACAAACACAGCAGTAATCTGGACTCCTCCAAAGGGTGCACCAAGAACTCAGCATGCTGTCCCGGGACAATCGCACTGGCCATATTTGGCGTGCTTGCATCTGGTTTAGTCAGAGCGAGACAACGCCGGCAGGACGTCGCTGTGGCGGGTGGCTGACTCCCAGGCGTGGGCCAGCTCGAGCACTGAGCGGTCGGCGCGGTGGCGGCCCACGAGCTGCAGGCCCACGGGCAGCCCGTCGGAGGTGAAGCCGGCCGGCACGGAGATGGCGGGATGGGTGGTGACGGTGATGTCGCTGCACGAGCGCATCCAGTCGATGTAGGTCTCGAACTCGACGCCGTCGATCTCGGTGGGGTACTCAACCTCGACGTCGAACGGCGGCACTTGGGTGGTCGGGCACGCCAGGAACTCGAAGCCGCCGCCGTCGGGTGACATGAATTCGTCCATGCGGGCGAAGAGCTGGGTGTGCCGTCGGGCGACGTCGGTGTACTCGCGGATCGACATCTCGAGACCCTTCTGGATGTTCCAGGCGAGCGTTTCCTTGAACTGGTCCCGGTGCTGTTCGAGCAGCTGGCCGAAGCCGACCGCCATCACCCAGGCCCTGCGAGCCTGGAAGATCTCCGGGGCGTCGGACAGGTCGGGCCAGGCCTCGACCACCTCGCAGCCCAGGTCAGCGAGCACATCGGGCACGTTCGCTGTCGCGGTCCGAACTGCAGGGTCGACCGGGAGACCGCCGGCGTCGGGCGACCATGCCACGCGCACACCTCGCAGGTCCCGCTCCAGTGAGCCGGCGAAGACATCCGGCGACTCCTGGTTCGACACCGGCGAGCGGTCATCGGGGCCGGCCAGCGCCTGCAGGAAGAACGCCACATCGCCGACCGTCCGGCCCATCGGGCCCTCGACGGCCAGCGGGAACCAGGCATCCATTGCCGTGGTCGACGGCACCCGGCCGGGCGACGGCCGGAAGCCCACGATGTTGCAGAACGCCGCCGGGTTGCGCAGCGAGCCGCCCAAGTCGGATCCGTCGCACAGCGGCAGCATCCGGGCGGCCAGCGCCACTGCCGCGCCCCCGCTGGAGCCGCCGCAGGTCTTGCCGGTGCCGTAGGGGTTGCGGGTGATGCCGAACACCGGGTTGAACGTGTGCGAGCCGGCGCCGAACTCGGGCGTGTTGGTCTTGCCCACCGTCACAGCTCCGGCCTGTCGCTGACGCTCCACCACCAGCGCATCGATGTCGGGGACGAAGTCGGCGAACAGCGGCGAGCCCATGGTGGTGCGCACGCCGGCGGTCAGCGCCAGGTCTTTGTGGGCCACGGGCAGCCCGTGCAGCAATCCCAGCGGCTCGCCTCGGGCGTGGGCCTCGTCGGCAGCGGCCGCACGCTCGGCCGCGAGCTCCGGCGTGAACGTGACAATGGCGTTGAGAGCAGGGTTGACCTGCTCGATGCGCTCGAGATGTGCCGCCAGCAGCTCTCGCGCCGAGATCTCGCCGTCGGCCAGCATGGTCGCCATCTGCGTGGCAGGCAGCCCGCAGACGCCCAGCCCCTCGTCCGATCCTGAGTTCATCAAGTCATTCGACCACAGTTCGTCTGCTTGCCGCCGCGTAAGTTGCTCTCCATGAGCCAGTCATTCACTGCTGGGACCAGCGACGAGAATCGTCGCACCGGTCAGACCGTCGAACTGCTGCAGACGCTGATCCGCAACGAATGCGTCAACTACGGCACGCCCGAATCGGGCGGCGAGGTCCGCAACTCCGACACCATCCAGGCGTACCTCGAGGGCGCCGGACTGGATCTCGAAGTCTTCGATGCGGCGCCCGACCGGCGGTCGCTCGTGACCCGCATCGAAGGCAGCGACCCCAACGCTCCCACCCTGTGCCTGATGGGCCACACCGACGTGGTGCCGGTGAACCCCGACGGCTGGAGTCGCGAGCCGTTCAGCGGCGAACTGATCGACGGCGAAGTCTGGGGCCGCGGTGCGGTGGACATGCTGAACCTGACGTCCTCAATGGCCGTTGCATTCCGTCACATGGCCGAGACCGGCTACAGGCCCAAGGGCGACCTCATTTATTTTGCCTGCGCCGACGAGGAAGCCGGCTCGAACTACGGCGCCCGCTGGATGGCCGAGAACCACTGGGATGTCATCGGCGCCGACTACGTGCTGACCGAGAACGGCGGCCTGCACTCGGGGTCGCCCGACGCCCCGTTCATCGGCATGAACATCGGCGAGAAGGGCGTGGCCTGGAGGCGACTGCGCGTGCGAGGTGTGCCCGGGCACGGCTCCCGCCCATTCCGCCAGGAGAACGCGCTGGTGAAGGCCGCAGCGGTGGTGCACCGGATCTCGCAGTACCGGCCGCCACCCCGGTTCCACGAGCTGTGGCGGGAGCAGGTCGACACGCTCGGGGTCGACGACGAAACCCGGGCGATCATGCTGGACGAGGCCTTGATCGAGGATTGGCTGGACGCTCATCCGAGCGCGTCGGTGGCCGCGCACCTGTACTCGTGCACCCACACCTCGTTCTCGCCGAATGTCATCGGCGCGCCGACGTCGATGAAGACAAATGTCATCCCCGACCACGTCGACATCGAGGTGGACGTGCGGACGCTGCCCGGCGAGGGTGCCGCCGAGGTGCAGGCGCATCTCGACGAGGCCCTCGGC
>CAZAFV010000059.1:0-10605 GCA_964484385.1 uncultured Acidimicrobiales bacterium
TCTCCGGCCTCGATTTCTCAGGGACTTGTTTTCGGGGGTTCGGGCATGGTCAGTCCGCCGGGCTGACGGTCCAAACCGGCGGAAACGCAGGGCAGGAGGGACTCGAACCCGCAACCGCCGGTTTTGGAGACCGGTGCTCTACCAAATTGAGCTACTGCCCTCAGCGTCGGCGCATCGCGTGCGATGCGCAGGTGACACTCAGTGCGGGCCTTCTTGGCGAATGTCCGCCGCAACAGGCTACCGGCAGCGATCTGGGTCGCGTCCAGAGGCGCCTGGAGAGGAGCCTGGTAGCGGGACTGGGACTCGAACCCAGGACCTCACGATTATGAGCCGTGCGCTCTGACCAACTGAGCTATCCCGCCGTGCGGGCCGCAGGGTAGCGGCGAGCCCCGTGCCGGAATCGAACCGGCGACACCAGCCTTACCATGGCTGTGCTCTGCCTACTGAGCTAACGGGGCAACGCTCGTGCACCATCGCCAGCGATGTGCGCCGAACATTGTGGGGTCCGGAGTGTATCTGTGGACCCCCGATAGCTTCGCTGCCATGCTGACCCGGCTGGCCACGATGGCCGATGCCGATGCGATTGCGGAGATCTACAACCGCGAGGTCACCGACGGCACTGCCACATTCGACATGGTGCCCCGCTCTCCCGCCGAGCAAGCGGCGTGGATGCGAGACCATTCAGGCGCCTACCCCTGCATAGTGGCGGTGCCAGACGACTCTGACGCCGAGGCCAGCGGCACGGTGCTGGGCTGGGCCTGCCTGTCGCCCTACCGCACCCGGCCGGCGTACTCGACCAGCGTCGAGGACTCCATCTACGTGCATCGCGACCACCAAGGGCGCGGCGTCGGCAGCCTGCTGCTCGGCGACTTGGTGGCGCTCGCCGATGAGCACGGCTTTCACGCGGTCTTCGCCCGCATCGCCGACGCCGGCGCTGCGTCTGTGGCGCTGCACGCCCGGCATGGATTCGAACTCGTCGGTGTCGAACGGGAAGTGGGGCGCAAGTTCGGGCGCTGGCTCGACGTGACGCTCATGCAGCGCCTGCGTCCGGCCTGAATCACGCCGGCTCGCGGCGCACTCGGCGATCTAAAAGTGCCAGGGGAACTGCTCGTATTCGGGGTCGCGCTTTTCCAGGAATGCGTCACGGCCTTCGGCGGCTTCGTCGGTGCCGTAGGCCAGGCGGGTGGCCTCACCCGCGAACACCTGCTGACCCACCAGGCCGTCGTCGATCAGGTTGAACGCGAACTTGGCCATGCGCTGTGCCGTGGGTGAGCGCGACACGATCTCGGCCGCCCACTCCAGCGCCACCGACTCCAGCTCGGCATGGGGCACCACGGCGTTGACGTCGCCCATGTCGAACCGTTCCTGCGCGGTGTAGGTGCGGCCGAGGAAGAAGATCTCGCGGGCCTTCTTCTGGCCGATCTGGCGGGCCAGGTAGGCCGACCCGAAACCGCCGTCGAAGCTGGCCACGTTGGTGTCGGTCTGGCGGAAGCGGGCGTGCTCCTCGGACGCGATGGTCAGGTCGCACACCACGTGCAGGCTGTGACCGCCGCCGGCCGCCCAGCCGTTCGCCACGCAAACCACCACTTTGGGCATCATGCGGATCAGCCGCTGGCACTCCAGGATGTGCAGCCGCCCAGTGCGCGCCGGATCGATGTCGGCCGCGGTCTCGCCGTCGGCGTAGCGGTAGCCGTCTTTGCCGCGGATGCGCTGGTCGCCGCCTGAGCAGAACGCCCAGCCGCCATCAGCAGGGGCAGGACCGTTGCCGGTCAGCAGGATGCAGCCCACGTCGGGTGTCATGCGGGCGTGGTCCAGCGCCCGGCACAGCTCGTCGACGGTGTGCGGCCGGAAGGCATTGCGCACATCGGGCCGGTCGAACGCGATGCGAACCGTGCCGTGCTCGTTGCTGCGGTGGTAAGTGATGTCGGTGAAGTCGAACCCGTCGACCGCACTCCAGCGAGACGGGTCGAAGATGTCCGAGACATGTGGCATAGGTGGTCCGAGACCTGAGGCTTGGGCGCACGGTATTGGATCGAGGCCCCGCACCGGTCAACGAGCGGTGCGGCGCGCGAGACTGCGGGCTCGGCGCCCACCGACGGGGCCACAGTGAAGGGACAGCGACATGAAGTTTGGGCTCAGGTATTGCAACACCGGCAAGTTCGCCACCGACACTGCGCTCGCCGCCGAGTTGGTGCAGGCGGGCGAGGCGGCCGGCTTCGAGTCGGCGTGGACGGTGGAGCACACCGTCATCCCGTCGGGCTACCAGTCGCAGTACCCCTACAGCCCTGACGGCAAGATGGCCGGCGGCGTGGAGGACCTGCTGCTGCCCGACCCGCTCATGTGGATGGCCTACATGGCGGGCGTCACGTCCACCATCAACTTCGGTACCGGCATCCTGATCGTGCCCCAGCACAGCCCGGTGGTGTGCGCCAAGCAGATCGCCACGCTCGACCACATGTCCGGCGGCCGGGTACTGCTGGGCATCGGCGTGGGCTGGATGCGCGAGGAGTTCGACGCGATCGGCGTCGGCGATCACTTCGACGACCGCGGTCCCCGCACCGACGAGTACGTGGCGGCGATGCGCGAGCTGTGGTCGGCCGAGCGGCCGACGTTCCACGGCGAGTTCGTGAACTTCGATGCGGCCTACTGCCGGCCCCAGCCGGTGAACGGCTCGGTGCCGATCATCGTGGGCGGCGACTCCAAGGTTGCCGCCCGCCGAGCCGGGCGGCTGGGCGATGGGTACTTCCCTGCCCGTGGCGCGCCGTGGGACCTCATCGAACTGGCCCGCCAAACGGCCGCCGACCACGGACGTGATCCCGACGCGCTGGAGATCACCGTGCAGTTGCCCAACGACCTCGACGAGATTCCGGAGTTGGCCCGCCGCGGCGTCAGCCGGATCGCCGTGCCGGTGTCACCGATGGCCGGTCTGCAGACCGTCATCTCCACGCCCGACGACGCCAGCGCCTGGGCCGAAACCATCGAGCGTTTCTCCGACCTCTAGCGGAAGCGGAATTCGACCAGGTCGTCGCGGGCGTACTGGTCGGGCAGAGCGACCTCCCAGACCAGGTAGGCCTCCATCGCGGCGCGTGCCACGTCGGCGTCGGTGGGGTCGTAGGGCAGCGGCGGCTGGCGTGAGCGGATGGCTGCGGCGGTCTCGTCACCGTCACTCTCGAAGAGCTGGGCATCGTCGAGCCAACCCGGCTCCAGCACGCAGGCATCCCAGCCCATCTGGATGAGCCACGAGGCCGTCATGGTGGCGCCGATGCCGTCGCCGTCGGCCAGCACGACCCGGGCCCCGCGGGTCACCAGATACTCGTCGGTGGCCTGCACGAGCTGACCCCCGGGAGCGCCAGTGGCCTCGCGCAAGTGCCCAGCGGCGAACTCTTCCGGCGTGCGCACGTCCATGAAGTAGGTGGTGCGCGTGGCATCGGCCAGCCACCCGTCGAGCTGGGCACGGTCGACCGTCCGAACCCCGCAGCGCTCAGCCACCGCCTGCGCGGCCTCCATGGCATGCGCCCGTCCGGTCTCGCTCGGTTCGGGGGCCATGTCGTCACGGCCATGCTCCAGCTCAAGGCCGGCCAGCTCCCAGCCCATCGTGCCGTCCTTCAGTGCGAACACGGCGTTGGGCAGCCCGGCCGAGCGGAGCGACTGCGCGCCCATGATGCTGCGGGTCCGCCCGGCGCAGTTGACGACCACCGTGGTGCCGTCATCGATCAGGTCACCCACCCGCCGCACCAGCTCGCCGCCAGGGCACGACCGCCCGGTCGGGATGCTCATGCGGTTGAACTCCCGGCGAGTACGCGAGTCCACCACCACCAAGTCCCGGCCGTCGGCCAGCCAGCCCGCCAGCTCGGTCGCAGTCACGTGCGGTGTGTCGAAGTGCTCCTCGACCAGTTCGCCGAACAGCTTGGAGGGCACGTTGATGCCCGAGTACAGCTCGCCGCCCGCGGTCGCCCACGCATCGATGCCGCCGTCGAGCGCCGCCGTGTCGCTATAGCCCAAGACGGTGAGCTCCAAGGCAACGGCTGCGGCCTCTCCCCCACCGTCGTCGCACACCACCACCGGCGTGTCCAGCCGGGGGATGCGTGACGCCACTTCGAGGCCCACATGGCTCGGCGGCAGGTTTGCGGCGTACAGCAGGTGACGCCGGGTGAACTCGGTGGGCTCGCGAGCATCGATCAGCGCCAGCTCCGTGCTGCCGCCTCGCAGCAGCGCGCGGTGCCGCTCCATCAGCTCACCCGCCGAAATCGAACGCCCGTCAGCCATCACACGTCCCTTGACACTGGTGCACAAGGATGGGTGGACCGGCGTACCTTCTCACGGCGCCGCTCCCTGTCTCCCGCTCTTGGTCCCCATTCTCATGCGATTGGGTTCACGGACCGCTCCGGCCCTAGCCGCACAGATGGCAGTTCAGGCAGCGGCCGTCACCGGATGGCCTGGGCGGGCCTCGATGACGCTGCTCGTGTCGGTGAAGACCCGCCACTCGCCTTCTTCGGCGTTCCAGTAGCGGCGACCGGTCATGTTCTCCATTGCCAGCCCGTAGCAGTGGAAGTTGGTCGAGGCGCCCTCGATGTGAATCGAGTGCACGTCGTGACCGAGCATCGCGACGCCGGTGCCGCGCTCGACCATCTCCTCGCGTTCGACGTGCGGCTCGCCCTCGCCGGCGCAGCAGTCGTAGAAGCGGTTCAGCTCCTGTCCGCGCATGCCCACGATGACCGCCCAGGTGAGATGTTCATGCGGCGGGGCGGATGTGCCTTCAGCGACGCTCTGGACATACAGCGCCAGGGTGCCGTCGTCGCTCTGCGCCAGGCGGTAGTTGTGCGAGCCGCGCTCGCCGTCGGGCGGCGGGAAGTCCTCGGGCGGGAACAGGTGCTCTTGGGATGCCAGCTCCAGCAGCCGTTCCTTGATGCGGGCGATGCCGGCCCGGTCCATGCCGCCGTGCTCGCGGCCATGCGCATCGATCTTGGCGATGTCGTCCATCGCGTCCGCCACCGCTGCCGTCCGTGCTGCCGCTCGGCTGCCGCCCTCATCCGATGCGCTCATGCCGTACTCCCCCAGTTCAGCCTTGATGCGCATCGTAGGCAATGCAAGCGCTGCCGCCGTGCCGGCCTGAAGGCACCGTCGGGCCGCGCTCGGGGCGCTCAGAACAGGGTGAGGTACTGGTCGACCTCGCCGGCGGTGACGACGCTGTGGTGCGCCAGGAACTCCGCTTTCTTGGTTTGCACGAAGTAGTCGCGGTAGGGGCCCTCGGCGGTGTCGCCGAGCCCGGCGGCGAGAACGTCGCAGGAAGCGAGCTCCTCGGCAGCGTGCAGCAGCGTGGGCGGCAGCACGGCAATCCCTTTCGCCGCCACCTCTTCGGCAGACATGGCGTGCAGATTGTCGACGTTGGGGTCGCCGGGATCGATGTCGTTGTCGATGCCGTCCAGCCCGCAGGCCAGGTAGGCCGCGAACATCAGGTACGGGTTGGCGGCGCCGTCGCCCAGGCGCACCTCGATCCGGTCGGCCTCGGGGATGCGGATCATCTGGGTCCGGTTGTTGCCGCCGTAGGCCGCATAGGCCGGCGCCCAGGTGGCGCCGGAGGTGGGCGCGCCCACGCCCATGCGCTTGTAGGAGTTGACGATCGGGCACACCACCGCCACCAGCGAGCGGGCGTGGCGCAAGAGCCCGCCCACGAACTTGTACGCCATGTCGCTCAGGCCCAGGCCCTTGGTGTCGGCGCCGCCGGCAGTGCCGCCGATGAACAGCGGATCGTCGGTGTCAGCAGTCCACAGACTCAGGTGGGTATGCAGCCCGTTGCCGGTCTTGTCGGCAAACGGCTTGGGCATGAACGTGGCGTAGCGACCGTCGCGCTGCGCCAGCGTGTGCACCATCAGCCGGAACAGGATCAGCCGGTCGGCGGTGGTCAGGGCGTCGGAGTACAGCCAGTTCTGCTCGTACTGGCCGTTGGCGTCCTCGTGATCGTTGGCGTAGTTGCCCCACCCCATGGCGTCGAGGTTCTTCGACACTGCCTCGAGGTGCGGCAGCATACGAGTGAGGCCGCGAGCGTCGTAGCACGGCAGGGTCAGGTTGTCGCGGTCGTCCGCCACAGCCAGCGAGCCGTCCTCGTTGCGCACCACCAGTGAGTACTCGGCCTCCACGCCGCACTTGAGCACCAGGTTGCGCTCGGCTGCCGCCTCCAACGCCCGGCGCAGGATCACCCGCGGCGCATACGGCCACAGCTCGCCTTCCACGGTGGGATCGCACTGCATGGCGGCCACATTCGGCTGCCACGGCAGTTGCGTGTACGAGGCGGGATCGGGCAGGGCCAGGATGTCGGGGCTGGAAGGGTCTTGACCCATCGGGCCTGCGGCGAAACCGGCAAAGCCGGCCCCATCGCTCATCAAGCCCTCCAGCGCGCTGACCGGCACCAGCTTGGCGCACGGCTTTCCGTGCATCTCCACGAACATGGCGTAGATGAACTCCACCCCGTCGGCCTCGGCCCGGGCTCGGATCTCCTCGGTTGCGTCGGTGACATCGCTCATGTCGCGTTCCCCCTGGTTCGTCCCCGCTGCAGGTGCGGCGCGTGCGCCAAGCACCTCCGCGCACAGTAGTCAACGGTCCCGAAAGGGCCGCGCGGATAGGTGAACCTTCTCGTTGTCGCACCTGTTATTGCCCACTCTTGTTCGCTACGGTGCGGGCCGGACGGTTCTCGGGATCGAGGCTGGGAGGAACGCCATGTGCGGAATCGTGGGCCTCTTCTGCAAGACGCAAACGCACCGGCACGAACTGGGCCGGCTGACCGAGGTGATGCTGGGCGAGATGGGCGATCGCGGCCCCGACAGCGCCGGGTTCGCTGTGTACGACGCCGGCACTCCGGACCGCACCCGCATCACCGTGCTGGCCGAGGGGCTGTCGGTGGACTGGGGGCCAGTCGCGGCCGATCTGGAGGCAGCGCTGGCGGCAGAGGTGACCGTCCGGGCCGTGCACGACCATGCGGTCTTCTCCACCGACGGCGACGGCCGGGCCGCCCGCCAGTGGCTCATCGACCACGTGGCCGGCGCGACGGTGCTGGCCTACGGCAGCCAGATCGAGCTGTACAAGGCGGTGGGCTACCCCGACCAGGTGGCAGAGCGCTACGACCTGGCGTCGCGCACCGGCACCCACGCATTGGCCCATACCCGCATGGCCACCGAGTCCGCGATCACGACGGCCGGTTCGCACCCGTTCGCCACCGGCGCCGACACCTGCCTGGTGCACAACGGGTCGCTGTCCAATCACAACCGGCTGCGCCGCTTCCTGGAGGCCCACGGCGAATCGTTCCAGACCGAAAACGACTCGGAGGTAGCGGCCGGCTACCTGTCGTGGCGGATCCGCTCCGGCGACAGCATCTCGGAAGCCTTGGTCGGGGCGCTCGACGACCTCGACGGCTTCTACACCTTCGCCATCGGCGTGGCCGACGGCTTCGCCATCCTGCGCGACCCCATCGCCTGCAAGCCCGCTGTGGTGGCGGAGACCGACGATTGGGTCGCGATGTCGTCGGAGTACCGGGCCATCGCTCGCCTGCCTGGTGCCGTCGACGCCGAGGTATGGGAACCGGAGCCGGCTCGCATCTACTCATGGAGCTTGGCCGCGTGAGCGATGCCGTTCGCACGTTCGACCTGGCCGAGGTGACCCGGCGAAGCCTCAACCAGGCACTGCACGACGCCGGCGGCGGCGAGTCGTTCGAGGTGGTCAACCCGCGCGGCGCCCATGCGGTGGCCTGCGGGATCACCGCCGACATCGACGTGGTGGTGCGGGGCTCGGTGGGCTACTACTGCGCCGGCATGCATCAGCAGGGCAGGGTGCGGGTGGAAGGCAACGCCAGCACCGGGCTCGCCGAGAACATCATGTCGGGCGAGGTGCACATCACCGGCAACGCAACCATGTCAGCGGGTGCCACCGGTTGCGGCGGCCTCCTGGTCGTGGGCGGCAACTCAGGTGCTCGCTGCGGCATCTCCATGAAGGGCGTCGACATCGTGGTCGGCGGCAATGTCGGCCACATGAGCGCGTTCATGGCCCAAGCCGGGAATCTGGTGGTCTGCGGCGACGCTGCAGCAGACTTGGGCGATTCCATCTACGAGGCCCAGATCTTCGTGCGGGGCGATGTGGAGTCGCTCGGCGCCGACTGCGTCGAGAAGGAGATCCGTCCCGAACACCTCGACACGTTGGGCAGGCTGCTTGCCGCCGCTGGTGAACCAGCCAGCGGGGCCGACCCCGGCGACTTCCGCCGCTATGGCTCGGCCCGACGCCTCTACAACTTCACGATCGACGACGTAGACGCCGCGGAGGCAGCGGCGCGGGCAGCAGGCGGTGATCATCGGTGAGCACGACACCGAACGGGGCACCGGGCGGAACGCCTGCGGGAGATCTCGACCCACTCGCCGCCGACGACCCCCAGAACTGGCACCTGCGCGAGTCGTACACGTTCGACCGCAACGTGATCGCCGAGATCCGCCGGGCTGCCAATACCGGCATCTACCGCATCCGCGGCTGGGGGGCCAAGCGCCGCCTGCCGACCCTCGACGACCTGGTCTTCCTCGGCGCGTCGATGTCGCGCTACCCGCTGGAGGGATACCGCGAGGCGTGCGGCACCGACGTGGTGATCGGCGAGGAGCGGGCCGAGCGCCCAGTGCATCTCCGGATTCCCGTCACCATCGCCGGCATGAGCTTCGGTTCGCTGTCGGCCCAGGCCAAGGAGGCGCTCGGTCGGGGAGCATCGGCCGCCGGGACCTCTACCACTACCGGCGACGGCGGCATGACCGCCGAAGAACGCGAGCACTCCTCAGTGCTCGTCTACCAGTACCTGCCGTCGCGCTACGGCATGAACCCCGACGATCTGCGGGCAGCCGACGCCATCGAGGTGGTCGTAGGCCAAGGCGCCAAGCCGGGCGGCGGCGGGATGCTGCTGGGCCAGAAGATCACCGAACGAGTGGCCGAGATGCGCACGCTGCCCACCGGGATCGACCAGCGCTCGGCTTGCCGCCACCCGGACTGGACCGGGCCCGACGACTTGGAGATCAAGATCGGCGAGCTGCGCGAGATCACCGACTGGCAGGTGCCGATCTACGTGAAAGTGGGCGCGGCCCGGCCCTACTACGACACGGCGCTGGCCGTGAAGGCCGGTGCCGATGCCGTGGTGGTGGACGGCATGCAGGGCGGCACGGCCGCCACCCAGGACGTCTTCATCGAGCACGTCGGCATCCCGACGATCGCTGCCATTCCCGAGGCGGTGCGGGCGCTGCGGGAACTCGGCGTGCACCGCCGTGAGGTGAAGCTGATCGCCGCTGGCGGCTTCCGCTCGGGGGCCGATGTGGCCAAGGCGCTGGCGCTGGGCGCTGATGCCGCGTCGATCGGCACCGCCGCGCTGATCGCCATCGGCGACAACGACCCGGCGTACGAGCAGGAGTACCGCGATCTGGGCACTTCAGCCGGCTATTGGGAGGACTTCCAGGCCGGCACCGATCCTGCCGGCATCACCACGCAAGACCCTGAACTGTCGGCCCGGCTCGACCCGGTGCTGGCGGGACGACGCCTGGCCAACTACCTGCAGGTGCTCACCATCGAGACCCAGATCCTGGCGCGGGCCAACGGCAAGTCGCACGTGCTGAACCTCGAACCCGAAGACCTGGCCGCGCTCACCGTCGAAGCCGCAGCCATGGCCAAGGTGCCGCTGGCCGGCACCAACTGGGTGCCCGGCGCCGACTGACCAAATTCAGTGGTTCGAGTCTCGGCCGTATCAGTAGGTTGACGCGCCGGTGCGTCGCCCCTGACACCGCTCATAGCAGGGAAGCGCCTGGGGGCGACGCACTTGCAATCGCAACTATAGAAGCTGCAGTTGGGCTAGCGGCCCTGCCATTGGGGCGGGCGCTTCTCGGAGAATGCCCGCGGGCCTTCGATGAAGTCGGCGCTGTTGTTCATGGCGCGCACCGCCTCGTAGCGACCTTCATGTGCAGCCTGAACACCGGCCTCGTTGAGGCCGGCCATAGCTGCCTGCTTGGTGGCTCGGATCGACATCGGCGAGCACTCCAGCACCATCTCGGCCCAGCGGCGCGCACATGCGAGCGCCTCGCCCTGGGGCACCACCTCGGCGACAATGCCCATTTCCTTGGCCTCGGCAGCCGGCACGTGCCGTCCCGTCAGCATCATGCTCATCGCTCGCTTCAGACCGATGTGGCGGGGCAGGCGATGCACGCCGCCCGCCAGCGCGGCCAGCCCCACCTTGGGCTCAGGCAGCGCAAGCAGCGCATTCTCGGACGCCACGATGATGTCGCAGGCCAGCGCGATCTCGAAGCCGCCGCCCATCGCCACGCCGTTCACGGCCGCGATGACCGGCTTGTCGAGATCCCAGCGTGACGTGAGGCCGCCAAAGCCTGACGACGGCATTGCCGAACGGTCGCCGCCCTCAGCCTGATACCGCAGATCGTTGCCGGCCGAAAAGGCGCGGTCGCCTTCCCCCGTCACGATGGCCACCCACAGCTCCGGATCGTTCTGGAATTCGTCGAACAGGTCCGACATCTCGGCATTGCCCGGCGGGTGCAGCGCATTCATCCGCTCCGGCCGGTTGATCGTCACGACGAACAGGTGCCC
>CAZAFV010000059.1:10705-17539 GCA_964484385.1 uncultured Acidimicrobiales bacterium
GGTGCAGCGCATTCATCCGCTCCGGCCGGTTGATCGTCACGACGAACAGGTGCCCGTCGCGTTCCGCATAACAAAACTCACCCATGCCGGCCGAACCTAGTGGTCAGGCCGCTGTTTCGCTTAGTGTCCTGCGGGGGGCGGCTGATGCGATCTCAGCGATACGACCTTCATACGCTGCGCGGCGACATCTTCGGCGGGGTCACCACCGCCGTGGTGGGCCTGCCCGTCGCGCTGGCCTTCGGGGTGGCATCCGGGCTCGGCGCCATGGCGGGTTTGTACGGCGCTATCGCACTGGGATTCTTCGCCGCGGTATTCGGCGGCACGCGTTCGCAGATCTCCGGACCCACCGGACCGATGGCCGTGGCCATGGCGGTCGTCATCACCGACCATGCATCGACGCTCCAGGAGGCGCTCACGGTGGTGGTGATGGCCGGGGTCATCCAAGCGCTGCTCGGCGTTCTGCGATTCGGCCGATTCGTCTCCTACACGCCCTACTCGGTGATCTCGGGGTTCATGTCGGGCGTGGGCATCATCATCATCATCCTGCAGACCCTTCCGGCACTGGGTGTCGAAGCATCTGGCGGCGGCCCGCTCGATGTGATGCGCGCCTGGCCCGACGCCATCTTGAACCTGAATACGAGTGCGGTGGCGATTGCCGCAGTGAGCCTGGGGGTCTGCATCTTCTGGCCGGCCCGGCTGCATCGCTGGTTCCCGGCGACGCTCGCCGCGCTCGCCGTCGGGACCCTGATGGGGGTGCTGTTCTTGGGCGATGCCCCGAACATCGGCGAGGTGCCCACCGGGCTGCCCGGCTTCGAAGAGCCTGTCCTGTCGCTCGGAGTCCTGGCCGGCGCGGTGCAGCCCGCCATCACGCTCGCCCTCCTGGGAGCGGTCGACAGCCTGCTCACCTCGCTGATCGCCGACTCGATGACCCGGACGCGGCACAACCCGAACCAGGAGCTCATCGGCCAGGGACTGGGCAATATCGCCGCCGGCCTGGTGGGCGGGCTGCCGGGCGCTGGGGCCACCGTGGGCACGGTGGTGAACATCCGAGCCGGCGGCAGCACCCGGATTTCAGGTGCGCCGCGCGCGCTGGTGCTGCTGGCTTTGGTGCTGGGCGCGGGGAGCTACGTGGAGGCGGTGCCGCTCGCGGCGCTGGCCGGAATCCTGCTGAAGGTCGGCTGGGACATCGTGGATTGGCGCTTCTTGAAGCGGATGCACCGGGTGCAACGCGAGCACCTGATGATCATGGGCATCACGATGGTGCTGACGGTGGTGCTCGACCTCATCACCGCGGTAGCGATCGGCTTGATCGTGGCGGCCATGTCTGCAGCGCGCCAGTTCGAACGGCTGCAGCTCGACAGCGTGGTGTCAGTGCCGCTGCTCGACCAGAGCTTCCTCGCCGAAGGGGCAGACGGGGCCGATGCTGGCGGTTTCTCTGCACGGGTCGGCTTGGTGGCATTGCGGGGCACCTTCACCGTGGCCTCGTCGAAGAGCCTTATCGACATCCTGGGCGCGGACATCGCCGAGCACGAAGTTGTCATCATCGACTTCACCGACACCGTGCACATGGACGACAGTGCGGCGCTCGTGGTCGAGAATCTGCTCGAGACCGCTGCCGACAGCGACACCGAGGTCATCCTGCTCGGTCTCGAGGGCGCCCCCGCTACGAGCCTGCAGGCGCTCGACGTGCTGGACCGCGTGCCGCGGGACCGGATCGTGGACTCGCTCGATCAGGCCCGGGAGCTGGCCCGTGAACTGCTGGGGACGTCAGATCCTTCGTAAGAGCGTGCTCAGTCGGCCGGCGAGTAGATGGGGTGCGTGCCGAACTGGTTCTTCGTGACCGGCGTGCCGGTTTCCGCGAAGTAGCCGGTGCCGCGCACCACCGAATCGAGATATGACGGCAGCGGTCGGCGGATCATGTGCTCGGCGTAGTGCTCCCGCTCGGCAGCGGGCACGTCGTCGCGCAGCAGCGCGACCACCTTGATGCTGAAGTCGCTGTTGCCGGGCTTGCCGTCCTGGGGGGTGATGCGCCAGCGCACCAGCGCCGTGCGAGCCCCCGGTGGGCCGAGCACCAGGTCGTAACCCGTGCCGTCGAGCCATTCACAGAACTCCCGCTGGTAGTGGACACCGCTGTAGTAGTAGACGTGGTCGCGGCTGCGAGCGCCGTCCCACACGTTCACTTCGTTGCGCTCGCAGAACGGGTGGATGCTGGTGAGGTTGCCTGCCGGGCTGATGGCCGCCCAGACATCGGCTGGCGAGGCTGCCACGGCGACCCTGCCGATGATCGGCTCCATCATCTCGTGACCGGCGCCTGCGTACTGCCGCACTAGTGCTTCGTCAGATGGCGTCAATGCGCTGCTTGTCGCTTCGTCCATGCAGCCATTGTGACCGAAGGTCCGCAGCAATGCAGCGGTTGCATCGCCTCCGCGAAGCCGTCTCATTTTGGGATATTGGGCCCGCACTAATGTCGGTCGCAGGGCGGCTCTTGCGGCCGCAAGGGGGTCGAGCGACATGACTATGGCTCTGGACAAGATCAACAGCTACACCCGACGGCAGCGCGGCGGATTCGCGCTGCTGTACGGCGGCCTGCTCGCGCTGGTGATGGGCGCGCTCGAACCCGGCGGCATCATCATCAACAGCGCCGATCGGGTGGACTTCGTCGGCCGCATCGATGCCATGGCCGACTTGGCCTGGCTGAGCCACCTGACGTCCATCTTCATCGCGATGGCGGCCGTGATCATCATCGCCGGCCTCATGGTGGTCTGGATCACGGCACACGAGGAAGGCCTCGACTGCACCGGCACGCGCTTCGGCCTGACGATGGTGGGCATCGGCGCGGGCATCTCCATACTCGGCGAGGGCCTCGACATGATGATGGTGGTTGCGATCGATGACGGCCTCGGCGCCGGCGCAGCGGCCGGGTCGGATGCTGTCATGCAAGTCGCCCTCGCGATGCACTCAGTCAAGGCAGGAATTGCATTCGTGGCGGCCCCGCTGGTGATGCTGGGTGCCGCGTCCTTGGCCCTCGGCTTGATGCCGATCCTGCCCAGGGGTTTCCACCGCGGCGCTGCGCTCATCGCGGCCGTCGTGGGCATCGTGTGGACGGTGCTGTTCTGGATCATTGCGGCGATCGTCGACTTCGAGGGCTGGGACGTCATCAACGGCATCGGCGCCCTGGTCGCGGTGCTGTGGCTGATGCTGCTGGGCCGGTCGATGGTCAGCGGCTCGATGGGCGCGCACAACAACAGCTAGTCGGAGCGGGGCCAGACCACCGGATAGCGATCCAGTTCCATGGTGGAGCCCGCCGCCAGCCCGTCGACGTGCAGCGCCTGGGCGGTGCCGATGCGGGGGTCGTAACGGACGTCGGTGCCGATGTAGCGAGCGGCGTAGCCGCGCCGCGCCCGGCCCTGGTTCGCGTTGCCCTGCGAGCCGTGCAGGATCATGGCCCAAAAGGCGACCGCGTCACCCGGTTCGAGATCGAACGAGATGATGTCGTAGCTGCCACGGTCGGCTTCGATGTCGGGCATGAGCTCGTAGTCGGGGTTGCGCTCGTAGTCGTGGGCGCTCGTCGGAGCGAAGGTGCGTGGCTGGAACCAGCGGTCCCATGCGTGCGAGCCCCTGACGTACTCGACCCGGCCGTTGGTGGCGTCGACGGTGTCGAGCGCGATCCAGAACGACATGACCTGGCGGCCCGAGATGGGCCAGTAGGGCTGGTCGTTGTGCCACGGCACCGGCTGGCTCGAGCCGGGCTCCTTGACGAAGAGCTGGTCGTAGTACATGCGCACCACGGGCGAGCCGAACATGGCGGCGGCCAGCTCGCCGAGACGGGATTGGGTGACGAACTCTTCGAACAGCGGGTGGAAGCGCCACAGGTCCAACGAGCCGAAGAAACCGGTGGACTCGTAGTTGTGCGCCGTGGGGCTCGGGTTGGCCATCTCATCGGCGACGCCGCCGCGCAGTCGTTCCACCCATTCGTCGTCGACGACGTTGCGCAATGCGACGACGCCATCAGTACGGAATCGCTCGATCGTGTCGTCTTCGACGATGTCATGTGCCGGCCGATCCAGAACCGTGTCGCTCATCGGTCTCCCCCTGTCGCCAACGTCGCGTGAACAGTGTCAAGTCAACACGACGGATGCACTGCATTGCCAGAGGTCGCACTGCCAGACTCGGGGCAGGGAGGGGACATGAGCGACGATCAGGGCAATGGCGACGACGCGGGAGCGATTCCGGGGCTGCCGCCCCGGCCGCACCGGGGCTGGACGTTCGACGAGCAGCCGGTCGGCAAACGCTGGAGCACGAGTCGACGAACCATCACCGAGACCGACCTGGTGGTCTACGCCACCCAGTTCGGCTTCGGCGAGGGCCTGTTTCTGGATGCCACTGCCGCGGAGCGGGCCGGCTACAGCGGGCGGCTCGTGCCAGGCAGCCTGGTGATGTCGCTGGCCGAGGGATTGGTGATCAGCGGTGGCGCCATCGCCGGCACCGGCGTGGCCTACCTCGGCGCCACCGTCGAGGTGAAGGGCCCGACATTCGTCGGCGACACGCTCCAAGTGGTGGCCGAGGTCACCGCCGCTCGCCTCACCTCACGCGGCGACCGCGGCATCGTCACCACCCGCAACGAGGTCTTCAACCAGCACGGCAGCCTCGTGATGGTGTACTCCCCCACCCGAATGATCCTCACCCGCCACGCCGACTAGCGCCGCGCTGGATCCGTCACGGCAGTACGGTCGGCGGCCGGCGCGGCGGGGCGCGAGCCGAGCGTCACGAGCCCGCCGCAGGCAAGCGAGGAGGCGTCATGAGCAGGTTCACGGGACAGGTGGCGATCGTGACGGGGGCGGCCGGCGGGATCGGGCTGGCGGCGTGCGAACGGTTCGCTTCCGAGGGGGCGACAGTTGTGGCGGTGGATCTGGCCACGACCGACCTGGGCGCGGCCGTGGCGGCGGCCGAATCGGCAGGCGGCACAGCGCTGGCGGTCGGGGCCGATGTGACGAAGTCTGACGAAGTCGCCGGCTATGTGCAGGCGGCCATGGACAACTTCGGCCGCGTCGACGTGCTGTTCAACAACGCCGGCATCGAGGGCACCTACTACCCGATGGTCGACTACCCAGAAGACGATTTTGATCAGGTCATCGCGGTCAACGTGCGCGGCGTGTGGCTGGGCATCAAGTACGCCGTCCCGGCCATGATCGCCGGGGGCGGCGGTGCCATCGTGAATACGGCATCGGTTGCCGGGCTGTTCGGATCGCGGGGTATCTCGCCGTACTCGGCGAGCAAACACGCCGTGGCCGGGCTCACCAAGTCCGCAGCCTTGGAGCTGGCCACATCAGGGGTGCGCGTGAACGCCGTCTGCCCGGCGCCGATCGAGACGCGCATGATGCGCTCGCTCGAGACATTCATCGGCGGCGAGAACGCCGACGACGTCCGCAAAACGATGGCCGAGCGCCTGCCGGCTCAGCGCTACGGCGAGCCCCACGAAGTCGCCGCGCTGGTGGCATTCCTGGCATCCGACGAGGCCAGCTACATCACCGGCAGCCTCTACCCCATCGACGGCGGCTATTCCGCCGGCCGCTGAGGGGCAGTGTGCTGCGCGCTGGTGGGCCGGGGAGGATTCGAACCTCCGTAGGCGAAGCCGACGGGTTTACAGCCCGCTCCCTTTGTCCGCTCGGGCACCGACCCAGATGAGCAGCAAAGCCTAAGGCGTCACGGCATCGCAACAACCGGACCATCCTTCCTCGCTAGCTTGCGGCTATGGCTTCATTCGATGTTGTGTCCAAGGTGGACATGCAGGAGATCCGCAACGCTGTGGATCAGGCGTCCCGTGAGATCGCCAACCGTTACGACTTCCGCAACACGGGCAGTGCCGTCGAGCTGGGCGAGGGTGCCATCAACCTGCGGTCGAGCACCGAGGATCGCCTCACGGCGATGCGCCAGGTGCTGGAAGAGAAACTGGTGCGCCGCCAGGTCAGCCTGAAAGCCGTCCACTACGGCAACGTCGAGGAAGCGTCTGGCGGCACGGTGCGCCAGGCCGCTGCACTGCAGGCCGGCATCTCGTCGGACCGTGCCCGAGATCTCAACAAGTTCATCAAGGGCCTGGGCATCAAGGGTGTGCAGTCGCAGACCCAGGGCGACCAGCTGCGGGTGATGTCGAAGAAGCGCGACGACCTGCAAACCGTCATCGCCGAGCTGAAGGCCGGCGACTTCGACGTGCCCTTGCAGTTCGAGAACTTCCGCGACTGACACCGGCCTGCATCGAGCAGCCAGCCGGCGTTCGACGGCTGTTCGGCCGGCTAGATCGCTTCTTGCCAGGAGCCGTCCCGCAGGCGGCGGATGCGCTCCTCCATCGGCGGGTGGGTGGTGAACAGGCCCTTGAAGCCCATGCGGCGGCTGGCCAGCGGGTTGGCGATGTACATCTGAGCTTGATTGGGGTCGGCCAGGCTGGGAACCGTTTTGGAGGCCACGTCGAGCTTCTCGAGCGCCCGGGCCAGCGGCTCGCCGTCGCCGATCAGGCGGGCAGCAGTGCGGTCTGCCTGGTACTCGCGACTGCGGCTGATGGCCATCTGCAGCAGCAATGCGGCGATCGGCGCCAAGATGATGAGCAGGATCTCGCCGAACGGGTTGCGGTCGCCGTCACGGCTGCCGCCGCCGAAGATCAAGGCGAACTGTGCCATGCGGGCTGCGAACGTGATGATGGTGGCCACCGCGGCAGCTACCGAGCCGATGAGGATGTCACGGTTGCGGATGTGTGCCATCTCGTGGGCCAGCACGCCGCGGCTCTCGTACCAGCGGAGGTTGCGGATGAGCCCGTCGGTCACGCAGACGGCGGCGTTGCGA
>CAZAFV010000060.1:0-16542 GCA_964484385.1 uncultured Acidimicrobiales bacterium
CTGCATGAGGGCGGCGCGCAGGTCGCGTTCCAGTGGCGTCTGAGGGACCCCCTCGCCCGGGATTTCGAACGGAAGACCGTCCAGCCGCTCCCGGCCAACACGCGGGGCGGCCACAAAGAGGGCTCCAGAAGGATCGGCGCCGGCACCGTCGACAACGACCGGCTCAAGTGCGACGAGCCCACGACGAATAACAGAAACCGGGGCGGCGAAGTCGGGAACCCCCTTCCCGGTCATTCCGATATCGACAGGGAGAACTTCTGCCCGTTCGACACGGCGTTCATCTACCCGCACACCATGGACCGCTGGCAGACGGTGAAGATCACCGCCGGCGAGGACGGGGACGCCTTCGACCACTTCACCCACATGATCTTCGACCCCGGCGTCGCAGTCTCCGGCCCGGGGGCGCCGGGCTACGGTGAATGGGACGACGCTGATTTGGACTACCAGTCGGTGTGGGTGCCGGTGAAGATCGTGGACGACGACCAATGGGACCAGGACGTGGCCATCTCGACCGACGGCGGGACCACCTGGACCACCATCGCCCAGGGCGGCCTGTCCGGCGCGTTCCCGGCGTCGCTGACGTCAGGGGCCGACCACACCTTCATGATGCGGCTGGTCGACGTCGATCCGGCAGATGGCTCCATCAGATCCACTCCGGCCACCGGCAGGAAGCGCGTCTACATCGGCGCCGAGACGGACCCGGTCCACCAGGTTCTGGTGCTCAGCTCGGCGGACGCCGCTGGCGATGCCAACACGGGCGCGGGCGAAGCGGATGTCTTCGGGATGGTGCTCAACCACGCCAATCCGGTCACGATGACCATCCGGGTTCCCGAGGGGTTCTACGGGGACGTGAGGTTCAAAGTCGAGTCCCGGAAACTCTACGGCCGCACCGACACCGAGGTGCAGAGAAGCGGCGGCGTCCGCGTGGGGCCGTTCTCCTTCTACCGGGAGATCGTCTCCTGCGTGGGCTGCCAGCGCAGCGCGGCGGCCGACGAGCCCTTGCCGCATCCGGTGGTCGGCGAAGTGGGCGACCTGACGGCCGCCAACCTGTCGGACAGCGGCATCCGCATCAGCTGGCCGCGGGTGATCGGGGCCGAGGGCTACCAGGTGCGCTACTGGTCCACCACGTCGCCCTTCCCGGGGGTGCCGGCGGAAGAGGCGTACTACGGCGCGGTCGTCCGCGAGACGTCCTACGACATCGAACACCTGGACCCGTCCACCGAGTACCGGGCGGTGGTCTACTACATCGACCACGGCGAGGTGCAGCTGAGCACGGCCAGTCCGGCGCTGCGCTTCACGACGCTGGCAGCGGGCGCAGCGACGCAGGCCAACCCCGCGTCGCCGACGCTGGAGCGCGTGCCCAAGGCATCGGTGTCCGCCAACAGCCCGGTGATCGGCGAGGGCGAAGACGCGGTCTTCACGGTGACCCTGTCGCCGGCGCCGGCGGCCCCGACGCCGGTCAAGATCGCCGTGCGGGGCCATCACATCGGCGGGCTGGTCGTCGAAGCGGGCCAGCTGGGCGAGCGCACCGTCACGGTGCCCACCAGCGGCAGCGTCACGGTCACGGTCCCCACCTATGACGACAACAACCCCAACCCCAACGCGCCGCTCTACGCGGACGTCGTCAGCAGCGACGGCTACAAGATCAGCCTGTTCGAGAGCCGGGCCATCGTGGTCATCGAGAACGACGACGCCCCCGTGCCGGTGACGACCATCGCCGTGAAGCGGGTAACCGGCGACACGGCCACCGTCATCTGGGCGCCGAAGGAGGGCGACACGTCGTACCAGGTGGGCTGGTACTCCCTCGGCCGCAACCCGGAGCTGAACTGGGACACGACCACGGCCACCGAGTACCGGATCACCGGCCTCGAGCCCGAGTCGGCCTACCAGGTCGTCGTGATCGGGCAGCGCGGCTCGTCCATTGGCGGCAGCTACAGCGTCAAGGTGACCACCCTGGCCTCCGGGCAATCCCAGGACTTCGGCGTCACCGTCGCGCAGCCGCCGACGGACCCGGAGGTGAGCGTCACCGCCGGAGGCGACGTGACCGAGGGCGGCGACGCCGTCTTCACCGTCACCGCCAGCCCGGCGCCGAAGGCGGACCTGCGGGTCGCCGTGACGGTGTCGGCCAGCGGCGACTACGGAGCGGCCACCGGGCGCCGGGCGGTGACCATCCCCGCCGGCGGCAGCGCCACCCTGACGGTGTCCACCACCGACGACGGCGCCAGCGAGGCCGACGGCTCGGTGACGGCCACGGTGGACGCCGACCACGGGTACACCGTGTCCCCCACCAAAGGGGCGGCCACCATCAACGTGGCGGACAACGACGGGCCGGAGCTGAGCATCAGCGGCGGCAGCGGGATCACCGAGGGCGGCACAGCCTCCTTCACCATCACGGCGAACCCGGCGCCTGCCAGTCCCATCACGGTCAACGTGGGCGTCTCGCAGAGCGGGGACTTCGGGCCCAGCGGCGCCGTCAAGGTCCAGGTCAGCGGCGCGACCACGACGTACACCATCACCACCGCCGACGACAACGCCGACGAAACCGACGGATCAGTGACGGCCACGCTCAAAGACGGCACCGGCTACACCGTGTCCCCCACCCACGGCGCGGCCACCGTCACCGTCGCCGACAACGACGATCCTCCGCCGGCAACGCCGGAGTTGAGCATCAGCGGCGGCAGCGGGATCACCGAGGGCGGCAGCGCGACGTACACCATCACGGCCAGCCCGGCCCCGACCAGCCCCATCACCGTCAAGGTGGGCGTCAGCGAGAACGGCAGCTTCGGCGCCAGCGGCGCGGCCACAATCACAGTGAGCGGCGCGACCACGACGTACACCATCACCACCGCCGACGACAACGCCGACGAAACCGACGGATCAGTGACGGCCACGCTCAAAGACGGCACCGGCTACACCGTGTCCCCCACCCACGGCGCGGCCACCGTCACCGTCGCCGACAACGACGATCCTCCGCCGGCAACGCCGGAGTTGAGCATCAGCGGCGGCAGCGGGATCACCGAGGGCGGCAGCGCGACGTACACCATCACGGCCAGCCCGGCCCCGACCAGCCCCATCACCGTCAAGGTGGGCGTCAGCGAGAACGGCAGCTTCGGCGCCAGCGGCGCGGCCACAATCACAGTGAGCGGCGCGACCACGACGTACACCATCACCACCGCCGACGACAACGCCGACGAAACCGACGGATCAGTGACGGCCACGCTCAAAGACGGCACCGGCTACACCGTGTCCCCCACCCACGGCGCGGCCACCGTCACCGTCGCCGACAACGACGATCCGGCGCCTGTGGTTGAGATCGGCGTGTCCGTGGCGGACGCCTCGGCAACGGAGGGCGGATACCTGCACTTCACCGTGCGTCTATCCCAGGCGTCCACCGAGGAGATCACCGTCACCTGGAACACCGCGACCGCATGGGATGAAGATGAGCGCGCTCACAAGGGGAACGACTACGAGTACCAGCAGGACAAGCTCGTGTTTGCGCCGGGAGTCACCGAGATGACCGGCAAGGTCTGGCTCGAAGCGGACGGCAAGGCCGAAAAGGATGAGCATTTCGTGGTGGAGGTGTTCCTCCCCGGAACGATATGGCCGCCCGACGCTGTGGGAACCATGACCATCATCGATGGCGACAAGAACCCGGCGTGGCGCGGCTAGCGAGACGCCAAAGGGGGACGGCGGCAATACCGTCGTCGCTGCTCGGTGCGGAGCGTTCCTTCCTGGACCAGCAGATGCAGATCTAGTGTCGCAAGCCCCCTCTCGCCGTCACGCCGCCTGACGGGGTGTCTTGACAAGGCGCCCAATGGACCGCGAGAATTGACTCCGAGCGGGGGGGGGGCAATGTCTATCTCCGAAGGACTTGTATCGAAGAACTCATTTTCTGCCAAGGTGCACGTCACGCTGATAACGGCCATAGCCACAGTGGTGCTCATGGCGATGTTCGCCGCACCAGCCGAAGCACAGACCACTGCGAGCATTGTGCCGTACAGCGAACAGCCGTGCCCTACAGACGGCAGTACCCGCACGCGCACTGGATACTGCGGCCTTGCGGTCACGCTGTCGTCGGGCCAGCGCATCGTCATATCCGTGCTGCGTTCGGACGGGAATTGGTACGACATCAAGAGCACATCGTCGGGGACAGGTGAAGACAAGAGGTACACCGGGCACAAGGACACGCTGCACGACGGCGGCGAATGGCCGAGCATCCTGATCGCCGAGGTCTACGAGAGGGATGGTGCCGGCAGCCACGATGAGGAAGTGTGGCTGTGGCAGAGCAAGGGAAACCGCTACGCAGGCACGGCAAATGCGTACAAGGCGGTACGTGTCCGGGTGCTCGACGGGACGACTGTGGTCGCTTCGCACACAGTGAATTCATGGAACCATGTGCGACCTACGAGGACGTATCACGGCGTAACGATTGACGAGAACACACCCGGCAACCAGGCCCTCGTGTTCGTGCCGCAGACCGAACCGGCCGCACCGGAATCGATCACGGCAGAGCAGTGGAAGGCAAAGCGCGGCCCTGAGCGCGTCGAGCGCCGCACTTCCGAGATTACGGCCGGCAACCCGGATGGCGTGGTGCTGCCGGCCGAGGAACTCGAGGCCATGGAGAAACTGGACGAGTTTGCGATGAACGGCATCTGCGTGGATGGCGACCGCATCTGGGACCCGATGGGAGGACGGTGCTAGTCGTGACAGCGGCGACGGCGGTCGGCTGCTGTCCCGCCGGCCCTGTAGTTCCCTGAGCGAAGTCGGCGCACTCTCGCTGCTGTGCATCCGTTCAGATTCGGCGTCCAGTACGGCAAACCTGACAGTCCTGCCGCATTCCGGGAGATGGCGCGCAAGGTCGAAGACTTGGGGTATTCGTCGCTGTTCTGCCACGACCACTTCTGGGACAGCTGGTCGCCCATCGTGCATCCCGCCGTCGCGGCGGAGATCACCACGACGTTGCGGGTCGGGACGCTGGTGTACGCAGCCGATTACCGGCACCCCGCTGTGCTGGCGAAGGACTTCGCCACGCTCGACCTGCTGGCAGAAGGCCGCACCGAGTTCGGCATCGGCGCCGGCTGGCTGACCGACGACTACGCGCAGGCGGGCATCCCGCTCGACCGGCCCGGCGTGCGCATAGATCGCATGATCGAAGCGCTGGAGGTCATCAAGGGGCTGTGGCGGGGCGAGCCCTTTGATTACGAGGGCGAGCACTACCAGATCTCCGGCATGGTGGGCCGCCCGCTGCCCCACACGCCGGGCGGGCCGCCCGTCATCATCGGCGGCGGCGGCAAGCGGGTGCTGAGCGAAGCTGCCCGCCTCGCCGACATCATCAGCCTGAATCCCAATCTGCGGTCTGGCACCGTGGGCCCCGATGCCGCCCGCAGCTCGGTAGCGGACAAGTTCGTCGAGCGCCGCCAGTGGATCGCCGATGCAGCCGGCGACCGCTTCGCCGACATCGAGATCCAGCTCAACACGTTCATGGCGTTGGTGTCCGACGACGCCGACAGCGTGCTCGCGCAGTTCGCGCCCGGCTTCGGGCTGACGCCCCAGGAAGCCCGCGAGGTTCCCTTGGTGCTGGCCGGCACGGTCGACGACATCTGCGAGCAGTTGCACCACCACCGCGAGACCTACGGCGCCAGCTACATCATCATCCACGACCCCGAGGTCGATGCGATGGCCCCGGTAGTGGCCCGGCTCGCCGACACCTGAGCGGCACGCTGGCACCCGGCGTGTCGCGACTGACGCGATTGCACTGCGACAATGAATCCATGACATCAACGCGGGAAGACTCAACGCCCGAAAATGATGGTGACGCGTCTCGCGGCGCGTGCGAGGCTCGGCGACGCGGCCATCGGCTGCCGTCTCTCCGCCCTGTTCGACACAGGAGGCCTCCTGTGGGCACCACGCACGTCACCGTCATCGTCAAGAACCCAGCAGCACGCGATCGCACCTGGCAAGGCGAATTCCTAGTGGACACCGGCGCCATCGATTCGCTGGTGCCGCGCCAGCACCTCGCAGCCATCGGCATCGAGCCGATCGGGTCTCGCACATATGAGATGGCGGACGGCCGTCGGCTGCAGTTCGACATCGGAGGAGTCGAACTCGAGGTCATGGGTGAATTGGTCATGGGCACCGTGGTGTTCGTCGACAACGACGTGGAGCCGTTGTTGGGCCTCACCGCGCTGGAGTCCGCCGGCATCGAAGTCGACCCGCGCAACCAGCAGCTCAAACGCCTGTCCGCCGTACGACTCAAGGCGCTCGCTGCTCACTGACCCACACGCGGGGGCTCACATCGCCTCGGGTCATTCGAGACACTGCCTTGGCGGTTTCTCCATGTCGCGCATCGCGGTGCTGCTCTCGGAGGAGTTCGACCGGCGGCTGGCGGCATCCGAGATGTCGCTAGAATGCCGCATAGCGACAGTTCAGATTATGCAATATCCTGAATTGTCGCTATCATCTGTTTGGGCGACAACTCAGGAGATGCAGTTGTGGGCCGGAATGAACAGCGATTCTGGGACCGCAGAACCCACACGTCACGCGCCGCGCTGGCATCTGACCCAGCACGCGAGTGCTTTGCTGCGTACGTTCCTCATCCGATCAACGGTTGGGAACCCGAGCTCCATGTCGACACATGGAGACAGATCTCGATGGCCGGCGAACGCTGTGCTGATCTGGTGCAGGCAACAGGCAACCGCCCGATCGCGTCGGAATGGGTTTTGGATCGATCCGAGAGCATCGCGTCGAGCACCATCGAGGAAGTCCGTCCGTCCGCGCGTCGAGTCGCACGCGCCGAAGCGCAGCTCAGCCTGTTCGGCGAACGGCCGGCGGACACAGAAATGGAAGCCTTGCGCAATGTCGCAGCGACACAGAGAGCAATCGGCCTAGGGGCATCCGGCGGCGACCTCACGACCGGGGAACTGTGCGACATACACGCGACGCTGATGGGCCACGACGATCCCATCGCCGGCCGAATCCGCCAGCGACAGAACTGGGTCGGCAGCGGAGCGCTCGGCAGCCCGCTCACAGCACGTCACGTCGGGCCGCCGCCCGAGTTCGTCAGCGACTTGCTCGACGATCTCGTCGACTACGTCAACCGGCAAGACGGCATCCCCCTCGTCCGCGCTGCGATCGCTCACGCTCAGTTCGAGACGATCCACCCATTCGCTGACGGCAACGGCCGAACCGGGCGCGCGCTGATGCAGTACATGCTCAGGCGCGACGAAGTGATGCACAGCGGAGCGCTGCCTGTCAGCTCGGCCCTGATGCTGAACAAGGAGGCCTATTTCGACGCGCTCGACGAGACTCGCATCATCTGCGCAGCGAACGATTTCGAACGGTCCAAGTCGTTGCGCACATGGATCGAGATGCTCGCTCAGTCCACATCTCATGCGTGCCTGCTCAGGGAACGGCTGATCACCCATGTGGACGCGCTCTCAGAACGATGGGTGCGTCAGGCACGTCAAGCAGGAATCCGCACTTCGAACACTGTGTTCAGACTGCTCGAGGAGCTCCCGCGACATCCGGTCGTCACGGCCCGCAGCGCAGCCGATTTGCTGTCCGTCGGCCCGAGGACCGCGCAGCGCGCTGTGGATCGGCTGGCCAGGCTCGGCATCTTGGAACAGCGCAGCGCCGGCCGCCGCAACAGGGTGTTCGAATGCGGCGACATGATGGATGCGTTCGCCGAGTCAACGCGTGAGCAGCCCGCAGCCAACCTCACGCTGTCGACGCCGACTGGCGCGCTGGATTCGACAGCCCCCGAGGCGGGATCTGCCGCCGCGTACGACGGCGGCAACACCTGCGGTGCGCTCACGCAGCGAGGACGGCGGTGCGGGCACCCACGGCCGCGCCCGGGCGGGACGTGCCCAGCAGGACACCCTGAGTCCTGAAGAGCATCGCCGTCGCCTCAGATCGGTGGCCCTTCGGGCCAGCACCTGCCCATCGATGCAGCGGACGCATCCACCCGAGCCGGGACCAGACCCAAACTGCTGACCCCAACATCATGACTGTCACACCGCCTGCGTAGTGTCGCACTCGTGAATGACCGAGCGGCCGATTGCGCGCCGAGGCCCGAACCTCTGAGCGACAACCCTCTGAGCGGCCACGACGGGGCCGTCGCTTCCGACGACGGCAGCGGCGTGCGCGTTGTGGCGGTGGAGTTCGGTGCAGCGGCACGCCGGGCGATCGCCGACTTCGTGGCCGGCGCCAAGGCTGACGACCCGCTTGCGCCGGTGACCGTCATCGTGCCGTCGAATTACACGGGTCTCGCCCTGCGCAGGGCGATCGGCGCGGGCTCGCTCACCGGCGCGACGCGGCGCTCGGGCGGCATCGCCGCCTTGGAGACCTTGACACTGGCCGGGTTGGCGGATCGGCTCGCCGGAACGTCGCTGCAGGCAGCGGGCAGGCGACCGCTCAACGTTCTGATGCTGACCTCAGCGATGCGGGCTGCGCTGAGGGAGCAGCCGGGCCTGTTCGCGCCGGTGGCTCGGCATCGGAGGACCGCACAAGCGTTGGCAGGCGCCTATCAAGAACTGCGCGGCCTGAACGCTGAGCAGCTCGAACGCGTCGCGGCAGGCTCGCCTCGGGCCCGCGAGGTCGTGGCGATCTGCCAGCGAGTGCGGCGCGCAGTGAGACGTGATTGGTATGACGAGGTCGATCTGCTCACCGAAGCCGTTCACGTCGCGAGGGCCCGAGCGACCCAGGCAACGAGCACGGGCAGCGCGGGCGCAGCCGCCGACAGCCCGAGCTGCAGCCGTACGAGCGAGCCGGATGCCACAGCGAGTTCGCTGTCGGCGTTCGGAGCTGTCGCGGCCTACCTGCCTCGCCGCCTGAGCGGAAACGAAGGTGCCCTCATTCGGGCACTCGGGCCGCTCAGCCTCAGCGGGCAGGTGACTGTGCTGCTGGGCGTCACCGGCGACCGGCATGCGGACGCCGGCGCGGTCGCTTCGTGCGACCGTCTCCGCGTGGAGACGCCGGCTGCCTTGAGGCGCCCGATGCCGCCTCGCGCGCAACGCGAGCCGGCGTGCAGGGCGCCCGACGGCACGCCCGTTGAGCCCGACTCGATGACCGCCTGCACGACTGCCGATCATCCCGACGAGACCTCCCCTGTCGGAACGGCGATCGTCAGCGTCACCGATCCCGACGAAGAGGCACGCACCGCTGTGCGCTTGATCATGTCCGATCTCGACGACGGTGTGCCGCCGGCTTCGCTCGCTGTGTTCTATGGCCCGAACGAGCCCTATGGCCGTACGCTCGAAGAGCAGTTCGAAGCCGCCGGCATCGCCACCTACGGCTCCACTGCACGGACGCTCGCCGAGTCCGCCTACGGCCGCTTTGCTGTGGGGCTCGCGGCGCTCGCGGACACCGACCACGACGAGCCACGGCTGGGTCGGCGCGACGTCTTCGAGTTGATCGCGGGCGCAAAGGTGCCGTTGCGTCCCGACCGCAGGCGAGCCGGCGAGAACATGTTCGTCCCCGACTCCAAGTGGGAGCGGCTCGCCCGCTTGGCGCGAGTGACCGACGGCGATTGGCGCACCCGGCTCGAGCTGCACGCGCACGAACAGCTCGGGCGTGCTGCAGCCGAACGTGAGAGCCCCGAACCGAATTCGGCCGCCGTGGCCCGCTGCGAGGCCGAGGCAAGCGAGTGCGGCCTGATCATCGAATTCGTCGAAGAACTCCGCGATCGCATCAACGACGGGCGTAGCCGCACGACCTGGGGGCGCTTGAGCGCGTGGATGAGATCGTCCCTGCGTCGCTACCTCGGTCAGGTAGGCCGTGACAACTGGACTGATCGCTGGCCGCATTGGGAGCGAACCGCAGCGGAGCGCGTCGAGGACGTGCTGAGCCGCTTGGAGGGCCTCAGCCAGTTCGAGCCCAGGGTCGATCTCGCAGTGATGGCCGACGTCCTGACGGACGAGCTGGCACAGCCACACGGTCGCAGCGGCCGCGAAGGCGACGGCATCTACGTGGGTCCTGTCGCAGGCGCAGTCGATGTGGCCCCGGTGCGGGCGTACATCCTGGGGATGAGCGAGGGCATCCTGCCGGGCAGATCACAGCCTGGGACCCTGATCAGCACCGAGGCGCGGCAGGATCTCGGCGGAGCGCTGACGCGCGACGTCGATGACGTCGCCGATCAGCACCGGATGGTCCTCGCCGCGATTGCCGGCGCCCGTGAGCGATGCACCCTGTTGGTGCCGCGGGGCAACCTGCGCCAGAGCGCCCAGTACGTGCCCTCTCGCTGGCTGACGCCCACCGCGCGCGCATTGACCGCGCACGACGCCAAGTCAGACGTCGGGCAGGGCTACATCGACGCAGCGCGCTTGGCCGCGGCGGCAGCTGACCCCGCAGTCGCCGCCGTCACCGAGGTTCCGTCGTACTTGAGCGGGGTGCGTGATGCATCGTTTCCTGCGACTGAGAACGAGTACGACTCGGCTGACGTGCTTCTCACGCGCGCGCGCCGAGGCGCAGTTGCGCGGCACCGCCTGTTCGACGTGCCCGCATTTCGCAATGGCGTCGAAATGGACCGTGCACGACGAGGCACGAGCTTCACCCGGTTCGACGGCAACCTGGCCGGGGTCATCGACAGTCGCGGCGCGCTCGCCGATGTCATCTCGCCGACGCGGCTGGAGCACTGGGCGGTCTGTCCGCGCCGGTACCTATTCGAGCATCTGCTCGGTGTGAGGGCTCTGGAAGAGCCGGAAGAGATCGTGCGACTGAGCCCTCTCGAGCGCGGCAACCTCATGCACGATGCCATCGACCGGTTCTTGAGTCCGCTGATCGAGAATCGCACGTTGTCCCCACCCGGCAGCGTCGGCGCCGCCGAGGGGCCTGATCGCCCACCGCCGGGGCCGAGTCGACCGCCCACAGACGAGGACCGAGACGAACTTGTCGCCCTCGGCGCGTCGCTCGCCGACGAACTCGCTGCACGAGGGCTGACCGGTCATGAGCTGCTGTGGGAGCGCGACCGCACGATGCTGCTCGCCGACCTGCGTGTCCTGCTCGACCGCGAGGGCGAGCTTCGGGACTGTCCCGCGAACAAGGCGGGGCCCGAGCTTCCTCGCGGCGAGGTGATCGGCTCCGAATTCCGCTTCGGCCGGACTGCCGAAGCGCCGGCGGTGCACTACCGCATGGGAAACGGCGAGCGAGTGCAGTTCCGCGGCTCGATCGACCGGGTGGAGCTGACTGCCGACGGCGGCCTCGTCGTCATCGACTACAAGTCCGGCCAATCCAAGACGTCCTTCGCTCGGACCCAGCCGAGCAGGAACCGGCCCGCAGATCTCACGGCGCGCGGCCGGCTGCTGCAGCTTCCGGTGTACGCGCTCGCTGCCGCTCAGCACTTCGCGGCTGACGGCACGCCGCCGACGTTGCACGCCGCATATTGGTTCTGCACCTCTGGGGCCGGAAACTGGGACTGGCTCACGATGGCTGTCGACGCCCCGCTCATGGAGCGATTCGACGAGGTGGTGACCCTCATCGTGACCGGGATTCGAAGCGGGACCTTTCCCGGCTACGCCGAGGCGGACGGCGACAACAGGGACTTCGTGTCGTGCCGCTACTGCGACCCCGACGGCATCGGGACAGCAGACGTGGTGCGGGACTGGAAGCGCAAGCGGAATGACGCGGCGCTCGCCGGCGTCGTGTCGCTGTTCGAGCCCGAGAATGCAGGCGAGTCGGTCCGATGAGCGCGTCAGCCGTTCGGACCGGCGCGCAGCCGGCCGACCAACACGAACGGGATCGGATCGTCACCCGCACCGATGAGACGCTGTTCGTCGAAGCAGGTGCAGGCACCGGCAAGACCCGCGCCCTGACCGGCCGCGTCGTGGAGCTGCTCACCGGGCCGACCGCGGTGCCGATCAGTGCGATCGCGGCGATCACCTTCACCGACAAGGCCGCCGCGGAGCTGCGCAATCGAATTCGGGCCGCACTCAACCAACTGCTCGCTGACGGTTCGCCCGAGCAGGTTGCGGAGCGCGCGCGCCTTGCACTCGCAGGGCTGGACAGCGCCGCGATCTCGACGCTGCACGGGTTTGCGCGTCGCATCCTGAGCGAGCACGCGATCGAAGCGCGCGTGCCGCCGTTGTTCGAGGCCCTCGACCAGATCGCCAGCGATGTCGAGTTCGACGAACGGTGGTCGCGTTTCGAAGAGCAGCTCCTGAGTGACCCGACCGCACGCTGGGCCGTCGAGTTCGCTGATGCTGCAGGCGCCGGGCCAAGCACTCTGCGAGAGGTCGGCGTGCGATTCAACGCCAACTGGGACCGCGTGCGAGTCGGCAGCTCCATTGCCGCGATGGCGATCGACGTCGACGAGGTGCTCGAACTCGGTCACGCACTGTCGGCTCGCAGCGATGAGTGCAGCGCCACAGACGACCCGCTGCTGCTGCGATTCCCGCAACTGGACCGTTATCTCGCATTGCTCGGTACCGCACCGAGCGATGCCGGGCGGCTCTCCGTTCTGTGCAGCGCCGACGACTCACAGCTGGGGATCCCCAAGGTCGGCCGCACCGGACGGGCAGCCAATTGGGCCGACGTGGGGTCGGTCAGGGACGGCTTCGAAGAGGTGAGGGTGCGTTGCCTAGCGATTGCGGCGGCGGCGCTCGACTCTGCAGTCGCGGAACTGTCCAACCGCGTCGCGCAGTTCACCATCGACGCGGCCGAACAGCGCCGCTCGGCTGGACGTCTCGAGTTCCACGATCTGCTCGTGCACGCCCGCGACCTGCTGCGACGCTCGCCGTCTGCGCGTGCGGCGCTGCACGGCCGCTACCGCCACCTGCTGCTCGACGAGTTCCAGGACACAGATCCGATCCAGGTCGAGATAGCCGCCTTGATTGCCGGCCAGCAGGCCCACGGCGAGGGCGACGGCGACGACGGTGCAGATGTCAGCCTCGGCTCTGCGCGTGAGAGCGGCGCGGCACCGAACCCGCACTGGAGCGAGATTGCCACGACGGCGGGCGGGCTGTTCTTCGTGGGCGATCCCAAGCAGTCGATCTATCGCTTTCGACGGGCCGACATCGGCCTGTACCTCGACGCCCAGAGGAGGTACGAAGCCGAAACTGGCGCAACAGCTTCGCTGCGAGTCAACTTTCGCACGACCGAGCCGGTCATCGCCTGGGTCAACAGCGTGTTCGCCGAACTGATGCCCCCGCACCACGAGTCCGAGCACGCGCACCTGCATCCTCCCTACGTCCCATTGGAATCGGATCGTGCGGCAATCGTCGGCAGTCCCGCAGTCATGGTGCTCGGAACCGAACAGCACACCGGGGTCAAGGTCGAACAGGTCCGCGAGATCGAGTCAGCGGACGTGGCGGCGGCAATCGTCCAGGTCATGAACGAGCAGTGGCTCGTGGCCGAACGACACGGGGCCGGCGGAGCGCCTCCGCGACCTGCTCGCCTCAGCGACATCGCTGTCCTTCTGCCCAGCCGCACCAGCTTGCCGCAGCTCGAGACGGGCCTGGCTGTGGCAGGCATCCCCTACCGCCTCGAAGCCTCGGAGTTCGTCTGGCGCAGCCGAACCGTGCGCGACCTGCTGATGTGCCTGCGCGCTGCGGCAGACCCTGATGACGACCTGGCCATCGTCAGCGCACTGCGCACGCCCCTGTACGGGTGCGGCGACGACGACTTGTACACCTACTACCGGGCCATCGGTTCTTGGAGCTATTTCCGCAGCGGTGCCTCCCCCCAGAACGGGGCGGAGCAACACCCCGTCACCGAGGGACTCGCGCATTTGCGAGAACTGTACGAACTGCATTCCGTGATGGCGCCCTCGATGCTGATCGACCGCTTGGTGCGTGATCGCAAGTTCCTCGAACAAGCAGCCGCCGGACCGCGGACTCGAGAGAAATGGCGGCATGTTCGCTACCTGATCGACCAGGCGCGTGCATGGACCGAGAGTCAGCACGGGGGCCTGCGCGGTTTCCTGCGCTGGACCGAAATGCAGTCATCCAAGCGAGCAAAGGTGACCGAGGCGATTCTGCCCGAGTCCGACGACGACTCGGTCCAGGTGATGACCATTCACGCCGCCAAGGGCCTCGAATTCCCGATCGTCATCGTGGCGGGGCTACAGGTCGGCGAGCCGACTGCGCCGCCTCCGGTCATCTTCGGCGCCGAAGACACGGCGCACGACGCTGACAGCGGCGACCGGTCACACACCTGCGGAGGGGCTTCGGCGGTACGACTGAGGTCCGGCGTGGAGTCGCTCGCCTTCGCCAGATGCAAGGACGAAGAACAGATCGCTGATCACCACGAACGGGTCCGGCTGCTGTACGTCGCATGCACCCGCGCGCGTGACCACCTGATCGTGTCGCTGCACCGCCCGCCGCCTCGACGCAGAGCACTGCACGAGCAGAGCCATGCCCACGTCATCCAGCAGGTGCTGCCCCACAGCGACGAGGCCGACCGGGCGGCCCGCGAAGCACTGCAGTGGGAGTACCGAGCCGAAGCCCGATCGCCGAACGAAGCGAGCGCGCCGGCCCAGACGGAAGCCCGTGAGTCGTCCGACGTTCGGCCCGAGCGCACCGCGTGGCTTCGACGCCGTGATCACGCTGCGGCACACTCGCGGCGGCGGACGGCTCTGAGCGCGACCGCCATCGCGCAGCACAGCGCACGTGACGACTCCGGCTTCGACCACGGGCATGGCGTCGACGCCGGCGAGTCGGCAGAACCGCTGGTGGAGCCCGCGGACGCGCTGACACCCGCCAAGGATGAAGCTGACGACGATCCCAGCGGTCGGTCCACGCCGATGCGCCGGGGGCGCGGAGCGACGGCGACCGGCAAGGCCGTTCACGGCGTGCTGCAGGCCGTCGATCTGCGCAGCGGCGACGACCTCGCTGGGCTTGCCGCAGCCCAGGCCACCGCCGAAGGCGTCGGATCGAATGCCGCCAGCATCGAGGCATTTGTTCGATCTGCGCTGGGAAGCGACGAGGTTCAACGAGCTGTCGCCAACCGCCACTGGCGAGAGGTGTACGCCGCTGCCGCTGTTGATGCCGCCGATCCTGCCCAGGACTCGGTCGACGACGGCGCCGGGGCACTGCCCGTCGTCGAAGGGTTCATCGACTTGCTCTATGACGACCCTGACATGGGCGGCCTCGTTGTGGTCGATTACAAGACCGATGCGCTCGGCGCGATGCCCGGCGCCGACAGCGGCCGCGCAGCGCAGTACCGGCAGCAATGTGCCACGTACGCGTGGTGCATCGAGCGGGCCACGGGCAGGCAGGTCGCTCGCATCGTGCTGCTGTACCTGAGATCCGATGGAATGCCGGCCAACGTCGACCGCCTCGAAGGCATCGAGTTACAGCGTCTCATCGACACCGTTCCCCAAGCAGCGCTCGAGCTTGCGGTGGCCGAGGTCTGAGCCCGACGACTCCGCGGATCGCTGCTGGCTGCCGGCTCAGGCCAAGGCGCGGGGTGGGGGCTGGTAGCCGCCGGTGAGCTCGCCGATGCGACGGGCGAGGGCCATGGTGGTGCGGTCGCCGCCGTAAGGGCCGACGACTTGGAACCCGACAGGCAGGCCCCCGGCGGTGAGGCCCAGCGGCGGGACGGTTGCAGGCAGGTACGACATGCCGGTCAGGATCGTCCAGCGGGTCATCTCGATGTAGGGCCGCTCGACGCCATTTGCGGGAATGCGGCGCTCGGCGAAGGTGCCCTCCTGCATGTGGTCGAAGGGCGGGTGGAAGCTCACCGGCATGAGGATCGCGTCGTACCCCGAGAAGAAGTCGGCCCACTTGCGGCGGCACTCCTCGCGCGCCATATGACGCTCGAGCCACTCGCGATGTCCGGGTCCCTCGCCGCGGCCGGCCAGGGTCATGGCAGCTCGCACCAGCCACAGGCCGGTCTCCCACGCGGGCAGCGGGTCGATATCGGGCCGCGCTGCATGGTCGACGCTCACGCCGCTGGCTTCGAGGGCCGCGACCGCCGAGTTCATCACCTCCAGCACGTCGCCGTCGACAGGGCAGTACTCGCCGTCGAGCCATGCGGCGACATGCAAGCCGCTGACGTCATCCGGTGCGGGCGGCAACTGCGGCACCCACGGTGTCTCGGTGCGCAGCAGCACGTCGAACAGCAATTCCAGGTCGTCGCAGCTGCGCGTCAGCGGGCCGAACACGTTGATGTCCGACTCGGTGGTGCCGCCGCGCACATGATCTAGGTAGCCGGTCGTCGGGATCAGCCCGAAGCTCGGCTTGTGACCCCAGATGCCGTTGAACGAGGCCGGGAACCGGATCGAGCCGCCGATGTCGGTGCCGATCTCGAAGCCGGTGAATCCCATGGCGGTCGCTGCGGCAGCCCCGCCCGAGGAACCGCCCGGAACCTTCGACAGGTCCCACGGGTTGCTCGTGGTGCCGAACAGGTCATTGAACGACTGGTTGTCAGCCGACCAGCGCGGCAGGTTCGTCTTGCCGATCACGATCGCTCCTGCATCGCGGCAGGCAGCCACAACCGCAGCATCGGTGTCAGGAACGTTGCCTGTCAGCTCCCGCGCTCCGCCGGTCGAGCGGATCCCGGCCGTCATCAGGGCGTCCTTCGCGGTGAACGGAACGCCGTGCAGCGGCC
>CAZAFV010000061.1:0-15977 GCA_964484385.1 uncultured Acidimicrobiales bacterium
ACTACATGCGGGGCACCTCGCTGAGCGTGCCCGAGCTGGTGCTGGAAGCGACCATGGCCGCCATTGCCGACGCCGGGCTCGACCCCAGCGAGATCGACGGCATCCTGCCGCCGCCGGGGTTCATCTCGTCGGAGGAGATCGCCGCCAACCTCGGCGCTGACGACATCCGCTACGCGGTCACCGTGCACATGGGCGGCGCCAGCCCGGTCGCGGCGCTGCAGTCGGCCACCATGGCGATTGCGGCAGGCATCGCCACCAATGTCGTGATCACCGTGGGCTGGAACGGCTACTCGGCAATGCGGCCCCGTCCCGATGCGCGCCCCACCAAGCGACGCCTCGAGCCGGGCCCGTTCGTGGACGTGAGCCGCAACTTCTACGCGCCCTACGGCGTGCGCTCGGCGGTGCAGTGGTACTCGATGTACATCCAGCGCTATGTCGACCTGTACGACGTGGAGCCCACCGACGCCGCCCAGGTCGCGCTGACCTGTCGCGAGCACGCGCACCTCAACGACAAGGCCCTCATGGGCGGACGGCCGATGACCCTCGACGACTACTTGGCCTCGCCGCTCATCACCGAGCCGATGCGCAAGTTCGACTGCTGTCTGGAGACCGATTGCGCGGCCGCAGTGGTGCTGACCTCGCCGGAGCGTGCGAAGGATCTGCCCCATGCGCCGGTGCTGTGGCTGGGCGGCGCCGAAGGGCACCCCTACCCCGCCGACGAGATCACCAACCGGCCCGACATGCTGAAGCTCGGACTCGACTCGGCAGCGCCGCGGGCGTTCGCGATGGCCGGCGTGCAGCCGGCCGACATGGATTTCCTGCAGATCTACGACTGCTTCACCTACGTGGTGATGATGGAGCTCGAAGCCATCGGCATGTGCCCCAAGGGCGGCGCCAAGGAGTTCGTGGCCGACGGGAACATCTCGCTCAGCGGCCGCTACCCCATGAACACTCACGGCGGTCTGCTGTCGCAGGGCCACGCATGGGGCCTCAATCACGTGGTGGAAGCGGCGCGCCAGCTTCGGCACGAGGCCGGCGATGCACAGGTGCGCGACGCCGAGCTGGGCGTGGTGACCGGCTACGGCGACCTCGGCGACGGCAGCATCGCCGTGCTGGCCCGGGGCTGAGCCGGTGCGGATGAGATTGACGCCATGAGCACCGCCAAACCGGCCCGCAAGTACGTGCCCAAGCCCGAAGGGCTGAACCTCGAATTCCACTTGGCGTGCCTGGAAGCGGGCACGCTGTGCATCCAGCGGTGCACCGACTGCGGGCAGTTCCGCCACCCGCAGCGCTGGTACTGCCCGTCGTGCCACAGCCGCAACTACGACTTCGCCCCTGTCTCAGGCAGCGGCCGCATCTACTCGATGGCAGTCAACCACTTCACGGTCGACCGCGGCTGGGCCGACGAGCTGCCGTACGTCACCGCGGTGGTGGAGCTCGACGAGGGCCCCCGCATAGTCGGCTCGCTGCGCGACGTGCAGCCGGGCGAGGCCAGCCTCGGGCAGCCGGTGCATGTCGCGGTGGAAGCTCGAGGCGCCGAGTTCGCCTACCTCTGGGTTGACTTGGCCTGACATCTCGACACTGGAGGATCACCGCACCATGAGTATGCTCGGCACCCGCGTCGAACGGAAGGAAGACCCCGAACTTCTCACCGTCGGCGGCACATACGTCGACGACGTCGAATGCGAGGGCGCGCTCGTCGCGGTCTTCGTCCGATCGACCATGGCCCACGCAGACATCGCTGCCGTGCACACACAGGAGGCATGCGAGATGCCCGGCGTGGTGGGCGCCTTCACGGCAGCCGATCTGAAGCTCAGCGCCGATCCGCCCCGTATGCCGATGCTCAACCAGCAGATGCTGCGCTCGCCGCTGGCCGCTGGCCGAGTGCGCTATGTGGGTGAGCCGTTCGCCGTAGTCGTCGCCGAGTCGCAGTCTCAAGCGATCGATGCCGCCGAGTTGGTCTATGCCGACTACGAACCGCTCGATCCGCTGCTGGACACTGCCGAGTCAGCGCGCAACGGCCGGCTGCTGTTTCCCGAGGCCGACACCAACACGGTTTTCGCCATCCCACCGGGCCCCCAGAACGGGCAGGATCCCTTCGACGACTGCGAGGTCGTCGTGGAGCTGGCGTTCTGCAACCCCCGGATGACCGCGGCGCCCATCGAGCCTCGTACTGCACTCGCCTCCTGGGACGCGGCCGCGCGGCGGCTCACCTACTGGGCCTGCACCCAGTTCCCGCACCAGACCCGCGACACCCTCGCCGCGTTCTGCGGGCTGGAACCCGGCCAGGTGCACGTCATCACGCCAGACGTCGGCGGGGGCTTCGGCGCCAAGAACGCCCAGTATGTCGAGGACTTCGTGGTGGCTCGCCTCACGTGCCACCTCGAACGCCCGGTGCGCTGGGCCGAGACACGCTCGGAGGCCATGGTCGGCTTCACGCACGCGCGGGCAATCTCGTACTCGGCACGTCTGGGGGGCACCCGCGACGGCAACGTGACGGCATACGAGGTGGACGCGCTGCAAGACGCCGGCGCCTACCCGATGATCGGCTCGCTGCTGCCCATGTTCGTCCGCACGATGGCTTCGGGCGTGTACGACATCGGCAACGTGGCGGTATCCACCAACTCGGTCACCACGAACACTGCGCCGGTGGGCGCGTACCGGGGAGCCGGGCGCCCGGAGGCTGCGCTGGCGATCGAGCGGATGATGGACCTGTTCGCGGCCGAGATCGAGATGGACCCTGGCGAGCTGCGCCGCCGCAACTTCATCCCGCCCGACGCATTCCCGTTCACCACCCCGACCGGTGCCGACATGGATTCGGGCGAGTACGCCAAGGCCCTCGACGCCGTGATGGAAGCCGCGGACTATCCCAGCCTTCGGACCGAACAGGAGCGACGCCGCTCAGAAGGTTCAGCGAAGCTGCTCGGGTTGGGCTGGAGCGCGTACGTGGAGATCTCGAACCCGATGGGCGCCCCGGAATTCGGCAGCGTGGAGATCCGCGACGACGGATCAGCGCTGGTGCTCACTGGCTCGTCGAACCACGGGCAGGGTCATCACACGGCGTATGCCCAGATCGCTGCGGACCTCACCGGCATCGATTTCGAGATGATCGAGGTGCGCCACGGCGACACCGACGAGATCAAGCGCGGCGGTGGCACCGGCGGCTCCCGCTCGCTGCAGACAGGCGGAGCTGCGGTGTTCGAAGCAGCCGAGGCAGTGGTCGAGCAGGCCAAGGAGGTCGCCGCGGCGATGCTCGAGGCCGATCCCGCCGACATCGTGCTGGACGTCGAAGCGGGCACGTTCGCCGTGGTCGGGACACCGGCCCGGTCGCTCGACTGGGCTCAGATCGCTGCTCACGTCGGCGAGTCCGACGGACGCGAGCTGCACGCCGAGAGTGACTTCCAGCCGCCGGCGGCCACGTTTCCGTTCGGCGTACAGCTCTCGGTGGTGGAGGTCGACCGCGACACCGGCCAGGTCACCCCGCTGCGACATGTGACGTGCGACGACGCCGGCATCATCGTCAACCCGATGATCGTCGAAGGCCAGGTGCACGGCGGCGTGGCGTCGGGCATCGCCCATGCACTCGGCGAGGTGTTCGTCTACGACGGCGACGGCAACCCGCTGACCGGCAACTTCATGGACTACGCGATCCCCTCAGCCGCCGAGCTGCCGAGCTTCGAGCGGATTCCCCTGGAGACTCCGACCGACCGCAACCCGCTCGGCGCCAAGGGCATCGGCGAGTCAGGAACCATCGGCGCCACACCAGCCGTCCACAACGCCGTCGTCGATGCGCTGTCGCACCTCGGCGTCCGCCACGTGGAGCTCCCTTGCACCCCCGAACGGGTCTGGCAACACCTGCAGCACGCCTGACCGTCGGCATTCCCAGCGAGGCTGGCGCACCGCTGTCTCAGGATTGGCCAGCAGTGTCGATCCGGCTGGCCAGAACGGCGACGATGGCGAACGCGCCTGCCACCGCAGAGCCGAGATAGGCCCACGTCGGGCTGAAGGTGAACACGGGCAACCAGATCACCGCACCGAGCGCATGACCGCTGAATCGGAGCGAGAGCGTGAACGACAGCGCTCCCGCGCGATTGTCGGGTGTCGCAATCGAGGCAAGCGATTGGAAGCTGACCACGACGGCCTGCGTTGCAGCGCCTGTGACGAACCAGAGAACGGCGAGCAGCCATACCGCGCCCGCGGTTGACAGCAGGGCCACCAGTCCCGAGCACACGGCGATGGCAATAGTGGCCGCCTGCCGCCCGCCCAAGCGGTCGAGCGCGATCCCCCACAGCGGAGCCGCAGCCATGCCGGCCAAGCCGCCGGCGAGCAGCAGCACTCCCACCTGCGAACCCGTCAGTCCCACCACATCTCGGCCGCTCAAGCTCACGAGGATCCTGGCCCCGATGGGTCCCATAGCGCACAGCGATGCCGTGGCGGCTATCAGCAGCGTCGGGCGGCGCATCAAGGACTGGAATCGGGGCGGAGAACCTGCCTGCTGGCGAGCGTCCGGCTCGGCTCCGGCTGCGCTGGAGGGCAACAGCAGTGCAATCGCGGCACCGACGGCGGCCGTCACCACATATGCGATGCGCCAGTTCGTGTCGGCACCGATCCCGCCCAGCATCGGAGCGGAGAGCTGTCCCAATGCCTGGCACGCCGCGTACCGGCCCACGATGCGGCCGATTCCCCCGGTCGGCGCGGTCTCAGTGAGGGTCGCCAGCAGCAGCGGCGTGATGAACGCATTCATGGCGCCCTGGCCTGCGCGGGCCGCGAGAAACCAGCCGTAGTTCGGCGCCAAGGCACACCCGAGCGTCGCGACGGCATACAGCGCTACGGCGCTGCGCAGCGTGCGCGCCCGTCCCCACTTGTCGCCGAGCGTGCCCGACACCAGCAGGAGGCCGGCGAATGGCACCAGGTAGACGTTGAGCGCCCAGCCGATCTGGCTCGTGCTGACCGAGAACGCGTCGCGCAGCTCGGGGATCATCGGCAGCATCACGAACGTGCCGAGCGGGCCCATCATCCCGCCGAGGTAGAGCAGCACCCGGCGCCACTCGCCGTTCACCGCCGTCCCCCCATAAGCCCCCGCACGCTACTTCGCGGCCGTCGGAGGGGTCCCGGCGATCGCGCTCCAACCCAGAGCGCAACCACTCGCGCCTACCATCGCCGCGCGACGAACGGGGGCAGTCATGGCCGAAGCAGCGCCGGTGCCGTTCCGCCGCCCGCCGCCAGTTGCTCCCGAAGCCGGACTGTCCCATGTACGGGTCCTGGAGCTGGCCGGCAGCGTGGGAGTTGCCTGGGCGGCGAAGCTCTTCGCCGACCTGGGCGCTGACGTCATACGCATCGAGGACGACCACGACCTGGTCCGGTCGCGGCCCCACGATGTCCACCGCTGGCTGAACTCCAACAAGCGCTCCGTCTGGTCAGTGAGCGACGAGCTGATCGCCGGCGCCGACCTGGTGATTCATGATCGTCGTGACCTGGCCGATCTGACGCAGCAGAACAGCCGGCTTGTTGTGCTGTCCATCACCCCGTTCGGGCTCACGGGGCCCTACGCGCACTACGACGCCGCCGAGATCAACGTCATCCACGGGTCGAGCTGGGGAAACCTGTCACCCGGGGGCGCCACCGATCCCGACCTCCCGCCGCTGAAGGCACCGGGGCATCACGCCAACATCAACGTGGCCTCGGTTGCCGCGATCGTGGCCCTCGCGGCAACCGAACGTGCCGCCATGAGCGGCCACGGCGAGCACATCGACTTCTCGGCTGTCGCCGCAGCGGCCAAGCTCACCGAGGTCGCTCCGGCGTCGGTCTCGTTCCTGGGCGTGGAGGCATCGCGGCTGGGCACGCGCACGGTGGTGCCGTGGCGCATCTTCCAGTGCGTCGACGGGCTGCTGCAGCTCATCTGCCCCGAGCAGTCCCAGTGGGAAGCGTTCGTGGAGCTCATGGGCTCCCCCGAGTGGGCATCACTCGACGTGTTCGCCACCGGCCCGGACCGGACCCAGAACTCCGATGTTGTCAACATGTACCTGGCCGAGTGGTTCGCCGAACAGCGGGCCGACGAGATCTACCACGCCGCCCAGGCTGCTCGAATTGCCGTGACGCCGGTGAACACGATGGCCCAGCTCGAAGCCAATGGGCACTTCGCCGAGCGGGGGTTCTTTGCCACGACGCCCGACGGGCTGAAGCTGCCGGGACCGGGGTTCCAGATCGATCAGCCGTGGTGGCGTCTCGCCACCGAAGCACCCGACGCCGGCGCTCACGAGGGGGACGGCTGGCGGCCCAGGGCAGCCGCCGTTGAGGATGCCGGAGCCTCCGCGGGCACCAGCAGCACCACCGCCGCAGCAGCGGGACACCGCCCGCTCGACGGAGTGCGAGTCTGCGACTTCACCTGGATCTGGGCCGGTCCGTTCTGCACGCAGATCTTGGCCCACCTCGGCGCCGACGTCATCAAGCTCGAGTCTCCCGATCACCTCTGCATGTTCCGCCGGCTGCCGCTGAGCCCGCCCGACAGCCCGCCGTCGCATGACACCTCGGGCCTGTTTCAGCTCTACAACAGCGACAAGCGCAGCGTCGGTATCGACCTGTCCCATCCGGATGCCAGGGAGGTTGTCGCACGGCTGGTCGCTATCAGCGACGTGGTGGTCGACAACTTCGGCGTCGGCGTCATGGATCGGCTCGAGTTCGGCGTCGAGCAATTGCGTGCGATCAACCCGGATGTCGTCATCGCCTCGCTGTCCGGATACGGCAGCACGGGCCCCTGCGCGCAGTATGTGGCGTACGGACCTGCCGGAGGGGCATTCGCCGGCCTGTACGCCTCCAACGGCTACGAAGGCGGTCCGGCGTACGAGACCGGCGTGGCCATCGGCGATCCATGCACGGGAATCACCGCCGCGTGGGCGGTGGTGGCATCGCTCGCCGCTCGACGCCGCAGCGGCATTGCCGCCACCGTCGATGTCGCCATGGCCGAAGCCGTTGCCGCCACGGTCGGCGAGGGTTGGATGCAGTACCAGCACGACGGCCAGTCGCCGGCTCCCATCGGCAACCACGACCCGGTCTGGTCGCCCCACAACTGCTACCGGGCCAACGGCGACGATCAATGGATCACGATCGCCTGCACTGACGAGCGCATGTGGCTATCGCTGTGCGAGGTGGTCGACCCCGGTCTCGCGAGCCGACCGGAGTTCGCCGACGCGACGGGTCGCAAGCAGAACGAGGCCGAGCTCGATGCCGCCATCTCGGCGTGGACACAATCTCGGGACCGCTGGCAGATCACCGACGAGCTGCAGGCGGTCGGCGTCACCGCCTTTCCCTCGCTGGCATCGCACGAGCTGTGGACCGGCGACGCCCACTTCGAAGCCATCGGCATGCTCGAACGTCCTCACCACCCGCTCACCGGCGACCGTGTGGTGCCTGGCGTCCCCTGGCGCTTGAGCGACGGCCCCAACGGGCTGCGACGCCCGGCGCCGCTGCTCGGCCAGCACACCGTCGAGGTCCTGACCGACGTGCTGGGGTACGCGCCCGATGCGGTGGACGACATGATCGCCCGGGGAGTCGTTCAGGAACCCGCCACTGCTCACACCGATTGAACGCGCGCACATAGTGTGAACTTGGACTTTCCGGCAATGTCGCCGCTGGCTCGGCGCCATGGCGGACTGCCGAGCGGCCAGCCGCTGACCTCAGTTGCACCCGTAGAGTTCAGCGCTGCCGGGTCCTCGCACCCAGCAGCCATCACGACCTTTGGGTGCATTGAGAACCTGCGCAGCGCCCGGAGTCATCAGCTGCACTCACCGGTGGTGAGTGCGCACGCCAATCCTGCGCCGGCCCCCACTCCCGCGAGGCTCGCCATGTCTGAAACCGAGCATCTTGTTGCGCGCGCAGATCTGCGCAATGTGGCGATCATCGCTCACGTCGACCACGGCAAGACCACCTTGGTCGACGCCATGCTGTGGCAGTCGGGTGCCTTTCGCTCCAATGAGAACGTCGCCGAGCGGGTCATGGACTCCATGGATCTCGAACGAGAGAAAGGCATCACGATCTTGGCCAAAAACACCGCCGTCCGATATGTCGACGACGCCGGCAACGAGACCAAGATCAACATTCTCGACACTCCCGGCCACGCGGACTTCGGCGGCGAGGTGGAGCGCGCCCTCACGATGGTGGAGGGGGTGCTGCTGCTGGTCGACTCCAGCGAGGGCCCGCTGCCCCAGACTCGCTTCGTCCTGCGCAAGGCGCTGGAACTGCGGTTGCCCGTCGTGCTCGTGATCAACAAGATCGACCGGCCCGACGCCCGCGTCAGCGAAGTGGTCGACGAGGTCTACGAGCTGTTCATGGACCTCGATGCCGCCGACGACCAGATCGACTTCCCCATCGTCTACACCGACGCTCGGCGCGGCACGGCGTCGTTGCAGCCCGAGATGCCCGCCACCGACCTGCGCCCGATGTTCGACACGCTGCTCGCCACAGTCCCGCCCCCTCGGCACGATCCCGAGCACCCGCTGCAGGCGTGGGTGACCAATCTCGACTCCAGCCCCTATGTCGGACGTCTCGCGCTGTGCCGTGTCATGCACGGCACCATCAAGCGTGGCCAGACCGTGTCGTGGTGTCGAACTGACGGCACCGTTTCGACCGCCAAGATCAACGAGCTCTACGTGACCGAGAGCCTCCAGCCTGTCCATGCCGACGAGGCGAACGCGGGCGAGATCATCGCCATCTCGGGCATTGCGGACATCACGATCGGCGAGACGCTCACCGACTTGGACCGACCCGCGCCTCTGCCGCCCATCCGGGTGGACGAGCCGAGCCTGTCGATCACGATCGGCATCAACACCTCACCGATGTCAGGACGGGACGGCGACAAGCTCACCGCTCGCCTCATCAAGCATCGTCTCGATGCTGAGCTCATCGGCAACGTCTCGATCCGGGTTCATGATGCCGATCGTCCCGACACCTGGCAGGTCCAGGGCCGGGGCGAACTGCAGCTGGCCGTGCTGGTCGAGATCATGCGGCGCGAAGGCTTCGAGCTGACGATCGGCAAGCCCGAGATCGTCAGCCGCACCGTCGACGGCCAACTCTGCGAGCCGACCGAGCGCGTCACGATCGACGTGCCCGAGGAATTTGTCGGCGCGGTCACCCAGATGCTGGGCGAGCGCAAGGCGACCATGTTGAACATGTCGAATCACGGCACTGGCTGGGTTCGGCTCGACTACGTCGTGGCGACGCGCGGCCTCATCGGGTTCCGGACCGAGTTCCTGACCGAGACACGGGGCACCGGGCTCATGAACGGCGTGTTCGAGGGCTACACGCCGTGGCTGGGCGAGGTGCGCACCCGCAACTCGGGCTCGATCGTCGCAGACCGCTCCGGTGCCGTCACCGGATACGCGATCGCGGCCCTCCAAGAGCGGGCATCGCTGTTCGTCGCTCCAGGCGACGAGGTCTACGAAGGCATGGTGATCGGCGAGAACCCACGGCCCGAGGACATGGACGTCAACATCTGCCGCAAGAAGAAGCAGACCAACGTGCGGGCTGCGGCATCGGACGACACCGTCCGGCTGACACCGCCCCGAGTCCTGTCGCTCGAGCAAGCGCTGGAGTTCATCGCCGACGACGAGTGCGTGGAGGTGACCCCGAACGCAGTGCGCATTCGCAAGACCGTCTTCGACGCCACCACCCGCGGCCGCCACCGCAAGCGCCTCCAGCGAACGACGGCCTAGACGAGCCCGACGCCTCGCCCGCAATCCGTAGGCCAATCGCTCCACAAACTGTTGCCTGGTTGTCTCCCGCCGGCGGCCGGTTCTCGCCCTGAGGCAAGGCTGAGACTCCCGCTCAGGCGGTGGCGGCTGCTTGGACTGTGGTGGTGACTTCGGGCGCCAAGTCGAGGCCACCGAAGTTCTGGAGCCGCTCGATGGTCTCGGCGTAGCGCTCGCGCTTTGCGGCCTCCCGCTCGGGGGCGCGCTCGGCGAACTCGGGCATCACCTCGCGGGCAAACAGCTCCATTGACTCGCAGATGTCCTCGTGGCGATTGCGGCCCGCCTGGCTCACGAAGATCAGCTCGTCGACACCAGCGTCCTCGTACGCCCGCACGAACTCGCGGATCTGGTCGGGCGTGCCGATGCAGCCGCGCAGCGAGTCGAGGCCGCCAGCCGACACCAGGTTCTCCGCGCCCTCCGAGCCGACGGCCGCCTGCACGGTGGCGGTCAGCTTCGCAAAGCCCATCTCCTCGCGGTTCTCCTCGAACTGGGTCCAGATGTCGGTGGCGCCCGGCGTGTGAGTTCCGAACGCGTAGTAGTGCAGCAGCGAGTAGGCGAAGAAGTGGAAGCCGTCGAGGCCCCGGTCGATCGCCGTCTGCTCATCGGGGTGGCACATGAAGCCCGTCGTCACTGCGATGTTGGGGTTCGGCGCGAGGCCCGCCGGGTCGGTGCAGGCCTCGAAGGCCTCGTAGTAGTCCGATACCCACTGGCGGGCCTCGTCAGGATCGATGAACGAGAAGCTCAGCGCGCCGAGGCCTCGCTGGCCCGCCATCAGGATCGTGTCGCGCTGGCTGCACGCCACCCACATCGGCGGGTGCGGGCGTTGCAATGGCTTGGGCACCACATTGCGCGCCGGCATCGAGAAGAACTTGCCGGTGTGCCCCTCGTACGGCGACTGCGCCATCATCTTGGCGATCTCGGGGACGGCCTCTTCCCACATCGCCCGCTTGTCGGCGCGAGCGATCTCGAAGCCACCGAGCTCCATGTCGCTCGACGTCTCGCCGGTGCCGAACTCGACCCGGCCGTTCGAGATGATGTCGAGCGTGCCGATGCGCTCAGCCACCCGAGCCGGGTGGTTGTAGCCCGGCAGCACCGGCACGATGCCGTGCCCGATGCGGATGTTCTGGGTGGTTGCGGCGCATGCCGACAGGAACACCTCGGGCGCCGAGGAGTGCGAATACTCCTCCAGGAAGTGGTGCTCCACCTCCCACACGGTGCTGAAGCCGAGCTTGTCGGCGAGCTGCACCTGCTCGAGCGCCTCGTGAATGATGCGCGCCTCTGCGCCGTCGTCCCACGGGCGCGGCAGTTGGTGTTCGTAGAAGATGCTGAAGCGCATGCCGGTTCCCTTCGAGCGGCGATGAGCGGCTCGTAGTGTGCCGTGACTGGCGCGACTCGGCGCGCCCGCCAGTGGGCAGCGGCGGGCTCGTGGCGCTCAGTCGGCCGCAGCGATGCTGGCAAAGGCGGCATCCACGATGCGACCGCCCCGCGGGTCACCGGTGATGGCGGCATCCATCCGGTTCATCACGTAGGCCACCGAAGTGCGCACGTCGAAGTCGACAACGGCGATGGATCCGCCCCAGCCACCCCAGTACATGTGGTTCGGATTCGGGCTGGTCACCCAGCCGTCGAGCTGGCGAGCGAAGCCCAGGCCGTGCCGCAGTCGCAGCATCAGCACCTCGTCGACGTTGTCGACCTGCTCTTCGAGGCCCTTGCGCGCCCCGGCCTCGGACATGATCCGGACGCCGTCCACTTCTCCGCCGCAGGCCAGCATCGAGTGGATCCGCGCGACCGCGCGGGCATTTCCGATCCCGCCCGCCGCCGGGATTTCGGCTGCTCGCCACGCACGCGTCCGGGGCTCGGTGGCGTCAAGCGAGCAGCTCGCCAAGGTGCGCACGGCAATCGAATCGGGGTCGATCGGCACCCCGCTCGCTTCGAGAACCTCCAGCAGGGACGGGGGCGGAAGGAGCTCGCCGACGCGGTGGTCTTCCGACGCGGGCAGGCTCATCCAGAAATCGGCACCGAGCGGCTCGGCGATTTCGGTGCGGAACCAATCCGCCATGCGCCTGCCGGTGATGCGGTAGAGAATCTCGCCCTCGAGGTTGCCCTGGGTGACCGCGTGGTAACCCGATTTGGTGCCCGGCTCCCACCACAGTTCCTGGGCAGCCAGCCGTTCGGCGATCGCGTCGAGGTCGTACAGATCCTCGGCCGATACCGGCGGCACGAATCCGGGCAGGCCCGCCGTGTGCGACATGACGTGCCGCACCAGGACGCCCTCCTTGCCGTTCTGTGCGAACTCGGGCCAGTACTCGCACACCGGCGCATCGAAGTCCAGCTCGCCCCGATCAGCCAAGGCGAGCATGCACGTCGCCGCCATGGTCTTGGTGGTGGAGTACACGTTCACGATCGTGTCCCGGTCCCACGGGGTGCCGTTTGTGTCGGCGTCTCCGGCCCAGATATCCACGACAGACTCGCCGTCGACGGTCACCGCCGCCGCTGCACCAACTTCGAGGCCTTCGCCGAAGTTCCGCTCGAAGGCGTCGCGGACTGCCTCGAATCCTTCCTTGCACGTGCCGTGTATCTCCATGACCTGCCCTGACCTGCCCTTCGTGCCATGCCGGCCCACACGGCCGCCAATTCGGGGCTCATCATGGCAGTAGCTGCATGCACTCGCCCATGCCGAAGGTGTCCCAACAGGACTCCGCGCGGCCGCAGGTGGACTCCGCGCTCAGGTGGTCGGCGCCGTGATCGGCGGTGCTGTGCCGAAGTCAGCCCAATCCGTGACGACGCTGAATGATCCGGCGCCGTCGATGACGGCGGTGTAGCTGACCCGCCTGATCAAGTCGTCGCGATCCACCCAGACGTCGAGCTGGACGTTGTCGAGTCGCTGAGGCGGCTCCTGATTCGTCATGGTCATGAACATGCCGAGCGACATGAGGAAGCCGGCCCCTGCGCCAGCAGGCAGGGAGTGCGTGCGGTAGTGGGCGACCGTCACGCCGTCGAGACTGGTGTCGCCCACCTCGACGAAGTCGAACACGGCACCGAGATCGTCGACGGTGACGCCGAACGTCAGATTCGACCTGACGGGTGCGCTCGAATCCTCGGAGTCCGGAGCCCAGACATATGGATGAGGGCCCTCCCACGGTCCGTCGCCGGTCGCTCGATACGCCTGATCGCCGATGACCACTTCGGCGTAGGAGCCCAGATCCGGGATGCCTGCCTCGGGCACTGCGGGTCCGGATGTCAGCCGGTACTCGAAGCTGCGGTCCGAGAACACGCCTTCGATCGTCATCTCCCACGGCTCGGCCAAGACATCGAAGTCGAACGTGACCGTCGTGGATGTGGTGGCCGAGCTGCTCACCCCGATCGTGGTCTGGACGGCCTCGTGCACGGCAGCAGTGGCATCGCGACCGGAACCGGTGTCGTACACCACGATCGTCGCAGCCGCCGCGACGGCGATCACCACCGCCGCGGCCGCTGCGCTGATCCAGCGTCGACGAGCGGGCGCGCCGACTGATGACGATCTCTTCGGCCCGTGAACCACTCGAAGCCGCGGAGATGCGTCCGCGCTGTCCGCCAGGATCGAATCCAGCAACTGGGCCGGCTCCGGGTCCGTCGCCGAGGCGAGCGCATCGACGTCGACCGGGTTCGCCCGGCGCAGATCGGCGAGCAGTTCGTCTTCGATACCGGTACCAGTCATGAAGCACTCCCTTCGCCGCCGCTTGCGTCATCAAGACGATCAAGGCGCGCAGCGAGTCGTTTGCGGGCCCGATGAACACGGATGGCCGAGGCGTTCGCCGAGATGCCGAGCACCTGGCCGATCTCGGCATGGCTGAGCTCCTCCCACGCCACGAGCATGAGCACTTCCCGGTCGGCTTCAGACAGGGCAGCGAGGGCCGCTGTGATCAGCGTCGAGCGCTCGCTGACCTCAGGCGCGACCGCTTCGTCTGCCCCGGCGGGGCGGACCAGTCGCAACCGATCGTGCGCCGTCTGGCGCCGGCGACTGGAGCGTGTGGCGTTGCGGACCATGTTCCGAGCCACGCCGAACAGCCACAGACGTTCGGAGCCTTCGGGAACGTCGTCGCGACGGCGCCACGCTGTCAGGAACGTGTCAGCGACAACCTCGTCGGCCGTTGCGGCATCGACCCTGCGGCGGGCATACGCCAGCAGCGGCCGGTACGCCTCGGCATAGAGGTGCCGGAACCAGGCCTCGTCGTGAGCGGCGAGCATGCAGACAGCCATCATGGCTGTCATGTCCGCTCACGCCTGACTCTTTCGCGGCGTCGTCACGCATGCTGTCCGGCGAATCCGTTGACACTCGTTCCGACGATGCGATCATCGACGCCTACCTTGGTTCCGAGGTACACGCATGAGCAGCACCGACACCCAGACACCGGCCGATGCACTCGGGCCAGCCACGACCCCTGCCCTGGACGTGCGGAACCTCGTTGCCGGCTGGGGAGGCGTGCCCGCCGTGCGCGACCTCTCGCTGCATGTTCATCCCGGCGAGGTGGTCGCGCTGCTGGGGCCCAACGGCGCCGGCAAGACCACCACCCTGCTGACCATCGCGGGGATCCTGCGGCCGATCGACGGCGAGATCGACGTGCTCGGCGAGCCGCTCGACGGCGCGAGCGCGCACCAAGTGGCGCGCAGGGGCGCCGCATTGCTGCCCGAGGACCGCGGCATCTTCTTCCAGCTCACCGTGGCAGAGAACCTGCGCTTGCACCGGCACCGTCGCAGCGAGGTGACCGAAGCCGACATCATCGGCTGGTTCCCCGCGCTCGACGCCCTGCTGGATCGCCGGACCGGGTTGCTCTCCGGCGGCGAGCAGCAGATGCTGGCGCTGGGCTGCAAGCTCATCGCCGATCCGAAGCTCCTCATGGTGGACGAGATGAGCTTGGGACTCGCGCCGATCATCGTGGAGCGCCTGCTGCCGGTGGTGCGGCGCATCGCCGACGAAACCGGCACGGCCGTGCTGCTGGTGGAACAGCACGTGCATGCCGCCCTCGCCATCACTGACAGGGCGTATGTCCTCAATCACGGCGAGCTGGCGCTGTCGGGCACTGCGGACGAGTTGGCGCAGCGACCCGAGGTGCTCGAAGCCAGCTACCTCGGGGAGCGCACCCTCGACCACGAGTAGCGTCGGGGACTCCATGAGACATCTACATGCACGATCATTGGCGCTGCTCGTTGCGTTCTGTCTTCTGGCAGCTGCGTGCGGCGGTTCAGACGACACTGGCGACGACGCCCCGACCACCACAGCCTCGAGCGGCGCCGCCACCGACACCGGCACGGCGACCGATGACACGACCGGCGACGGCGCTGGCGGCGTTGCAGCGGGAGGCGACGACGCGTCGGGCGATGCGGCGCCGATCGACCGCACCGGCGAGGTCATCCGGGTCGGCTATGTCAACAACGAAGGCGGCAACATCTCGCTGCCCGAGCTGCGCATCGGCGGCGAAGTGGCCATCAAGGTGATCAACGACGCGGGCGGCATCCACGGCGCCATGATCGAGCCGATCGTCTGCCTCTCCGACGGCACGCCCGAAAGCGCCATCAACTGCGCGATCAAGTTGATCGAAGAAGACGTCGACATGGCGTACATGGGCGTCGAGCTGGGCTCAGAAGCGGCGTTCGGACTGTGGCTCGACGCCGGTATTCCTTACGTCTCGTCCCACTCGTGGGGCCAGACCGAGAGGAACAGTCCCGGCTCCTTCCTGCTCCACGTGGCGACCGGGGCATTTGCCGTGGGTCCCGCCAAGACCTTCTCCGAACTCGGCATCGACCACATCGCAGTCGTCGTCCAGGACTCCTCCACCGCCCTGGACTTCATGGACAACATCATCGCCCCGGTGCTCGCGCACTACGGCATCGAGATGGAGCGCGTGGTGGTTGACATCGCGGCGCCCGATTGGACCGCCGCCATCGCGGCGGCGCAGTCCGCTGGCGTCGACGGGATGATGGGCCAGCTCGACGAGTTCGGCTGCATCGGCATGGTGGGATCGGCCGCCGCGAGCGGCTTCGACAAGCCGATCTTCGCCGGCTCCTGCACGCTGTACATCGACGTGCTCGGACCTGCCGCTCTCGGCACCTACACCCAGGGCGACCAGTGGGTCCCGTGGGTTGCCGAATTCGCGCCGCCCGAGATCCAAGATCGCCTCGCGCAATACGCCGTCCACATGACCGCTGCCGGGCACGAGAAACTCATCGAGGGTTTCGCCATCGCCCCCTACGGAG
>CAZAFV010000062.1:0-8247 GCA_964484385.1 uncultured Acidimicrobiales bacterium
CCGCACCGTCGCCGACGCGGCGATGCTGCAGTCGGTGATCGCGGGCCGCGATAGCGATGCCCGGCGCGACCCCATGGCCTTCCCACTTGATGCCGCTGCATTCGCCGATCTGCCGGCGGAAGATGCGGCATCGCTGCGGGTCGGCGTGAGCGCCGACCTCGGCGGGCTGCTGGTTTCGGAATCCGTGCGGACTGTCTTTGCTGACCGCGTCGAACGGCTGGTCGGGATCGTGGGCTCAGTCGACGAGGCCGGCATCGACCTGAGCGATGCGCTGGACGTCGACTGGCAGCTCCGGTCGGACATCTTCGCCACCAACTACCACCGCAGCATCCACAAGTTCGATCCCGATGCTGCGGGACCTGACGGCGGCTTCAACCCGAACATCCGCGCCACCTACGACGAGGCGCTGAGCACCACGGTGCTCGACATCGCCAAGGCTCGGCGGCGCCAGGTGGAGCTGTTCCGCGCCACCGACGCACTGTTCGACACCTACGACGTGCTGATCTGCCCGGGGGTGAGCGTGCCGCCCTTCGACTGGCACGAGTTGTACCCCGCCGAGATCGACGGTCAGCCCGTGCGCAACTACATGGCGTGGCTGGGGCTGTCGGCTGCCCTCACGGTCGTGGGCCACCCCACCACGGCGCTGCCGTGCGGATTGGACGGCCAGGGCACACCCTTCGGCCTGCAGATCGTCGGCCCGAGCTACAGCGACCGGCGGTTGCTGGGGGCTGCTGCAGCACTGGAGGCAGCATTCGCTGACGACCCCGTCACGGCACGCCCCATTCCCGATGTAGAGCGGCTCAGCACGCTCGAGACCGCCTGCCGCACCGAGGGCAGGCTGGTTCACGCTTCCGCCCCACCCCAGGCTTGAGTGCCCCGGCTGCGCGGCCGGTTACTGCTGCAGGGGTTGGCCGGTGGCGGTAACGCGCAGCGTCGCTTCCACGAAGAGTTCGCGGCCGTTGCTCGGAGCGGTGCGTGTCTCCCAGTCGACGGTGACGGCAGCGTCGCTGGCACCCGCAGCGGCAGCCTCCGCCTGGGCGGCCGCAGACGCTTGGACCGTCGCCCACTCGCGGGCGTCGTCGAGACTGTGCCAGATCGGCGGGTCGTCGCCCCAGTGGGCCCGGTAGCTGCCGCGCCGCGGTGCGGTCACCGTGATCTGTTTGGTGATCCTCACCCGGGCGACCGCTGCGCCGACTGCGTTCGCCACCTCGGCATGGTCGGGAACGATTGGCACAGCGCCGAGCAGTGCAGCGACGAGCGGCGCGTAGGTGGCGGCCGGGGCGCCGATGGCAACGATGGGAACCCCGACACCGGCGTCGACTCGCGCAAGCGGAACGCGATCCGGCCGAGTCGGGGATGCATCCCCGGTGACCGGGACGCTCGCTGATTCGCTGGATTCGAGCAAACCCCACAGCGGGTTGGCCCGACGCTCGTCTGCGGCGTCGCCGGGCAGATCAGCGCCGGTTCTCTCCAGCTCCCGATGCCGGCGGTCCAGGGCGGTCTGTGCAAGCTGCCGCCGGGTTTCGCCCGGGGTTATTCCGTCTGCGCCGAGCGCGACGCTGAGCAGTGCTTCGGTGGCGCTGCGCAGCGCGACGTGCATGACCCGCCGGCAGAGATCGATTGCGTCGGTACCGACGCCAACGCCGTAGCGATCGCGCTGTCGGCTGAACAGCTCGGCACCGGTCCGCGCGGCTGCCGCATCCCACAGTGCGCTCTGCTCTTGCTTCCCATGCCCAAGGGAGTCGGGTTCACGGGCCGCTCGGGCCCCGGCCCCAGCATCGATCAAGCCGAGCACTACGCAGGCGTCGGTCGGTGTCAGTGCGGCGCGCCGCACGCGGCCGCTGCGTTCGAGTCGCTCAAGGGCGCCGCGCCACCGAGCCGACCGCTTGAGGTTCTCCAGCGGAAGTGCACCGTCGGCGCCGTCGACGAGCCGCATGATCTCGCTGTCGAGGCTGTTCTGGCCTGTGCGACTGTTTGCTTCCTCGGCTGATGCCCCGGTTGCTGCGCGCAGCAGCACCTGCCCGAACTCGGCAAGCGGACGCTCGGCTTCTAGCTGCCGTCGCAGCATCGACAGCACCACATCGGGATGTCGCTGGGCGGCGACACACAGGGGCACCACCCGTCGCGGTCCGACAGCGAGTTCGCCGCGGCTCCCATCAGCCGGGATTCGGATCTCGCTGTCACCGCCGAGGCCCACCGTCACGGTTGGCAGTGCAGTGACCATCGTGGCGTGACCGCCCACGGTGGCCGTGTCAGCGTCGTCGTTGCCGTCCGCTGCAACGGCGGCGCCGTTGCGAATCGCGGCGATGTCGGTGGTGGTGCCGCCGATGTCGACCACCAAGCTGCCAGCGTCGAGCGCTTCCTGCCCAGCCATTGAGGATCTCGCGAGGTGACGTGCACCGATGACGCTGGCCGCCGGCCCCGACAGCACCGTTTCGATCGGTCGCTGAGTCACGAAATCGGCCGAGACCAGGGAGCCGTCTCCCCGGACCACCATGAGGCGGGCGTCGAGCTGGAGCGATTCCATTGCTGCTCGGATCGCCCCGGTGAAGCGGGCAGTAATCGAGATGAGCTGTGCGTTGAGCAGCGTCGTCACCGCCCGGCGAGGACCGCCGAGCCGTGGGGACAGTTCGTGGCTGCAGGTCACCGGCTTTCCGGTGCGTTCGCGAATCGCTTCTCGAGCCTGAAGCTCGTGGGCGGCATTGCGGACGCTGAACTGTGCCGCGACGGCATATGCCTCGACCGACGTATCGATGCGGTCGAGCTCACGAGCGAGCTCGTCGAGATCGAGCGGGTCGCGTTCGTCACCGTGAGCGCCGTGGCCACCGCCAACGATCACGACCGGCGCCGACACGAGGCTGCCGGTCAGTCGATCGAGCCCGCCATCGGCGGGGGAAGTGCTGCCTTGCACGCCCGGCGTAGCACCAGTGCCGGTGCGCAGCCCGACACGAGCCAGTGTCTCAGCTTCGAAGCCGATGGCCACGAGCGCGGCGGGTCTCCCGGCGCCCTCGACCAGCGCGTTGGTGGCCAGCGTCGTAGAAACCGCCACAAGCCCGATGTCGGCCGCCCTGACGGCGTCGGCCGAAGCGTCCCGGCCGCCTGCCAGCACGCTCGTCATGGCCTCCACCACGCAGCCGTACAGATCTTCGTGCCGTGTCGGCGTCTTGGCCGCGGCCATGACCCGGTCGGTGTCGTGGTCGTACACGACGGCGTCGGTGAATGTGCCGCCGGTGTCAATGCCTAGACAGAAGCGGCCTGGCGGCGTCCGGAGCGGCGCTGTCACCGCTGCAAGTGTGCCAGCGTTCGTCCTCTCCAAGTGCTGAACGATGCATCGAGTGGACTCCGGCGCTCGCGTCGGTGAGACTGCGGGCACGGCGACCGGCCGAACCGCTTCGGGCAGTGCGACGGTCGACCGGGCAGGGAATGCAGCGCCACCAGGAGGAACCGATGGGCGTCAAGTCAGTCAACGAGATGGTCGCCGAGGCCAAGACCCGTATCGACAACATCTCGCCGGCGGAGGCCCACCGTCGTGTCACCGAAGAGGGCGCGTTGATCGTGGACATACGAGACGTGCGTGAGCTCCAGCGAGACGGGGCCATCCCCGGTTCGATGCACACCCCCCGGGGCATGCTCGAGTTCTGGGTCTCGCCCGACTCGCCCTACACCAAGCAGGAGTTCCTGGAGGACCGGGAATTCATCCTGTGCTGCGCCGGCGGCGCCCGTTCAGCCCTGTCTGCGGACACCATGCAGGACATGGGCGTAGGGAAGGTCAGCCATGTCGAGACCGGCTTCGGCGGCTGGCGAGCTGACGGCATGCCCGTGACCGACTACGACACGTTCAGGTCACAGCGCTGAGCTCTGCACGCAGCCGAGCCTGCTGAACAAGCAATCTCATGACTGAACCACCCGCGGCTCACGCGAACGCGCCCCGCCCTGCCGATACTGATCCCGATCCCCCTAAGCAGATCACCGGGTACTGCGAGCCGTGGACTCTGCGTGCGGGCGAGTCGATCCGGCTGATGGCCTCATCGCACCAGCCCGGACCGGCCGACGTCGACATCACGCAGATCATCTGCGGCGACCCGACCCGCTACGGACCCGGCTTCGATGAGCGACCGGCTCCCACAGCCGGCAGCTGGTCGGTGACCCTCGACGAACAGCCGCTCACACCGGGCTCGTACGGCGTTGCAGCGTTGGATGACGTGCAGAGTGCGCGCCGTCTCGGTCTCCGAGTGTGGGTGATGCCAACGCTGCCAGATCGGCCGGCGCGCATAGCGACCCTGTGCGCGCACACCGCGGGCGCTTCAGCGGACTCAGCGGCGATCGATGCGCTGCGCCTTGATCTCACTGCGGGACGCGCCGTCGCCTCGACGTCGGCGCTCGGCGACGAAGTCCGGGTTGTGGTGGACGATCTGCCGCTCACCCGCAATCGGTGGTACCTGCTCGATGCCGAACTGGATCTCGACTCGCGAACCCTGAGCGCAGCGGTGAGTACCGCGGTCTCCGGTTCTCCGGGGCGCGATGCGGTGGAGGGAAGCCGGCTGAGCGACCTGACGGTCTCGAAACTGGAGGCAGAGCTGGCCGGGGTGCCACACGACGACGTGTTCCGACACGGCACCGGCGGCGCGGCAAGCGGCACGACGCCGGTCAACGCGGGCGATCTCGCTCCGACCGAGCTGTGGCTCGCAGCGGGGCCGGCAGGCGAACGCTTCGACGGACGGCTGGCGCGCCCCACGTTCCGGGTCGACAGCGCCACCGTGTCGTGGGATCTCTCCGTCGACTTGGCCGGACGGACAGTGCCAGCCGACGATCCTGCATGCGGGCCGATGGTGCTGCACCAGCTGCCGACACGAGCGATCACGGGGCCGGCGTGGGACGGAACGGCACATCGGTGGGCCGACGATCGGTCGCACTTCGACGCAGTCCATTTCCACCACGACGACATGTATGACGCCGGGTGGCAGACCACGGTTGAGGCGACGTTGCCGGAGGACCTGCCGAGCGGGATCTACGCCTTCCGGGTGCGTGGCGATGCGGGCGAGGACCGCGTGCCGTTCTTCGTGCGTCCGGCGCGCGGCGCACGCACGGCCGATGTCGCATTGCTGATGCCGACCGCCACCTACATGGCCTACGCGAACCATCGAATGCTGATCGACGGGGCAGATTTCATGTCGACCCGGACTCGACTGCGACCCGAGCATGCCTACGTCCGGGACCATCCCGAGCTCGGACGCAGCCACTACGAGAAGCACACCGACGGCAGCGGCGTCATGTTCAGCTCGCGCCGCCGGCCCGTGCTGAATCTGCGCCCTGGCGCCGACGGCTGGAACTTCACGCCCGACACCGACATCAACGCGTTCCTGGCGCACCTCGAAGTCGGCCACGACATCGTCACCGACGAAGACCTGCATGTCGAGGGCGTCGCAGCCATCGCGCCCTACCGCGTGCTGGTGACCGGCAGCCACCCGGAGTACTGGTCGACGGCCATGCTGGACGCGCTGGCCGACTGGCAGCGAGACGGCGGGCGGCTCATGTACCTGGGCGGTAACGGCTTCTACTGGAAGGTGACGTTCAGCGACGACTGGCCAGGCGCGATCGAGCTGCGCCGGGCGGAGGACGGCGTGCGGAACTGGCAGACCGGGCCGGGAGAGAGCTATCACGCCTGGGGCGGCGAGTACGGCGGGATGTGGCGACGCCAAGGGCGAGCGCCCAACGAGATCTGCGGCATCGGCTTCGCCGCGCAGGGATTCGACAAGGCCACCTACTTCCTCCGCGATCCCGGGGTGGACGACTCACGGGCAGCGTGGATTCTCGACGGGGTCCCGGGAGAGCGCATCGGTACATCGGGGTTGGGCGGCGGCGCCGCGGGGCAGGAACTGGACCGCTATGACGTGCGGCTGGGATCGCCCCGTCACGCCGTGGTGCTGGCCTCGGCGACGACCTTCGGGCCCGACATGCTCCGTACCAAGGAGGAGTTCGAAGGCTCCGTGTACTTTCCGACGCCCGACCCCATGGTGCGCGCAGACATGGTGTTCTACGAGACGCCCAACGGCGGGGCGGTGTTCTCGGTGGGCTCGATCTCGTGGTTCGGCGCGCTGGCGCGTGATGGCTTCGACAACGACATCGCACGCATCACAGCCAACGTGGTGCGACGCTTCGCCGATCCAGAACCCTTCCCGCCGCCCGCCGCATAAGCGGCGGCGCGGGGCTGCCGGTCAGTCGTCTTTGCGAGCCTCGGAGATGAGCTCGCTCACCCGATTCGCCGCCGGGGCGTAGTCGGGATCGACCTCAGGGCCCGGCACGAACTCCGGTATCTCGACGCGCTCGGGACCAGACGGCGGCGCTGAACGCTCCGGCGCGGCTGCAGGCGCCGGTGGGGGTGCAGCGGGCTCGGCCGCGGGTGCCTGCGTCGGCTCGGCAGCTGAGCTCTCTGCCGTGTCTGTCGAACTCTCCGCCGCTGGGGCCGGACTGCTCTCGGGCGCCGGGACACCGGTTGCCTCGCGTGCGGACTTGGAACGGGCGAGTATCGCTGCAAGTCGGGGATCCGCTCCGCCGTCATCGGCGGCCGGTGCCTCAGGCGCGGGTGCATCTGCCGCCGCGGCCTCGGCGGGTTCCGCCGCCGGTTCGTCGGTGCTCGCTGCCGGCAGCCCGCGCGACTCTGCAGCCGCAGCGCGGGCTTCGGCGATGCGCGCTCGTTCCTGCGCGGCCTCGATCTCTTCTCGCGCTCTGCGGGCCAGGAACTGCGGCCACTCGTCCTCGGGCACCAGCTTGCTGTGGGCCACCGAGATGACTTCGATGTCGTTGTCGAAGCGCACGCGGTAGCGCTTGATGGCGAAGCCGAGGCCCCGGCCGCATTTGCCTGGCGTGCCTTCGGGGACGCCGGGGAGGTCCTCGTTGACTACTACCCGGGTGCCGCGCTTGTACTCGCTCATGACCCGGTTCCGCTGATGCTCGCGCTCATCGTTGCGGGAGCGTACCGGCGAATGAGGCCAGCTTCACCGGCACCCGTCGTAGATTCAGAGGGCGTGAGCGAGCAGACAGCCTTGGTGGTGGGCGGCACCGGTCCGACTGGGCCCCACGTGGTGAAGGGCTTGCTGGAGCGCGGCTACCGGGTGACGATCCTGCACACGGGACGCCATGAGGTCGACGAGATCACCGATCTGGTCGAGCACATCCACACGGACCCGTTCGATGCCGACCGGTTCGCTGCCGCCATCGGATCGGCCACGTATGACCTGTCAGTGGTCATGTACGGCCGGCTGCGCGAGATCGCGCGGGTGATGGCCGGCCGCGTGTCCAAGTTCGTGAGCATCGGCGGCTTCCCCGTCTACAGCGGCTGGGGCGACGCCGATGCACTGTGGCCCGCTGGCATGCGGGTGCCGACGCGCGAGCACGATCGTCTGGTTTCCGATGAGCCGCCTGAGTTCCGCGTCAACAACAAGGTTCGCCAGATCGCCAACACGGAGCTCGTCGTGTTCCGCGAGCACCCCACGGCATCGCACCTGCGCTACCCGTGGATTTACGGCCCCGGGCAGATCAGCCCGCGCGAGTGGAAGATCGTGCGCCGCGTGCTCGATGGCCGTACTCGCATCGTGCTGCCCGACGGTGGCGTGACATTGCAGGCGTCTGCGGACGCCCGCAATGCCGCAGCGATGGTGCTGGCCGCTGTCGATGCCGGTGCACGGTCGTCCGGTGAGGCATACAACGTGTCTGACGAGTGGACGCCCACGCTGCTGCAGTGGGTGGAGATCATCGCAGCGGCCTTGGACCACAGCTTCGAGATCGTGTCGATCCCGTGGGAGCACGCAGCCGTGTCGCACCATCTCACGCAGCGCAGCACACCCCACCACCGCGTCATCAACTGCGACAAGGCGATCTACCAGCTCGGGTATCGCGATGTCGTGGATCCGGTGGAGGGGTTGACGGACACCGCACGTTGGCTCGCTCGTGAAGAGAACCACCCAGAGCCAGGGGGTGCCATGGAGCGTTCGATCGTGGATCGCTTCGACTACGAGGCCGAGGATCGGCTGATGGATGCTTGGCAGGCCGCCATCGCCCGCGACGACATCGCCGCTGCTGCGGCTGCGGCCGACCCGGGTTTCTTCGATCGCTACGCCGCCGAATTCGACGACCGGCCCGGTGCCGGCAAGGGGTGGACTTCCGTCAGCCGTTCCGGCTGAGCGATGGGCACAGTCAGCCGTTCCGGCTGAGCGATGGGCACAGTCAGCCGTTCCGGCTGAGCGATGG
>CAZAFV010000062.1:8347-15668 GCA_964484385.1 uncultured Acidimicrobiales bacterium
GCACAGTCAGCCGCTCAGGCTGATCAGTCGCGGCTGTCGGGGGCGAGATCGACCTCGGTGGCTTTGACGGAGACCCACAAGGTGGTGCCGGGCCGGATCAGGAGCTCGTGAGCAGCACCCGGTGTGATGTCGGCCGTGAGCGGCAGGGGAGAGCCGAGCAGCACACGGGTGATGTCGCCCAGCGGCTCGACGGCTTCGGCGGTGGTGCGCCAGACGTTGCGGGGGCTGCCGCTGGGTCGCTCCCGGTGCAGGGCGATCGCCCGCGGGTGGATCGTGGCCAAGACCGCCCCAAACATCGATGTGTCCGCAGCGTGCAGCACCACAGCCGGGCGGCGGCCGGTCGGCGACGGCGTCGGGTCGTCGTCCGCCACGGTGATCTCGCCGTCGCGGGCGGTGCCGCGCACCAGGTTGATGCCCGACAGATCGGCGGCGTACGCGGTAGCCGGCGCGCGTCGCAGCTCGTCCGGCGTTCCCGATTGGGTGAGGCGACCGTTCTCGAGGATGTGCACGTGATCGGCCAGCACGAAGGCGTCGGTGGGATCGTGGGTGATCAGCAGGCGCGGCACATCGCCCGCGCCGTGGCGGGGCGCCGCGGGCGACGCACTGCCGCCGTTGCGCCCGCTGCTGAGGTGGGCGGCCAGGTTGCGCCGCAGACGGTTGCGAGCGGTGACGTCCAACGAGCCCAGCGGCTCATCGGCAACCAGCAGGTCCGGCTCGCAGGCGAGAGCGCGGGCGAGCGCCACCCGTTGGCGCTGGCCGCCTGACAGCGCACGAGGCCGTCGATGGCCCAGATCGCCGAGATCCATGGCATCCAGCCAGTCCTGTGCCCGCTCGCGAGCGAGGGCTCGACGCATGCCGCGAGATGTCAGCCCGAACGCCACGTTGTCGAGCGCGTTGAGATGCCGGAACAGCACTTGGTCTTGGAACACGACGCCGATGCGGCGCCCTTCAGGCGGAACGAAGACACCGGCGGCGGGATCGTCGAGGACGCTGCCTGCCAGTCGGACGCTGCCGCCGTCCAGCGGCAACAACCCGGCAATCGCAGCCACGATCGTGGACTTGCCGGCGCCGTTGGGTCCGAGCAGGGCAGCGGTCTCGCCGGCTTCGACGCTCAGCGACACGTCCAGCTCGAACTCGCCGCGCCGCAGCCGGATGTCAGCCTCCAAGCCGCTGGCTGTTGTGCTCATGGCGTCGGTGTTCATCGGCTCGGCCACCAGCGGTCCCGCAGGGCAATCAGCAAGCCCAGCGACAGTGCGACGAGCACCAGGCTGATAGCCACCGCCGCATCCCGGTTCGACTCCAGCGCCACGAACACTGCCAGCGGCAGCGTCTGGGTCCGCCCGCCGAGACTGCCTGCAAACGTGACGGTTGCGCCGAACTCGCCGAGCGCTCGCGCCCACGCCACGACCACCGCGACGCCCAGCGCGGGCCCGATCATCGGCAGCGTCACCCGCCACAGCACCCGCAGCCGCGAGGCACCCAGCGTGGCGGCTGCATGCTCGTATCGCCGATCCAGATTCCGCAGCGCACCTTCGACCGTCAGAATCACAAGCGGGGTGGCCACAAAGGCGTTCGCCAGGATGACGCCCCAGATCGAGTACGGCAGCAGCAGGCCGGTGGCGTCATGCAGCGGCCCGCCGACCACGCCCCGACGCCCGAGCGCGAACAGCAGCGCGGCGCCGCCCACGACAGGCGGCAGCACCATCGGCAGCGTCACCAGCGCCCGTATCGCCGAGCGGCCCGGGAATGACACCCGCGCCAGCACCCACGCCAGCGGCACGCCGACCAGCGCGGCCGCCGCCGCAGCCGCGATCGAAGACACCACCGAGAGCACAGCCGCGTCCACCACGAACCGGCTCGACAGGTGCGTCCACAGCCCGGTCCATGGTGCACGCGCAACAAGGCCCACGAGCGGCAGTGCGAACAGCACGACACCGATGCCAGCGAGCAGCGCGACCGGCCAAGGCGGCAGATCCCGCGCCATCCGGCGCGCCCCGCTGCCGCCGCTCCTCGGGGTTGCAGTCGATGAGTCGGTCATGGCGTCGCGAATCCGAAATCGGCGAATGCGCCGAGTGCTGGGTCCGTCTGCAGGTATGCAACAAACGCCACGGCTGCCACACCATTGGGGGCATCTGCCAGCACAGCGGCCTCATATGTCACCTCTGGCTGTTGCCCGCGGGGCCAGCCCAGGCTCGTGATGCGATCGGGCTCGGCGATCACGTCGCTGGCATACACCACTGCAGCGTCGAGTTCTCCTGCACCCAGCTTGGTGGCGAGCGCGCGCACATTGGGCTCTTCGGTGTCTGGGGCAGGCTCAATCTGCATGCCCGACAACCCGGCTCGAGCATGTGCACCACACGGCACCTCTGACGCGCACAGCCCGATCAACAGATCGGGCCGGGACAGGTCGGCGAGTGAATCGACGCCGGCATTGTTGCCGACGGGCACGGCGAGCACGAGCGAGTTGCGTGCCACAACGACGGGTTGGCCGTCGATGCCGACTCCGTTGCGGATCGTGCGTACATGACTCGGGTCCGCCGGGATGAAGACATCTGCTGGCGCACCGGCGAGTACCTGCTCGCGCAGTGCCGAACTGCCGGCGCCAGAGATCTGCACCTCGACAGCGGGATGCTGCCGCTCGAAGCTCGTAGCAATCACCTCGGTGACAGGCAACAGGGACGCGGCGACCAGAACATGCAGGCTGCCTTCGAGCGTTGCCCCTCCGCTGACGCTTGCGCCGGAGCGGTTGGCGGTACCAGCATCGCCTTCAGACGCCGCGCAGCCCGCTGCCAGCGGTGCCATCGCCAACAGTGTCAGTGCAGCGCAGCGGCGTGTCCACGCCGCACGGTGCGCGACTTCCGTGTCGTGCGTCGCCGCGCGGATGCCGCCCATAGCTTCGCCAGTGTGCCCGACGCTCGTGGTTGTCGAAAATCCGGCGCGATGTCCAGCAGCAAGAGTTCTATGGTGGAGCAATGGTCGCCGGAGTCCTCGCCGCCACTCCCATCGTGGTCGACGCGTGGGTCGTGCTGGTGGCCACAGCGAGCGTCGTGGGCACGATGTTGACCGCCGTCTTGGCGACCACGCTCCACTTGGCCGGCCGCATCGATCATCAGGGAGCGCTACTCGGCGGGCGCATCGACCATCAGCGCGACGAGATCGTGCTGGTGCGCGAACGCGTCGCCCGCTTGGAGGCCCTCTTCGCCAGGTCGGGCGATTCGTCAGGTTCCGCAACGGAGCCGCCACCAGCGGACGAATAGGGTCCTCGGCATGGCTACGACGCTGGATTGGTACGGGTGTGCGACCTTCCGGCTGCGCACGGCCGGCCTCACGATCTTTCTCGACGCATACATCGACCGGGCCGACAACGCCGTGGGCCCGGGCCTGTCGGCCGACGACGTCACCGAGGCGGACTGGGTGCTCGTGGGTCATTCCCACTTCGATCATCTCTACGGGGCCGAGCGCATCGTGGCCAACACCGACGCCACCCTGATCGCGTCGTACGAGTCGGTGCGGGTGATGGCCGAGGCCGGAGTGCCCGAAGAGCGGATGATCTGCGTGGCCGGCGGCGAGACGGTGGATCTCGCTCGGGGAGACCGCGGAGCTGGTGTGCGGGTGTCGGTGTATCCGAGCCAGCACTCCTGCGTCTGGTCGCACACCCAGATGGACCAGCCCGACCACGTCTGCCTGGGCGACCTCGGCGTGACCTGGCAGGAGCAGCAGCAGAAGTTCGCCGAGCTGATGAAGTACCTGGCGACGGAAGTCGATGCCGACACCAGCGCGCACATCGCTGCGTCCGCCGCCGGTCACAGCGACCGGGGCGACGGGGGAGCGCTGCTGTTCCTGGTGGAGGCGCCGGACGGCTCGGTGCTGTTCCAGGACACCTCGGGTCACTGGTCGGGCGTGATGCGCGACCTGCGCCCGGACGTGGCGATCCTCGCGGCGGCCGGCCGCGGCAACATCGACGGTGAGCCCATCCAGGGCTCGCTGGCGCAGTTCATCGGCCGCCAGGCCGACCTGCTGCGGCCCCGCAAGGTCATCCTGGGGCACCACGACAACTGGCTGCCGGGCTTCTCGGTGCCGACCGACACGACGTCCATTGCCGCCGAGCTGGCCCGGGTCACGCCGAACGTCGAGTTCCTCGAACCGGGCTACATGGAAGCAACGCCGATCCTGCCGTAGTCGAGATAGCGGTTGACGGGCTGCGTTTGTGCGGCCTGTTCGCTAGCGAGCGCGTATCGGCTGCCAGCGGCGGTACGTGGCGCAGCGCCACAGCCATTCGACGGGGCCGAAGGCGAACCGGTCCAGCCAGGCCTTCGACCACCACAGCTGCACCAGCCACGCAGCCACCACGAACACGGCGATGCCGCTGCGGCCCAGGTTCAGATCGTCCAGCAGAGCGCCCAGCACAAGCAGGCCGAGTGCGGTCTGGGTGAGGTAGTTGGTGAGCGCCATGCGTCCCGCAGCACGGATGCGCTGCCGCAAGTCACCGTCGCTCGCCGAGTTCCACAGCGCAATCAGGCTGAGGTAGCCCAGGCACAGCGGCAGCGTGGCCAGCGTGTTGGGGATGGTTCCGGCGACGGCCCAGTCGATGTCGAAGCCGGTACCTGCCATCAGTGCGAATCCGGCAGTCGACAGCGGCAGCCCGACGCCGAGGCCCCATGCGGCCATGCGGCGGTAGAACGACAGTGCCCGGTTGCCGCTGATGACACCCGTCCGGTAGAGCGCCGCGCCGATGAGCATGGCGCCCAAGGCTCGACCGAAGTAGTCGGCCAGGAACCACGTCTCGATGACGCCGTAGTAGTCGCCGTAGTGCCAGAAGTCGATCAGCACGCTGGAGAAGCTGCGCAGCGACGACTGCACGAACCACGAGATGACTGCCACTGCGACATAGCACGCGCCGCCCAGTACGAGCAGCACCTTGGCGGGCAGGCGTCGCAGTGCGAGCACGACCGGCGCGCACAGGGCATAGGCGAACAGCACGTCGCCGTCCCAGAACGACAGGTGCACGATGCCGATGCCCAGCAGCAGCGCGTTGCGCCACAGGCTCAGCAGCACGCTGCGCCGGCCCTTCGCCGCGGCACGCTCGGCGAACAGCACAACGCCGGCGCCGAACAGCATCGAGAACAGGCCCATGAACTTCTGGTCGGCGAAGATCTCTCCGGCGCCGCCGACGATCCAGTCCAGCCACGTGCGTGTTCCGCCGGCATTGAGGTTGGTGTAAGCAGCCGCGGGCAGGCCGAATGCCACCGCATTCATCGTCAAGATGCCGAGCACGGCCACGCCGCGCACCGCGTCGAGCGTCGTGATGCGTTCAGCCCCGACCGTCGCAACGGCCATCGGCTCCGGGCCTCAGTCGAAGGTGATGACGGTGCGGGTGGCCTCGCCGGCCTTCATCCAGCCGTAGCCCTCGTTGATCTGCTCGAGGTCGATGCGCGCCGAGATCATCTCATCCAGCATGAGGCGGCCGTCGAGGTAGAGGTCGATCATCATCGGGATGTCGCTGCGGAACTGGTTCGAGCCCATCATCGAGCCCTGCAGCTTCTTCTCCGACAGGAAGTCGATGCCGCGCAGCTCCACTCTGGTCTTCGACGGCACCATGCCGATGACGGTGGCGGTTCCGCCGATGTCGAGCATGTTGAACGCTTGCTGCACCGTCTCGGCCAGGCCGATGGCTTCGAAGCTGTACTCCACGCCGCCTTTGGTCATGTCCTTCACGGCGGTCACCACGTCGTCCACCTCGGCGGCGTTGACGGTGTCGGTGGCGCCCATCTGGCGGGCGGTCTCAAGCTTCGCCTCGGTCATGTCCACGGCGATGATGCGGCCGGCACCCGCGACCCGGGCACCTTGGACAGCCGACAGCCCGATGCCGCCGCAGCCGATCACGCACACCACGCTGCCCACGCCGACGCCTGCGGTGTTCACCGCTGCGCCGAAGCCCGTCGTGACGCCGCAGCCGATCAGGCATGCCCGGTCGAGCGGCATGTCGGGACGCACCTTCACGACGGCGTTCTGATGCACCAGCATCTGCTCGGCGAAGCCGCCGAGCCGAGCCATCTGGTCAACCGAAGTGCCGTCTTCGCGGGTCAGCCGGGCTGCGGCGCCCTTGGCCCGCGAGGTGGCCCGGACATTGGTGCAACGGTGCGGGTTGCCCGACAGGCAGCGATGGCACTGGCCGCAGAAGATCGAGAGGCACGCAACGACGTGGTCGCCCGGTGCCACGTAGCTCACATCGGATCCGACCGCTTCCACGACACCCGCCGATTCATGGCCCATCACCATGGGAAGCGGCGTCCGGAACAGCCCTTCCATGAAGTGCAGGTCGCTGTGGCACAGACCGGCGCCCAGAGTCTGGATGAGCACCTCGTTCGGTCCCGGCGCGTCGATGCGCAGGTCCTCGAGCTCCAAGTCGCCCGGCTGTTCGCAGAGCACTGCAGCCTTCATGTCACGCCCCCTCGCGTTGTGCGGCCACCTGAGTGGCTTCGCTTGACGCTGCCGAGATTAGGCGCGCAGCCGCGAACGCGTGCCCGCCGCCGCCGATCGCGGCCGGGCCGCCATCGGCCGCCCAGACGGAGGGTGCGGTAGCGTCGTTCCCAGCGAGCCACGGCCATCGAGGGGGAGTCATGGCGAATGAGCACGGCTACTTGCCCAAGGTGACCGAGCTGGACGACAAGCAGCAACGCCGCTTGGACACGTGGTACGCGAAGGCCTACACCGACGACAACCTGTTCCGGACGCTGGCTGCAGACGAGACGACGATGGACATGTTCTTGGGCTGGGTCGGCGCCGTGTATGGAGGCACGCCCGAAGAAGACCCCGGAGCGCTTGATCGTCACATGCTCGAGATGTGCCGCATCCGCATGGCGAACCGCAACGAGTGCTTCCACTGAAGCCTGGTCAAGAGCGCATCGTTGGTGCGCACTGGGCTGACCGACGAGGTCGTCGCCAAGCTCGACGACTACGAGAACTCCGATCTCGACGGCGGCTGGAAAGCTGCGCTCGCCTTGGCCGACTGGCTCTCCGGCAATGAGCACTCGGGGAAGATCCCGCCCGAGCATTACGAGCGGCTGCAGCGACACTTCGACGAGCGGCAGATCCTGCGGCTGGGAGCTCTGCTCGCCGTCTGCAGCGGCTGGCATCGGATGATCGAAGCCTTCGGCATCCGGCCCGACCACTACCAAGCCGGCCAATCTGCACCGTGGGCCGCGGCAGCGGGTTGAGCCCAAGCGCGCCGGCGCGCGCCGTGAGCCCATGCATCAGAAGGCTCGTCTAGCTGTAATGCCCAGCGAGGTTGTTGACGCGGCTGGCGGGTGTGCCTGCGATG
>CAZAFV010000063.1:0-14888 GCA_964484385.1 uncultured Acidimicrobiales bacterium
CACCACCTCGTCGCCGGGGACCAGCCCGGCGAACTCAGCCGCCGAGCCGGGCTCCACCGCCACCACAACCGGCCGGGACATGGAGATCAGGATAGGAAGCTCTCACGGCGTCGGTAGCGTCACGGCCGTGGCTGTGGACCAGGTGCTGCTAGCGGCGCCTCGTGGCTTCTGCGCCGGCGTCGAGATGGCCATCAAGGCTCTCGCCTGGCTCGTTCGCTCGTTCCCGCCGCCTGTGTACTGCTACCACGAGATCGTCCACAACCGCCTCGTGGTGGATCGCTTCGAGCGGCTCGGCGTGGTGTTCGTCGATGACGTCGCCGAAGTACCACCCGGCCGGCCGCTCATGCTGTCGGCGCACGGCTCGGCACCCGAGGTCGTCGCCGAGGCCCGCCGGCGCGGCGGCTACGTGGTGGATGCCGTCTGCCCGTTGGTCACCAAGGTGCACCACGAGGTCCGCGTACGTGCCGGCAAGGGCTTCCGGGTGGTCTACGTGGGCCACGAAGGTCACGACGAAGCCGTCGGCACCATGGCGGTGGCGCCCGAGTCGATCTCACTGGTGTCCGAGCCCGCCGACGTGGCAGGCCTCGATGACTTCGACACGCCCGTGGCCGTGCTGGCGCAGACCACGCTCAGCCACCGCGACTGGTCCGATGTCGCAGCGGCCGCGAAGGACCGCTTCGGCGACGTGTGGATGCCAGGTCGCTCGGATCTGTGCTTCGCCACCACGAACCGTCAAGGCGCGCTGGCGGAGATCGCCGCCGGCTGCGACGCCGTGGTCGTGATCGGCTCAGCGAACTCGTCGAACACCATGGCGTTGGCCAAGGTGGCCTCGGACTCTGGCTGCGGTCGTGTGCTGCGTGTGAACGCCGCCGCTGAGCTGCCCGACGACCTGTCCGGCACCGTGGGCGTCACCGCAGGGGCATCCGCGCCGGAGGAGCTCGTGGAAGCGGTGATCGCACGCCTGGCGCCCGCTGGGGGCACCACCGAGGTGACGATCACCGACGAGGACGAGTACTTCCCCCCGCCGCGAGAGCTGCGCGACCTGCTCGACGCCATGGAGACCGCGGTTCATGCCAGCCTCGCCGTGCCCGCAGCCGCACGAGTCCACGCGACGGATCGATCCACCGCCGCGAGCGACGTGCTGGCCACACTCGCCGCCACCGCAGTCTGACAAGCCGCAGAATATTCTGTACGGAATACTGTACGCTCTCGCTATGTCATCACGGCTTGAGCCACTTCCATCGACTGCGCCATTGACCGACGTCCGCAGCAACCTCAGCGAGATCGTCGACGAGATCGATCGCACCGGCACGCAGTGCGTCATCACCAAGCACGGGCGGCCGGTGGCAGTCATCGTCTCGAGCGACGAGTACGAATCGCTCGTCGAGACGCTCAACATCTTGAGCGACGACGACACGATGGCGGCCATTGCGCAGGGTGAGGCCGAATTCGCCGCAGGCGAGTTCATTCGACTCGACGAGATCTAGCGACGCAAGATCAGGGCTGTGCCCGAACTGTCACGCAGTGCAGCCGAATCGCTCAGAGGGCTGCCTGAGTCGCAGCGCCAGCGGGCGATGGAGATCATCCGGCGCCTCGACCACAACCCGGCGCTCGGCAAGAAGTTGCAAGGCAACCTGCGCGGCTTTCGCTCGGCCCGCCTCGGCAGGAGCCATCGCATCATCTACCGAGTCTCTGACGACGTGATCCGCGTCACCGCCATCACGCCACGCAGAGACGCCTACCGCTGACGCGCGTCCACTGCGGCTATAGCCCGAACGCCTGGCTCAGTGGACGTTGGGGGTGCCGACCTCGGCTTGGGCTTGGTCGTAGAGCTCTTGGATGCGCTCGCGCAGCTCCTCGGTGAGCTCGCGTATCGCTCGTCGTGACGCCCGGCCACTCGGTCCCAGCGGCGGCGGATCCATCGGTTGGCCGATGATGAACTTGATTCGCCGCGGGTACATGAACTTGGCGCCTCGCGGCATGGCTGCGGCCGTTCCGCCGATGCCGACGGGCACGATCGGGACCTGCGCCCGCGCCGCCAGGTACACCGGTCCGTCCATGAGCGGCAGCACCCGCGGGCCGTCCTTGCGCTCGCCCTCGCCGAACATCACCACCGGCCCGTCGCCGTGGGTCAGGGCATCCAGCGCGGTCCGCAGCGCTGCCCGATCGGGCGCGTCGCGGTTCACCGGGAAACAGCCGATCGTCGTGAACAGCCAGCCCGGAAAGCGGTACTTCCACATCGAGTCCTTGCCCATGACGCGCATCCGGGCAGGAATCGCAGCGTGGATCGGCGTGTCGATGTAGCTGCGATGGTTGGGCACCCAGACGCACGGGCCATCGGGCAGATTCGCGAGCCCATCGACCGAGATGCGGTTCCACGACCGGAAGACGCCCCAGATCGCGTACTTCATGATCCTGTAGACGGCCATGTTGAGCGGCCCGTCGCGCAGATCGGTCTCGGGCCCGCCCGGTCCGCTCATCAGCGTTCGACTGGACTCGGGCGAAGGGAACCCGGGGGCTCGGTCGCACGGCGGTACAACTCGGCGATCGTCGCGACGGCCTCATCCTGAGACAACTTGCTCGTGTCGACAATGACCGCTCGGGGTGCCACGCGCAGCGGCGAGTCGGCCCTGCCAGAGTCGAGCCGATCCCGCTCGCTCAGCTCCGCAGCCAGCGCAGCGATCGCTCTGTCGTCGTGACTCGCATCATCCACCCTGCCCGCCGAGGCGGCTTGCTGGGCGAGGCGGCGGCGGGCCCGTTCCGCCGGCGCAGCGGTGAGAAACACCTTCACGACAGCGTCAGGAAACACCACGCTGCCAATGTCGCGGCCTTCCATCACTCCCCCGCCCACGCGGTTTGCCCAGTCACGCTGTCGCCGGGTCAGCACCCAGCGCACCTGCGGGTTGGCCGCCACCGCGCTGACGCTGCGATCCACCTCGGCACTGCGGATCGCCGCCGTCGCATCGGCGCCGTCGACGGTCACGTGCTGGGCGCCGCTTTCGCTGGAGATGTCGATGTCTGCGTTGCGTGCAATGCTCGCCACCGCCGCGAGATCGCCGAGATCCACGCCGGTTTGCAGAGCCGCCCACGCCACCGCCCGGTACATCGCGCCGGTGTCGAGGTAGTCCATGTTGAGCTCGCCGGCCACTGCTCGCGCCACGCTGGACTTGCCGGAGGCTGCCGGTCCGTCGATCGCGATCACCAGCACATCCGGCTCCGCGACTGGCTCCGGCGAAGCTCTGAGGGTCTCGAGCACGTCGTAGAAGTCGGGGAATGTCTTGGCCACGCAGTCGGGATCGTCGATGTCGATCCCGGCCACGCGCAGACCCATCAGCGACATCGCCATCGCCATGCGGTGGTCGCCGTGGCAGTCCACCAAGCCGGCCCGGAGCCCGAAGGGATTCGCGCGCACGGTGATGCCGTCGGGTTCGGCCACGGCGTCGACGCCGCGTTTGGCGAGCTCGGTCGCCGTGTTGCCGATGCGGTCGGTCTCCTTGCGTCGGATGAAGCCGATGCCGCCGATGGAGGTGGTGCCTTCGGCGAACGCAGCCACCGCCGCCAGCGTCTGTGCGGTGTCGGAGAAGTCGCGCAAGTCGAACGAGCCCGCCTGCAGCGTTCCGCCCGGCGGCGCACCGACAGCAATTGCGTCGGCGCTGACGGAGACGTCCGCTCCCATCTCGCCGAGCACCTCCGCGAAGCGCACGTCGCCCTGGATGCTGTGCCTGCCGAGCCCCTCGACACTCACCTTGCCACCGCACATCGCCGCCGCGGCCCAGACATAGCTCGCAGCAGAGGCATCGGGCTCGATCACGTAATCGGCGGCCTGATAGTGGCCCTCGGTCACCACGAAGCGGTCGGCACTCGGGACGGTCACGATGGCACCGAAGGCCTCCATGACCGCCACCGTCATGTCGATGTACGGCCGGCTGACGGCGTCGAATTCGGAATCGATCTCCACATGAATGCCGCCACGCAGGGGGCCGGCAAGCAGCAGGCCGCTCGCATACTGGCTGGAAGCGTCGGCCCGGATTCGGATGTGGCGCAGGACCGCAGTCGCATCTTCGACGGGCGCCGACGACACCTGGATCGGCAGGCAGCCGTGCTCGCCAAGCTCGCGCACTTTGGCACCGAGCGAGCGTTGCGCCGCCAGCAGGTCATCCTGGGGGCGCGCCCGCAGCTGAGGGTCGCCGTCAAGCAGCCAGCGGCCGCCAAGCGCCGCGACGACCGGCAGGATGAAGCGGGCCGTCGTTCCTGATGACCGCGCATGCACCATCGTCGGCTCGCCGGCGGCGTCGTGAGATCTCGAACGCCGACCGCTGATGCCGTCGATCACGAGCTGGCGTTTGCCACGGTTGACCCGCACCACCGCACCGAGAGCGGTGACCGCCTCGATCATTGCGTCGGTGTCGTCTGCAAACAGCACTCCGTCGAGCGTGCTGCGTCCGGTGGCCAGGGCCGCGCACAGCACTGCCCTGTTCGTGATGCTCTTGGAACCCGGCAACAGCGCCGTGCCAGACGCCCCGTTGGTGAACGGGTCGACGACCCCGATGACCCGCCCCACGCTCATGCCAGATCGCGTGTGGTGGGGTGGTAGCCCTGCCCGGCCAGGGCCGCGAGAAAACGCTGGGCCTCGGTGCGCGCCACCACGAGCACGAGCACGCCCTCGGCGCCCTCGGGTGAGTGGGCCACCTCGATGTCGGCCACGTTCACGTCGCAGTCCGCAGCGAGCATGGTGATGGCCGCGATCTGGCCCTTGCGGTCCGGGATCGGCACCCGCACTTCCAGCAGCTCCTGGGGCCGCACATAGCGCGACGGAAGGTTGGTGCGGGCGCGCCGCGCCTGGGTGAGCACGGCGCGCAAGCCGTCGCGGTCCGCTCCCGCCACTACCTCGCGCATCTGCATCAGCCGGTCGGACAGCTCGTCGAGCACGTTCACGATGGCATCACGGTTCTCGCCGCAAATGTCCAGCCAGATGCCCGGGTGGCCTGCAGCGATCCGGGTCATATCCCGGAAACCGCCGGCCGCCAGGCGCAGCAGCGGCGCATCGTCGTCGGCTCGGTCGTCTGCCAGGCACATCAGCGATGCTGCTGCCAGATGCGGCACATGGCTGACCACTGCAACAAGGGCATCGTGCCGTTCGGGGGTCATCGTCACCACATCGGATCCGAGTCCCGCCAGCACTGCCCGCGCTGAGCGCAGGGAGCTGTCGTCGGTGGTCTCATTCGGCGTCAGGGCCCACACCGCCCCGGCAAACATGTCGGGGTTCGCGCCTTCGATGCCGTCTTGTTCCGAACCGGCCATCGGATGGCCCGGCACGAAGCGCGGATCGGCGATCGCCCGGGCGACGGGAGTCTTGACGCTCCCCGTGTCGGTCACCACGGCACCCGCAGCAGCGGTGTCGGCCAGCGCGATCGCAACCTGGTCGGCCAGCAGCGCGGCAGGCACCGCCACCACGCAGAACGTTGCCTCCGGGTCGGTGCCGACGGCATCGAGACAGCCGAGCTCGAGTGCGCGTTGCGCGTGATCGCCGACGGCGTCGCGTCCCGTCACATGCCATCCCGATTTGCGCAGCGCCGCTGCGACGGATCCACCGATCAGACCCGTGCCCACAACTTGGGCGCGGCCCGCAGGCTCGTCGGCGCGCTGTGGCGCCGCTGCGCCGGCAGACGACAGCGACTGCGTTGTCTCGACGGAACTCGAGGCCACGGAACGAAGGGTACCGATGGCTCTGATCGTCGCCGGTTTGGGCCGGCGAGACTCCTGATCAGCCCCAGCGGCTCAGCCTGGTGTCGCGAGCCCCGCGACGTGAGTCGCCAACTCCGAACGGAATGTCTCCACGGTGGCCATCTTGACATCCTCATAGCCGCGGACCAGCTCAGCCAACCCGGCGATGGCAACGGCCCGTTCATACAACATGCGCGAGCTCGTCAGGCTTCCCGTGCTGAGGCCATTTGCTTCCCGCTCTTGTTCCCCATTTCTCTTTGAAACGGGCTCACGGGCCGCTCGGGCCACGGCTTCGCCTGCCGGCTCAGCCTCCCCTCTCGCTGCGCCTGCATCCCGCTCCAGCACTTCGAGCGCAGCGTCGAGTGCCGCCCGGTACTCGCCGGGCAGTTCCTGCTCGGTTCGGCGGACCTCGGTACGGCCGAACGGATCGCACCATCGACCCCGGAGGCGCTTGCCTCGCGCCAGCAGCGCGAATACAGGCCGCCACGCCGTCGAGAACCGGATCTTGCCCGTGCGCCCGAGGGCACGCAGCAGCGGCGGGTGCAGGCTCCATGACACCGTGCCGCCGACGGACGCAGCCAAGTCCCGCGCCGCGGCGTTCGCCTCAGGATCGGACATGAGCCGGGCCACCTCGTACTCGTCCTTGTAGGCCATCAGCTTGAAGTGCCCTGCCGCAGCGGCTGCTGTCAGCCGGCCAGAGCCGTCCCCCGCGGCCTGATCTGCGCTCGCCACGCGTGCGACTGCGTCCAGGAACTTCGCTGCCAGCTCGTCTGACTGGTAGGCACACAGCTCGGCTGCGTACCGGTGCAGTGCCGCACGCAACGCATGGAGGTCGCCCGCTGATGCTCCACAGGCCAGCCCGTCGGTCAGTTCGTCGATGCGGACAGCCAGTCGCTCGGGCACTGTGATGTCAGGACCGGTACCTGTGGCGCTGCTGACGTCGGGACCTGCGGCGCTGGCCGTGCCGCGCGCGGCGGCCGCGGTCACCATGGCCGGATCGCCGATCATCGCCCGGCCCCAGCGGAACGCGGCGAGGTTCTGGTCGACAGCGACGCCGTTCAACTCGATGGCGGCCTCCACGCTCGCCGGCGTGATGGGCAGCGCGCCTGCCTGGACGGCCATGCCCACCACGAACACATTCGCTGTCACTGCAGAGCCGCAGAGTGCCGTCACCAGCGAAGCGACATCGGCCCAGTGCTGCCGGCCGTCGACGGTGACCGCAGCCACCCGCTCAAGCAGCTCAGACGTCGCAGGCATGTCGATGCTCGGATCGGCCACCATGGCACCGGTCGGCGTCGGCGATGTCGAACCGACAACCATCGTCCGGGTCGGGTCGGCGACATCGAGTCCCGCTGCCGATGCCGCTACGAGCAGATCGAAGGCCACGATCACATCGGCTTGGCCGCTGCCGAGGCGCGCCGTGGCCGGTCCGCCGATCCGCTTCAGCCGCAGATCGCCCACCACCGTACCCGCCTTCTGCGACAGCCCGATCTGGTCGAGACCTCGCACCTCGAAGCCGTCGAACATCGCCGCCGTGCCAAGCACCTGGTTGACCGTCACCACGCCGGTGCCGCCGATCCCGCACATGCGCACCGATACCTCATCGGGACCGACGAGCGGCACCGGATCGGGCAGCTCATCGGGCGGTTCGGGTCGAGTGCCGTCGCCGGAGCCATCGCTGCCGCCTACCGGTTGCTTGCGCTGCAACGGTGCCAGCATCTCGCGCACCGCAGTGCGGAATGGTCCCGGCTCCGTCACCGTCATAAACGACGGGCAATCACCGTCGAGACACGAGTAGTCGAGGTTGCACGACGTCTGATCGATGCGGGTCTTGCGCCCGAAGAAGGTGTCAACGGGCTGTACCGACAGGCAGTTGCTCTTGGCGCCGCAGTCGCCGCAGCCTTCACAGATTCGCTCGTTGATCAACACTCGCTTGGGCGGCGTGGACTGTGTACCGCGCTTGCGGGCCCGTCGCGCCTCGGCCGCGCACTGCTGATCGTGGATCAGCACCGTGACGCCGTCGATGCCGGCGAGCAGCTCCTGGGCCTCGGTCAAACGGTCGCGATGCCACACCTCGACACCGGCAGGCACCGCGCGGCCGCGATAGCCAGCGGGATCGTCCGTGGTGATGAGCACCCTGGCCACACCTCCCGCCAGCAGCCCGGCGGCAACGTCGGGCACCTCCAGCTGCCCAGCGGGATCCTGCCCACCTGTCATCGCGACAGCCCGGTTCCACAGCAGCTTGTAGGTGATATTGGTGCCGGAGGCCACTGCGCCGGCAATCGCCAGCTGGCCGCTGTGAAAATAGGTGCCGTCTCCCAGGTTCTGGAAGATGTGCCGTGTCTCGACGAAGGGCGACATGCCGATCCACTGCGTGCCCTCCTGACCCATGCACGTCAGGCTCACGATGTCGCCGACCCGCTCCGGATCCATGAACAGCGCCATCGTGTGACAGCCGATCCCGGCGCCCACGACAGCGCCGTCGGGTACCTCGGTGGACCGGTTGTGCGGACAACCCGAGCAGAAGTACGGCGAGCGGCTCTGCCCGGGAGCCAGTGCCACTTCGATGCGCACGCGCTCCGGCTGGCGCTGCGCCAGCCGGTCACCAATGCGAGCCTCCAACCTTCCGCGCAGCGGCTCAATCAGCTCATCGGCTGTCAGCGCTCCGTACGAGCTGAGCAGAATCTGATCGCGCTCATCGGTCTTGCCGACGATGCGGGGATGGTGCGATTGGTTGTAGAGGGCGTCTTTGAGCAACGACTCGATATTGGGACTCTTCTCTTCGATCACGAAGATCTCCGTGACCCCGCGGGCGAAGTGCCGGGCCCGATCGGGGCTGAACGGGATCGGCATGCCCATCCGCACGAGCCGGACACCTGCGTCCCGGACCGATTCATCGCTGCCGAGGCCCAGCCGCCGCAGTGCCTCGCGAACCTCGCGGTAGGTGATGCCTGAGGCCACGATCGCAATCCAGGCGTCCGGCGGATCGATAGTGGCGTCGTTCAAGCGGTTAGCTGCGGCGTACGCGATGGCGAGCTCGTAGCGGACTTCGACGATCTCGCGCTCGATGTCGACCGTGTGGGGCGTGAGGAGGTAGCCGTCGGGCCGGTGGCGGTACGGTTCGCCGTCGACGAGCGGGATGACCGGATCGAACCGGTCAGGATCCAGCAGGACCGTCGCAGCGCCGTCCGCCACATCGGCCACGATCTTGAGGCCCGTCCACAGCCCCGTCGTCCGGGACATGGCGATGGCATGGCGACCGAGATCGAGCGCCTCGGCGGGCGTGCCCGGGTAGAGCACCGGGATGTGCAGGTCGGCCATCGAGCCAGCCGAGCTCGACGGGATCGTGGAACTCTTGGCAGCGGGGTCGTCGCCCGCAATGGCCACTGCGCCACCGCGAGGATCGGTACCGGCGAAGACCGCATGGCGCAGCGCATCAGTCGCGCGGTCGACACCGGGCGCCTTGCCGTACCACAACCCGACGACGCCGTCGTAGGTCGCATCGGGGCGGGTCGTGGCCAGCTGGCTGCCCATGACGGCCGTCGCGGCTTGATCTTCGTTGACAGCCGATGAATGGACGATCGGCAGATCCGTGGCGCTGCGGGCAGCTTCGACTGCGGCGTCGTAGCCACCGAGGGGCGAGCCCGGATAGCCCGACACGAACGCCGCAGTTCGCAGGCCCGCGCGCCGGTCGGCCCGCAGCTGTTCGATAGGCAGGCGAGCGAGGGCTTGCAGCCCGGTCATGAACGTGGTGCCGCTGTCGTCGGTGTAGCGCCCCGACAGCCGGTACGTCTCAGCGAGGCTCATCTGCGTGCTCCCACGTGCTGGCAACGGTTCGGGTCGGGCATGCCCAAGCTCATCCGCGCATCACTCCCATTGTGGTCGCTGCCTGTGACACAGCGAGTACGCCGAACAGCACCCCTCGCCGGCCGCAACGCAGCGCACTGCTGCGCCGGCGGCCGCGCTCACCTCGGAGGCGGCAGAACCCTCTGCTCCAGCGATCCAGCCGGTCACAACGTCGCAGAGTCTCCTGCCGCTTCCGCAGCTATCGCGTCTGTGTCGAACGGCTCGAGTCGGTGGCGGCGCGGTGCAGCGCACGGACTTCGTCTGCAGTGAGCTGCCGGTGCTCACCGGGCCGCAACGTGGGATCGGTCAGCGGGCCGATGCGGGTGCGCACCAGCCGTACGACCGGATGCCCCACTGCGTCGCACATCCGCCGGATCTGGCGGTTGCGGCCTTCGTGTACGGCGATACGCAGCATCGACGGCTGGGGCATCGACACCACGGCAGGTGCAGTGGGCCCATCGTCCAGCTCGACACCGGCACGCAGCTGCGCGAGCGCCCCGCGCGCGGGCACCCCATCCACGTGAGCGAGATACTCCTTGGGGACTCCCCACGACGGATGCGTCAGCCGGTGCGTCAGCTCGCCGTCGTTGGTCACGATGATCAGTCCCTCCGAGTCGGCGTCGAGCCGACCGACCGGGTAGACGCGCACTGCTGTGGGCACCAGATCGGTCACGCAGCGCCTGCCCCGGTTGTCCGATGCCGCACTGAGCACGCCGCGCGGTTTGTTCACCAGGTAGTGGACCATCGCTGCATCCCAAGTGACGACGGCACCGTCGACCTCGATCCGATCTGCCGGGTTCGCACGGTCCCCGACCCGGGCAACCGTGCCGTTGACCGTGACGCGTCCTGCGGCGATCAGATCCTCACACTTGCGGCGGCTGGCAACGCCGGCACGAGCCATGACCTTGTGCAGCCGCTCAGCGCTGTCTTTCGGGCCGTCGGGCGAGGCTGCGTCGCCGTGGTCCGGCGCGCCCGCGGGTGTCACGACGGCTAGCCGTGCTGGGGCACTGCGAGGCGGTCCATGGCTTCCACCGCCTCAGGGTCCACGCGCAGCTCCGCCAACGACGGCAGGTCGTCGAGGCTGTCGAGGCTCAGCCGTTCGAGGAAGGTTGCCGTCGTTCCGAGCAGAGCGGCATTGCCCGGGCCCGGATCGCGTGCGACCTCGGCGATGTAGCCCTGATCTGCAAGCGTGCGGACGACGCCGTCGGCATTGACGCCCCGGATGGCGCTGATCTGAGCACGCGAGATCGGCTGCTTGTACGCGACCACCGCCAAGGTTTCCATCGCCGCTGCGGACAGGCGGGCTGACCGGCGACTCCCCACGAAGCGCTCCACGTATTCCGCGACCGCTGCGGCTGTCTGAAGTTGATAGCCGCCAGCCACCTGCATGAGAGCGAAGCCCCGATCGGCTCTCGCGTACTCCCGGGCGAGCTCGTTGCAGATCGTCGCGACGGTTGCCGTGGGTGCGCCAGTGACTATGGCCAGCACATCGACCGGCACCGGCTCGGTCGCCACCATCAGCACCGCCTCGACGGCCGCGTACAGCTCATGATCATCGACCGATCGCGACGCGCCGAGCCCTTGTTCGTCGGCGCCAGCTTCCGCTGCGAAGTCAGCGAGGCCATTCGCCGTCTCCGATGCGCCGTTGACGGTGCCGCCGTCGGCGCGAATCGACGGATGGGCCGGCGGGCGAGTCGGGGGTGCAGCGGGCGTGTCCTGCGGCGCTTCAAGCGGTTCAGCGACCGTGCGGCCCTCATCGCTGACCAGTCTCAGGCCGCGCGCGGTACCGCTCACGCAGCGTCTTCCCCGTAACCGCCGGCCGCCGCCGGCAGGGCTGCCCCGTCGCCGATCCGCTCCACACCGATGTCGCCGAAGCGTTCGGCCTGGGTCAGCTCGACAAGGCCCGATCCGAACAGCTCGAGCACCGCCAAGAAGTACACGACCACCACGATGCGCTCGGTGATGTCGCAGGTGAGCTCCCGGAAGGTCGCTGGGCCCGCCGATGCGAGCTGCTCGACGATCTTCGCCGCCGCCTCGTCCACCGTGATGCCGGCGGCCCTCAGGTGACTGACGTCGACCCGCGGCACGGGCCGCGGCGCAAGCGCCCGTTCCATCGCCGCGGCCAAGTCATCTCGAGATGCTCCCGCGAGCAGATCCGGCGCAAAGACCAAGAAGCGCTCGGGGGGACCCGCGGTGCGGGGCCATTGCAGTGCCGCGGCGTCCCAGCGCTCACGAAGCAGCCTTGCGGCTGCGCCGAACGTGCGCCCCTCGACCAGACGTGCCAGTGCGGCATCGCGCAGGCCGTAGGCCGCCAGTTCCTCCTCCAGATCCAGTTCGACCGGCGGGGCCGGCAGCAGCCGGCGGGATTTCAGCTCGATCAACGTCGCTGCCAGCAGCGCGAATTCGCTGGCAGCGTCAATGTCGATCCTGCCTTCGGAAGCAGCGTGGCTCACATCCACAGCAGCCATGACGGCAACGAAGTCGTCGACCAGGCGCGTCAACGACACGTCCCAGATGTCCACCTCCTGGGAGACGACCAGCTTCACCAGCACGTCGAGCGGGCCCGCGAAGGCCTCCGTGCGAACCTCGTGGGCCACGCGGCCCGAAGGTACCGCGGCATTCCTGTGCGGCCCGGGATATTTGCAGGGCTCTCGCGGACACCGTTCCGGTACCGTCAGGCGCCATGACACGAGTGCTCTCGGGCATCCAGCCCACCGGCGACGTACACCTCGGCAACTATCTCGGGGCGCTGCGGCAGTGGGCGATCGACCAGCACGATGCCGACGCCTTCTACTGCGCCGTCGACCTGCATGCGGTCACCGTCCAGCAGGACCCGGCCCTGCTGCGCGAGGCCACCTTGGGAACGATGGCCACATTGATCTCGGTCGGCCTCGATCCCGAGGTCTGCACGCTGTTCGTGCAGAGCCACGTGCCCCAGCACACGGAGCTGTCCTGGCTGCTGGAGTGCACGGTGTCGCTCGGCGAGCTGCGCCGCATGACCCAGTTCAAGGACAAGTCGGCACGTTCGGAGGGAGGCGAGATGGGCGGCGACCACGTCTCGGCCGGCCTCTTCACGTATCCGGCATTGATGGCAGCCGACATCTTGATCTACGACGCCGATCGAGTGCCGGTCGGCGACGACCAGCGCCAGCACCTCGAGCTGACACGTGATGTGGCGCAACGGTTCAACTCCCGTTACGGCGACACGTTCGTCATCCCGGAGGCTGCCATCCCTACGGTCGGCGCCCGCGTCATGGACCTGCAGAACCCCACGTCGAAGATGTCCAAGTCGGCCGAGAGCCCCCAAGGCTCGATCGGCATCTTCGATGATCATGCCGACGTTGCACGCAAGTTCGCCCGCGCAGTGACCGACTCCGAGTCTGAGGTTCGTTACGACCCCGAGGCGAAACCGGGTGTGTCGAACCTGCTGTCGATCCTGGGTGCTGCAACGGGCCGCAGCCCTGCTGAGAGCGCAGCGGGCTACAGCCAGTACGGGGCTCTCAAGACCGACACCGCGGACGCGGTCATCGCCATGCTCGAGCCCATTGCCGCGAAGAAGGCTGAACTCGACGCAGATCCCGCCGAGCTCGCCCGCATCATCGCCGCCGGCGCCGACAAGGCCGAGGCCGTGGCGTGCGGCACCTTGGCCCGCGCCAAAGAAGCAATGGGCTTCCTTCCCAAGTAACCGGGTCTGGCCCTTAACGAGGGCACCCAGGCGAAGCCCGATTGGGCGTCAACGCACTCACAACTCGTGGTGCGCGCTAGGAGATTCCCTGAAATTGGTGCGCGCGAATGTTTGTGTTTGTGTGCATACGAGTGTATGCTCTCTTCATGTTCGGCGACGTCGTGCGAGAACTCGCCCCCGGCTACGCAGACGCAGTCGTCGCCAACGGCAGCCGGGCGTCAGCATGGCCCATCGCAGGATCGGTATGGCCCCATGAGGCGGCAGTGTGGGCCGGTGAACGGTCGACCTGGCACGGCGAGGCGGCGGTTCCGGCCGGCGGCGGCACGGCCGATTGCAGTGTCGACCTGGGGGAGCTGAGCGGCGGCGAGCTCAAGGAGCTGGTGGTCGGGTTGGCAGCTGAGCGTGCCCGCATCGAGGGCCGTTACCTCGCGGCGGTGGGTGAGCTGGCGTCACGCAACGGTGCGCAATCCGCCGCGTACATCCTGCGCGATCAGACGCGCATGAACTGCGCGCAGGCCCGCTCCGAGGCCCGCCTGGCCGAGAGCCTGGTGTCGGAGGGCTTCACCGACACGCTCGAGGCGATGCAGGCCGGCGAGATTCACATGTCCCACGCGAGGGTGATCGCCCGCGAGGCGCCCAAGAAGCACCGCCGCAGCGAAGACGATTTCCTGGAGCTTGCCCGCGTGTATCCGTCCGACACGATCGCCCGGCACCCGCTTGCCTACCGCAGCCTGCAGGTCGAAGCCGACCTCGCAGCCGAGACCGCCGCCGAGAATCTGAGCCCTATCGACGCCGAGCTGGCGTTGCAGCGTCATGAACGCTCGGCCTCGCTGCGGGTGGGCGACGACGGCATGTGGCATCTGCACGGCAAGTTCGACTTCCTCACCGGGCGCGAACTCAGCACTGCGCTCGAAGCCCAGCTCCGGTCGCTGCGCCGACGCGCCGAACGCGATGCCGGCAGCGCCGATTCCACCCATTCCGGCCCAACCGACGGGCACGGGCGCAACGGCGAGGCCGACAGCGACAGTCCGATGCCGACGCGTCGCCAACTGCTGGCCGATGCGCTCAGCGAGCTGGTCGCCGGCACCGCCTCGACGCGCCACGCCAAGAACAACCTCATCATCGTTGCCGACTACGACGTCACAAGCGATCGGCTCGCCAACCCCCGCCTCGACGACGGCACTCCCCTGTCAGCGCAGATGCTCGTGGAGCTCGCCGTCGACGCCAAGGTGCTGCCCGCTATGTTCAGCGCCGACTGGTCAGAACTCGCGTTGGGACGCACACGCAACGCCAACGACGCCCAGCGCCTCGTCCTTGCGGTGCGCGACGGCGGCTGCATCGGCTGCAAACTCACCTCCGAGCACACCCAAGCCCACCACATCACCTACTACGAGAACGACGGCCTCACCGAAGTTCCGAACCTCGCCTCGATGTGCAGGCCGTGCCACCGTGATCTCCACACCCACGGCCGCAAGATCCACACCCCTCCCGACGGCCGACCCCGACTTCAGCCACCCGAACCCCGCAACACCGACCCGCCTGGCCAAGGTGTTGCCGCTGCATCCACCAATGCCCGTGGTGGGACTGTCCGGTTTTTTGTGTAACCGGCCGTGATGGTGTTCATCGGATGTGG
>CAZAFV010000064.1:0-3332 GCA_964484385.1 uncultured Acidimicrobiales bacterium
TTCGCTGCTGCAGCGAAGACATGGATCTCATAGCCAACGCCGACGAGTAACAGCGCTGCCGGTGAGGGTCCTGCCGCCTCCGCCGCGAGCCGCCGGTTCCCACAGGTTGTCCACAAGCTGGGGAAAGTCACATTCGTGTGATTCGCAAGACCTATCTCCAGCGAGTGGCCAGCAGGATGCCCACCAACACGATGCCCAAGCCGACCGCAATCCATGCGCTCGCCGGACTGCCCGGCAGCCAGCTCATGTAGTTCGCCACGATCACCGCCGTGCCGACTCCGAGCAGCGCCACGATCAGCCAGCCGAACCATGAAGCGCTCTGGGGGGCGTCGCTGCCGGTGCTGTGCTGCTGGGCTGGCGCGTTCTGCGGTCGGGTGCCTTTGGGCGTGATGCGGCTGGTCTTGCGGGGCCGTGCCATGACGGGTCAACCTAACCGTTGCCGTTGGCTTCTTCGCCGTTGGCTTCTGCTGGGGTGGCTTCGCCGATGACGATGGTGACGGTGTCGTAGTTGATCCTGATGTCGGTGCCTGGCGGCGGATCCAGGGAGATGACCTGCCCGTCGGCGGGATCACCCTCGGCTACCGATTGCGTGCGCCGCTCCACCGTGAGGCCCAGCTCCGTCAACGCCGCTTCGACACCGTCGGGATCGAATGTCTCCAATGCCTGCAGGCTCGGGATGGCCAGCACCTCCGGCGGTTTGTACATGTGGAGGACCACTTCGGATCCGGCGATGAGCACCGTTCCGGGCTCGGGGCTGATGTCGCGGACGACGTTCGTGTTGACGTCGAGATTGGAGACCTCACGCGCTGTGCGCTTCACGGTGAAACCGAGCGCCAGCAGCTGGGCTTCGATGCGGTCGGCGAGCGTGGTGCCGAAGTCTTCCAGTGACGGCACCACCAGCTCTTCTGGACCGTCAGACACAACCAGCGTGATGACGCTGCCCCGCTCCACCGGCTCGGCGGCGTCGGGACTGCTGCGGATTACCGTTCCCACGCTGAATTCGGTGGAGAACTCGCGCTCCACCCGGTCGACGAGCCCGAGGCGCGCCAGCGTGACCCTGGCGTCGTCGATCGTCTGACCGGCCAAGCGCGGCACCTCGACTTCGCCACGGCCGGCGGAGACCGTCAGCGTCACGATCGTGCCTGCTGGACGCTGCTCGGTGCTCGGGATGCTCTGCTCGGTCACCAATCCGATTGCCAAGTTGTCGTTGCGCACGTCGATGCGTTCCACGCTGAAGCCTGCGGCGACGAGCATCGCCTCTGCCTCTTCGTAGGTCCGCCCGACCACGTTGGGCAGCAGGATCAGGGTGCGCGGCGCGGCCGCGAACAGGGTGATCGGATTGTCGGGGTCGTTCGGTTCTGCGAGCAGCAGCCCGGCACGGGGATTCTGCTGGAACACGACGTTCTCGTCGACGTCGTCGCGTTCGGAGAATTCGATGCTGACGTGCTCGAAGCCGACATCGGCGAGCTCGCGTTCGGCTTCGGTGAAATGCAGGCCCACCACGCTGGGCACCCGCAGCCGCACATCGGAGGTGCTCTCGGGCTCGGTCACCACGCCCGGTTCACCTCGGTCGTTGACCAGCAGGAACACCAGCCCTGCAATCACCAGCAGCAAGATGACCAGCAGCGTGATCCACATCGGCGTGCGGTCCGGAGGCTCGACGGCGCCAGGCGGCGGACCTTGCGGGTACTGCGGCGGGTACTGCGGCCCGCCGTAGTCGCCTGCGCCGCCCCCATGGCCGCCGTAGGGCGGTGCCGGCGGAGGTTGTTGGTACGCGGGCGGCGCTGACTGCGAAGGCGCCGCGGCTTGCTCGGCGGCGGGCACGTGCGCTGCGGCCTCGGCAGCGGCGGCTGTCACTGCCGGGAAGTACGCGGTGACATCGGTTGCTGCGGCATGGGTCGGCTGCCCCGCCCGGAACCGCAGCAGATCGTTGCGCAGCTCTGCAGCCGAGCCGTAGCGAGCGGCCGGGTCCTTGGCGAGCCCGCGCAGGCAGATGGCCTCGAGTTCGTGGGGAACATCGGCGTTGTAGCGCGACGGCGGCACCGGTGCTTCCTGGACGTGCTTGTAGGCGATGGCGACGGGACTGTCCCCGGTGAACGGCGGCCCCGCGGTCAATACCTCGTAGAGCACGACGGACAGCGAGTACACATCGCTGCGAGGGTCCGCTTCCAGCCCCTGCGCCTGTTCGGGCGACAGGTATGTAGCTGTGCCCATGACAGATCCGGTGCGTGTCAGGTCGTCGGTCTCGCCGCCGAGCGCTCGTGCGATGCCGAAGTCGGCCACCTTGACCTGGCCGGACTGGGTGATCATGACGTTGCCCGGCTTGATGTCGCGGTGCACCACGCCATTGCTGTGAGCGAACGCGAGCGCAGCGGCAATGTCGATGGCAATGTCTGCAGCCCGGTCGGGATGCAGCGGGCCGTCGCTGCGGATCACCTCCGCGAGGCTTCGGCCCTCGACGTACTCCATCACGATGTAGTAGGTGCCTTCGTGGTTACCCCAGTCGTACACGCCGACCACGTTCGACTGGCTCAGGTTCGCCGCAGCTTGAGCCTCACGCCTGAACCGCTCGACGAATGACGAATCGGTCGCGAACTCGGGGAACAGGACCTTGACGGCGACGGGCCGGTCGAGCAGGCGGTCGCGACCCAGGAATACCTCGGACATTCCGCCCCGCGCGATGCGGCTGAACAGCTCGTAGCGACCGCCGAAGATTGGGTTGTCGGTGTCTGCCATGAGCGAGGGGCAATTGCTGCCAGATCGGGCCGTCGGACCGGCGGGGTGACTGCGAAGTGTTCGGGCTACGGGAAGTCGGAACCGGGGACTGCCCGCAGCGCAAGGGCGGTTTCCGCTGCGGTCGCAGCGATCATCGTTGCCAAGGTACCGCCGCCCTGTCCATTGCCGATGTCAAGGGTGGCGTCGGGCTCGATCAGCACCGCCACGGCGACGGTGGGCGCATCTGCCGGAGCCAGCAGCACGGCCCAGCTTCCGGTTCGGGTGCCGGTGTCGGACGGATCGCCCAGCCAGCCGGCCGCGATTGCTGCGGGAAGCTCGGCACCCTCCGTGGGGGCGAGGCTGATCGCGGCCTGCTGCGCCGCTGCGGTCATGCGAGCCAGCAGTCCGGTTGTGCTGGCTGCCTCGAAGAGGCGTCCGGCATCGCGTGGAGCGGTCTCGACCGACGCATCGGAGGTTGACGGTTCACCTTCGGTCGAGCGGCTGTCGACGCGGCGCACGACGTGGGGGCGCATCCGCAGCCCGTCGTGGGGGGGGGGGGGGGCGGGCCCCCCCCCCCACCCCGGCGGGGCGGGCCCCAAACACCAACGCGAACGAAA
>CAZAFV010000064.1:3342-14747 GCA_964484385.1 uncultured Acidimicrobiales bacterium
CTGCAGCGGCGTCAACCGCACCGGTGCCTCATCGCCGCTGCCGCTGCCGTCCGGTTCGGCCTCGCCCGGCTCGCTGGGCAGATCGATGCCGGTCGAACCCGGCTTCCGGCGCGCACCCTCCAGAAACTCGGCACCTGCCGTGCTGAGCGATTGGTCGGCGGTCAGTGCGTAGTGGCGCTGGTAGGCGCGTGCCACTGGAAGCCGAGCACCGGCTTGAACGGCACCGGGCGCCGGTGACACCAGCGCTTCGGGATCAAAGCTGGGGCGCGACCACATTGCGATGACAGCACCAGTCGCCGGGTCGATGACGACGACAGCGCCATCACGATCGCCCAGTGCGGCACGCGCGGTGAGCTGCACGCCGTGATTCAGGGTCAGGACAACATCACCCACTCGACCGCTGTCGGCGAACAGGTCGGCCAGCTCCTGCACAGCAATGCCAGTCGCTGTGCCGGACAGCACGCTGTCGTAGCTGCGCTCGATACCGCTGGCTCCGGCCGCGAGCCCCAGGTAGCCCACGGTGTGCGCATACAGCGGGCCGTGCGGGTACGCACGCAGCAGCCGCTGACCGGTGTCGTCGTGACCGATGGGGAGCGCGAGGACCTCGCCGTCAGCGCTGATGATCGCACCGCGTGGGTTGCCGACGGCCGCCGTCGCAGCACGCCTGTTGAGTTCGTGATTGCGGAGACCTTCGGCGGAGACGAAGCCCAGATTGGTGAGCTGCACCAGCAGGACCGCGAAGCCGGCGGCAAGCGCGACGGTCAACCGGATGATGCGCCCCCTCACGGAGCGCCCTGCGACAGTTGCTGAGACTCAACTCGTGAGGCATCGCTGGCGTTGGAGATGGCGAGCAACAGCCCGGCGGCAATGCCGTTGCCGATCATCGCCAACTGCCCGTAGGCCACGAACGGCAGTGCTCCGACGGTGTGGGGCAGCAACCGCAGCACACCGGCAATGGTGAGCAGTGCCTGCAGCCCGATGACTGATGTTGCGGCCGCTGCCAGCAGCCGACGGGTTCCCAGCGCCCGCTGTGCGATGCCCGCGCCGACGCCGACCAGCAGTGTGAACGCGACGAGCAGCGCTGCGCCGGCCAGGATGCCGAGCTCTTCGGCAATGACGGCAAAGATGAAGTCGCTGTGCGGTTCGTGCAGGTGCTGCGGCGCGCCGAGACCGGGGCCCACCCCGCTGATGCCGCCGGCGCTGATCGCGAAGGCCGCATCGACCACAGTCGCGCCGTCGGCTGCGGTCCAGGGGTTCAGCCAGTAATGCACTTGTGCGGACAGCCGGTCGTACACGGTGGCGAGCATCGCGACGCCGACGGCGTAGGTGATGATGACCCCGCTGAGTGCCCTCGCACGCGTTGACCGGGGAACGGTCGGCACGTCACTGCCGACGAGATCGTCTCCGTCGAGCCACAGCGGCAGCCAAGCCGCCGCGAACACGATCACCGACGAGGCGAGGTCGGCGCCGATGATGAGCAGCGCCCACGCGCCGACCGCCGCGGCGCTTGCACCTGCGGCATGGCGATGTGGAATGAAGCGCGGTCCGAGCCAGCGCGGGGCGGTCGCCGTGAGTCCGCAGGCAGCGATGGCCACGACGATTTTGGCGAGGTCGTAGGGCTGGACGCTCAGCAGCGACCCGAGATTCAGCCACTGTCGAGGCGGCTCGTACGCGCCGGCTGAAAGATCGGGCCCACTGGAGAAGCTCCCCGCGGCAAGCAGGGCGGCAGCGACGAGGCCGCACACGCCAGGTCGACTCAAGAGCCAGCCGAGCTGCCGGGCGGCGACCAGGGTTCCGGCGATGGCGGCAAACCCCGCCAGCACGGCGACTGCTTGCTCGGATGCCAACGAGGCATCGACCCGCGCGACGAAGACCCAGCCGACGCCCATGAGCAACCCGATGATCCCGAAGAGGATCTCGTTGCTGTTCGGTGCCCATCGCTTGATGGCGACGCGAGCAGCAGCACCGCCGGCCACGACGGCTGCCAGCCAACCGGCAGTACCCCACAGCGACTCGGTGCCGTCGGTCCTGCCTGCGCCGCGCCAGAACGAGTTCTGCTCCACACCGAGCGCGGTGACAGCAAACGTCGTGCAGATCACCACGCCGGCCATTGCGGCGAGCGCTGCCTCGGTTCGGCGTCGGACGCGCAGCGGAGGCCTCAGCGTGAGCGCGAACGCCGCCAGCTGCGCCGTCTCGGCGTTCGCTGGGTGCTGCCGTCGGGCTGCGGCCCGTCGGCTTGCGTCGGGGTCGACTCGTGTGCGACCCCTTCGATGTCGACGTCGACCACCAGAGCTGTGGAGTTGTCGCGCCCCCCGCGGTCATTGGCCTGCCGGACGAGGGCGCGTGCGACGTCTGAGGGATGCTCATCGATGTCGAGCAGCTCGGAGATGTCGGACTCGTCCAACTCGTTGGTGACGCCGTCGGTGCAGAGCAGGAATCGATCGTTGCCGGTGAGCTCGAGGATCCAATCGTCGACCACGACATCCGGCTCCACGCCGATGGCCCGAGTCAGCGTGTTGCGCCGGGGATGGTCGGCGGCCTGCTCGACGGTGAGGTCGCCGGCCCGGATCATCTCGGCCACGAAGTTGTGGTCGATCGTGAGCTGGGTGAGCTCGCCTCCTTGGTAGCGGTAGACACGGGAATCGCCGACGTTGGCCAGGCACCACACTCGGTTGTCGTCTTGCTGCACCACGGCGATGGCACACAGCGTGGTGCCCATGCCTGACAGGTCCGCATGGGCGGTCGACCGGTGATGCACCACCTGGTTGGCATGGCGAACCGCCGCCAGCAGCTCGGCCGGTGTCGAGGGGGAGTTCGCAGCGACGGTCTTCACCGCGAGACTCGAGGCCACGCTGCCGCCGAGGTGGCCGCCCATGCCGTCGGCCACCACGAACAGGCCGATGTCCGCGTACATGGCGTCCTGGTTCTCGGCGCGGCGCAGGCCCCGGTCCGACGCTCCGCCCCAGCGAATGCGCATCTGGCGGGCGGGCGCGGTCATGACGGTCCAGTCTCGCGGCTACGCGGTGCAGCGGCACCGTGCGCGCCCGTCATGTGCCCACCTCGAACACGGTGGAGCCGACCTGCACGAAATCGCCGACACGTACGGCCGTTGCGTTGTCGACCTTCTGGCGATTCAGGTATGTGCCGTTCGTCGAGCCCAGATCCTCCAGCAGGTGCTGGCTGCCGTCGCGGTAGAGACGGGCATGAGCCTGTGACGAGTAGCTGTCGTCGATGATCACATCGCACTCGGGACCGCGCCCGATGGTCAGCGCATCAGCTAGCAGGTGTCGCTCTCCCTGGGCGCTCAGCGGCGAGCGGACGACGAGCGCAATTGGCTGCGGAGCAGTGTTGCCGTTGGCGGCCCCGTTGCCTCGCAGCGTGCGCAACGACCTCCAGCCGAGGTGATTGCGAGGTGCGGCGACACCGGCCCACACGGCGCGCATCACGCGGAAGAAGAACAGGTACAGCAGCACGAGCACGCACAGCGCGAGCAGCCGCACTAACTGCTCGGACATCAGTCCAGCTCCAGCCGCAGCTCGTGGGTGCCGATGGTGACGACATCGCCGTGTGCCAGGCGTTCGCTGGTGATCTGGATCCCGTTCAGCAGCGTGCCGTTCACGCTGGCGAGGTCCACCAGCAACAGTCCGTCCGCGCTGGAGCTGATCTGCGCGTGCCGCCGTGAAACCTTCGGCCCGTTGAGCACGATGTCGCAGTCGTCACGCCGCCCGATGACCGTCGAAGAGCCCAACTCGTGGCACTGTTCGTCGCTGCCGACCAGGCTGGCGCCACCCACGATGGGCCAGTGTAGGAGCGGGGGTTCGCGGGCTAGTCTGTTCGCCCCACGCGCGAGTGGCGGAATTGGCAGACGCGCAGGCTTCAGGTGCCTGTGCCCGCAAGGGTGTGAGGGTTCAAGTCCCTCCTCGCGCACTGCACCGGCAGGGGCAGCGCCGGCGGTGGTTCACGACGTGCGCCGGATCTTGTCGGCGTTCTTGAGGGCCTCGCGAGCAGAGAGTGTGCTCATGCGGTCGCGGTTGCGGGCCACATAGTTCTCGACGGTCGGCAGATCAGTCCACGCGAGTGAGCGCAACGCCCACCCGATGCCTTTGCGGATGAAGAAATCTGCGTGGGACAGGTTGGGCTCGATGCACTCGAAGAGCAGGTCGAGATCGGTCTCGTCTTTTCTGTTGATCTGGCAGATGATCGACGACCTGCGCTTCCACATGTCGCTGTCGCCGCTCCATGAGCGCATGTGGCCGGACATGTCATCGGGGTAGATCTCGAGAAGCTCGCGCAAGCGGTGCGTGGCGACGTCGTCGACGTAGTCCCACCAGGCGCCGGTCACGACGAACTCTTCGAACATCGGCAGCGTGTCGAGCGTGCGGAAGGGCCGGCACTTGGGCGCGCCCGCGATGTCGAGCGCGATGTAGCGCTCCTCCCGGAACTCGGCGTTGCGCCAGAGCTCGAAGATCGTGTTCTGCCAGATCGTCTTGTCGTCGAAGGGGTGAGTGCGCAGGAGTGCGCTGAGCAGCTTGCGGCGGGCCGGTTTCTGCACGCCGCGATAGGGCATCTCCGATTTCATGTAGGCGCGCATGCCCTCGGCCTTGTCGGGGTCGGCATGGTCGGCGAGCGCGCGGCGGATGTCGGTGACGAGCTGGGTGTTCGTCATGATCAGAGCTGTCCGCCTTCGGCCCCTGTGCGACCGTGCATGCGGTGGCTACAGCGCGCCTTCGTGCTGGAGCAGCTGGGTCTTGAGGTCGAGTCCGCCGCCGAATCCGGTGAGCGAGCCGTCGGCGCCGATGACCCGGTGGCAGGGGAGCACGATCGGCACCGGGTTGCGGCCGTTGGCCTGGCCGATGGCTCGCACAGCCTTGGGCCTGCCGACGAGCGCGGCCTGCTCGCCGTAGCTGCGGGTGCTGCCGTAGGGGATGTCACCGAGTGCCCGCCAGGCTGCCTCTTGGAACGGAGTGCCGCGCAGGTCGAGCGGCACGTCGAAGCTGGTGCGGTCGCCGTCGAAGTACTCGCTGAGCTGAAGCGCTGCTTGGCGCAGGATCGGATGGTCGGGGTCTTCGACCATGTCGTCGGGCAGCTTGACGGACGTCTCGTCACCGCGCCACGACACGGCACGCAGTCCCTCGTCGGTCGCCACGAGGCCCAACGGCCCGATGGGACTGTCGATGGTGGTGTGCCAGTGAGGATCGGTGCTCATGAGTTGCTCCCGGTTGTGCTGGGTTTGTCACCCGACGTTGGGCTGGACTTGCCGGCGGCGTGCCACAGGTGCTGTGCAGCCCACGAACGGTAGGGGCGCCACGGCTCGGCGAGTGTCTCCAGCTCACCAGCGGTGACGGGGTGACCCACCAGGCGCTCGGCGGCCCGGCGCAGACCGAGGTCTGAGGCGGGGAATGCATCGTCTGCGCCGAAGACGCGCATCGCCATGAGGTGCGCGGTCCACGGGCCGATGCCGGGCAGTTCGCAGAGCCGAGCCACGGTGTCATCGAGTGGGTCCGCGGCACTCAAGTCGAGTTCGCCGCTCGCAACCGCCTCCGACAGGCCCACGATCGTGTCGACACGGCGTCGGGTGAAGCCGAGTCCGGCGAATCCAGCCGGTCCGGCATCGGCCAGGCTTGCGGCGCCCGGGAACAGGTGGGTCAGGGGCACCTGGACGTCGATGCAGCACTCTGACGGGGCGTCGAACGGCGAGCCGAAGCGCTGCGCGATCCGGCTGCACATCGTGGAGGCCGATGTCAGCGAGATCTGTTGGTTGACGACGATGCGGACGGCGGTCTCGAACCGGTCCCACGATCGCGGCACCCGCAGCCCGGGCGCCTGCCGCACCAGGGGACCGATGAGCGGATCACCGGCTAGCGCAGTGTCGGCCGGCGACGGGTCTTCGTCGGTGCCGAGCATCGCCCGGCAGCGGCTCACCGCATCGATGATGGAGTCGTACGTCGGCAGGTGCAGCCGCAGCTGCAGCTGATTGCGTCCGCCACCGGCATCCTCAGGCACAGCGGCGGTGCCGTTGGGCCCCGCCGCCATAGAGGTGGCGCCATTCGGCACGGCCGCTATTGGGGCGGCGTTGTCGGGCCCGGCCGCCACGGAGGGGGCGCTTTGGAGCACAGCCAGTTCGGCGATGCCGGGGTGGCCGCAGGCGCTGAAGCTGCGCATGTAGCTGGAGCTCCCGCCAGCATCAGCGCTGACCGCCTCGACACCGGGGATGGCGCGAGCGGCCTGGTGCGAGATGAACGTCTCGAAGTCGAACGGCGCCAAGTACGGCACCGTGAGCACGAGACCGCCGTCGAGATGAGGCCGCTCGCCATGCCGCCGCTTCGAGCGCAACTCGGTGGGTGTAAAGCAGAACACCGATGTGATGGCCCGGTGCAGTTGGCGCGGCCCGCCGAAACCCGCCGCCCGGGCGATCTCGGCGAAGGTCAGATCGGTGTCGTCGATCAGGCAGCGGGCGAAGTGCGCACGGCGTGACCGGGCGATGGTGGTGGGCGTCGCTCCGACATGGTGCTCAAACAGCCGCCTCAGTTGGCGGCCGCTGTAGCCCACGTGAGCCGCGAGCGTCTCTTCGTCGTGGTCATCCAGGAAGCCGTCGTTGATCCGTAGCAGGGCCGCCCCGACCGGCGGCGGCACATCCAGATCGGCGAGCGAGCCGGCACGACGCTCCGGGTGGCAGCGGAGGCAGGGACGGAATCCGTTCGCCTCGGCGGCCACCGGGTTGGAGTACTGCGTCACGTTGTGCGGCAGCGGTTGCGCCGAGCAGTCCGCCCGGCAGTAGATGCCCGTCGTCCGCACGGCTGATACCTGCATGAGGCGAGTCTGGCAGGCCGCGTCGGACATAAACGGACATCACCAATCGAGGTCCGAATATGTCCGATGCCGCCAGCGATTGCCGAGGAGCCAGAAGAAGATCAGGCCTGGTCGGCGTCGAGTGCCGCCACAGCTCGTCGGGCTCGACGACGGCGCAGCCACCACCACGCCACTGCCAGCGCGATCAGGATCACCGGCAGGAATGGCAGCAGGGCGCCGATGATGAGCAGCACGCCGTTGCCGACTGCAATCAGCGCGTTCCAGCCGCCGCTCAGCGCATCGCCGAAGCTGGGCGGCGTGTCGTCTTCGATGACGAAGAGATGGAGACCCTCGACTCGAGCGAGCCGTGCCAGTTCTTCCCCGCTGTCGGTCACCGGTACCGCGCTGAGGCGCACGTCGATCTCCAAGCCTCGTGTCGCCACACGTCCCGCGATGCGTCCGTCTTCGACCGTCTCGTACAGCGTTGCAACCGCACGCTCGCCAGGCTCGATCCGATCCAGGCCCGTGCCGTCGGCCACGGTCAGGTCGTCGTTGGAGAAACGCAGCGCGTTCGAGCTGAGGCTGACTTCAGTGAGCGCTGTCTCGCCGTCGTTCTCGAGTTCGATGCAGAAGCCGACCTCGCCGTCCGGCGCCACTGGCACGTCCTTGAAGCCGAGGCAGGGGTCTTCATCGTCCGCGGCCAGCCAGGCCCGGAAGATCACCGAGGTGGGCGGAACTGCCTCTACGGACTCGGTGATCGACAGTGTGATGGTGGCCAGGTCCACCCGGTCTCGCAGCGATCGCAGCTGCCCCCGAAGCCGTTCCAGGTCGGACTCGCGATTGGCCAGTTCCCGTTCCAGCTCTGCCACGCCCTCCACGTCGGTGGCCTGCGACAGGAACTCGCGCAGACGGTTCACGCTGATCTCGGCGGTCGAGATGCGGCTGTTGAGGTCCACGACAATGTCGGTGACGTCTTCTGCGCTGACGGTCTGCTCCACCAGCTCGCCGACATTCGACAGCCGATCCAACGCTGTCTTGAACTGTTGTGGCCGGATTTTGAAGGTCAGTGTGGTGTGAGCACGGCCCTGGGTGCGGGTGTCCTGGGAGAACGTGAACCCGCCGAGTCCTTCGATGATCGAGGTTGCCCGGTCGGACGCGGCGGCCACGTCGGCGGTTTCGACCGCGATCCAAGCAGTGCGGATGATGTCCCGGCCGAGATCGGCTGCCATGGCAGGCGCGCCCGCCGCCAGAGCGCTCGTGCCGGAGTCGTCCGACATGTCTTCCTCCGCGGCGTCAGCGCCCGCGGCCCGCCGGCCCGTCTCCAGTCCTTCTTCCTGGGTCATCTGGACTTCGGCCATCTCTTCATCGGCCATTTCCTCGTCGAACATGGCATCTTCCGACGACGCGGCCTCAGTAGCCATGGTGAAGGACTCGCCGGAATCGTCGTCGCCGCTGCCGACGCAGGCGGAAGTCAGCAGCAGGAGTGCCGCAACGCCGGCCAGCCATCGTGCCCGTCTGCCTGACGATCTGCTGAGCGTGCGTTTGCTTGGAACCCCCATGGCGTCCCCTCCCTTGGTTGGCCGCTCGTCGAGCGGCGCTACCTGAGTGACGCTCATGGTCCCGTGATCGTTCCGGAAAGGCCATTGCAGTTCCGTGTCGGTCCCCGGACCATCGAGCGGCCTCGCTGTCATGCGACCGTGCGGGTCGTCAGCGGAAGGCGGGGATGTTGGTGATCTGCTGACCCAGGATCAGCCCGTGGATCTCCTCGGTGCCCTCGTAGGTCATGACCGATTCCATGTTCGCCGCATGGCGCATCGGCGCGTACTCCGTGGAGACGCCGTTGGCACCCATCATCGCCCGGGCGGTGCGGGCTGTGTCGATGGCAACGCGGCAGTTGTGCCGCTTGGCCATCGAGATGTGATGCGGTCGCAACCGGTGCTGCTCCTTGAGCTGGCCCAGTCGCATGGCCTGCAGGTTGGCGTTGGTGATGCCGGTGAGCATGTCGGCGAACTTGATCTGGCTGATCTGGAAGCCGGCCAGCGGCTTGCCGAACTGGGGGCGCTCGAGCTGGTAGCTGAGCGCCTGCTCGTAGCAGCAGCGAGCCACGCCGACGGCGCCGAAGGCGATGCCGAAGCGGGCTTCGGACAGGCAGCTCAGCGGCGCGCCGATGCTGAGTGCGTCGGGCAGGCGCATCGACTCGGGCACTTCGACGTCGTCCATGTAGAACTCGCCGGTCACCGAGGCCCGCAGCGAGAGCTTGTTCTGGATCTTGCGGGCCTCGAAGCCGGGCGAGTCGGTCGGCACCAGGAAGCCCCGGAAGCCGTCGTCGGTGTTGGCCCACACGATGGCCAAGTCGGCCAGTCCGGCGTTGGTGATCCACCGCTTGGCGCCGTCGAGGATCCACGAGTCGCCCCGCCGCACCGCCCGGGTGGTCATCGACGCTGGGTCGGAGCCGTGGTCGGGCTCGGTCAGCCCGAAGCAGCCGATGATCTCGCCGGCCGCCATGCGCGGCAGCCAGCGCTCCTTCTGCTCGGTGGAGCCGTAGCGCCAGATCGGGAACATGCACAGCGACCCCTGCACCGACACGAAGCTGCGCAGCCCGCTGTCGCCGGCTTCGAGCTCGCGGCAGGCCACGCCGTACGCCATGGCTGAAGCGCCGGCGCATCCGTAGCCGTCGAGGTGCATGCCGAGCAGGCCCATGTCGGCGATCGTCGGGATCAGCTCTATCGGGAACGTGCCTGCCTCGAAGTGGTCGCCCACGATCGGGTCCCACTCTTTGGCCACGAACGTGGCGACCGTGTCGCGGATCATCGTTTCCTCGTCGGACAGGATTTCGTCCATCTGGTAGAAGTCCGACAGCGATGCAGGCGTTTGGCTCATGGGCGCATACTGCCGCGCTGGCGCCCGAGGGGCCAACCCGCCTGCGTTGCGGGCGTGCCGTTCTGCGCAGCTGGTGAGTACTGTGCGCTGCCATGGGTGACGACACTGCCGACGATCCGCAGGCACGCCAGCCCGGCGAGAGCCGGTTGTATTTTCGCCAGCTGCTGTCGGGCCAGGACTTCGCCACCAGCGACCCGATCGCCCGCCAGATGGTGAACTTCGCCTACCTCATCGGCGACCGGGAGACCCGCGAGGCGGTCGTGGTGGACCCGGCGTATGCCGTCGACGATCTGCTCGACATCCTCGCCGAAGACGAGATGCAGCTCACCGGGGTGTTGGCCACGCACTTTCATGCCGATCACATCGGCGGGAACATGATGGGCTACAACATTGAGGGCGTCGCCCAGCTGCTCGAACGCCAGGGTACGAAGATCCACCTGCAGGCGCCCGAGGCCGAACTGGTGCGCAAGACCACCGGCATCTCGATGAGCGACATGGAGCTGCACGCTCCCGGCGATGTCGTGTCGGTAGGTGCGGTGGACATCGAGCTGCTGCACACCCCCGGACACACCCCTGGCAGCCAGTGCTTCCTGGTGGGCGGGGCGCTGGTCGCCGGCGACACCCTGTTCCTGGACGGCTGCGGACGGATGGACCTGCCGGGCAGCGACCCGGCTGCGATGTACCGGTCGCTGCACGACACGCTCGCCAAGGTGCCCGATTCGGCTGTGCTGTTTCCCGGCCACCGGTACTCGTTCGAACCCAGCGCCACCATGGGCCAGACACGCCAGATGAACTACGTCTTCAAGCCGCGCAGCGAGGCGCAGTGGCTGATGATGTTCGGGCAGGGTTGAGAGCGGTGCCCTGCGCCGAGCGTGTGATGGCGGCACAGTGGCTGATGATCTTCGGTCAGGGATGATGGCTCCGCTGCCGCCTGTGGTGAGCGCCGCAGAGCTGTCTGGCCGCGACGACATCGTGCTGTGCGACGTGCGCTGGTATCTCGACGGCCGGTCCGGCTATGACGCCTACCTCGATGGCCACATCGCCGGGGCCATCTGGGTGGACCTCGACGGGCATCTGTCCGCGCACGGCGCGCCCGCGCATGGCCGCCATCCGTTGCCGACCGCCGAGAGCTTCGCCGCATCCTTGGGGGTCCTGGGTATCGGCCCCGACGACCCGGTAGTGGCGTACGACGACCTGAACGGCACTGCCGCCGGCCGGATGGTGTGGATGCTGCGAGTGCTCGGCCACGACGCGGCACTGCTCGACGGCGGCCTGGGCTCGTGGACGGGCGCCACCGCGACGGCGCCGAGCACGCGAGCCGCCCGCGAGTGTCCGGTACGAGCCTGGCCGGACGGGGCGTTCGTCGATATCGACGCAGCCGCTGACGCCGGCACTCGTCCGGAAGTCGTGCTCATCGACGCCCGCGGAGGCGACCGTTACCGCGGCGAGACCGAGCCGGTCGATCCGCGCCCCGGCCACATCCCCGGTGCAGTCAACGTGCCGATGACCGACAACCTCGGCCCCGAAGGCCGCTTCGCCGATCCCGCAACGCTGCGCGCCCGCTACGCGGACGAAGGCGTGGAGGAAGCAGACGGCGCGAACAACGCCGTCGTGTACTGCGGCTCAGGCGTCAGCGCCTGCATGGATGCCCTGGCCATGGAACGAGCGGGCCTCGGCCGCCCGGCGGTGTACATCGGCTCGTGGTCACAATGGAGCCACACCGACCGCCCCGCCGA